>JAEXNR010000015.1 GCA_023439505.1 Bacillota bacterium
TGGATCCTGCGCAGGTATCGAGATTGCTATCTTTCTATTTCTTTATGGGGGCGCTGTTTCATTAAAATATATTACATAATAAGCCCGAAGGTAGTATTGTTGTTTGGTAAATCAAACTGGTTTCATAGCTTTTGGAAGTCAATTCTTGACCGCAAGATTTATAAGCTCAAACAAAAAGGTTATCAGGACACTCCATATAAAGATCAATGTCATGATGGCGGGAACAAAACATAGTTTTTTCTATGCCTACCCTTTCAAAAGAACCTTGAAAATTTAATATTTTACAGTACAGTAGAGATTTGGTTCAAATTTGTATTACTGTTATTATGCCATACTGAAGAAAATATGAAATAATAAATTTATTAGGAGAAGAGAAATGAGTGTATATTTAAATCCGATTGCCAACGGTATTTTGGTTTTTATGTTAATCATATATATGTCATTTATCCCGATACTGGTTCATCAGTATCGAACTTACGGAGTGGTAAGAATTCGTGGAAGTATCGTTGCAGCTTCTTTTGCTTTATATATGATCACGGCTTGGTTCATGACGCTTCTTCCGTTACCTTCCTTTGAATCTGTAAACAACATGAAACATATTCAACCGAACTTAAGACCATTTTTGTTTATCAAAACCTTTATGGATAACTCGGGTTTTGCTTTTACAGATCCAGGAACCTGGCTTCCAGCCTTGCGCAGTTCCTCCTTTTATACCGTGGCATTTAATGTGGTCTTGACGATTCCCTTTGGAGTATATTTAAGAAAATATTTTAAGTTTTCTTTATCATGGATCGCTGTTTTGGGCTTACTCTTAAGCTTGTTCTATGAATTTACACAGTATACCGGAATTTATGGTATTTATCCGCGCGCATACCGCTTTGCAGATGTAGATGATTTGATGATCAATACGCTAGGAGCAATGTTAGGGTATTATTTTGCAGGCTGTATTGACAGGTATCTACCCAATCCTGCCAATGATCGAGAGATAAGTACGGAAAGGGTAAGCATATTAAGAAGAGTTCTTTCCTTACTCATAGATGCTGTCATCATAAAAGGTATGCATGTACTGAGTATGTTAATACTATATAGAAATGCAGATAATGAGGCGTTGTCTGTGGGATTATTTCTGGTCTCTGAAGCTGTTGTATTACTATTGATTCCCCTATTAACCGAGCGGAAACAGACTTTTGGTATGCTTCTTTTGAAGATTTATCTTCGGGATCGGAAAGGATCATGCGCGAAGACATCCTCGATTTTGCTACGTAATCTATTTATCGGAGTATGGATTTATTCATATTATGGAAGTGAAGGGCGGCTTCCAAGTCTTGGATTTGAGATTGTTATCTTTCAGCTCCTTTTCATCTTTTGGTTATTGCTGCTCATCATCAAAAGTATATCACAAAGAAGGCTATGCTTTTACTGGGAACAATGGTTTGATGCATACCTTAAGGTGTATCATCCTTGCTGAAATTCAAATGAGTTCTCGTGATATGACTAAAAAACAGCCCACTATGCCATTGTAGTGGGCTATGCGAACAAAATATTATTTATATATCAAGATAACTATACCAACTGCTAATAAAATAAGAGTACAAATAATTAATCCAATTCTTTGGCTTTTACTTAACTTGTTAAATATTTTAATGTACATATACTCTCCTCCTGAGAAATACCGGAATAGCTCCTTTACTAGAACAGATTTCTGTGACTAAAAAATAATTTAGATATTTTAATTGATATATAATATATAATGAATACAATAATTAACAGAATAGCATTTAAATATAACGGCCCCAAAGCACTTACAAAATTAGATATATCATCAATCAATTGCCATGTTGCCAGAAAATCTTTTGCTAATACTGAAAAGGAAATTGCCAAAGCAAAAATCCCCATTAAAACAAATCGATAAATGCCAGCTGCACGAATGTATCCAATCTTATAAACCACCGGAAGATAAGAAGAAATCAGTATAACAAATATCATAACCATTGATAAAAAAGCTGTTGATGATAATGTATTATTTGTCTTCCATATATTATTGACAACAAATATTTTGCTTACAACAGAACATACTATCGTAGTTACAGTAAGCATAATGGCTGTCGAAACATATTTTGAATAAACTATTATTTCTTTTTTTATAGGCAGTGAAACTAAAAGTCTTAATGTATTATTCGTTTCATCTTCATATAGTGAACGATCCAAAAACCCATAAATAATCGGAAACATGGCTAATACGAATAAAATCTGCTGTTCTAATACAAAAGCAAATATAAACAAAAAGAGCAATGTAGCTATAAGATATCTGAACAGAGACTTTCTCTGTATTGAAAAGTCTTTTATTATAAGACCAATCATATCTATTCACCATCCTTTACAAACCATATTAATAATTCATCCAGGGTCACCCTCTCAATTATGAAGTTCCCCTTAGGATGTATCATATGAAATTCTGATGAAAATCTATCTACATCTCTAGTCAAACCACTAAATCCAAATTTTCCCCTTCTTATCCCAATTAGTTGACTACCAAGAGTACTATCATATTCCTCGTTTGAAGCCTTAATGAGTTTCCATTCATTAAGAAGATTATCTTTTTCTTCAGATAAAATAATCTTACCTTTGTCAATATAGGTAACATAATCGGCGATTCTTTCTATATCTGATGTTATATGTGAGGACATGAATATGGAGCATTCCCCATCCTGAATGGTTTCCATTAATATCTCCAGAATTTCCTCACGTACAATAGGATCTAATCCAGATGTTGGTTCATCCAAAATTAAAAGTCGAGGGTTATGTGATAGCGCTAAAGATAGTGATAATTTTACTTTCATACCTTTCGATAACTCTTTCAATTTCTTGTTTTTGTCAACAGAAAAACGTTGTAACAAATCATTAAATCTGCGATGATCCCAATTGCTGTAATATCTGCCTATGAATTTCCCGGTCCATTCAACCGACATATCTTCATAGTAATATTGCTCCTCACCTACGTAACCTACCAAATTGCGAATTTCTTCCGATTGCTGTCTGCTATCCTTTCCAAAAATAGTAATTTCGCCTTTATTAAAATTGATGAAATTCATTATACACTTTATTGTTGTACTTTTACCCGCACCGTTTTGGCCAATAAATCCCATAATACTACCCTTAGGTATTCGAAAACTTATGTTATCAAGTGCGAATAGGTCAAATACTTTGGATAATTCATTTACGACTAAAGCATCATTATATTTCATCTTTGTCCTCCTATTCCCCTTGTTTTCTTTCAAGTATCATAGTAAATTTTTGAAGTATTTCATCATCTTTCATCCCATGTAATCTGCATTCATCAATACCTGCTATAAAATATTGCTGTATTTTTTCAGTTTTAGCCTCTCTTAACAGTTGCGCCCATGTATCAGTTATAATAGATTCTTTACCTGCCCTGGTTAAAATATAACCGCCCGTTTCAAGATGTTCGTATGCTTTTTTAACTGTAATAACACTTATCATAAGTTCTTTTGCTAGGGCACGGATTGAAGGTAGTATAGTACCAGGTTTCATATCACCGCTAACTATTTGTGCTATAATCTGCCTTTCTATCTGCTCATAGAGTGGGATTGCTTCATTATTTGAGACCGTAATAAACAAACAATTCACCCTCCTTTTCATCTGTATATATGTTTATATGCACAGTATATAACAGTGTTAAGTATCTGTCAAGTATGATAACTACTTTTCAAGTAATTTGAAAAATAATGAAAAGCGTAAAGGAGCAAAAGATTTAAAAATGGCCAACTCAGCCAAAACCATGGTTGATAGCTATTTAATAGCATGATATAATATAACCAATGGAGGTATAAACAGTATGAATAATGATGAATTGATTTTAGAAATGCTATCAGAATTAAAAAATGATATGTCTGGCATAAAGGAGTCTATTAATAACATTGACAAGAGAACAACGAGAATTGAATTACATCTTGAAAATGTAACAGATAAAAATATATCACTTATGATGGAACAATATACGCCAAACACGCAAGAGCTTAAATCCAATACAGCTGATATTGAAAAGCTGCTTTTTGATGTAGATAATCTAAAACGCGTAGCTATTTCTCATAGTAATGAAATAAACAGATTAATAAAAAACAAATAAGCAAAGGTGACAGGTACCGTTTACCGTTTAAAATGTTAACTCGGATAATGCAAAACTAAAACTTTATGGTCGCGCAGAAGCAAGGAAACCTCTTCCTATGCGCAAAGGAAGTAACCAGAAAATTGATTCCGATATATAAGAGAAGGAACTTGCAGTATCTTTATATTCACAGAGCCACTTGGAGGTATCCGACATGCCAGTGCTCGCAACCAGCGTACTAATTTGAACATTGTACCAGGTACCGATATTACACAAAAAAACTATTTCCATTTTCACTTCATAGCTATTGTCTTATGACCAATCATGTTCATTTACAAACTAGAAACGCTGGATAAAGAAATCTGGCATATCATGCGGCGTATCTGCCTGATCTACACCAAATATTTCAATGAAAAATATCAGCTTGCAGGGCATCTCTTCCAGGGTCGTTATCATGCAGTCATTGTAGAAGACGACGGATATCTCCTTCAAACCAGCCGCCATATCCACCTTAATCCGGTAAAGGCCTGTATGGTAGACCGACCCGCTGACTATCCTTGGAGTAGTTATACAACATACTTGGGTATGCAGGCAAGCTCATTGATCACCGTAGAGAAAATTCTTGGATTTTCAGGTATAACAGCCGGGAGTTATATCAAAACTTTGTGGAAGACGTTTCACTCGTCGATCCAAGAGAAAAAGTCATTCAGGAAAGCATGGGGGAAAATGAACAATGGCTACCATGGTAAAAAGTTTTGCTATTGCAGGTATCGATGGATATCCTGTAGAAATTGAAACTGATACCCTACATGGATAAGCGATGATTTCCATTATCGGTCTTGGTGATCAGGCTGTGAAAGAAGCGGGTGAAAGAATTCAGGCATCTATGATCTACAGCGGTTATACCATTCCTGCCAAGAAAATCATTATTAATCTGGCACCCGGCAACCGTAAGAAGAAGGGTTCTCATTATGATTTGGCAATGGCAATAGGACTCTTACAGCAGTCTAAGCAAATCATTTAGACATTGTACCAGGTACCGATATTACTTTTCATATTACTTTCATTCTTTCACCATTCTTTCAGCTGTCACCGGTATTTTTTGGTAATTCAGGCACGTCAAAAAAACCTTGAATTTACTAATGATTTATGTTATATTAAAAGTAAAGAAAGCACCCACTCCAAAGTGGATGCTCCGAGCAAAAGTGTTAATGTCCTTACGGACACCGCCTCTCCTGTGGGTCAGACAGGAGGGGCATTTTTATTTGCGCTTGTTTCTCTTATCGAGAAAGGTAAGCAACGCAACAATTAATCCGCCAAAGGAAATCAACAAAGCCAATATTCCTAAGAAAATCATAATGATTTCATATGCTGTCATTTGCGCCACCTCCCTTCCTATGTATTCCGGTTATCCGGTTTTCATTGGCTCGGGAGGTTACCACCCTGTCATGGGTACTTTCTTGAAACGATTGTAACACATCTACTGGTAGTTTTCAACATTATTTGGCTATTGGCTAATACCGACATATACCTGTTCTCTATCGTGAATGCGTTTCGCGAATAGTTATCTCTAATAACTTCTTAGTAATGGTGACAGGCACCGGTTATTCTTTATATTACCAAACAAAAATCGAACGATTATCTAAATGGCATTGCCGATATTTGTCTATCACATTCATATTTTGGGCATTGTACCAGGTACCGATATTTGCACTATGCTCTCCAAAAAAAGACATAGCTACAGCGAGGGCACTGAAAAACTAACGTTTTTCAGTCAGCAATAAAAAAGTGGATTCTAAAATCATTCCTTTATGGGTCTTGCAAGTTCATATTTTTGTAAATATCTGCTTGACTTTTTTGTACTATCTATAACAATCCCAGCAGCTCCTCTCTTGTGAAGCTTCCGGCGCTGATACCTTCACCGCCTAATACCTGCTCCGCTAATTCACTTTTCTGCTCCTGAAGCTTCATGATATTTTCTTCTATCGTACCTTTTACAATTAATTTATACACATTGACTACCTTCATCTGTCCAATTCTATGTGCCCTGTCTGTGGCCTGATTCTGCACCGCAAGATTCCACCACGGATCATAATGTATTACGATATCAGCGGCGGTCAGATTAAGTCCTGTTCCCCCTGCTTTTAGCGAAATGCAGAATACCGGTGTCATATCCCTGTTAAATTCTTCCACCATCTTTATTCTGCTTTCCTTACTCGTAGAGCCCGACAACGAATAGAAGCCGATATTTTCCTGCTGCAGCTTAATCTGTATTCTGTCCAGCATGGATGTAAATTGAGAAAAGAGAAGGATCTTATGGCCGCCGCTGATTGCATCCCGTATTAAGTCCATACAAACTTCCAACTTCGCAGAACCGTCCTGATAATTATCATATAACAGTGCCGGATCACAGCAAATCTGCCTCAATTTTGTCAACTCCGATAAAATCTGAATCTTAGAATTCTTAAATTCTTCCTCCGACTGCTTATTCAGAATAATCTGTAATTTTTTAACATGAGCATCATACAGCTTCTGCTGTTCCCCCTGAAGTGGTGCTACTACACACTCTTCCAGCTTGTCCGGCAAATCCTTCAGAACATCCTTTTTCAATCGCCGCAGTACAAAAGGTGTAATCATTTTTTGAAGCCGCATCATAGCTGACTTATCCTGGCTTTGGACAATTGGTAATTCCATCTCTTCCCGAAATTTCTGATAAGAATATAGAAATTGGGGCATAAGATAATCAAATATACTCCACAACTCACTTAGTCTGTTCTCAATTGGGGTACCGGTCAGTGCCAGCTTAAACTCCGAATGAATCATTTTCACAGATTTCGCCGCCTGCGTGTTAAAGTTTTTGATGGCCTGAGCTTCATCAATGATTTCATAACGAAAGGTTAATTTATCATAATATTCAATATCACGTTTTAACAAATCATAGGAGGTAACGAGAATATCCTTTGCCCCCGAATTCTGTATCAGCTCCTGACGCTCCCCTAAGGTTCCTACGATCATTTTTACCGGAAGCTGCGGAGCAAATTTATTCATTTCATTCATCCAGTTATATACTAAGGAGGCAGGACAGACAATCAGTGCCCTGTTATTACCCTTTGGAACCGACTCCTGATATTCGGACAGCAAAAAGCATATAACCTGAAGCGTCTTGCCAAGGCCCATATCATCAGCCAGTATTCCACCAAAGCCATTATATAATAACGTCTTAATCCACAGATAGCCCCGCTTTTGATATTCCCTGAGAACCTTCTCCAGACAATCGGGTATGTCGAAATCATTATCCTCCACTGTCTTCATGTTGCGGATCAGTGACTTAAAGTCCTTATCCTTAGTCACCTGAAGGGATTTTCTCTCCTTTAATTCCGCATCCAGGTATAAGGCACGGTATCTTGGAAGCTGTACGACATTTTGCAGCAGCTGTGATTGCGTAAGATGCAGGCCTTGCTTAAGTTCCAACAGTGACGCTATCTCCTCGTCGGCCACGTTAACAAAATCTCCATTCTTCAGACGGTAAAATTTCTTTCTGCGATCATACCTCGTTAATATCTCCAACAACTGTTCTCTGGACATATCCCCTGAGGTCATCTTCAGCTCCAGAAGATTTCCTGCAATCGATACTCCTACCGATACCCTGGGTGCTGCTATTACTTTCATACATCTTAGTGCATCCGAGACAAATACCTCTGCGATCTCCTGTAATCTGGGTATTCCGTTCATTAAGAATTCATAGATCTTATCCTCATCCTCTGCGACTACCATGACCTGTTCTCCCTCATCAAAGGCATTGCAAAATGAGGAAACAATACTTCCTATCCCCGCCTCACTTACCATATCTCTTATCGCGGATGCTTTTGTCTGATTATAAATATTATACTTGTTATCTCCATAGACAGCCATCACCTTACAGGTAATGAAATCCCTCTGAGGTGCATCCAGATATATCTCAAAGCCAGCCGGCAATATCCCGTAATCCTTTTCCTCAAAATTTTTCTTCACACAGGTGAAATGCTTCTCCAGAACCGGCAATAATTCTCTGCAGAAGGCAGGAACATCCTCCCGACTGATATTCACTGTACGATTCGGAATTTCAGCCATGCATTTCATAAATCCCCATATCGGCATCAAGTCAGATTTTGGTATCCTATAGATCTTATCCTCATGAAAATAGATATTATGCTGCTTGCATTGAAAACCAAATAAATAATTGATAGTAACCTGTATCCCGTCCTTATTTCCGTTGATCGTCATCTTTCTTGGCAGTTTATCCTCCGTCACCTGCCAGACTTTCTCACCCGTCCCATTTATATCGGCAAGAAGAGAACCGTTGTTGGCGGCCTCCAGCATTTCTTCCAGATCAGTTGTATGAAGAGGTACAATCTTCAATTTTGTTTGAGAATAGCCGTAAGAATTGCCATAATAGACCTGATGTTTATAATTATTTTTATATCGATATACCCAATTGCGGACAAACTGAACTATAGGCCTGGATTGTGAGTCAAAAGCTTCTATTGTATGTGTAAATTGTAATTTCTGACCATAGGTTACATGCTCATTATTCTCAATTGCCTGATCAAAAGCAAAAATATCCTTGAGAACGTATTTGTGTAAAAGACCTATTTTAAATTCCAGATTTATGCTATTACCGGTACAGGACAAATGCGGTTCCAGCTGTATCTTTCCATAATCAGTATCCTGCACCGCAAGAAGCGTCCTCTTTCTGACCTGATTCGTCAACAGCTGCTTCATTGTCGGTGTTGTTTCAAATCTTTTTGGAGCCACCTCAGTTTTCCCTTGCGGGAAACCTTTCATCGTGTTCAGTTTGTTAACCGCTGCCTCCCGATCTGAAGCAATTTTTGCTATCACCTTTTGCCTTGAGACAAAGTCTTCATACTCCAGCAGAACTGCCACACAATGCTTGCAGATACCGCTATAACTCTCAAACGCAGGACATTCACAATCGATATCCCCGATTTCATCCTCTTCCTTGTCATAGGAAATTCTTACCTCGTAACGGTTGCGTCCGCTCCCCTTTACAACAGCAATAATATCATCATAAATCTCATCTTCCTCTACCGAAAACTCTTTCACATAATTCTTGTTATAAAGATCTACTCCTTTTGAATAAGAAGCAGCATTCGCTCTATTACGAATCATTGCTTTACTTAACATACTTTCCTCCTGATTGTCCAAAAGGCAGTCATCTACGCCCATATTGCCTGCAGCTTCAAAGGTGCAGACTCCAACCCTCCCTTGTATTTCATTCATGCCACAAGTACTTTATTTTACACCTATTATTTGATCTCATTCTCGGTCGGTATTGATGTTGGTGCGGATTTTAGCTGGATGTCTATCGCACATCCAACAAAAACTCAATCAAATTCTTATGAATAATTCCATCTCGTGACAGAGTTACTCTATCTAAAGTGATCACATATTTCGGATAATTATCATTAATGTTCTCATATGCACCAAATTCACGCTCTATTACGTGTTCATCACTTAACAGATAGGCAGCCTGGACATAAAATTTCTCTTCTCCCTTTTGGGCAATAAAATCGACTTCTCCCCGATAGGTTTTTCCAATATAGACCTGATATCCTCTTGAAATTAACTCATTGTAACATATTGTCTCCACAATGTAATTATACTCATCCTTAACCCGATTTTTCTTTATATGAAAAAATCCCAAATCGCAAACATATGTTTTCCCTTCATATGCCAATATTTTTTTTCCGCGTATATCATATCTCGATACTTTATCACAGATACATGCATCTACAATGTACTTCAGATAATCATACACCGTGGGTGCTGAAACTGATTGAGTTTCATCGGTAAGCGATGATGCAATCGCATTACCCGAAATAGTAGTTGAGGAATTTGCTACTACATACTCCAATATCTTCTCTAATGCAACTGGTGACGCAACTTTATTTCTCATCACAATATCCTTTAAAACGACTGAATCATAAATATTTGATAAAATAATTTCTTTACTGCTTTCCTCTTCTTCCTTACATACCAGCGGAAATCCACCCCATTTCATATATTCATCCAACAGTTCTTCCTTCGTTTTAATTCTTTGCATTTCAGACTGACATTCGCAGTATTCCTTAAAATTAAAAGGCATAATCCGAAATGAAATGGTTCTTCCACTTAGATGCGTTGCCAGCTCTCCGGACAAAAGTTTTGAATTTGACCCTGTAATAAAAATACTTACATCATGTGTTGATCGAAATGAATTTATTACCAGCTCAAAGCGATTGACATTTTGAATTTCATCAAAAAACAAATAGTATTTTCCATCTTCATTTATCCGCTTTTCAATATACTCATATAGGGAATCAGCATTACATATACTCCGATATTTATAATCTTCAAAATTAATATATATAATTTTATTGTCAGGAATCTTACTGTCGTTTAACTCTTGAATCATTTGTCTCATAATCGTTGATTTGCCACAACGTCTAATACCAGTGATTACTTTTACCATTTCTGAATGATAAAATGGCCGTATGCGTTCCAAATACAGTTCTCTCTTTACCATTGCTTAAGCTCATCCCCAATCATTGCTTTATTAATATGACTATAGCACAATTATTCCCAAAAGTAAAATAGAATTAAATACATTTAATTTTTACTTGATTAATTTTGATAATTTAAAATCAAATTAATCGCAATTAAAATTTTTATATGTAATTAAATGTATTTTATTGTATCCATATATCATGACTTTATTCAATAATTAGAGGCATTATTAAATGTATTACATCAAGAATACAAAAGACGAAAAGAAACTTATAGTAAAACTGTTAGCTCAAAATTTAAGACTTTAAATGACTTATATGGCTACTTAAAGGAGAAGAACATCGGTCTCGAAGATAAAGATATTAAAATCTTTGTTAATAAAAATCGTGTCATTATTCATTACGAACCTCCTGCAGGAAATATACGAGTAGAGAGAGAGATTGTCGACTTTAATCCAGAAAAGGGTAGTTTAGTATTATCAGATAAACTTTGCCAACGCTATATTAGAAGTAATGCTAATACACCTCCTGATTCTTATTACAAATACCATCAACCGTACCCGTTTAAGGGAATAATAAAAATTGCTGAAATAAAAGATAGTAACATTTTACTATCAAAGGAAGAGCTGACATATGATTCTGATTGGAATCGAGATATCGCCTGGCATACAGAATATGTGCTCAAACCGTATTCTGAGAGCAAGTCAGCAGGATGCTATATCGCGACATGTATTTATGGATCATATAATTGTCCGGAGGTTTGGATCCTGCGCAGGTATCGAGATTGCTATCTTTCTATTTCTTTATGGGGGCGCTGTTTCATTAAAATATATTACATAATAAGCCCGAAGGT
>JAEXNR010000041.1 GCA_023439505.1 Bacillota bacterium
AAAGCCCGCAAACCCGCATAAACAGGGACAAGAAAAAAGCACCGACCCCGCAGCTCCTATGTCTGCAAAACCGATACTTTGTAAGTGCGCCTCCAGGGGCTCGAACCCTGGACACCCTGATTAAGAGTCAGGTGCTCTACCAACTGAGCTAGAAGCGCTTGCGTTTATTTGTTGGACGCAAAAGTCATTATATATGATATGATAACAAATTGCAAGTGTTTTTTATATTATTTTAAAAAATTAGATAATTTTTTTATAAAGGTAAAGCAAAATCCCTTTTTAGACCTTGCTTTACCTTTATTTTCGGCAAAACCTTCCTTATTATACCATAAACCAGAATTTATTTATAAGCTTCCAGCTTCTCTGTTAATGCTTTTTTGGGAACTGCGCCTACAATTGTGTCAACTGCTGTCCCATTTTTGAAAATCATCATCGTAGGAATCGACATTACTCTGTAACGCCCGGCAGTCTCAGACTCCTCATCCACATTCAATTTTCCGATTTTAAATACACCTTGATATTCATTTGCAAGTTCTGCTACAATCGGTGCCACCATTTTGCAAGGACCGCACCAATCCGCATAAAAATCAACAAGTACAGGTATGTCCGATTCTAATGCTTCTTTTTGAAAGTTTGCATCTGTAAATTGAAAAGCCATATTATTTCCTCCTATCTGTTTTTTGAGTTTTCGCTCAATGTACTTTATATGATCTATTAGTATCTCTATTTCTAATTCTATTATGTGAAATACATAATGAAATGAAACCTTATTCCAATTACTTTTTTTTCTTCTTTTTCATAGCTTTATCCAGAATGCCTGATACTTCATCCCAGGAAGATTTAAATCTTAATACCTTCGTATTTAAGTTTCGGTTGTTTCCTGTTGCCTTTGCAATTTTTTGCTTGAACGACATTTTCATTTAGCACCGCCAAGTCTTTTTTACCATTTTATGAGACAGCACATAAAATAGCACCTCGTACAACGTTTTTCCATGAAACCCTGTCTGTGCCTGAAGTATCTGCCACTTTCTTATCTTAAAATCCGCATACGATGAATCGGATTTCCCTCCGAAACAAATCTCTCTTCGTATTCAGTCATGATATTACCCTCTAAATATTCACTATGATGCAGATCAAAGGTAACTTCCACTAACGTCCATTTTGCTTCATTAACTTCCTCAAGGGAAAAATCAAACAGAATTCTGTTATCGGTTTTAAAAATTACATCCCCTTCTCTTTTTAAACATTTATCATATTTATTTAAAAACTCTCTGGACGTTAATCGCCTCTTTGCATGACGATCCTTGGGCCAGGGGTCTGAGAAGTTGAGATAAATTCTGGAAATCTCCTCTTCATCGAAGATATCATTCAGATATTCAGCATCATATCGAATAAAATAGAGGTTATCCAATTCTATTTCTTTTCTCTTTTCAAGAGCACGAAGCAATACGCTGGAATACTTTTCTATGCCGATATAATTAATCTCCGGATTTTTCATAGCCTGCTCTATAATAAATTTTCCCTTTCCCATGCCGATTTCCACATGGATGGGATGATCATTGGCAAATAATGCACTCCATCTTTCCTTCTGTGCCTCCGGTTCGTGTACAACATAATCATTCGCCGCCACAATTTCTCTCGAACCGCTTACATTCCTAAGTCTCATATTAATCCTCCATGCTGCCAATGCCCGCGAATTTGGGCATCAGCACAAATTTGCCGTGTGAAAATTTTAATTTTCACACTACCTCTTCTTATACCAAACATGCTCCCTTCGAATTGATCGAAAGGAGAATCCTTTAATTCAGACATTCTTTCTATGAATTAGATTATAGCTAGTATTCCTTTATTAGTCAATTGTGTCTTTTTTGCGTATTTTACAGAAGGTATTTTAAAATGTGATTTTTTGTAGTATACTATGTAAGATTTAATTGTTTCTTATTTGAAAGGAGTCGGGTTATGAAAGTTATTGCAGTCAACGGAAGTCCCAAGCCAAACGGTAATACCTTCCAATCATTAAAAACCGTATGTGATGAATTAAATGCACAGGAAATCACCACAGAAATTATACATATCGGAAATATGGAGATTAAGGGATGCATCGCCTGTAATCGTTGTAAAGACGGCTATTGTGTCCATTCTAATGATAAATTATGTGAAATAGTATCAAAAATTTATGAGGCAGATGGTATTTTATTTGGCAGCCCCGTATATTATTCCGGTATTGCCGGAACCATGAAATGTTTTCTGGATCGCCTCTTTTATCCGAATCAGGGAAGATTGCGCCTTAAAGTGGGCGCTGCAATCGCTGTGTTAAGACGGTCCGGCGGTGTCGCTACTTTTGACCAGCTAAATCATTACCTTCTGATCTCTGAGATGCTGATTGCACCCTCCTTCTATTGGAATGCAATTCATGGGGCTGTACCCGGGGAAGTATCCCAAGATCTGGAGGGCTTATCCGTTCTTAAGAATCTGGGGCAGAACATGGCATGGATGTTAAAAATGAAAGAGTTCAGTAAGGAAGCTTTCCCCGCACCGGAGCCTGTGGAAAAAGCCAGAACCAACTTCATAAGATAATACGTATTACCTAAGGATAGAAGATCACCGCCTATCCCCCAAAGCAATGAAAACAAAAGAACAACGTCAGATTATTTCTTTCCTTTTAATGCATGTTGATTTATTGTCCTTTTACAGTCTACTCAGCAATCTGTCCTTCTATTGAAAATGAATAATGTATTTTCATATTTGCAATAGAAGAAGGCATATAGTACAATAAATTTGCGAACAATACCATAAGCCTGAGAACTATGTTAAGTGGCATGGAAGATTTTCATGACTTAGTTTATGTGAAACCTTACCATACTTGCTTTCATGCGGAATGAACTGATTGATTCCTTCTTGATGACATATTACTTATTGATTTTTGGACGTTCCATTGACGGAATAATTATCAACGATATTGATTCGATTATCCATGCAGAGCTTTATCGTGCGTTTCCGGAAATCTCTGACATCCTGCACAGCCGGTCCCGTTGGGCGACTATTCTCTCAGCTAGGTTTCGGAATTCCTGCTTTGGGACGCATAGGAACATCCTGACTGTTAAAATGACCACATTACCATATGATCTAATATGGCTGATCTTATCTATTGAAAATCCGAAGATTGAATGATAGCATCAACTTTTCAATCGTTATATTTGTGCTGTCTCCGGCCTTCAGGTTGTTACAGCAGATTGGAGGATATTATGAAACGGCAGTTAACTGCTTTTATTATAGTTATTATATTGGTCCTGTTCCCACTTGTCCCCTCCGGCATTGCATATGCTGATATTGGTGATACCTCATGGCCGGAAGGCCCCTCCGTATTTGCTGATTCTGCCATTGTAATGGAAGCCTCTACCGGTCTTATTTTATATGAAAAAAATATTGATAAAGTGCATTATCCTGCCAGCATCACCAAGATTTTGACAGCTCTTGTTGTTTTGGAAAACTCCTCATTGGGGGATATTGTTACTTTTTCTAAGGATGCTGTTTTTAAGGTTGATCTTGATAGCAGCCGAATCGGTATTGATGTAGGAGAAAAACTCACCATACAGCAGTGTCTCTATGGAATGCTCCTCGAATCTGCCAACGAGGTAAGTTATGCCTTGGCAGAGCATGTGGGTGGTACTGTTGAGAATTTTGCCACAATGATGAATGAAAAGGCCAAAAGTCTTGGCTGCAAGGACTCTAATTTTGTAAATCCGCATGGGCTTCCGAATAAGGAGCATGTAACCTCTGCCTATGATATGGCTTTGATTACAAGGGCGGCCATGAAGAATGATACCTTTGCGAAAATCTTTGGGACACGTAATTATCAGATTCCACCAACCAATATTCAGTCAGAGACCAGGTACTTAAGAAATCATCACCGATTTATCACAAAAGAAAGTTATTCTTTTGATGGCTGCCTCGGCGGAAAAACCGGATATACCAGTGAGGCTAAGTATACGCTTGTCACCGTAGCGAAACGGGGAGATCTGGAGCTTATTTGTGTCATCATGAAAGACGATACTTTTGATCACCAATATACTGACACACAACGCTTATTAAATTTTGGATTCGATAATTTTTCAATCTATCCGATTTCAGATTCGAAAACATCGCAGACGATTCACGAATCACCCATGTTCACCATGTTTAATCCACTGTTAAGCAAATCTGCCTCCCCCATCGAAACAGATGAAAAGGGTTATCTGGTCTTACCTAATACTGCTTCTTTTAACGATGCGCAAAAGGATGTTTCCTTCTTTCCATCGACAAAAATTAAAGAAGGTGATAATATCATTGGCTCTATCTCCTATACCTATGACGGTAAATATGTGGGTGGTGCTGATATCATCTATAATAATGTACAGAAAACCACGCTCACGAACACAGAACCCGTTGTCAATCCTCCTGCATCAACCCCTGATCAGAATGCTGCGGTTAAAGAAAAAGATTCCCTTCGTCCGGTTATCATCGGAGTCATTATAGGAATCTTTATATTAATCACTATTTTATATTTTATATTGGTTGAACGTCCCCGTCTGAAAAGGAAGAGTGCATACTATAGAAAAAGAGCAACCAGAAAAATGTATAAGGATGATGATTATTTGGATTTGTAATCAACCTTACTATGAACCGAATGATGCAAACAAAGAGGCGATTTCATCTGCTGTTAATGATTTATTAGGATCTTCATAAAGCGGAACAACGGAAGACGCCTCTGTTTGATCCTTCGAACCAGACTCACTCTCATAAGAAATGTCCTCTTCCTCATCTGGGTTTTCCATCTTCTCACTGTCATACATATAGTTCAATGTCCCTAACTCCGAATATATAGGATCCGTTTCTACATACTCTTCATTCCGGGTATCATTCCCAATGTCATTGTGGTCATATTTGATATTATCCCCGGTATCGGCTCCTATTTGATTCCATGCATCATTTCCTACTTCATAATCAAAATCCCTACCATTCTCATTTTCGATGTCATTCCCAATTTCATAGCTTGTATCCTGTCCTATATCATAACCGATTTTATATTCGGTATCATCCCCGATATCATAACTGATGTCATTCCCAATCTGGTCTGATCCATCGATTTCCTCCATGTCAAAATGAATTGTATCATTTTTTCTTAGTATCGCATTCAGATGGATCATTGTTTCTTGTAAAATCTTATTATTATATTCCGATAAGTCAATCGCCTGCCGGATCAGCTTATTTTGTTCCTCTTGGTTACTAGGATCTAATATTGCCTTCACTATCTTTTTTGTGTTCTGATTATCATAGTTTAATTGCATATGAAGCGCGTTCTTCTGACCTGACAGTGATTTCTTCTGAAGCTCAATTAACATTAAGACATCCTTATCTCTTTCTTTCTCAAGAGAATCCATCCTGTTCTGAAGCTCCTCCATTGACTTTTGAATAAGCGCTGTATTCTTTTTCAATGTCATATAGGTCGCTTTCATGACCTTATTCGTCTCTTCATCTTTATCCTTTTGTCTTAGCATCTCCACACGATAAAATTCTTCCACATAATTCTTTATTCGGTCTCTGGTGTGTAACAAGTCCTCTTTGATCGATCCCAGCAAGAGATATCCTGTTATTAGAACAACAATTCCCATTCCTCCAACACTGATCATATCCTCATTTATTCTCTGAATACAATAAGACTCCAGTAATATAGCCGCTAAAAAAGATACGCCAAAAAATACTGTATTTAATTTTCTCTTCATAAAGTACCTGCTCCGATCTTTTGTATGATTACGCGTAAATATCCCTAATAAACTATTTATCGTCATAAAGTGTCAAATAGTTAACTTAAAAAGCAGATTATATTATGAAAAGATAATTTATATTTATTCTGTTATTTCATTGGAAGGCGAACGGTAAATGTGGTGCCCTCCATTAATTTACTTTGCAGTTCAATCGATCCATTATAATAATTTACTACATGTTTTACAATGGAAAGCCCCAGACCGGTGCCTCCCATTTTCTTGCTTCTACCCTTATCAACGCGATAGAACCGCTCAAATACCCTTTGCTTTGCTTCCTCCGGAATGCCCACACCTGTATCACGGACAATAATAACCATTTCATCCGCCTCCGCATCAACCGTTACAAATACCTTCCCGTCCTGCTTATTATATTTGATGGCATTGGTGATTAAATTACTGAAGAGTTCACGCAGCTGCTGAATATTTGCTTTCATCACGAAAGGCTTGCACTTAATATCAAGTGTAACTTTGCATTCCTTTGCAAGAGGTTCCAGCGAGGTGCAGACCTCTTCAACCAGTGGACAGATACGCACGTCAGACAGGACAACCTCTGCTTCCTTCGTCTCCAGCCTGGATATCATCAGGATATCATTGATGAGGTTTGTCATATTTTCCGTTTCTTTTTTTATACGTGCCATAAAATCTTTCTTCATCTTCTCATCGGTGACCATACCATTTTCCAATAATTCTATATAGCCTCTTACAGAAGTGATGGGCGTCTTCAACTCGTGGGACGCATTAGAGAAAAATTCCTGTCGGATCAGTTTCTCAAATTCAATCCGCTTCATAGAATCCGAGAGTGATTTCGATAGCTTTACAATATTATCTGCAATAAAGTTCATCTCATCATATTTATAATCCTTAAAATCAAATTCCGGTTTTTCTTCCTTTAATTTAAATAATTCATCTGCAATTTCCTGCAGCGGACTGGTAATTGACTGAGCAAAACGTCTTGCCAAAAGGATAGAGATTAACAAAGATATGCCGATACTGATTAGCATTGCCGGCATTAATGATCCCATGTATTGCCCAAGACCTGAAAAAGGAATCGCCTGCCGTAAAATGAATTTACCATTATCCGATATACAGGCAACGTAAAGCATGGAGATGTTAAGGGTATCCGACTTTCTTCTTCCCTCTCCGATTCCGTTTTTCAGTGCCTCCCGAACTTCTTCCCGGTCCTTATGGTTCTTCATCTGACTGGCGGCGGCTACATCACTGTCGGCATAGACATTACCTTCCATATCCATGATGGTAAATCGTGTTGTACTATCTTTTGAAGCCTTCTTAAGTGCATCCACCTGAGCCTTCAAGTCCCCGCTATAATCCATGGTATGGTCCGCAATTCTTAATGTATATACCATATTATTTCTGGTTTTGTCCAGAATAATATTATGAATTGTGATACCAAAAATACTGCCGCTGATGATCAGCGCCAGTGCTAATATTAATGTGAACTTTTGAAATATTGCACGTTTCAACTTACTCCCCAGCCTTTGCAAAACGATAACCTACACTTCGTACCGTCTTAATACAGTCTGTACCAACCTTACCAAGTTTTTGCCTTAAGGTTCGTATATGAATATCCAGGGTTCTTGATTCCCCGTCATATTCATACCCCCAGATCTGATTTAAAAGTTCGTCCCTGGATACAACCCGGGAACCATTTTCTATTAAGTACATTAACAATTCATACTCCTTGAAGGTGAGCTCTACCAGATGACCGGAAACCTTAACTTCTCTGGTTAAGGGATTGATGGTCATATTCTGAATGGAAATCATATCATCATTTTCCGTTTTACTGGATCTTCTTAGCAGAGATCTTATCCTTGCTGCCAGCTCCAATACACCAAAGGGCTTTGTAATATAATCATCCGCTCCAACATCAAGTCCAATTACTTTATCCAACTCTTTATCTTTCGCCGTGAGACAAATAACAGGGATGTTTTTTAAAAAAGGGTCCTGTTTCATCACTCTGATGGCCGACAATCCATCTATTCCGGGAAGCATAAGATCAAAAACCGCAAGATCCGGTTTTTCCCCCTTCATTTGCTCCAAAGCCGGCTCAGCCGCCTCATAAGCCCTGGTTTGATAGCCAAAGCCCTCCAGTGCCACTTTTAAAAGTTCCCTGATATTTTCATCATCTTCAATTACATATATTTTTTCCATACAATCCGCCTCCTGATACCTCACAAATACACTCTACAATTTAGAACATATTATTTTCATGATACCAATAAAACGATACAACCCCCGGGAACAGTCACTTAAGTTAATGATGCGATAATGTCTTTAAAAGAGTTGTATCGGAATTTTATCGGATTATAATAAACGAATATTGTTTAGGGAACCAGTTTCATGAAATTCCGTCCATTCGCAGATATTAACGGCATGATCGCCAATACGCTCAAAATACTTTGCAATCATTAAAATATCCACGCACTGATCTACATGTTCGGAAGATGTTCGAAGAAGCGTGGCAACTTCCTCTTTCACTTTATCAAACAGTTCGTCAACCACATCATCCCGATTAATTATCTCTTTTGAGGCCTCCACATTAAGACTTGTAAAAGCCTGTACTGCATCATGTACCATTTCTTTTGCAACTCTTCCCATATCAGGAATATGTTTTACAAGATTATATATGGGTTCTCTCCGTTCTCTGACAATCAATTCAGCAATATCCGAAGCATGGTCACCAATCCGTTCCATATCAGTTACTACCTTCAAGGCGGTTGTGACAATTCTTAAATCCCTTGCCACCGGCTGCTGTTTTAAAATCAGGGAAAGACATCGTGATTCTATGGTCTTTTCCATATCATTGATCGTTCGATCTCCCTGTATAATTTCCTTACACATACTCTCATCCTGTGTCTCAAATGCCTGCAGGGTTTTTTCAATTGCATCTTCTATCTTATGTCCCATTTCCGTAAGATTCTCTTTTAGTAATTGAAGCTCATGCTCAAAACTAAGTCTGGCCGTCATAACGATCCCTCCTATAAATATTATAATTTATCCTCTAAATTGTGTAAATAAAGAAATCAGCCAAATCTGCCTGTGATGTAATCCTCTGTTCTTTTATCAACCGGTCTGGTAAATAGCGTATCTGTTGGAGCAAACTCTACCACTTCCCCCACCAAAAAGAACGCGGTATAATCTGAAATACGGGCAGCCTGCTGCATATTATGCGTTACAATCGCCACCGTATATTTCTCTTTTAATTCTGACATCAGATCCTCTATCTTTAAAGTTGAGATTGGATCCAGGGCCGAAGTAGGCTCATCCATGAGCAGTACCTCAGGTTCAACTGCAAGTGCTCTGGCAATACAGAGTCTTTGCTGTTGGCCTCCGGAAAGACCCAATGCCGATTTCTTTAGTCTATCCTTTACCTCGTCCAATAATGCCGCTCCCATTAAGCTTTGCTCCACGATTTCATCTAATTTGGCTTTCGATTTGATCCCGTGAATTCTCGGTCCATAAGCTATATTATCATAGATCGACATGGGAAAGGGATTTGGCTGTTGAAAAACCATCCCTATCTTTTTACGCAGCAGCGTAGTATCTACTCTGGGATCATAAATATTTTCTCCATCCAGCATGACCAGGCCGTCAATTACTACACTTGGTATAAGGTCATTCATTCGATTAAGTGTCTTTAGAAACGTTGACTTACCACATCCGGAAGGTCCGATAAAAGCAGTAATTGCCTTCTCCTTTATATTCATATTTATTTCTTTTAAGGCGTGATTCGTTCCATAATGTAAATTCAGTCCCTTAGTACTTATCTTATCCTTTATCATCATATCCTCCTTTACTTATTCACATTAAGTTTATGTGACAAGTATTTTGTTAACATATTAATTCCAAATACGATAATCAACAATACCAGAGCAATTCCAAAAGCATCATCATAATGTGCTTTTTCCATGCTAAGGAATAATTGAATGGTGAGTGTCCCGCCTGGCTGAAGAACCTTCTTGAATAACCCTTCGCCATACTCACCCAGCTTTGGAAGCAGATACCCGCTTCCTGCGGTAAATAATAAGGCCGCCGATTCCCCCACAATTCTGCCGATGGATAATATTACCCCTGTAATAATTCCGGGCATGGCAGAAGGCAGCAATATCGTACGTATCATATACCATTTTGTGGCACCGATTCCCAATGCACCGCTTCTGTAACTGCCCGGAACGGTTTTTAGCGCCTCCTGCGTATTTCTTGTAATCAGCGGCAGCACCATTAAGGTAAGGGTCAGTGCTCCGGTTAGGATCGAGTACCCTAACTTCATCGTAATTCCAAAGAATACATAACCAAATAAACCAAATACAATGGAAGGAATTCCGGATAATGTCTCTGTCGTAAACTCGATCAGTTGTACTAATTTTCCGGGTTTTGCATACTCATTCAAATAAACTGCGGCACCGATTCCGAAAGGAACTGCAATTAACAACGTTATCATTATGATATAGAGCGTATTTACTATATTGCCGGCTACGCCAAAGGTACCCTTAAGTGCGCTTGGAACGGTAGTAAGGAAGGGCCAGCTAATGGAGGATACTCCTCTATAAGCGACATAGCCCACAATACCGGCAAGGAGAAAGATTGATATAAATGCGCAAAAATATATAACCGCATATGCAAGACCATCAAAAGGCCTGTTGCGTTTTTGATAAATACTAGCTGTCGGCATTTTTTCTTCCTCCCTTCATGACCTTATTCAAGACTAAATTAATGATCATAATAAAAGCAAATAATACCAGACCAATTGTAAATAATACTCTCTTATGTGTATCTGCCGCATAGGACATTTCACTTACAACTGCTGTTGTTAAAAATCGGACCGAATTAAAAGGAAGCGGCAGATTCGCCCCATTCCCTGCTACAAGACTAATCGCCATAGCCTCTCCGATTGCACGGCCTACGCCAAGCACAACTGCCGTAATAACTCCTGATTTTGCTGCCGGAAGAATCACTTTAAATATGGTTTGTATCTGTGTTGCTCCTAGCGCCAGGGATGCCTGTTTATAGTGGAGCGGAACCGCTTTTAAGGCCGACTCACTGATATTAATCACCGTCGGCAAAATCATCACCGCAAGTACCAATACCGCTGAAATCAAATTAGAACCCCCTGTAAACTGATGAGACGGATCATTTTTAAAAATACTTAATTCTATTTTATATATAAATGGATTCAAGATTAAGATACCCAGCAGTCCATAAATTACAGAAGGTATTCCTGCGAGAAGCTCAACTGCAGGTTTCACAATACCTGCCAGCCATTTTGGTGCTGTTTCCGCAAGAAATACTGCAGTCATAACGCCAATGGGCACACCAATTAATATGGCCATGGCCGTACCGACAATGGAGGTGAGGATGACATAAAAAATACCAAATTTAGGCTCCGCTGCAGTTGGTGCCCATACTGTTCCAAATAATATTTTTTTCAGTCCCACTTCAAATATTGCTGGAGTTCCGCTGATAAACATATATAATGTAATCGAAAAAACAGCCAGAACAGCAAAAAACGCACAGAATGTAAATATAACACCTGCGACCTTCTCTACTGTATTTTTTGTTTTATAATTTCCGACGATGGAAAAACTTCTATCACTCATATAAACTCCTTATATTCGTTTATTAACAGAGTAAGGAAGAATTCCGGGTTCTCCCTGGCATTCTTCCTGACATCTGAGAAATTGTCATAATTGTATACGATTATTTTACTGTGATTAGTCCGATGCTCTGAACAAGTTCCTGACCTTCATCTGATAACATATAGTTTAAGAATGCCTGAACCAATTCATTCTGTGCAGAAATTTCACCCTTGGTAGCCATTACGAAAGGACGGCTTAAGAAGTAGGTTCCAGCTTTGATATCTTCAACGTTTGGTGCAACGCCCTCAAGATTTAATGCTGTTACAGTATCATCCAATACATCAAGTGATACATATCCAATTGCTCCCGGTGTGGATGCAACCTTTGCCATAACACCACCGGTGCTGTTGATTTCATTTGCATATACACATTTGTCCTGAATTCCATTCAACTCTTCGAAAGCACCTCTTGTACCTGAACCGGATTCTCTACCAACTACTACGATTGGCTGATCTGCTCCGCCTAATTCACTCCAGTTCTTAATTGTTCCGGTATAAATACCAATTAATTGATCCTTTGTGAGATTTGTTACTGTATTTGCTTTATCTACAATTACAGCAATACCATCGATTGCCACTACATTAGCTACTGCACCGCCGCTTACTTCAGTATCCTTTAATTCTCTGGAAGAATTACCGATATCTACTGTACCCTGTAAAAGAGCTTCAATACCTGCACTGGATCCTGTAAACTCAGGGGATACCGTTGTGTCGGGATACTTATTCATAAAAGCCTCTGCTGCTGCATTTGCAAGTTTCTCCATTGAGGTAGATCCAGACAATGTAATCGTTCCGCTTAATGCTGCCTCATTGTCTGTTGAATTTGAATCGTCCGGTGTACTTGAATTATCTGTTGAAGTGGAATCATTGGCAGTACCGGTTGATTCCTCCGTCTTTGTATTATCTTTACTCTGATTGGAACATGCGCTTAATGCTGCAACTGCTAAAATACATGTCAACAATAATGCTGCCAACTTTCTTACATTCTTTTTCATAATCTTTTCTCCTTTTTTCATACACACTCTAATTGACTATTTCAATTTATCACGAAACTTGTATCACAGATATCACGGTTTTGTATATAGTTTGTAAAGTCTATGTAAAATGGCCTCATTTTTGATCATTACGGGAATATTATTCGAATTTCTGTTAATAATATTCCTTTTTTATGAAAAATCGTATCTGCCACTCTTATAATCAATTTATTCTTTATCATTTCCCGGATAGTTACATTATATAACGCACGATTGGATGGATCTTTTTATTCAAACAGCAAAGATGGAATAGACCAATTTCTTCTTATAGAAGATTTTGATCTATCCCATCTTTTCTTAAGTGATATGTAAAGAATGCATGTGCAGTAGAACTGATATTTTTCTTATAATCCAGATAAGCAAACTACAGACCTGTTGGATTTTTTATAAAACCAGTGTAATATGATTCCCGTTTTCTCCACTCCAGGTATGTTCTTTGGTCAGACCCAGCACCATTCTGACTGACAACTCGTCTGACCGCTCAGTAAATAGATCAAAGGGGGGACCACTATAGCATATCGCCGCCTCACAGGAGCCGTCCAGCTCCGAGACAGAGGCCGAGAACCGCAGGGGAAGTACGCTTTTTTGATCCAAAAGTATCTGGACACATAACTCTTCAAAAACTAACTGCAGATTGTTAACCTGTCGTTGGGACAGAAGCTGTCGGCGGCCAAACTCCTCAATACCGGTACTAACCTCAATAAAGTCAAAGGCAGATGAAGTAATCTCCCGTTCAAAGGTCTTAAGACGTTTCACAAATCCCCTGGTCCGCTCCCGCTGAGGGTTATCAAAAATCTGTTCCGGTGGGCCATCCTCATAAATACCGCCTTCATCCATATACAGAACACGAGTGGACACGTCTCTGGCGAATTTCATCTCGTGAGTGACAATCATCATCGTCAATCCCTCTCTTGCCAATGCCCGGATGACAGCCAATACCTCGCTTACCATCGTTGGATCCAATGCCGAAGTTGGTTCATCAAAGAGAATTATCTCTGGATTCATAGCCAATGCTCGTGCAATTGCAACCCTCTGCTTTTGACCTCCGGATAACTCATCCGGATAGGACAGTGCTTTTTGTGCAAGACCCACGGTGGCCAGCAGGTGCATCCCCTTCTCGTATGCCTCCTGCCTTGACAGCTTTAACAAATCTACCGGACCCAACATGATATTTTCAATCACTGTCAGATGGGAGAATAAGTTGAAGGATTGAAACACCATACCCATCTTGCGCCGGACAGCAAAAATATCCGCACCTTTTGCCGTAATATCCTTTCCGTCCACAATGATCCTGCCGGCAGTGGGCGTCTCCAGCAAATTCAGGCACCGCAGCAGCGTAGATTTTCCTGTACCAGAAGGACCAATGATGGAAACCACTTCTCCCTTCCCAATATTCACGTTGACATCCGAGAAGGGCGTCACGTTGGGGTATGCTTTTTTCAAATGTTGGATGGAAATCATCTCATCACTACTCCTTTCACATTACGCTTACGCCGCTTAGGGTCCAGTTTAATTTCCAGACGTGAAAGTAAAATCGTCAGGATATTCGCCACCAGGAAATAAATCACCGCCGTGGCGATCAACGGAAAGAACGCCTCCAACGTACGACTGCGAATGATGTCAGACACCTTGGTAAGATCCTGAATGGCGATATAACCCACAACCGAGGTCATCTTAACCATAGAGATAAACTCCCCCTTGAATACCGGCAGAAAATGTCTGGCCGCCTGCGGAAAGGTAATCTTTAGGAATGTCTTGATTCCGGTGAAGCCCAGGGCCTGTGCCGCCTCTATCTGTCCCTGATCCACCGCATCTATGCCAGTACGCATCATCTCGGATACATAGACTCCAAAGTTGACTGCAAATCCGAAAATTGCCACCAGGATAGCGGATATGTCCAACTTACCAAAAATAATGTAGTAGAGAATCATCAGCAGTACCACAATAGGCGTTCCTTGAATGAGCCGGATAAATGCCGCCGCAAGAAGAGAAGCAATTCGCTTTTTACTGCGTCGCAGCATACATATGACAAAGCCCATGAGGGAACCGAGAATCCCTGAACAGATGGAGATGAGAACTGTGATCTTCATTCCGTCAAGCACCAGCTTCCAACGGTTTTCCGTAACAAACGTTCTGGTAAAGCTGGATTTAAGGCTATCCCATAAGCTCTTTTTTATCTGACTGGAGACCACCTCATCGGAGGACTGAACGAAAGCAGCGCTCTCCCCCGTATCCTCCCGGGTCACCAGCACCTGAGGGTTTGCAAAATAGGGCAGAGTAAAATCCACCATCTTACGCCGTTCCTCCGTGGCGTTAATATCGGAGATCGCCAGATCTACCTTACCGGACTGAATTGCTGGAAGAAGTGCATCAAAATCCATAATCGTGAATTCCACCGTCATATCCATCTTAAGCGCAATGCGCTGGATCAACTCCACATCAATCCCTACGCACGCCCCATCCTGTACAAAACAGATAGGCGGTACATCCGGAGAAAGTGCGACTTTTAATACCCCGTTTGTTCCCTGTGCCTCAGCTATTTCCATAGTACGGTAATAGTCCGGACCATCGGCCACCCAGCGCCCGTTTAACTCATCAAGGGTACCATCGCCTTTAAACTGCGTCAGTACATCATTTATCTTCTCTTTCAGGTCTGCTCGTTGTTTTGACACGGCGATATAGCAGGCTTCGTCCACCATATCATCCTGTGTAACCTTGAGTCCGGCAGCCTGCTTGATCATATAGAAGGCGACAGATCGAGAGGTCATCACATAGTCCAGCTTACCGCTTTGAAGCGCCAATATTGCATCGGCAGCATTGGAGTATAAGGAGAGCTTGGCATCTGGGTATTTTCCGTTGAGATAGTCCTGCGCTACTATGCTGGTGATGCCGTATCGGGCAGATTCCACCGGTACACGCTGAACACTTCCTTCCACTCCCTGCTTTTTCACATTCTCTGTCCCGCTGTTATCCCGTACCAGCAGGGCTGTCAGGGTGTGATAGAGCGGTGTGGAAAAATCCATTGTCCGACGCTCAGGGGTAGCATTCATTTGCATCGCTTCGGTAACAGTTAAATTTGCCTTGGAACTACATCCTGTCAGCAAGAATATAAGGGTCAACAGGGTCAGCTCAAGCACCACCGCCCTCGAAAAATTCTGTCTCATATGGTGGATCACCTTTCTTTACATTGAATTTAGAGCATATTTCTCTCGCTGATCATTGCCCCAGTCCCGCCACCCCCGGTTGAGATACATGATTCTTATTTCTTTGTCAGCCTCTGATGGCTGGTCTGTTGTTTTTAAGTAGGCGGCCAAATCTGTAAAGCATAGCGTTTGATAGAATTCGTTTCTTGAAAAGTACGTCATCCGGTTCTTCACCAAAATAAATATAAAAGCTTCTCATTAACAGAGACATCTGTTGATCCCCAGTAGAGTCCATTCAATATGGCATCTGTTAGTCCGTGACGAATTAGATACCCTTTCATACCTTGACCTCCTCATAGATCAGTTCTGTTTTGTCAATGTCAAAATGTTAAGTGCGTCACGATATTCGTATTCCACGGTATCCATGGATTTCTTCACCATGAAAATGCCCAACCCTCCGATATCCCGATTCTCTGCGGATAGCGTAGTATCCGGATCCGGTTTCTCAGTGGGGTTATAGGGACGGCCATTATCGGCAAAGCGTAATGTAACACATCCATCTTCTACTTGCACTCCCACGGTAGCATCGCTGGCATCTGAGTACAGGACAATATTAGAGAGAACCTCATCCACAGCAATGTTCATCTGCACGATTACCTTCATGGAAATGCCCGCCGTCTCCAGCTCCCGATCCACAAAGGCAGTGACCAGCTCCATGGATTCTAGCGTAGGGATCAGCTTTATCTTTTTCATAGGGGAACTGTTGCGGGATCTCAGCTCCAGACTCAGCATGGTAATATCGTCAAACTGAGGAGCCTCGCCTACAAAGGTGTCAATTTCCTCCTTCATGCGGCGTAGCAGAGTTTCACAGTCCTTCTCTTTGTTGCGGTTAAGCGCTGCCAGCATTCTGTCGGTACCATAGAGCTCATTGTTGGCATCAGTGGCCTCGGCCACACCGTCCGTGTAGAGAAACAACCGGTCACCGGGTTCTATCTGAAGCTCATATTCCCTGTAATGAGAGCCCTCCATACCCGCCAGTACAAATCCGTGTCTGTCCTTTACCAGCTCATACTCACTATCAGCACGTTTTATCACCGGATACTCATGCCCGGCATTGGCGCAGACCAGTTTTCCTGTGGAAATCTCAAGAATTCCCAGCCAGACCGTGACGAACATCTCCGCCTCGTTATTCACGCAGAGCTGATTGTTTACCTTTTCCAATACACCTTTGGGCGAAAGGCCTGTCTGTGCCACATTTTTTAGCAGCGTCTTGGCAATCACCATAAAGAGAGCTGCCGGAACGCCTTTACCGGACACATCAGCCATCACCATGGCGAGCCTATCGTCATCCACAAGAAAGAAGTCATAAAAGTCGCCGCCTACCTCTTTGGCGGGGGTCATGGTAGCATATATGTCCAGCTCCGGACGTTCAGGAAAGGCAGGGAAGATACAGGGGAGCATACTGGCCTGAATATGCTTGGCCACATCCAGCTCTGCTCCGATACGCTCCTTTTCAGCTGTAACTGTTGTAAGGTTATCAATGTATTCTCTCATTCGCTGAGACATTCTATTGAAACTCTGAGCCAGCATACCAAGCTCATCACTGCCCAGATCCGGAATGACATGCTCCAAGTTGCCGCTGCCAAGTTCACCGGCACCGGTTGCTAGAATATCCACCGGTTGCGTGATTTTTCCTGCTACCTTCTGGCTGACGAACAGAACCGCAGCAAATACCAGCACCAGACAAAGTGCAAAAATAGCAAAGATACTTAAAATTTGTCGGGACATAACGCCCTGCATAGCCTCTGAGGACTTCGTCACCGTTGCTTCCACTTTTCGAACCGGCTCAACTACCTGGTTGTAGTCCAAACAGTTGATTAATGTCCACCCTGTTTCGTCAATTTGAGCATATCCTGCAATAATACTGTCTCCCTGATAGCAGCCAAATGCATTGGCGGAAAAGTCAACCTGTTCCATCACTGCCTTGTAAGCATCAGACTTCGTGGTAAGCTCCACATCATCGGTACTCAGGAGCACTTTTCCATCGGCGCTTATGATAAATGCATCTGTAAAGGATGCATCTGTTTTGCGAAGCACCACCTCAGAGATTTCACTTACCCTCAGGTCGAAAGCAACGACACCGAATATCTTATTCTGGTTATAAACCGGAATTGCCACCGTAACATAGTTGCGTCCATCGGTGCCTGCATAGAGCTCTGACCAGCATATGTCTCCTGCTTTCACAGCATTACGGTACCAATCCCGAGTGCGCATATCTGCCTTTTCTACCTCAGGATAAAAAGTATCGGTACTGGAAAATACCATACCATTTTCCAGTACGATATATGCCAGGGATATCTTGTCTTCATGCGCCAGAATATGGTCAAACATCGCGGAAGCACCCGCCAGCAATGTCAAGTTTTTGTCGATCTCATTCTGAGTCAGTGATGCTTTCTGAGAGATGATATACTCCTCGTATCGATCTACTGCAGCAACAGGAGATACAATTCCTCCGCCTGCATAGAGGTTTTCAATATCCCCTTTGAGTGTTAGCAATTCTCCCTTGATGCGGGAAAAATCACCGCTTATTTTACTGGCATTCAACCGGGCCGTGGACTCAGCCAGGCGGATGCTCATGGAAAGCATATCTTCGGCATTACTGGAAGCAATCGTCTTACTGGTATGATTCATCTGGGCAGATAAATTACCCCGTAGTGAAAACAGTCCTGACAGCGAAACCAGCATGATCAAAGTGATTGCAGCAATGCTCACCATTAGCAGGGCATTTCTTATACGTCGTTTAATTTTCATAGTACCACCTCTTGATTTGTTCCATTTGTGTTTTTGCCTCCTCCAAAGGGTTCTGACTTTGCATAAGGGCAGGCGAATTATAGACTGCCTTATTGAAACGATGTTTCAACGGAATAAGGAAGCGCTCCTCTTTTCGTCTTCTTCCAATCAATCCTTCCAGTGCGGCATCCAGCAGAACTGTTAGTTCATCCCGCAATGATTGCCGCAACTGTTCTGCGGAGCACTGCATCAATTTATCACGTACCGCTGCAGGACGCTCATTGGTAAAATGAGTTTTATAAAGTGCGTCTATCAGTTCTTCCGCCCGGTCTGGATTTGCTGACAAGCCTAAATAAAAAGCTACGGGTTCCAGCAGTTGATCCAGCGGCTGAGTACAGGTGGATCGTACTTCAAGACTACCTTTTTTTGTTGGTGCCACAGATTCCAGAGAGCGGAAAGCCGTCAAATCCTTCTCGGATCCTCCTTGTTCAAAATGTTTTCGGAGTGAAATCGGAGCAATGGGACGAAAGCCCTCACCGTCCGGAAGAATGAACAGCTTCATTTCGGCTAAATAGTTACAAAGTTCCGCTGCATTCCCAATCTCCTTCGTTCCGTTTTTGACGTTGGGGGCACCGCAGTGCTTCCATAGTTCATCTCTGAAACATAATGTATTTTGTTCAAGAGCGGCAAGTGCCGGATGGCGGATGAACAGTTCACGAGTTGCTGGTGATTCACGAGTTGCTGGTGATTCACGAGTTGCTGGTGAAGGCGAATTAGCAAAAAACAGCCCCTCTAAAGCATAGGCTTTGCGCAGGAGCCGGAACAATCGAATATACTGCGTCTGATTTTTGGCGTCCAGATGTGTCTGCGTGGATGCACAGATCGCGTGGAATATCTCACCGTCATGATGCCCTGTAAATTGAGCCAAAAACTGTGATTTTGCAAGTAATATAGGCGTATGCAGCGGCTCCGGGCAGAGCCCGGCAGCGTTGGGATTGATTCCCCTGCCACACAGATAATAATCATGTTCCAGACAAAACTTCTGCACCTGAAAAAACAGATGGTAAAAACGGCGGGCTAATGAACTGAGGCTGGCGCTATGCTCCATAGAAAACTCCAGCGTATTCCAGGTGGTTTCAAACGAGCATACATCTTTGTCCTTGTTTTCCATTGCACAGACATCACCATCCAGCGTCCGTCCTGTTTCAGTAAAGCCCATATCACGAAGATGCCCTGTAAGGGACACAAGAAATGCAGGATCGATCCGTCCCCCCGCCACCGGAACCAGCGGAAGCTCAATCTCAACACCAACACTGGTTTGGTTCCTCGCAATGACGTCTATGTATTGTTTTTGAAGCATCTTCTCGACAGATGCATATGTAGCAACTAGCGTTTCCATGATTACACCTCTTTTGAATTGAAAGGCTAAATAATAACCTTGATATTATTAAAGCCGAGATTGGTGGAGTAAGACACATCCTGTGCCATTCGCAACAACATTTTTATACCCATATAATCAAGTTCATCTTCCGCCTTGAATGTAAGCGGATTGAACCATTTTCCTCCACACCGTATTCGGGTAACCGTTTCCTCTGACGAGATGACAAGGCGAAGACCGATATGCTCGTCCTGACCGGTCAGCGCATACTTTGACATAAGCACCATGATTTCTTCTACGCCAAGGCTGACCGCCATGACTCTTTTCGGCGCCAATCCTTGCTCCTCACAAAATGTTGCGGTCAAGGCCGCTGCTTTTGAAATGCTCTCTGAAGTGTTAAGGACACTATGTGTCATGCTGATTCCCTCTTGAAACCGTTTGCGGCTGAGCAGTAAAATACCATCATAATCCGTATTGTGCCGACGCATCCAGGCGGTAGTCGCCAAAGCCAGTATAAGTGTTGCAATTTCGGCAAGAACAAGACCACCCAGTACTCCCGTTGTACCAAACAGTCGAGATCCGACAACACAAAATGCCAATGCACACACCAGACCCCTCGAAATAGTCAGAAGATTTGCCACCCCTGTATGATCACAGGTCATATAGCAACTAATGAGGACGCAAGAAAACATTACAAAAATCAAATTGGCCGATAGAATCATAATTGCCGTCTGTGCTGCTTCCATCTGCCGGGGTGTTGTCATACCGAACAGCAGTGCGAGCGGTTCACGAAACACCATTAGCACTAACCAAAATCCTAATGTTACAGCCATTCCGGTTGTAGATGCTTTACGAGCAATGCGCTTGATGCCTGCACCATCCCGTTCGCCAAATAGCACACCGGTAATTGGTGCTACTGTTTGGGATATCCCTGTAATTAGTGCCATACCTACAATATTTACATTGTTGGCGCAGACATAGGATGCCAGGGCAAGACTTCCTCCACTTGAGAGCAGCAAGCTGTTCAAAACTCTCACCCGAATAACCGTATATAAATTTCCTAATGCCAACGGACTTCCTTTCATCATAATTTGCCTGATTTCCATTCTGCAATTTCCCGGCTGCACAAAGCGATATCCGGTCTGTGCGGCGAATAATTTGGGGCAAACCGCTGCTACCGCTACTATGGCGCTGATTACCGTAGCCAGTGCCATTCCCGTCATTCCCAGCGGAAGAACTACTACCAGCATCAGATCCAACAGGATGTCCAATACGCTCATAATAAGGAACATCCGCATTCCCATCCTCGCCATTCCCTCAATACGAAAGAAGTTTAGCGGGAAATAGATGACAATCAGGGCAAAGCTGCCGAGAAACATGACCCTGCAATAATCACGAGCATATAAGGCCAGTTCTCCAGATGCTCCCAGGACACGGATGAGTGGTGAAAGTGTAATCAGCCCTGCTATTGTAATAACTACTCCAACAATGACAGCCAGATAAAATGAAAGGGAAAAATATAGGTTTTTTTTCTCTATATCGCTGTTGCCGATACTGATACTGGCCAGGGTGGATGCGCCGCCGAAAATCAGCAAACCAGCGGATGTAATGATATTAAACACAGGATTGACAATGCTCATGGCAGCAAGCGCTTTTTCACCTAAAAATGCGCCGGCAATACAGTTATCTATTAAGATGCTGATATTGCCTCCCAGAATAGATAATACCGAAGGGATAAGATAACTCCGGAAGCTCTTTTCAATAAAATATTTATTATCCGCCATGATAAAAGGGCTCCTTCTTATAGAAAATTCAAGTCATATAACAATTATTGAAATCAAAGTCCATACTTATTTGTGTTCTCATAGTATATTTCATCAAAATGATTAAGATTCAGCCAATATTTTTATTCTATGGCAAGGATGTCAATAAATCCTGTTACCTCAAATACCTCCATGATGGTTTCATTAACATGCAAAATCGTCATTTTGCCCTGTTTGTTCATCACCTTTTGAGCGGAAAGCAGCACACGCAGACCCGCAGAGGAAATGTATTCCAGCGTAGCAAAGTCCATGATCAGCGAATCTACACCGCTCAGTGAGACCTTTAATTCCGCCTCCAGTTGGGGTGCTGTGGTAGTATCAAGACGTCCTGTAAGAGTAACCGTCAATTCTGTATCATTTAAAATCTTATGAATGGTCATTATATTTTCCTCCAAAATTAAAATATTTTAGTTACGGTCATCTCCAGTTTTCCGCTGCGCACACCGATGGTCACGTCATCTGCAAAGTTTGCGATAATGGATTTTTCCATACCATCCCAATCGCTTTTGACATTCTCCTTCGGTGCTAATTCCATGTACTGCGAGAGCGTCCACATACAGGAGTATCCGCCGGTCGTCGTTTGCATTCCATAGGTCCATGAGGGACTGTAAAGGTCGGAACCACCCTCGAAGGACAACACCTCCAAGACAGCACCCAACATCCCTTTGATTCCCTGATTTGCAGCGTTTTTACCGCTGCTGCTTAAGGATAGGAATTGCTCCCTTGCCTCTTCTCTCACTCGTGTTTTTGTGACAGCACGCAAAGTGTATCTTCCCTTGTCATATTTTACCTCAAAATCCAGATGCTCTGCGCCTAGAAGTTCCCTGCACATGGAGAACATCTCCTCTGTAAGAAGCCGCAGACAACCCCTGTTTTTGGGGGTGAGGTCCTCCAGCCTGTCTATTTGCGCCAGCGCCTCACTCATTTTACTCTCCATGATCCTGATTTCTTTCATGGCCTCCATCCTCTCTATTATGTTTTCTGTATGTTCGTGTTATGGCAAATTGGGCATTCGGTTATTTGACAACAGAATATAGCTCCGCACTGACACTTGTATCCGTCGTTCGTATTGTATCCCATCTGCCCGGATTCCGACACCAAACCACCCACCACCTCATCCAGATCATCCTCGGATAACATGGGTGATGACTTGCCACGCTCCCGACGACAAATCCCATAACGCTTTTGTAAAGCTGTATTTTCTCGAAAGTCAGCATACTTGCAATACCAACATTCCCGCGTACATGCAAGCGCACTATTCTGCCGTTCAAAATACGCGCAACACCCGGTAGATGTGATAATTGGTCGCCCTAGCGCCGTTATACCAATCACATCCGGGATGCCCCTTGTAGTCATGATTTCACGCTCCTTTTCTGCATCTACATTGATATTCATCGGCTTTGATCCTCATCTATATTGAGTTCATCTGCTTTGATGTTTATCTGCTTTGATTTTCATCTGCACTGATGTTCTAAAGGGAACCTATCTACTACCTGCAATGGCTGCAGCCACCCGCATCCTTAATCAATCGCTCGGTAGGGAATCATTTTTTTCTGGAAACACTTGACGACTCTTTTACAAGCGATCCCACCGAAGGTATAGAACTAACTATCCATATTTAGGTTATGCGCCTTCTCCACCAGATTTACAAGGCCTGCGGACACCTGGTCCAACTCCTCGTCGTGAATAGAATTTACCTGATTATGTATATTCTTGTTATCAGCCATAGTAATACCGTCAATTTGCTCCAAATATTATTTTCTCGCTTTCCTTAAATGTTCTAATCATTGGCTGCAGCATACAGCCCTTCCAGCCAATTTCCATTAACGGTTCAAAACCATACTTACCATAGAAATGATTGTTCTTGATCGGATTCGAATTTTCCAAATAGACGTCATATCCCTGGACACGGACGATAGCATCCTCTAACAGTGCGCCGCCGGCACCCGGGCGAAAGGCGGTAATCCAGTATAGATACCAGTGATCGCCCTTGGGATGGTTTTTCTGGGTACAGTCAGACATCTTAAGCATACGGTAAAAGCTGCCTATTCTGATATGAAAGAAAAATTTGCAGAAATTCTTTAGCAGTCCACTTGCCAATACACTTTTGGGGGTAATCGGCTCTCCGCCCGGTTCGTTCCACAGTGAGATACCCTGTAATATGCCCCTTTCATCATAGGCACCAAATACTGTTCCTTTCTTCAGGTAATAATGCAGGTTGACTGTCACCAGCTGGGCCAGTTCCTTCGGTGAATGGAAAATAAAGTCGAAGGTAGGATCCCCTTTAAAGGCATGGGTTGTTTCCTCTACTGCCCGCATAAATTCCAGGGACGACAATCTCTTTATTTGACGTATCTTGTAAATATGATGGGGTGCCTGCTTTTTCATGTCAATTCCTCCTGTGTATTGTCTTTCATTTTTTGCTTGAGGCGATACATATCGTTATCTGCCTGGGTTAGCAGCAGTTCCGGATCACCTGGATCTTCAGAAAATGCCCGACCTATGGCAACACTGCACACGTGCTCTGATCCCCGGTTGTAATCGTCCATGTAATTGACGAAAAGTTCCACGCAATGCTCAAGTACCTCTTCTGTACTATTGGAGAGCACCAGTGTAAACTCGTCACCGCCGATACGATAACATTTGGCATGTTCAACCTGTCCACACACCAGACGCAGCACCTCTGCTATACGTCTTAGCATTGCATCTCCCGCCATATGACGATAATTATCGTTGATCCATTTAAGATTATTGAGATCAAAGTACAGAATTCCAAGCCCCGAGACCTGTGTATACTCCCGTTCCAGATCCATCTGAAAGCAGTTGCGATTAAAAAGACCGGTCAGGGTATCGAAGATAGCTTCTTTCGTCATGCTTGCCAATTCCCCCCGATTCTTTGCTAAAACGGTCTGCAGCATGGATATCTCCTGTATTGTCTCATAATTCAGGTGCATCACATCATCAATCATATTGACATTTCCCGCTCTATAGAGGATACCGTCTTTACGAAAAACGAGATGCTTTATTTTCATCCAGCGTTTGCTCCCCGGATTATAATAATCCCACATATAGACACCATCCCGTTCGGAAAGTTTGGGGCAAAAGGGACAGGGAGTCTCCCGCCTCAAAAATGCCTTCCAGCAAGGTACCTCTGCACAGAATGTTTTCAGCTCATCGGAAAAGTAAAGACTGGCCCAGACAATTTCTTTACTCTCCTCCTTCAGGACAAACGTTCCCTCTGCGCAGCGCAAAAGCTCCTCACACCATTCATTCGTCATCTTGCCCTTCCCTCCTTTCTGGTCTATCTACAGTGTAGCGATTTTTGTAAAATCCTCAATAAGTTTGCCATTTATCGCAGATTTTACGCCAGAACATGCAAAGGATTCGTTCCGTCATCCGTTATTGCACCACAATACGCCCATCACCGTAGGTCTGGGAATACAAAGATGTTTGTTCCCCGTAACCGTTGGTCAAAAAGCTCAATAAAACGTCGAAATCAAGTCCCACATCTGCCTCCAGTACGGAGCAGCCTTCAAACATGGAATAGCCATCACCGCTGTCTCGCAGGGTGTAATCGGTGCCCGCCAAAGAATAAGTCTTTCCCGGCTCCAATGACTTGCCCCCTATCAGCACACGCTTAACCCTGCGCTCACCCTCCATGCCAGTATACAGACCTGCATCATCCCTGGTAATTGGTGAGGGTATATTGGTGCGATAAGTGAAGCTCAATCCGGAAACCTGCAAAAATCCGCCATTCTCCTCCGGAGATTTGCTAACAGATAATTCAAGCATATCTAAAAGCTGCTGGCCGGTTACCTCGATCGTACGAAGATGGTTACCAAAAGGAAATACACTCAGCACATCGCCATAGGTTATTTCCCCTGCTTTCATGTCTGCCCGGATTCCTCCTCCATTCATCACTGCCACATCGGCACCGGCTGCGGTCCGTATTGCATCGGAACACAGATCCCCCAGATTAGTTTCAGCCATACGCACAATGCGTACACCTGTAATCGGATCATCCGTCACCAGGTCGTTTTCTATGTTTGCTACCGTCTGCTTTAATTGCTGATCAAACTCCTTCTTTAAGCCGTCGATATACGCGGTAATATCCGCATCCTTCTGTTCATAGTTGGTAACCAGTCCGGTGGAGAGGTTGCCATTCCTATCAATTAATAAATAGCCGATATGGTTGAGACCCGTTCCGGTAGAGGAAAGCAAAACACGCCTGCCATCCTTGTTCTGAACGCGTTCACACTCTATTACGCTATGTGAGTGGCCATCTAACACCACGTCGATGCCACTGGTATTGGCGATCAGTTCAGTCGAAAGATAGGGGGCCGTCCCAGTGTCAACGCCCAAATGTGTCAACGCGATTACATAGTCCGCACCTTTCTTTTTACATTCGTCCACCGCCCGCTGAGTCATATCCCAGAGCTTTTTTCCCTTTTCATCCTGCAAAAATAAGTATTTGTAATTACCGTTCTCATCCATAAAAAAAGTTGGTCTGCTAGACGTTAGCGTTTTAGGCGTTGATACGCCCAGAAAGGCAATTTTGACCCCATCACGCTCTACGAAACAATAGGGCTGGTAAACTGGTTCTCCACTCGCCATATCCTCAAAGTTTAATGAAAGAAAAGGAAAACTGGCCTGTTGTGACAGTGCGTGCAGAGCATCCAATCCATAGTCGAATTCATGATTGCCCAGCGTCATGGCGCTGTAGCCCAGACGATTCATAATTTCTATTGGTAATAAGCCCTTTGACAACGTGCCAAGAGGGGCACCCTGAACAGCATCTCCCGTATCCACCAGCAATACCTGCTCACCCTGGGACTCCAGCTCCCTCTTGAAAGCCTCCAGTCCGGCATAACCGATATTCTCATCCACTGCACAGTGAACATCACCCGTATAAAGTACGGCAATGTCGGTGCTTCTCACCTTTTTTTCCCTTTCTACACCGCCGATTAAGGCCAGTGATAGTATCACGATAAGGAGGAATGTTACTAGATATGACAAGGGGATTTTATGTTTCATGATTAATTCTCCATTCTAAAATATGCATTTTGTTGCCCATTCTCAAGAATTTAAGATTTTCTTGTCCAGAAGATTCAATTTGCCTGCAGTAAGCGTAACCAACATACTCTGCGTGTGAGAGTTGACCGCTGTGAGAAGAAAATCCAGTATCGGCTCTGCTGCCAGTACCATCACCAAGCCTTCCGCCGGGATACCAAGTTGTAAAAAAAGCGCTGAATAAGCCATTTTAGTTCCTCCGGCAACCGGGGGCGTTGCGATCGTCAAGATCCCTGATACCAGAACACATAACACGAGCCAAAGCGGTGTGATTGCTATGCCATACGCGTCGGCGACGCAAAGTGCTGATACACCATAGAAGATACAGCCGGTTGGTTTAAAGAGCGTCTGTGCCAGGGAAACGCTAAACCTGGCAACCTGGCCAGACACGCCCAAACGTTTCTCACAAAGTTCTAACCTCAAAGGAAAACTTGCTGCGGAGGATGCTGTAGTGAATGCGACCAAAAAAACAGGAAGGGTTTTTTTCAGTAATGTACCCATGGATACACGACAGCGCAGACTAACGGCAACGGTAAGCACAAAAGCCAATACCAGGCATAAACCTGCTGAAAGTAATACAATTTCAGCCGCCCCGCCCAACTTAGAGGTATCCGATGTAACGATGATCCCGTAAAGGGTCAGAAACACAAACAGCGGAATGAGTCGATTAATGCCGCTCATCAAAATTGACACCATTTCATCCGCCTGCAAAACAATAGCCGACAATCCCTCCGCCCGCTCATCCATTAGCAAAAGCGTAACACCCATGCATAAACCCAGCAATATAAGTTGAAGGGCATTCCCGTCCAAAAACGGCGAAAACAGATTGTCAGGAATCATTTGCAGTATCAAGTTAAAAACAGCACCAAATCCGCCGGTCTCATTGGTACCTTTGCTATAAATCGGAAAGAACCAGCCTAGAGCAACAATCGTCAAAGCCGAAATTACAAATGTCATTCCCAGAAATCGTAATACAAATTTCTTTCCAATCCGTCCCAGCATGGCTACATTACCAATACCTAAAATACCTGTGCAGATAGATAAAAAAATCATAGGCATGGCCACACCTTTAAGTAATCCCAAAAGTACACTCAGCACTGGCATAGTGAGCTGTTGTGTCAAAAACTTTTGTGTGTTCAATGACAATCCCGAGGTCAGAAATCCAAAGACCACCGCCAGAGCGGCTGCCAGAATGACCCACCATAGTTGATTGATCTTTTTCCCATTGATAGGAAAGTTGATTTGATTGGTTCCTTTTTCATACCGGTATATGGGCGACAGACCCAGACCCTCAAGAATAACGTTTCCTGCTGCATCCAATTCACTCTGGGCAATCTCGTTACTGGGATTTACACTTGTACCCGTGTTGAACAACCGAAGACTGCGTTTCCCGGGACGAACACAAAATTGAATCATGCATATAAGTTCGTTACCCGGTGTATTCCGCCAGATATTTAAAATATCCTCCGCGGCAAGACGGATGCGCAGAATCTCACGACGTTCTGCCGTGTCCTCCAGCAGTGTGCTTATATGCTCGCTGGCGGCGTCGATTCCTTCACTTGTCAAGGGAAAACTTATTTTTCTTGTATCTATTTTTTTCAATGTTCTTATGTCCTTTCTGCAATTGTCAGTGCGACGGTTAGCCGGAATTTTTGATGTGTATGTTCAATCTCCACATTGCCTCCCGCGCTCTCAGCGGCTTTTCGTATACTGGGCAATCCATACCCGTGAAGTGCTCCTGATTTTGTGGTGTGATAATCCGGCTTCAAATGGCCGTCATAGCCGTTTTCCACCACCAGTAATAACGTACCCTGCACCATGTATCCTTCTATTTTTATCTGTCTCAGTTCCTGGTCAGCTACCTCCATGGCCGCCTCATAAGCGTTTTGCAAGGCATTTCCCAAAATGAGTCCCAACCGTGTTTTATCGGTAAGTGCATCTTCGTCATACCTGATATCTGAGACAAAGCGAATACCGCCGCATTTGCACAGTTGTATATATTTTCTGAGAAAGCCCTTGGTGAGCCGATTTTTTCCGTCCAACGGTATCTGCGGCAACTCACCGGATAGTTCCTTTATGTATGCCATCGCGCCATCCTGATCTTTTTCCTCCAACAAGGCCGCGAGTACAGCCAGATGGTGCTTTAAATCGTGACGCATTATTCGGACTTGCTCCATACTATCCAGGTCTGCCCGGTATTCCTGTTCCACTAGTTCAATTTGAGTCTTAATATTGTCCATGGAAAGACGCATCATTTCACTGTAGAGCTCCGGATTCAATTTAGTTGCTTGCTTTACAACGCGAGCAACTCCCCTCTTTCTTAGGAAACGGACACCATCTATTATTCCTGCAATCATAGATGGCCTCCTGCCCCGACCACTGATCTCAGGTAATCATAATACTTCTTACGAAGTTCGGAAAAATCCCGTTTGCGGATCAGCACGGCTTGGTTAAGTATGGTAAGGAATGTCTCATTCTCCACACCACGAACGTGGCGAAGGTTGACAAGGTAGCTCTGATGGCAGCGCAGAAAAGTGGAGCCCTCCATCTGCTGTTCCACAGTATCTAATTTCTCCCGCACACGTGAACTGGTTCCATTCGTAAAGTGAATCGTTATATTTTTAAGGTTGCTCTCGATATATACAATGTCTTCCTGTACAAAGAGACGTCCGCCTAAAAATATGCTGCGGGGTCGATAGTTTTGAATAAAGCGCTCCATCAATGACTTTAGTTTCTCCTGCGAAACCGGCTTAAGTAAATAAGAAAACGCATCTACTTCATAGCTTTGCACAGCATAATCCGGTGACGAGGTGAGAAAGACGATGGGTGCCGTTACCCCTTTGCTTCGTAAAATTTTGGCCACGTCAAAGCCGTTGGAATGTACCATGTAAATGTCGAGAAAAAAGAGTTCAATTTCGGAGAGGGATTCCGGTTCCAGGGAAAGCAGAGCCTTACCATCTTCCGTTGAAACGATTTTGGCGTCAAGGCCGTTCTGGGTGACAAACGAACGCAACGATCGATTCAGTGATTTTCTGTCACCGATATTGTCGTCGCAGATAATAATATGCATCGGCAACTCCTCCTTCTTTTTGAGATGGTATTCATCTCTTGAATTTGCATAGACCTTTTTGGTTGATATCCGGGTTTTCTCGATTGAATTGACTGTATATGCAGTACCAGCATTGATGAATTTGAACGATACTGCCGTCCCGTGCCTTCCAAAAGGAGCAGCCATCCCGTGTGTCGATATGAATCGCTCTGAGCTTCTGCTCTACCTCGCTCGTTCGATCTGTTAATATGTTCATATGATAAGCCTCCTCATTTTTTTAGTGACCTCAAGCCAAATTACAATCATCCCAATGGCTCAATCTAATAGATAAAGGATAGCATTATATAATCTGTCTTTAGACAATCTTGCATGAAAACGTCCTAATTTTTCGTAAAATGTCATATAGGCGCGAAAAAGCGTCTCTTGATCAAATTATGGCCAAGAGACGCTTCATATTAAATTCTTCCATAAAAAAGAAGTATTGAAAACCATTGTTTCAATACTTCTAAACGTTCCCGAGACGACTTGAACGTCCGACCTATCGCTTAGGAGGCGATCGCTCTATCCAACTGAGCTACGAGAACATCTATGAAAAGTTTGCTGATAAGCAAACTTAACACTTATCTAATTGTTGATCAATCCGTTAATCTGCAATCCATCATTTTCTCACAGGTAATACTTCCTTTTATATGAATAAGCTACAAAACACCTGCACGAAATATTCTACTATCTCCCGCCGACTAAGTCAATATTATTCGCATATTTTTATATTATTTTACTACGCCTGATTAATCATTCTTCTCCACAATGGAATCAGAGAATCCAATTCTTCCCTGCATCCATATATTGCCCTTAAATCTTCTTCCCACCATCGGCTCACCCAATAAGTCCTGTTTATTAATACACAGGCGAAATGTGATATCGTTGCACAAAAGTGAAAGATCATAAATTTCTTCTTTTGTATGCGTATTTAAAATAAGATTACTCTCTATAATTGTTGCAATAATGCTATAATTATCTGACTCTGAACCAAAAGGAATAAAACAGGTATCTACAATTGAGTAAATATCCTCCTTCTTCGCTCTTCTTGAAACCATAGCATAAGTATCTATATCATCAATTGTCAGGCTGTCAATTGCATCCTGATTCCCTTTCTTAGCCTCGGCAATCAGATTATTTCGATACTTTGTTTCCGCAGAAATATTTCTCACCTGTACCTCATCCTTTTCAATAGGAAGAAGCACTCGTCCTTCCAGGGAAAGCGCCGCAAGGCTCACAGAAAATGGTGTATTTAACGGCATATTCTGATTCTTTTTCTCCAAGTAGTCAATTACATTCTGCAAATAAAATATCAGGGAAACTCCAAGTCGATAATCATCACACATCCCTGTATATGCTTCGGTATCCACCCTCTTATTTATTCCCACTTCATCCCTGGTACTGACACTCTGCCCCTTTAAAAAAGGGAAGTAATGTTCCATATGAAAAACTTCATTATCATCAAATTCTCCACGTAGCGTTATTCCCATACCATCCGCATACTCAATACAAACTTCAGTCAAACTTGTGTTGTCTGTCATTTGAATACTTCGAATGGTTGTATAATGCTCCATGATATAATCCTTCAATTCATTTAAATCAGATCTGTTGCTGATATTACTAAATCCTATCGCTCTCAAAAAGCTATGCATTGTTTCACCTGCCATTCCTATCCTCTCCGGCTAATCTTTGGTTTTAACCCGGAGATTACTTATCAATTTAATATATATTACGTATCTGCATATTGTTTCATGTAATAATTATTTATAACATATTTTAAACACGCTGACAAGTGCACATCTTCTGAAAGAAACGGCATTTCGTTGGATTTACAGCTATAATCCACATGTTATACCAAAAACAGGTAAATAATCCACATGTTTACGCATCTGCAATGGTATCGGTTATAAATAAGGTTAATTCCTTCGTTAAATCTCGTTCAATCCATTCTGCGGGTTTATTTCCATCCGGATACTCAATAATTCTGATGACTGGCCTGGTAGGGCATTTGAGATTTTGCCGAAGTACAATCCCCTTTTCATTCATATTCGTGACTACCAGGGACCCCGTTGGATATGCCGCAACAGAATCCACAAAGACAGAGACAACTTTAAAGTCAAACAGAACACCGGCCTGACTCACAATATAATCAATGGCATCATGAACTTTCATCTTATTCGTCAGATTTCCATATACCTTACTATCGAATTCATCACTGACAGCGACGATCTTACTTCCAATCTTAATGCGTTCATCTTTAAGATGAAATGGATATCCGGAACCATCCAGCCTTTCATGATGACTAATCACGATATCCTTTGCTGTCGGAGAAAGCCAGGTCATTTTTTCTATTGCCGAGTAGCCATAGATAATGTGCTTCTTTATCATTTCCCTCTCTTTGTCTGTACAAGTTTCTAATTTAAGATTACTGATATCGGTAGATATATAAGTATAACCGATATCATGTAAAAGACACCCAATGGCAATGTCTCGAATTTTATTTTTGGAAAGCTTTAGTTTCAGGGCTATAATAACAGAAAGTGCACAGACATTTAAGGAATGTGAGTAGGTACTTTCACTTTTATCACGAATGCTGGATAGATTAAAAATAACCTCGGGCTCAACCATAATATCCTGGATAATATCATCCGCAACTTTTTTGATTTCCTGTAATTCATTATCATTATGATAAGAATATTTCAATAAAATCTCTCTGATTGCCTCCTGACATTGATCCTTGATCAGCAATTCAAGACTGTCGGTCAGATTTACGCCTTTCGCTATCTCATCCTCTACATAAATATATTCAACATGTAATTCCTTCAATCTTTTTACATACTCTTTTTTAACAATAGATCCTGCAGCCATTAAAATGGAATCACTGCCAATGATGATATCTTTTGCTAATAATTCATCTCCCTTTACAGAATCCAATGAGATAATTCTCATAAGTGCCTCCCCGGGTATTTCCCTCTCGTATATTCATGAAGTAAGATATTATATTACATTCGTGTATCATTTACTAAACCACTTGCGTAATTTACCGTATGATTATTTTCTTTTATTTTATCATAACTTTTATAGTTTTGTATATATTATATAATTTTTAACATTTTTATAGGTAAATTTTATTGTTATTTTTTTAACAATATCTTTGACAAAAATATTTTTTTCTGATATATTTAACTTATAAATCATATGTTAATATTTTAACAATAATAAGGAGGCTTTTATATGACGAAACCAGCACAACCAACTCCTAAAGAACATGTAGACGCTTTAGTTAAAAATGCTCTTGTTGCTTTAGATGAGTTTTTATTATTAGACCAGGATACCATTGATAATATCGTTCATGAGATGGCATTAGCAGGATTGGCAAAACAACAGATTCTGGCAAAGATGGCTGTTGAAGAAACCGGTAGAGGTATTTATGAAGATAAAATTACAAAGAATATTTTTGCAACGGAATATATCTGGCATTCTGTTAAATATCAAAAAACAGTAGGTATTATAGAAGATAACGAAGAAGAAGATTATATGATTGTTGCTGAACCTGTAGGTGTAGTAGCAGGTGTTACTCCTGTAACGAATCCAACCTCAACAACCATGTTTAAATGTATCACTTGTATCAAGACCAGAAATCCTATCATCTTTGGTTTCCATCCAAGTGCTCAAAAATGCTCCATGGAAGCTGCTAAGACTTTACTGGAAGCTGCAGTAAAGGCAGGTGCTCCGAAGAATTGCATCCAATGGATTGAATATCCTTCCATTGATGCCACCAGAGAATTAATGAATCATCCCCATGTTTCCATGATCCTGGCCACCGGTGGTTCCGGCATGGTAAAGCAGGCCTATTCTGCCGGAAAACCCGCACTTGGTGTAGGTCCGGGTAACGTACCATGCTTCATTGAGAAAACAGCTAATTTAAAACGCGCAGTTAATGACCTAGTTTTATCCAAATCTTTTGATAACGGTATGATTTGTGCATCAGAACAGGCGGCCATTATTGAGGCTCCTATATATAAAGATGTTGTCGAATTGATGAAGAAGGCAGGTTGTTATTTTGCAACCAAAGAAGAGATTAAATTATTAGAACCAATCGTTATTAATCCGTCCACCGGTAATGTAAATCCTAATATTGTTGGTCAGTCTCCAGCTAATATTGCTGCTATGGCAGGGATTACCATTCCTCGTGAAACCAAAATATTATGTACAGAAATAGACGGGGTAGGGGTTGAGTATCCTCTGTCTAAAGAGAAACTATCACCGGTACTTGCAATTATTAAAGCTGACAACGTAGAGAAAGGTTTCCAACTTTGTGAGACCATGATTGACCTTGGCGGCTTAGGACATTCTTCCGTACTTCATTCTACTGATAATGCTGTAATAAATGCATTTTCCTCCAGAATGAAAACCGGTCGTATCATTGTTAATTCTCCATCCACGCATGGCGCTATCGGTGATTTATATAACACCAATATGCCTTCTCTTACCCTAGGCTGTGGTTCTTATGGCGGAAATTCAACAACCCATAATGTATCAGCTGTAGATTTGGTAAATTATAAAAGAGTAGCAAAGAGGAGGGTCAATATGCAATGGTTCAAGGTTCCAAGTAAAATTTATTTTGAGGCCGGTTCCACTGCTTATCTGGCTAAAATGCCCGGTATATCAAAAGCCTTCATTGTAACCGATCCTTCCATGACACAATTAGGTTATGTTAATAAAGTTTTATACCAGCTACGGAAACGTCCCGATTACGTACATTGCGAAATATTTGATCAAGTCGAGCCTGATCCAAGCTTAGAGACTATATTAAGGGGTGTTGAAGAGATGAATAAATTCAAGCCCGATGTGATTATTGCTCTCGGTGGCGGTTCTGCTATTGATGCCGCAAAAGGCATGTGGCTGTTCTTTGAACATCCGGAGGCTGACTTTAAGAACATGTCCCTTAAATTCCTTGACATCCGTAAACGTACCTACAAATTTCCGGAACTCGGTAAGAAAGCTCAGTTTGTCGCAATTCCCACCACCTCCGGTACCGGATCAGAAGTAACTTCCTTTGCTGTTATTTCTGACAAGACGGAAAACAAAAAGTATCCATTGGCTGATTATGAATTAACTCCGGATGTAGCTATAATTGATCCTGAGTTCGTTATGAGTGTACCAAAGAAGTCTACCGCCTGGACCGGTATGGATGTTTTGACTCATGCTCTTGAAGCTTATATGTCTATTCTTGCTTCTGATTATACAGATGCATTGGCTATTCATGCAGTAGATATGGTATTAAAATATCTGAAAGCTTCTTACGATCAGGGTGCAGAAAATCCTGTTGCTCGTGAAAAAATGCATAATGCCTCCACCATTGCTGGTATGGCTTTCACCAATGCATTCCTTGGAATTAATCATTCTCTTGCTCATAAGCTGGGCGGAGAATATCACATACCTCATGGATGTGCGAATGCAATTCTTTTACCACATGTCATTCGTTATAATGGTGTAGAGTGCCCGACAAAGTTTACATCCTGGCCTAAATACGAAAGTTATATCGTAAGTGATAAAATCTTTGAATTAATGCAAAAGCTAGGTAAGAGCCCGAAAACAAAGGATGAGGCTGTTGAAATGTTAGCAAAAGAGGTTGAAGAACTGAATCGTCATTTAGGCATACCTGCAACATTAAAAGAATATGGTCTGGAGGAAAAAGATTTCCTTCATAAAGTACCGGTTCTTGCAGATCTTGCATTCGGCGATCAGTGTACGACTGCAAATCCAAGACTGCCCTTGGTATCCGAATTGGAAGAACTGTATTTGACAGCTTTCTATGGAAAAGGAAATATTCCTAAAAAAGTTAAATAATATTCCGATTATTGTTACTATAAACATGCATATTCCCTTCCTTTTTACTTCGCTATCATATAGCGATTTGAATAATAAAAAGAGCAAGTACAAATCCTGTGCTTGCTCTTTTTGTATCTACAGTTATACTGGATATTCTTTCTTAGTTCGTTTCGCATATCTATTTCCTGTATCTTTTCTATCGCTTCTTTTTATTAGTTTGTATAATTCATTCCATATAGTTATTGGTATTTAAAGCCCGAGCCAATGCTACCTTTTCGTCTTCTGATAATTCAAGGAAGGATTCTCCTTTAATAATTTCTTTTAGATACGTATAGCATCCTTCTCTGCTGCTATGAACAGAATTCAATAATATTCCGTTATTATTTTTATCTAGCAGAGCTAATACAAAACTTAATTTTCCTCCCATTTCCTTAAAGGCATCATATTTTACAATACCGATTTTTTGATAAGTTATATTAAGATTATCATTAATTTTATCAATTTCTGTATTGATTATTCTTGTATCCTCTTTTAATTTATCGATATCTGAGAATCTGGTAAGTACCTGCTGCTCCAAATTCTCACCTGAACCTCCAGTCATAAATTTCAAATATTTTGCTTTCAATTTTTTTGTTTTTACTAATTGTACGATTACTATAATCATTAACAAGATCGTAATTGTGAATAATCCCAGTATTATGTAAGCTATATTTTCATTTATAAAATCGTTCAAGTTCATGATAACTTTTCCTCCAATATTATATATATCAATAAATTATTTTATCTGCCTGTTAGGATAATGATTCAAACAAATCAACGATACGTTCCAGTTCTTCATCTGAATAATATTCAATTTCAATTTTACCTTTATTGTTACTTTTTCTTTGAATCATCACTTTAGTACCAATAATATTTCTTATTTTTTCTTCTAAATCGCGATATATGAATTCATTGATCAAAGAAGCTGCAATCTCCTTCTGAGGTTTTTCCTTTAATAAATGCTTGACCAATTTCTCAGTTTCTCTAACACTTAGTTTTTCATCGAAGATTTTACATGCCGTATTGTATTGTATTTCCTGTTCTTCCAATGGCAATAACGCTCGAGCATGTCCACTGGAAATCATATCATCAATCAACATATTTTGTACTCTATCATCTAACTTTAGCAAGCGCATAGAATTCGTTACGGCAGCTCTGCTCTTTGATACTCTCTCAGCGACTTCATCCTGCTTTAATTGAAATTCATGAATTAACCGTTGATATGTGAGTGCCTCTTCAATAGGATTAAGATCTTCTCGTTGTATGTTTTCAATTAATGCAATTTCAACTACCTCTTGTGGTGTATAATCCTTAATAATTCCAGGGATTTCTTTTAGTCCAGCTAGCCTTGCTGCTCTCCATCTTCTTTCACCCGCTATTATTTCGTAGTATTTTCCTTTTTTTTGTAATATTAATGGTTGGATAATTCCATATTGTTTAATAGATTCTGCTAATTCCTGCAGAGAATCTTCATCAAACTTCTTCCGCGGCTGGGAATGATTTGGTTCAATCTCATTAATCGGAATATATGTTTCACGTGAAACATCACGATCACTATCTTTATTTTCTATAATTCTTTCAGGAATCATACTATCCAGTCCTTTTCCTAACCCTTTTTTTACTGACATTTTTAACTCCTTCCTATGAGAATATCTAATTAATCAACATATCTTATTTTCTTCTTTTTTGCTTTTTCGCTTTTGTATGTTCGTCCTTTGTAAATAAATCAGACTCTTCCTTTTCAATTACCTCACAAGCAAGCTGACGATATCCATCTGCCCCGGCTGATTTAGAATCATACAAGTTAATCGGTAATCCATGACTTGGTGCTTCTGCTAACCTTACATTTCTCGGAATTATTGTCTTATATATATTTTGTTTTAAATTACTTTTTACATTCTCAACAACCTGGAGAGAAAGGTTAGTTCTTGCATCAAACATTGTAAATACAACACCCTCAAGTTCGAGATAAGGATTTAAACGTTGTTTTACCAAATTGATTGTATGTATTAATTGGGTTAATCCCTCTAAAGCATAGAATTCACATTGAATGGGAACCAAAACTGTATCGGCAGTTGTCATTGCATTTACAGTTAAGGTATTTAAGGATGGCGGGCAATCTATAATGACAAAATCGTAATTGCTTTTTATTAAATCGATATGTTTTTTTAAAATAAATTCTCGCCCATCAATACCAATTAACTCAATTTCAGCGCCTGCTAAGTTTACATTAGAAGGAAGAATATCAAGATTTTCAATATCACTTTTAATAATACATTCATGAAAATCACATTCACCAACTAACATTTCATATATTGTATATTTCAATTTATGCTTATCAATTCCAAGTCCACTTGATGTATTTCCTTGTGGGTCAATGTCTATGGTAAGAACTTTTTTGTTCTTTTCAGCCAAACATGCAGATAAATTAATTGTTGTTGTAGTTTTTCCAACTCCGCCTTTTTGATTTGCGATTGCTATTACTCTTGCTATGATAATCCCACCTTTCGTAAAAAGATTATATAAATTACATAAAACTAATTATAACATTTTTATATTTTGATATCTATAGTAAATTCAAAATTTTAAGATAAAGTGTCATATTTTTGTTGCTGTTCCTCATCACATTATAGTGAGTAAATATGATTTAATATAAAATTCCAAAACAAGTATTTATATTTAATATTTATACCCTTTTTTCTGATCTATAATATAACTCAGGGTAGGAGACTTCTGAGTTTATTATCTATATCATATTCTTGATTTTGTGTGGTAAGAGAAAGAAATTCAACAGCATCATATTTTAGCAATTGATAAGTTAACTAAGAAATGTTTCACGTGAAACATATTGATTAGATACAATGATCAGAGATTGATTATAATAAATTACTTTCATTATATCTCCACTTACTTATTAACTTACACTTATTGCAATTTTGTATGCATTACAATATTTTAAGATGCACGCTCTTTCCTCTCATCTATCCGCCACATTTACTCGTACTTCCAGCAACTTTTGGATATCATCTCTTTTAGCGGACTTATCCGCATTTCTGAGCCTTATATGTGATTCCTGTCCGTCGGACCAAGAGTTTGCCTACAGCTTCCTTCAGATTTCACCTCACGATGGACCCCATGCTGTTCAGCTATACACTTCCTTGTTTCCTAGGCGTGTTCATAATTTTCAACCGTTAGTGCACGCTCATGGTGCGCAAATTAAAAAGGAATGTTTCACGTGAAACATTCCTTTTATACTACAATAAGCTAACCAAATTATTTTTAATAGCATAAACAGCAGCTTGTGTTCGATCTGATACATTAATCTTTTTAAAAATATTTGAGACATGGTTTTTTACTGTCTTTTCACTAATTGCAAGATTATATGCGATTTCTTTATTAAACAATCCTTCTGTCAATAATTTCAAAACTTCGATTTCCCGTTTTGTAAGAATTTCATCTATTGAATTTGATAAAAAATTTCTTTCATGAATTTTTTCCTTTAATAGAGGAGCCAGGTTCGGTTGAATAAAACTTTCACCTCTATATATTGTATGGATTGCCTTCTTTAGTACAGCGGATTCAGAATCCTTTAAGACATATCCATCAACACCATACTCCACAGCCCTGTACAAATATTCTATTTCATTATGAATTGTTAAAATCAATATTTTTATATCAACTTTATTTTCTTTTAAATACTGTAAAACCTGTAATCCATTCATATTAGGCATATTAATATCTAGTAGTAAAACATCCGTTTGAATTTGATTTAACAATTCTATACATTGCTTACCATCGTTTGCTTCTCCATTTACTAGAATGTCTCCACCTAACTCTAATAATTGCTTAATTCCTTCCCGAACCATCAGATGATCATCTACAATCATTACATTAATAGGTTTGTTCATTTTAATCCCCCTTGTTCATTGTCAAAGGAACAGATACAGAAACAATTGTTCCCTTTCCTTTTTCAGTAAGTATCTTCATTGTGCCAGAAAGTAATTTAATACGTTCATTCATAATAGATAATCCAAAATTTGATAATCTCTCTAAAAAATTATCTTGCTCATCATAATTAAACCCAATACCATTATCCATGATAGAAATCGTAATTTCATAATCTCCATAATTAATATCTATATCAATCAAGGTTGCCTGTGCATGCTTTATTGTATTCTGACAAGCTTCTTGAATGATTCGAAATAAAACTAAATGAATAACTGGTAAAACTTCTTTTTTATCCTGATTAAAATGCAAATATGTTTTTATATTATGATTTACCTCTAATTTAGACAAATATCGTTCAACAGTAGCAATTAATCCAAGATCATCTAAGGACATTGGTTTTAAATTATATATTACATCTCTCATCTCATTAATTGCAGTTTTTATCGTATTAGACATAATTCCGATTTCCATCTTAGCTCTAACAGAATCAATATCCATAAGTTTAATACACAGTTCTGCTTTATGAACGAGACTTGTTAAATTTTGAACAATAGAGTCGTGTAAATCTCTGGCAATCCTCTGTCTTTCTGATTCCTGGGCTTCCAAAATTTTTAATCCCATATCATGTAATAATTGATTTGATTCCTCGCACTCATCTTTTTCAATCGCTTTTAAAGATAATTCATTGAGACATTGTTGTGATTTTTTCAACTTAAAAATCTTCTTTTTTAAATCATCTTTTTTAAATTGATAATCTTGAATTGATTCTTTTAATTTTTTTATTTGTGTTTCGATAACATCAGAATTATCTTGTGAATTCTCATGATTAGGGGAAAATAAATTAATGTTATATACTTTTGTACGTTTCTTCTCCATTAATTCATTTTCTTTTTCAATTAATTTTTGTGAAAGAATTTTTTCTTCCAAAGATAAGGTATTTAACTGTTCCGTTAATTCATTCGTCATCTCATTTAGAAAGTGGCTGGATACTTTACTTTCTTCGAGTAATTCCTTTCTGTTTATTTCAATATTTTTGTTTTCGGACATGATCTAGCATCCTTTCTTCTCTAGCACATATTAATATAAAAGTCACAACGATGCCGTAAATTTATCTTACATAACAATTAGAGATAAAAAATGTAATATAATTCATTCTCTCTTACGATCTGAAAAGATAATTAATAAGTATATAATATAACAAAATTAGGTATTTTGAAAGTCTTTTTTTAATGAATGGTTCTTTCAGCGCTTTAAAGCAGTCATTGTTTCCTTTTGACATGGTGGAATTAGATCATTTATAGTAAGTTTCATTAATATAGAATCTCCTATTATATCAATTGGTTCTCTATGAAAATTTAATGTTTCAAAGAATTTTACAGAAGCCTTACTTACTAAGGTGTAAATTTCTTTACCATTAGAAAGTAATGCGCGATTTACCAACATTCTTACTACAAAATCTCCATATTTCTTTCCTCTAAATTGTTTAATAACAGCCACATTACTAATCTGAAATTGTTTATCATGAAAAGATAAACTTCCGGTAGCAACGGCAATTAGATCATCTACCCCTTCATATACAACAACATGATTAGATAATTCATCCCCTTCATCATATAACAAATTCTCAGAATAGCCCAATTCTTCTACAAATACACTGCGTCTTATATTAAAAACCTCTGATAAGTCATCCCCATAGGAATATATTTTTCCCTGTACCAATTTCATACCTCCATATTAAACATGATCATTCATCTCTTCCATTGAGATCTCATAAACTTCATATAAATTAAAAGACGAATGTTCTCATATGATTAGACTGAATAAAAAAACCCTTCATTTCTTTAAATTAGCATATTTATCAAACATATATTCATCCAAGAAGCTCATAGATTATAATGGCTCTTTGGTCGGCTTTCCGGCACCTCTTGGATACTTTGCAGAAATATGTTTCGTCTTCTTGATTAAAATTAGCGATCGTTCTATTTGGGTATCAGGAAGCATAAATTTATTCTTTGATTCTATTTCAGCACCAAGTATAGTTAAAGCATTTTCAGCAGATGCAATTTCCTCCTCAATACTGCCTGATTTGTATGGTACAAAATAACCGTTCTTCCTTACAAAAGGCAAACAATACTCAGAGAGAGAAGATAATTTTGCTACTGCTCTTGATACACAAATATCAAAGCACCCTCTATAATTCTTATCTCTTCCATATTCCTCTGCTCTTCCATGAATTGCAGTTATATTATTTAATTTCAATGTATGGATCACTTCACATAGGAAATTTACTCTTTTATTCAGGGAATCAAGTAAAACAATTTTTGTATCAGGAAAAACTATTTTTAATGGCAGACCAGGAAACCCGGCACCCGTTCCTACATCAATCACGTATTCTTCTTGTAAAGAAATCACTCTTGTAATGGATATACTGTCAATAAAGTGTTTTTCGATTACCTCATTAATTTCTGTTATAGCAGTAAGATTCATTACTTTATTCCATTGAATTAATAATTCGTAATAATCCATAAATTGATTAATTTGCAGATCAGTTAAATTGATACCATATGTTTTCATTCCGTTTACTAATCTATTGATACTTGAATCTTTATATGAATCCATAAATTTCTTAATCCCTTTCCTTCTGATTATCCATCTGAAATTGCGATAAATAAACTAATAAAACAGAGATATCAGCCGGTGAGACTCCGGATATTCTAGATGCCTGCCCGATGGAAATTGGTTGAAATTTGTTTAACTTTTGCCTTGCTTCAATTCGTAAACTTGGTACTTTATTAAAATCTATATTATCAGGAATCCGCCTATTCTCAAGTTTTTTAAACTGATTTACCTGTCGTAATTGTCTTTTGATATAACCATCATATTTAATATTTATCTCTACCTGTTCTGTAACTTCCTCTGATAAAATTGGTCTTTCTTTATCTATCTCTTTGAGAGTTTCATAGGATAATTCCGGCCTTCTAATTAATTCAGCAATAGAAACTGCTGTATTTAATAAAGAACTCCCCTTCCTTTCCAAAAATTCCTGAACTTCCTTACCTGCACCAATGATTGTATGATCCAATCGATTCATTTCATTCTCAATTTCAATTTCTTTCCTTACAAGATGTTCATATCTTTCCTGGCTGATTAATCCAATTTGAAAACCTTTCTTTGTTAACCTTAAATCAGCATTATCCTGTCTTAATAATAATCGGTATTCTGCTCTTGAAGTCATCATTCGATAAGGCTCATACGTTTCCTTTGTAACCAGATCGTCAATTAAAACACCGATATATGCCTCTGAACGATCGAGAATAACAGGATCTTTTTCTAATATCTTCATTCCTGCATTAATACCTGCAATAAGACCTTGGGCTGCAGCTTCTTCGTACCCGGAACTTCCGTTAAATTGTCCACCGCTAAAAAGTCCACTGACATTCTTAAATTCCAAAGATGGTTTTAGCTGCATCGGATTAATACAATCATACTCTATTGCGTATGCATTACGTACAATATTTGCATGCTCAAGTCCAGGTACGGAACGATACATCCTGACTTGTACATCTTCCGGCAGGGAACTTGACATACCTGCAATATACATTTCATTGGTATAACTACCCTCCGGTTCAATAAATACCTGATGTCTTTCTTTGTCAGCAAATTTTACAACTTTATCTTCAATGGAAGGGCAATATCTTGGTCCGGTACCTTTAATATCTCCACTATATAAGGGTGATCTATCAATATTCTCTTTTATAATTTGATGTGTTACTTCATTAGTATAGGTAAGCCAACAAGAAATCTGATCTTTTACCAATTCATTACGATTTGTTGTAAATGAAAAAGGAATCACTTTCTCATCACCCTTCTGCTCCTCCATTTTAGAAAAGTCGATGGATCTTCGATCAATTCTTGCAGGTGTCCCTGTTTTAAAGCGAAACATCTCTATCCCCAAAGCTTTCAATGAATCCGTTAAATATTTTGCAGATTGCAGTCCATTTGGACCTGTAGGATTTACAACATCTCCATAAATACATCTTGCATTCAGATAAGTGCCGGTACATAATACAACTGCCTTACAATTATAAACTGCGTCTGAATATGTTCTAACTCCGGTTATTACATGATCCTCAGATAAAACCTCAACTACCTCACCCTGCTTTAACGTAAGGTAATCTGTGTTTTCCAAAACTTTTCTCATTGATCTGGAATAATCCTGTTTATCAGCTTGCGCTCTTAGAGAATGGACTGCCGGACCTTTAGATAAATTCAACATCTTCGACTGAATATATGTTTTGTCAATATTTTTTCCCATCTCGCCACCCAAAGCATCAATCTCTCTAACCAAATGACCTTTGGATGTACCACCGATATTTGGGTTGCATGGCATCAACGCGATACTATCCATACTAATCGTAAATAGTAATGTAGACAATTTTAATCTGGCACAGGCTAGTGCAGCTTCACATCCAGCATGACCGGCACCTACGATAATAACATCATAACTTTCATATTTATAAGACATAACTTATTCCATTCCCTTTCAAACCCAATTATTCCTATAGAATAATATACTTCTATTAAAATAACAATTATATTTTACCACTTTGAAAACCATATCCATCTTAACAACCATTCAGCTGGGCCAAAGATTATTTTCCCATACAAAATTCTTTAAAAATCATATTAACCAGATCTTCTTCTACATTTTCGCCTATGATCTTTCCTAATTCCTCGTATGCGTTCATAAGATCAATCGAATAAAAATCTTCCGGCATCTGATTTTTAATACTTTCCCTCACCAGATCTAAACTCTCCAGGACATGATGAAATGCTTCTAAATGTCTTTCATTTGTAATGTAGATCTCTTCATTAAAATTGATCTCGCCTCTAAAAAACATTTCTTTTATCATAAGTTCTAATTCTTCTATTCCACTATTTTCTTTCACAGAAATTAAAATCATAGGTTTGTCGGATATCTTCAGGATATCTTCTTTTGTTACCGTTGCGTTTAAATCAGATTTGTTTAAAAGAATAATCGTATTTTTTTCTTTAATGATACCCAAAATTTTCTTATCATTTTCATCTATATCTGTTGAAGAATCCATAACATATAAAATCAAATCAGCCTCTAATGCATTTTTCATCGCTTTTTCCACACCGATAGCTTCAATAATGTCTTGTGTATTACGTATACCAGCCGTATCAATCATATGAAGTGTAATACCATTCAGGTTAATTATTTCCTCAAGAGTATCCCTGGTCGTTCCCGCAATATCAGTTACGATAGCCCGTTCCTCCCCCACCAATCGATTTAACAAACTGGACTTGCCTGCATTTGGTTTACCGATAATAACCGTTTTAATTCCTTCTTTTATTATCTTACCATTTCCTGAGTCTTTGATTAATCGTTCGACTTTATTAATTACATGATTCATGTGTAACGTAAGCTCATCAGAAAATCCCTCTAAACTAATATGTTCGGGATCATCCAATGCTGCCTCAATAAAAGCAACATCTCTTAAAATTATCTCTCTTAATTCTTTTATGACTGAAAACTCATTTCCTCTTAATTGATTCAGAGAATTTCTAAGGGACATTTCATTTTTTGCATTTATAATATCACTAACAGCTTCTGCCTGCGACAAATCAATTCTTCCATTTAAAAATGCCCGTTTAGTAAACTCTCCTGGTTCAGCTAACCTTGCACCATTTTTTAAAACTGTCTCTAAAATCTTTCTTGTTACTATAATTCCACCATGACAATCAATTTCAACAATATCTTCTTTTGTATAGGTAGAGGGTCCTCTCATAATAAGAACCATAACTTCATCAATAATATCTTTTTCATCCTTGATAAATCCGTAGTGTATGGTATGACTGTTTTCCTTTGATAATATCTTATCAGATTTTGATTTATAAATAAGATCAATGATATCAAATGCATTCTCGCCGCTGATTCTTATTTTACTAATTCCGGCATTACTTAACCCTGTAGATATAGCAGCGATCGTGTCGTTATTCATGAAATTTCATCCTCTCTATCCTTTCATACAATATAAATTTCATCTATCTTTTGATTTCTAATTCCAAACTATGAATTAATGTAAAAAGGTGCCTTAAAGTATGCTCCAACTTTAAGACACCTCTATTTCAACATACAAAAATACAATTAAGCATTTTCAACTGTAACCTTTTTTTCTTTACTTTCTTTATATTCTTTGTAATCTTTACGATAATCCTTGCTATAATTCTTATTATAACTCTTATGATTATAGTCCTTATGAAAATCTTTACCGCTCTTATTATTACTATACTTCATATTATCACGGCTTGTCTTCTTAATATTGATTACCACTCTTCTGTATGGTTCCTCACCCTCAGAGTAGGTCTCAACAAATTTGTCATTTTGCAATGCAGAATGAATAATTCGTCTTTCATATGGATTCATCGGCTCTAAGGATACCGGTTTTCTGGTTCTTTTTACCTTATAAGCAATATTCTTTGCCAGATTTTCAAGTGTCTCTTTTCTTCTGGCTCTGTAATTTTCTGTATCCAATTTTACTTTAATATAATTTTCACTATTCTTATTAATTACAAGACTAATAAGATATTGAAGGGAATCAAGGGTTTGTCCTCTTTTTCCGATCAAAACACCCATATCATTGCCATCAACATTAATTTCTATATTTTGATTCTCTTCATCATATACAAGGTCAATCTGAGCTGTGATACCCATAGCCTGAAATACATCACGTAAAAATCGTTTTGCAGTATTTTCAACAGTTTGCTTTTCTCTGACTCTGATCTTTGCAGGCTTACCAAACATACCTAAGAAACCGTTTGTTTCTTTCTCGATTACTTCATACTCAAGATTATCTGCAGTAGTACCAAGATCAATCATTGCATTTGTCAATGCCTCATCAACGGTTTTAGCAATAAACTCTTTCCAATCCATATCCTATTTATCCCCCTTATCATAATTTCTATTTCTAAGAAGATTAGCTATATCAGAAATACTACTAGCGGACGATGTCTTCTTATTTCCATCATCTTTACCGGAATCCGTCTCACCTGCCGAATCATCTGCTGTATCAGATTTATTTGCTTCATTCGTCTTATCCAAAACAGTACTTTCAATTGACTTTGTCTGCGTCTTAGCCAACTCCTGTAAAGAAGGGCCTGTAGAAATTGGTGTATTCTTAAAAGATTTCTTTTTGCTTGCTTTCGCAACATTCTTCTCGATCAATTCATCAAGATCCATACGGTCCAAATATTTATTTACAAAAAATTGCTGTATAATGGAAAATACACTGCTGGCAATCCAGTATAAACCGACACCGATAGGAAATCCGATACAAAAGATACCTGACATAATCGGCATTACATAATTCATGGAGTTCATAGCAGAAGCAGCCGGATTATCTTTATTTGAAGCTGTATTCTTCATTTGAAGCTGTTTACCTTGAATATATTGCAGTACCATTGCCAAAATAGGAATTAAAATTGCAGGAAATCCCCATCCAGGGGGGTTTGTAATATTTAAACCAATAAAATTATTTACTTTATCGATATGCGGTAATGCAGTTGCAACAGCAGAACCAACATCAGGAGTAGCAGAAAATGTGTCTGTTAACTGTTCCCAATTGGCTGTTTTTAATTTCGCAAGTAAATCAATAATCTTATTTGTGGTATTAAAGTCTGTAACATTAATTTTTAAAGTAGTCGCCAGATCTGTCAGCTTAGATGCATAACCATCTACGCCGTTAATTGCATTCGCTACCGGTAAATACATTTCCTTTACCTGATTTACGTATGCTGGAATATTATAAATTACACGATACAAAGCAAACATAATCGGCAAAGTAATTAACATAGGCAAACATCCAGCAGTCGGGTTTGCGCCATACTTCTGATAAATTGCCTGAGTCTCCGCTTGCTGCTTTCTTACAGATGCCTCGTCTTTTTTTCCTTTATACTTTGCCTGAATCTTTTGTAATTCCGGATTCATACGGGAAGATAATTTTGTAAACTTCTGCTGCTTCATTGTTAAAGGCAGCATGAGTGCCCTGGCAATAAATGTAAACACAAAAATAGATAATGCAATGTTTTGAATCCCAAACAAATAAAAGAATTCATAGATTCCATTCATTATCAAACCCAATATATCTGCAATTGGCCCTAACCAACCACCATTTTTTGTTAACAACATTAACACGAATAATACCCTCCTTAGAGCCGCTGTCCAATTGACAAGCAAAATGAGTTACGGTACAGGATCGTACCCCCCTTTATGAAAGGGATGACATCTTAAGATTCGTCTGGCCGCCAGATATGTTCCCTTTAAAGCCCCATATTTTTCCAATGCTTCGATAGCATATAAAGAACAGGTAGGTGTATAATTACAGCTGGAATATCTCTTCAGAGGTGAAATATATTTTCGATAAATTTTTATCATAAATATCAGACTATTTCTTATCACTTCAATACTCCTACATAACTTCACTCTATTGGTTAAATGATACTCGTAACTTTCCAAATCTTATGGAGCTTTATCAGGTGTAACAATGCACTTTCTATTTCTTCAAATTTCTTATCCTTCGCATTATTTCTGGCTACGACAATTATGTCTAGCCCTCTGCAAAGACTATCCTCCGATAATCGATAGCCTTCCATGATCAATCTTTTTACTCTGTGTCTGACAACACTATTTCCAACTTTTTTACTAACCGATATTCCAAGTCTGTTAGAGTCTCCGTTATTCCTCTTAACATACATGATCAAATATTTATTCGCATATGATTTTCCGATATGGTATACTTCTTTAAAGTCATTATTATTCTTTAACGATTCTGTTATTTTCATACAATTATCCAATTATCCACTTCTTCTTCTTCTCTAAATAGAAGAAAAGGTCACAAAATTGCGACCTAAGCAGATAATTTTTTTCTTCCTTTTGCTCTTCTGGCTGACAATACTTTTCTGCCGCCTGCTGTTTTCATTCTTTCTCTAAATCCATGCACTTTAGATCTGGATCTTTTTTTCGGTTGAAATGTCATTTTCATTAACGATACACCTCCTTTAATACACAAACTATATCGTAAGCGAATTTTATCTATTATATTACGTATTACGGAATATCAGGTCTATTATATGCGTATTCCCTCCTCACGTCAAGTAAATATTTTATGGAAGGCACAGGAAAACACATATCCCGAAGGAACTCTTTCATTATATATATGTACATTTGTGGATAAATTTATTTGATTTGTGGATAACCTGTGTTAAAATTCATGTAGAAGTTCATAATTTCATTGTTTTATCCATATTTTTCATCTGTTATTAATGTTTATTCCTTTATCAACCCTTCCACAAAGCATAAAAATAAAGATTGACATATTAACCATTGAAAAATTACTATTTTTGTTATACTATATACCTATGTGAGTATCTATGGAGGCTATAATGAAGAATACAATACAATCAAAATGGGACGATATTTTAAAATATTTAATATCTGAATATGGCATTACTGAAGTATCTTATAATACCTGGTTAAAACCATTAAAGGTATATGATGTGAAGGATCATGTCATAACGATATTAATCAATGATGAAAGAATAGGGCCTCCCAGCATCAATATCATCCGTAATAAATATGAATTATTATTAAAGGTATCTATCGAAGAAATCCTGAATGAGCCCTTTGAGATTAAATTCGTATTAGCAAGTCAAATAGAAACAGTAGAGAAAAAAGATGAGCCCATTGTTGTTAAGAAAAAAAACAATGGCCCTAATTTTCTTAACCCAAGATATACATTTGATACATTCGTTGTCGGCGGAAACAATGAATTTGCCAGGGCAGCATCCCTTGCTGTAGCAGAAAATCCCGGTGAAATCTATAATCCCCTTTTTATTTACGGAGGCGTTGGTCTTGGCAAAACACACTTAATGCATTCCATCGCTCACTTTGTTTTGAATCAAAATCCGGAAACCAAAGTCTTATACGTTACCAGTGAGAAATTTACCAATGAATTAATTGATGCAATTCAAAGAAATACGACACATCAATTCAGGGAAAAATATCGGAGTATTGATATTTTGCTCATTGATGATATTCAGTTTATTATTGGAAAGGAACGTACGCAGGAAGAATTCTTTCATACATTCAATACCTTACATGAATCCAAAAAGCAGATTATTATTTCCAGTGATCGCCCTCCAAAAGAAATGCTTACATTAGAGGACAGGCTTCGTTCCCGTTTTGAGCATGGCCTTTTGGCTGATATTCAATCCCCCGATTATGAAACCAGAATGGCAATTCTTAGAAAGAAAGAAGAACTGGATGGTTTAAAAATAGATGAAGAAGTATTACGCTATATTGCAACAAATATTAAATCCAATATCAGAGAATTAGAAGGCGCTCTAACAAAGATCGTTGCATTCTCCAGATTAAAGAAGCGTGAATTGAACATCCTTTTAGCAGAGGAAGCCTTACAGGATATCATTTCGCCAAATGAGAAAAAGGTAATTACGCCTGAATTGATCGTTGAAGTGGTTGCAGAGCATTATAATATTACGCCTTCTGAGATTTATTCTAAGGATAAAAGTCGTAATATATCCTATCCAAGACAAATTGTTATGTACCTATGCCGTAAGTTGACCGACCTTTCTGTTACCGAGGTTGGCAAGACGTTAGGAAACAGAGATCATTCCACTGTTTTGCATGGTTATGACAAGGTTTTTAAAGACATGGAGAAAGACTCCTCCATACATAATACGGTGGACGTATTAATAAAGAAAATAAACCCGGAATAAAATTCACAATAACCTGTTGATATTAGGTTGATACTCTGTTGATATTACGTGTAATTTTTATTTCTATTTTTTGCCATGTTTTTAACTATCCTTATATCCACAGGAAAACCGATAGAATTTTACATTGTTATCATTCGTTGGAAACCCTGATTCTTAAGCGCATTTTAGGGATATCAACAATTTCACACCCCTTATTATGACTACTGCTAAGAATCTTTTATATATTTATCGATTTTATTCTGAAGGGAGTTTGTACACACATGAAGATTAAGTGTCAAAAATCAGATCTTTTAAATGGTGTAAATATTGTATTAAAAGCAGTACCTGTAAAATCTACGATGCCAATCCTTGAATGTTTAATTATAGAAGTTGAAGAAGGAAACATAAAATTAATCGCCAACGATATGGAACTTGGGATTGAAACCATAGTAAAAGGTGCTGTGATTGAAAATGGATCGGTAGCTTTAAATGCAAAAGTGTTTTCTGAAATTGTTAGGCGACTGCCTGAAAATGAAGTAAGCATTTCTACAGATGCCAATTATATGACGCAGATTATATGCGAAAAGGCGAATTTTTCTATCTCCGGAAGGTCTGCGGAAGAATTCCCTGCACTACCGAATATTGAAAAAGATAATGTTGTTACTTTATCCCAGTTTACTTTAAAAGAGATTATCAGACAAACCGTCTTTTCCATTGCAGATAATGAGAGCAATAAGATTATGACCGGGGAATTATTTGAGATTAAAGATAACGAACTACGTGTGGTTTCTTTGGATGGGCATAGAATATCCATAAGAAAAGTACAGATGAACCATTCTTATGAAGATCGAAAGGTAATCGTCCCCGGGAAGACCTTAAATGAAATAAGTAAGATACTTTCTGGAGAAATATCATCGCTGGTAAATATTTATTTTACTGAGAAGCATGCTTTATTTGAATTTGATTCCACGCTGGTATTAACCCGGCTAATTGAAGGAGAATACTATCGTATTGACCAGATGTTATCCAGTGATTATGAGACCAAAGTAACAATTAATAAAAAAGAGATGCAAAACTGTATTGAAAGAGCATCTCTCTTAATCAGGGAAACAGACAAAAAACCAATTATTCTTGATATAAAAAATAATACCTTTGAGTTGAAAATTAACACAGCCATCGGATCCATGAATGAAGAAATTGATATTACCACGGAAGGGAAAGAAATCATTATAGGTTTTAATCCTAAATTTTTATTGGACGCATTGCGTGTAATAGATGATGAAACAGTAGATATTTATTTAATTAATGCAAAGGCACCATGTTTTATCCGAGATAAAGAGCAATCTTACATTTATTTAATCTTACCGGTGAATATTAATGTTGTGGCTTAAGATGTCTTAATAAAGCATTTGAATTAATTAAGGTTTTCAGAAGATATGGTAATATCACAGGAAAGGAATCAGAATGGAGCAGATAAAATTAAGAGAAGAATATATTAAACTTGGTCAGGCTTTAAAAGCAGCCGGTCTTGTTGAAACAGGTGTTGATGCAAAAAATGAAATATTAGATGGTATGGTAAAAGTGAATGGTGCTGTAGAATACCAAAGAGGAAAAAAACTGCATGATGGCGATACGGTAGAATATAACGGGAACCAGATTAAGATAGTAAAATAGTCAAATTGTGAAAAGGAATTGCTGGTGCTGGTATGATTATAAAGTCTTTGGAACTGAAGGACTATAGAAATTATAGTCATCTTGATATGCTTTTTTCTAATGGTACCAATATTTTATACGGAGAAAATGCGCAGGGAAAAACAAATATCTTAGAAGCGATTTATCTATGTGGAACAACAAAATCTCATAGGGGAAGTAAGGATAAAGAGATGATCACGTTCCAGAAAGAAGATGCTCATGTCAGAGTTATGCTGGAAAAAAATCAAATACCTCATAAAATAGATCTGCATCTAAAGAAAAATAAAGCAAAAGGGGTTGCCATAGATGGCATTCCGATTAAGAGACAAGGTGAATTATTTGGATTGCTAAACCTTGTGTTTTTTTCGCCGGAGGATCTTTATATTATTAAGAACGGGCCGGGTGAGAGAAGAAAGTTTTTGGATCTGGAGCTTAGTCAGCTAGATAAAGTATATCTCTATCAGTTGACGAATTATAATAAAACGTTAGCTCAGAGAAATAATTTATTAAAGCAAATCGGTTTTAACAGGAATTTATTGGATACACTATGTATATGGGATAGTAAATTGATGGAGTATGGACAAAAATTGATTGAAGCAAGAGAACAATTTATCCTAAGGCTTAATCAATTGGTGGGGGAAATACATAAGAAGTTATCGGGCGATAGAGAAATACTAACGCTTCAATATGAGCCGAATGTGACATGTGACAATTTTGAGGAAAAGCTGAAGAAGGCAAAAGAGCGGGATCTGGCTACGAAAATGTCAAATGTAGGACCACACAGAGATGATATGTGTTTTCTGCTGGAGGATATTGACATACGCAGATACGGTTCTCAGGGTCAGCAGCGTACAGCGGCACTTTCTCTAAAATTAGCTGAGATCGAACTGGTAAAATCAGTAATTAAAGATAATCCGATTCTATTGTTGGATGATGTGTTATCGGAACTGGATCGGCAAAGACAAAATCATTTGTTAAACAGTATAGGCGATATACAGACAGTAATTACATGTACAGGATTAGAAGAATTTATTAATCATAGATTTCCATACAATAAAATTTTTCAAGTAAAAAATGCAGTTGTAACCTGTGAGAATTGACCGGAGTTGCAGATCAGTTTCAGAGTTTTACTCAGGAGGAAATGTGATACCGCAAAGCGGCATAATGGAGGTAAATATGAGTAACGAGTATGGTGCAGATCAAATACAAATATTAGAAGGGTTGGAAGCAGTCAGAAAAAGACCTGGTATGTATATTGGTTCAACTTCTTCCAAGGGATTACATCACTTGGTTTATGAGATCGTTGATAATGCAGTAGATGAAGCATTGGCAGGATACTGTGATACGATTGAAGTCATCATCAATAAAGATAATTCGGTTACCGTAACTGATAACGGAAGAGGAATCCCTATTGGTATTAATCAAAAAAAGGGAATTTCATCGGTAGAAGTTGTATTTACAATTCTTCATGCCGGAGGAAAATTTGGCGGTGGAGGATATAAAGTATCCGGCGGACTTCACGGTGTGGGTGCTTCTGTTGTAAATGCTTTATCTGAGTGGTTGGAAGTGGAAATATGTGTAGACGGAAAGTTATATTTTCAACGGTATGAACGCGGTAAGGTGATAAACCAATTAAAAGAAATCGGAAGCTCTGATTGCAGAGGAACCAAAGTTACCTTTTTGCCGGATAAAGAAATATTTGAAGAGACGGTCTTTGATTATGAGATACTGAAACAACGTCTGAGAGAGATGGCCTTTTTAACAAAAAATTTAAAGATTATTCTTCGTGATATCAGGGAAGATGAAGTGATAGAAAAGGATTTTCATTATGCAGGCGGTATCAAGGAATATGTTGAATATCTAAATCGTCATAAAGATCCCTTATATTCTGATATCATTTATTGTGAGGGACAAAAAGAAGATGTTTATGTAGAAGTTGCCATGCAGCATAACAGTACGTATACAGAGGGATGTTATAGTTTTGTAAATAATATTACGACACCTGAAGGTGGTACTCACCTTGCAGGTTTTAAAAATGCGATTACGAAAACCTTTAATGATTATGCCAGAACACTAAAGTTTCTAAAAGACAGTGATACGAATCTATCCGGAGAGGATATCAGAGAGGGTCTTACTGCAATTATCAGTATTAAGATTCCTGAGCCCCAATTTGAAGGACAGACAAAACAAAAACTGGGAAATAGTGAAGCCAGGGGAGCAGTGGATAGTATTGTCAGTGAACAATTGACGTACTTTCTTGAATTAAATCCTTCAGTTGCAAAGATGATTTGTGAAAAATCAATCTTAGCCCAGAGAGCAAGGGATGCAGCAAGAAAAGCGAGAGATCTGACAAGAAGAAAGACAGCGCTCGAAGGAATGAGTCTTCCGGGTAAGTTAGCGGATTGTTCGGAAAAGGATCCCTCTAAAAGTGAGATTTATATTGTTGAGGGTGATTCTGCGGGAGGGTCTGCAAAAACAGCCCGTTCCAGAGCAACTCAGGCGATTTTACCGTTAAGAGGGAAGATATTGAATGTAGAAAAATCCAGACTTGATAAAATTCTGGTGAATAATGAAATTAAAGCGATGATCACGGCCTTTGGTACGGGGATATCTGATGATTTTGATGTATCGAAGCTTAGGTATCACAAGATCATTATCATGACAGATGCCGATGTGGACGGCGCACATATCTCCACACTGCTTTTAACCTTTTTCTATCGGTTTATGCCGGAGTTAATAAAACAGGGATATGTATATCTTGCGCAGCCGCCGCTTTATAAGCTTGAAAAAAATAAATATGTCCGTTATGCCTACAGCGACGAAGAATTAAATCAAATTCTTCAGGAAGTCGGAAGGGACAGTAATAATAAAATACAAAGATATAAAGGTCTGGGAGAAATGGATGCCGATCAATTATGGGAGACAACCATGGATCCGGAGAGAAGAGTTCTTTTAAAGGTTACCATGGATGAAGAGGAGTCTTCAGAGATAGACTTAACATTTACTACCCTTATGGGAGATAAAGTGGAACCAAGAAGAGAATTTATTGAAATAAATGCAAAGTATGTTAAGAATTTAGACATTTAATATCTAAACAAGAGCAAGGCAAAAGAAAAACATGAAAAAAGACTGTAAATTTATAGTTACATTTAGATAGCCTTTCATGGAAACGTTAGATAACGGAGGAAAAGAAATGGATGAGAATATCTTCGACAAGGTGCATGAGGTCGATTTAAAAAAGACAATGGAAACATCGTATATTAACTATGCCATGTCTGTCATTGCGGCCCGTGCTCTTCCCGATGTCAGGGACGGTCTAAAGCCGGTACAAAGAAGAATTTTATATGCAATGATTGAGTTAAATAATGGACCGGACAAGCCGCATCGTAAATGTGCGCGTATTGTCGGTGATACCATGGGTAAATATCATCCTCACGGAGATAGCTCCATCTATGAGGCCCTGGTAAAATTGGCTCAGGATTTTTCTACCCGGTATCCTCTGATAGACGGTCACGGTAATTTCGGTTCTATTGACGGTGATGGGGCAGCGGCCATGCGATATACGGAAGCGCGTCTTAGTAAAATTTCCATGGAGATGCTGTCTGATATTAACAAAGATACCGTTGATTTTATTCCGAACTTTGATGAGACAGAAAAAGAGCCTACAGTTTTGCCTTCCAGGTATCCAAATTTATTGGTAAACGGTACCTCCGGAATCGCTGTTGGTATGGCCACAAATATTCCTCCTCATAATTTGAAGGAGATTATTAATGGTGTTCTTAAGATTATTAATAATCAAATTGAAGAGGATAGAGAAACAGACTTAGAAGAAATTCTGGAAATTATCAAGGGACCGGATTTCCCGACAGGTGCACAAATTCTGGGTACCAGCGGAATTAATGAGGCATATCGTACCGGCAGAGGAAAAATAAGAGTACGTGCAGTTTCTGACATAGAGACCATGCCAAATGGAAAAAATAGAATTGTTGTTAGTGAGCTTCCCTATATGGTGAATAAGGCCAGACTAATTGAAAAAATTGCTGAGCTGGTAAAAGATAAAAAAATTGATGGTATTACAGAACTGCGGGATGAATCAGACCGTACCGGTATGAGAATTGTAATCGAACTGCGCAGGGATGTGAATGCAAATGTTTTGTTAAATCAATTATACAAACATACCCAGCTTCAGGATACGTTTGGTGTCATTATGATTGCTTTGGTAAACAATGAGCCAAGAGTACTTAATCTTTTAGAAATGCTGAATTATTATATTCAGCATCAGAAAGAGGTTGTCACCAGACGTACAAGGTATGATTTAAATAAAGCACAAGAAAGAGCACATATTTTACAGGGGTTATTGATTGCACTGGATCATATTGATGAGGTAATACAAATTATCCGTTCTTCTCAAAATGGCGGCATCGCCAAAGAACGGTTAATTGAACGTTTTGAATTATCTGATGCTCAGGCACAGGCAATTATCGATATGAGACTTCGTGCATTAACAGGTTTGGAAAGAGAAAGACTGGAAGCGGAGTATGCGGAATTAATGACAAAAATTGCAGAATATCAGGCAATTCTTGCGGATGAAAAGAAATTACTTGGTGTGATCAGAGATGAGATTACGGTAATTCGTGATAAATATGGTGATGACAGAAGAACTTCTATTGGTTTTGATGAATTTGACATCTCCATGGAGGATCTGATTCCCAATGAAAATACGGTCATTGCTATGACAAGATTGGGATATATCAAGCGTATGACCATAGATAACTTCAAAAGTCAGCATCGAGGCGGTAAAGGAATTAAAGGAATGCATACCATCGATGAAGATTTTATTGAGGATCTTCTGATGACCACCAATCATCACTTCATTATGTTCTTCACAAACAAGGGACGGGTATATCGACTGAAAGCATATGAGATACCGGAATCGAGCCGAACGGCCAGGGGTACGGCAATTGTTAATTTATTGCAGTTATTGCCGGACGAACGTATTACGTCCATTATTCCTTTGAAGGAATATAAGAATGACAGATTTTTATTTATGGCAACAAAGAATGGTATTGTAAAGAAGACACCGATTAAAGACTATGAAAATATCAGAAAATCCGGACTTCAGGCAATTAGTTTGCGGGAAGACGATGATTTAATTGAAGTAAAGTCGACCAATCGACATAAAGATATTATCCTGGTGACAAAAAACGGTATGTGTATTCGTTTTAATGAACGGGATGTCAGAGCAACCGGAAGGACTTCGATGGGCGTGATCGGTATGACTTTAACCGGAGATGACCAGGTCGTTGGTATGCAGTTAAATACCCAGGGAGAATATCTGCTATTTGTATCAGAAAATGGAATGGGTAAACGTACACTTATGGATGAATTCACGGTGCAGCGTCGTGGAGGTAAGGGTGTAAAATGTTATAAAATTACCGATAAAACAGGTGATGTCATAGGTGTAAAAGCAGTGAATGAAGATAATGAGATCATGATCATTACCACGGAGGGGATTATAATCCGCTTAATGGTAAATGATATTTCAATTCTTGGAAGAATTACCTCAGGCGTTAAATTAATCAATATGAATACGGAAAAAGATATTACTGTAGCCAGTCTTGCTAAAGTAAAAGAAAGTAATATGATAGCCTCGGAAGAAGAGGTTATTAAAAATCTGGAAAAAGAACTGGAAGAGGAAAGTATGGAAGCCCCGGAGGAAGCAGAGGATGATTCTGATGCGGATGATTTTGAAGGGGAAGAAGAACTCCCTGATGAAATGGGCCAGGAAGACGAAGAAGAGTAGTTGTGGTACTTCTGTCTCTTATGTGATTCAAATCTCATGGAAGTAATTAAGGAGTAGAGAATGAGAAATATTCATACAGATGAAATTATCCGGAATATCAAAGAAATGTGCATAGAAGCCAACTTAAAGTTGGCTTCTGATGTTGAACAAAGGGTTAGAGATGCATATGAGCAGGAAGTAACTCCTCTTGGAAAACAAATTATGGGTCAGCTGGGAAATAATCTGGATATTGCAGCTGAGGATCTTATTCCTATCTGTCAGGATACCGGTATGGCGATTATTTTTGTAACACTGGGTCAGGAAGTGCATTTGGAAGGAATGTATCTGGAGGATGCCATAAATGAAGGGATTAGACAAGGATATCAGGAGGGATATTTAAGAAAATCTGTGGTAGAAGATCCATTTATCCGTAATAACACAAAAGATAATACACCTGGTATTATTCATTACCAAATCGTACCGGGAGATGGTTTGGAGATCACAGTGGCACCAAAGGGCTTTGGGAGTGAAAATATGAGTCGTGTCTATATGCTTAAACCCTCTGATGGAATTGAGGGTGTAAAGGAGGCAGTGATAGAGACGGTGAAACTGGCCGGTCCCAATGCCTGTCCGCCGATTGTAGTTGGAATTGGAATTGGGGGCAGTTTTGAAAAGTGTACATTTCTTGCTAAAAAAGCGTTAACCAGAAGCTTGGATCAGCCCTCGACATTAGAACATATCAGAAGTCTTGAACGAGAACTATTGGTAGAAATCAATGAGCTGGGAATTGGACCGGGGGGACTTGGAGGAAAAATAACAGCCCTTGGAGTGAATATCGAAACGTATCCGACGCACATAGCGGGATTACCGTTAGCAATCAATATCTGTTGTCATGTCAACAGGCATATTACCAGAAAAATTTAGCAGATAACTCTCGAATGGAATAAAATCGGAACTGCTTTGCCAATAATACGAATGAAATAGAACGATATAATTGCGTAAATAACTGATATGCTTTCCAGATAGGAATGTAAAAATATTGATACAAAAGAATGAGATAGAAAGAGGGAGTAATTTGGATAAGTATATTACAACACCCTTAACAACAGAAAAGGTTGAAGAATTGGTGGCGGGAGATTATGTATATATTACTGGTGTTATATATACTGCCAGAGACGCTGCACATAAGAGAATGTTTGAAACGGTGGCAGAGGGAAAAAAAATCCCAATCGAATTGGAAAATAATGTTATTTATTATTTGGGACCTACGCCGGCCAGAGAAGGTCAGGTGATCGGGTCAGCGGGACCTACAACGAGCAGCAGAATGGATAAATATACACCAATGCTCCTGGAACGTGGGTTGAAGGGTATGATAGGAAAAGGAAAAAGGAATCAGAGTGTGATTAACGCCATGATGAGAAATAAAGCAGTGTATTTTGCCGCAATTGGCGGAGCAGGTGCTTTATTATCAAAGAAGATTAAGAAATCTAAAATAATTGCATATGAAGATCTTGGAACAGAAGCCATCAGAGAATTATATGTTGAAGATTTTCCGGTTATTGTTGTAATTGATTCTAAAGGAAATAATTTATATGAAATAGTAACACAAAATAGTTGACAAATGAAAAGTCATTTGTTATACTTGGATTTGTCTCTGTGAAAGAGATAAAACAGAATATGGTTAAATTAAGTTCAGTTTTCTGGAGAAATACTCAAGAGGCCGAAGAGGCGCCCCTGCTAAGGGTGTAGGTCGGGCGACCGGCGCGAGGGTTCAAATCCCTCTTTCTCCGTAAGAACGAAGCAGCCGTAACATTATGTTACGGCTGCTTTTGTCTTATAATTTACGGGATCAGATTAATTTGAATCATAGTATCAGTTACTCAAAAATTACCTGGGGAGGAATGAATATGAAAAATTTTGTAATAGAGGAAATTAGGGAAGAGCATTTACAGAGTGTATTAGAGATATATAATTATTATGTCTTAAATACAACGGCTACTTTCCATATACGAACACTGACCATAAGTGAAATGAAAGAGATAGTATGTTTTGTTAACCCTGTTTACAAAACATTCATTATCAAAAATCATGAGGAAGTTTGTGGTTATGTCATATTAACGCAGCATAAAAAAAGAGAAGCATATGATAAAACGGCCGAAATAAGCATATATCTAAAGCAGGAATTTAGAGGACAGGGGCTGGGAAACCTTGCGATTCAACATATTGAAGATTACGCAAGGACGGTAAAAATGCGTGTTCTGATTGCAACCGTGTGCGGGGAGAATACGCGGAGCATTCAGTTGTTTTCTAAAAACGGGTATGAAAAGTGTGCGCACTATAAGGAAGTTGGGTCAAAGTTTGGACGTTACCTGGATTTGGTAGCTTATCAGAAAATTTTATATTAGCTATTATTAGATTAGAATTTTTTATTTTCCACTTTTATTTATTCTGATTAATTGGTAAAATATTCTTTATACATAAGTTACTGTTTATTTTGTTACTGCCTTAAATAAAAATAAGAGGAATGATAGGAGAAAATCAGATGAACAAAAAAAGTTTATGGCAGATATTATCATTGAGTGCAATTTTAGGAGTAATATTTTATATAATTCATGTAATCTTAGGCGGAATATTATGGAAGGGCTATAATCATATGACGCAGACGATAAGTGAATTAACAGGAGAAAATGCGCCTGATGCTGCATTCTTATCTAAGCTAACTTTTGCCTATGGAATTTTGCTGGTTATATTTTCAATAAGTCTCTTGATGATATTTTTACAAAAAAAAGTTCATAAGCTGGCAATCCTTGGATCTATTTTATTAATCGTCATGGAAATTACATCGCTGATTGGTTATTCCTTGTTTCCGCTAAACACCGAATTAGACATGTCCAGTTTTCAAAATATGATGCATATGGTAGTAACCGCAGTTGTTGTCATATGTACCATAGGTTTTGGATTTTTCATCGGAATTGGATTATTGAAGACGAAGGGATTAAAAAGGATTGGTATATTTGTTTTGGTATGTGCAATTATAATTACAGTTGCAGGATCATTAACTCCGATTACTATGGTAAATAATATTCCAATTGCAGGTTTATTTGAAAGAATTAATATATTCACACTACACATCTGCACAATTGGTTTATCGATCAGTTCGTTTCATGGACTAAAAATTTCGAATAGTTAGATAAAGACATATAATTATTTGCATTAAGTAATTTAACGGTAAAGACAAAATTAATTGAAAAATAGCAGTTTATGTATTATGGCATCGTGGATTCTTAATAATTATCAATGTTTTATATTATGGCCGTAATTAATTTTGAGCGTTATTTCAAAAATAAGTACAGCAATTGTTTGATTAAATTGTTTGAATCGTGTCTGATTTTGTTTTAAGTCTGAAGATTCATAAAAACGGCATATATTCGTGTATTTTCGGGTATTAATAGCAGAGAATGATGAATAAAAAAGAGCGAATAGATCTGTTAATGATTAAATTTTTAAAAAAAAATAAAAAATAGAGTGAAAAGTTGTTGACAAAAGATTATGCTTATGATAAGATTACTTTCGCTGACGCATTAAGAAATTAAGAGCCGGCAAACAGAACATTGATAATTGAACAGTAAAACAACCCTGAAAATTCTAAAAAATTGAAGGCCCATAAAGAGCAATCGAAATGGACTTCGAAAAAGAAATTTTCATTAAATGAATCGACAGCCGAAAGGTTGAAGATGCATTACGAACTCGTATTGATACGAAAGTATTGATACAACCACAAAAACAGTAAAGATAATGGATTAGCGATAAGCTAAC
>JAEXNR010000042.1 GCA_023439505.1 Bacillota bacterium
AAAGCCCGCAAACCCGCATAAACAGGGACAAGAAAAAAGCACCGACCCCGCAGCTCCTATGTCTGCAAAACCGATACTTTGTAAGTGCGCCTCCAGGGGCTCGAACCCTGGACACCCTGATTAAGAGGGATAATAAAATATAGAGATATCTTTCAACACATTATCATCAACGCATACTCAATGGTTCAGTATCACATACTGGTTTTAGTTATACGCCATTTCTAAAAGATACTTTTTCATTTAGAGATACAAAAAAGTATCTCAATACCTAGGCACTATAGAACTTTCCTGAAGATAGATTGAGATACCAAATATTCCTTGAATTTACATTTTATGAAATTAAACTTGCTACTGTCGGATTTTTATATTATAATTTCCCTAGCAATCAGTTACATGGGTAGTGATGCCTCCTTCATTATGAAAGGGGGTGGTGCTTATGACTACATATGAAGCAATATCTTTGATGTTGTTATTCGGAAGTCTGATCATAGCGCTTATCTCCTATTTAGATAGGGATAAAAAGCACAAAAAATAACTACCCTGTGTATCTTGGCCAGATCTAGGGTAGTTATTTTCACCATATGAGGCTAAGTTACTCTGTAACTGATTGCCTTTTTCTAATTTAACTATACCTAATAAATATAACATTGTCAATCCTCTTTGTTGTATTTATTTGTTATAAATGCATCAAAATCACAATTATGTTACATAAGAAAAGTATCTCAATTATTCGCCCAGGAAGATCCTGCAGCATGATAAACTGAGATACTTTTTTTGCACGTTTATAATCTATCGAGTAAATGCAGTATGGTATAAGTGATTAACGTAATGCCCAAAAACAGCCTTATAAGCATAATAATATAATGGCGATAATTTTTTCCCCTTTTTATTTTATCGCGCTGACCTATTTGGCCATAATAATTATACGTATTATTCATACGGTTTTCGAATTCCTTTATTCCTTCATTAATTTCCTTGTTCCATTTTCTTTTGTTCTTCTTCATTTACCCCTTACCTTATCAAATTTTTATTCTTTATCCAATCTTGTAATCCGATGATTTCCCCTCATAGGCGGCTGCTTCTTCCGTAAAGATACTCCCCAGTGTTTGGGAAAGTTTAAGCAGCTGTTCTTTATTGCTATTCGTACACTTTCTATAATTTTCAATCAGTAATTGCTCATCTGTCTTATAAGTCGATACTTCTAAAGTTTCTCCTGTTAATAACCATTCTATGGTAGTCCCAAGTATTTGGGAAAGTTCAAATAGTATTGTAGCATTCGGTATTTGATTATTTTTATAGTTTCCAATAGCATTTTTAGAAAGATTAAGTTCCTTTGTTATATAGGAATTGGATAAATTCAGTGTTTCCATACATTTTGTTAATCTACTACCAAATCCTTCAATATCTATTTTCATACTACATCTCCTCTCAAAATAATCCCAAATAATTGTGATTTAAATATTGACATCCCATTTTAATGGGATTATAATTAACTTATAAAGTTTGACACGTTATCACATTGTTAAATATTACTATTATAGCACAAAAAGTCACGAATTGGTAGACGGCATTTTCTAGGATGCCGCATCAGGAAAGGTGAGGATGTATATGACAAAGAGAGAGCTTGAGATCAGATTAGAGGTAGCAGAAAGAGTAATTGCAGAATGTATTTACGGACTAGGTGAAGAAAACATAAAAACAATTATGCAGGAAAATGGATGGGATCATGAAGGTGGTGTATATGGTTCCATCGGATACACTAAATTCAGTTTAAATCATTATACCGAAAGGGCAAACGAAGCCGTAGAGAGAAATGGAAAAGATATTTATCACAGGAAAATCTAAGTTATATCTATCCTCCTTGTTTATTCCCCAATTTAATATAAATGCTTCATAACCAGAGCTGCATATAAAAATGCAGCTCTACCCCCAAGAAACAGTATCTCAAAATCACCGGCCGGCCAGCTTCCCTGGCGCACAACATGAGATACACCGATAATAGTGACACGTTCCTAAGCGGTCATTCATTATAGCATAACACGCAAACAAAGAGGTATCGGCAATGACCGAACCAGAAAGAGAGGATTTATTATGGATAACGCAATGATGGACTTTATGGAGACCAAGACAGAAATAATCGTACTCAGCGCAGACGCAACCAAAAATGCAGAAATCGAAGGCATGAGCGTCTTCTACACCTTCAACACAGACTTCAAAGGAGTAATGAATAGCGTGCAGAGCTTTGGTCAGAAACCGGGCAAGATCTGGATGGACTTCAGCCGAATACAAAAAATCGTCACCGCCCCAGCCAAATACATCGGATACTTCGGCATGAAAGTAGGAAGCGACGGAAAACCCATCCTGGTACTCAAAGACCTCGACTACATCTCAGACGTCAGACTAACCCCCTACGAACAGCCCGACCCCTCCCTGACAGACCCCAACTATCCCAAATACGCACCGGCGCCGGCAAAAGCAACCCCTCCCGCAGAGAAAACCGGCAAATCAGCCTAAGCGTACAACAGGCGACAACCCCGTTCTTTCTTCGGCGTAATGTACCTCCAAGTAGGAGTAGGCTGCAATCCCGGCCGTATAGGCCTGGAGTTCATGCCGTTAGATTTTATGGCTTCCTGAAATGTGGAGCGTAGCGGAACATTTCAGGAAGACAGAAAAGCTAACCAACGCTTTTACAGGCATGAATGCAAGGCTAGGCCGTGCACAGCCTACCCGGAGAGAACACCTCCGTACCTGGAACAGGAGAAAGCCTGATCTTCGTAGACAAGACCCTAGATGTTCGAGCGTAGCGAGTTGATCATGCGCGCCGGATAAAAACCCAAGCAAAGGAAGGTAAGAAATGAATCCTAGGCTCAAGAAAGCAGAATGTAACGGCTGCACCTACCATTCATCTTCTGATAATGAAGAAAATAAATGTCAGTATCCCGATGGAAAATGTGCCATAGATGATCTGCCCTTCTACGATAACAACAAAAAAGTACCTCAACAATAAAACCGGCACTTCCCGATCCAGAAAGCAGCAGCAAACAAAAGAGATACAACTGGAGGAAAACCAAATGGCCAAATTAGCGAAAAGTATAAGGGTAGCCGAAGATGTCTATGCCTATATAGAACGATACAAAGGCGAAGGTTTCAATCAGAAATTCGAAAACATCATTCGTGATGCCATGCAATCCGAAGAGAAACGAAAAGACCGGATCAAACAACTAGACAGACAAATAACCGAACAAGAAAAGAAACTAAAAGCCTCCATGGAAAAGGCCAAGAAAGTCGAAAACGTATCCTATCAAGTTACAAGAATTCTATCCGTATTTCAGGATATCAATTCAACCTTGGAAATCAAGGGATAAAACAGTATCTCAAAAACCAACCAGCACAGATCCGGCAGCCAGGAAAAGCGAGATACATATCAAGATATAAATGCGCTTGCGCATTTATATAAATCAAATCACCTAAAGGAGGAAACAACATGAAATTAGTAAGAAACCTGAGAGGGCACTTAATCGTAAAGTTCCCGAAAACCAAGAAAAGCCTCGGCTTAATGCTGACCATGGCAATGATCTTCTCAATGCTCCTATGCCAAACCGCTTTCGCATCACAGCCAACACCGGCACCAATTGACTTTTCACCGATAACAAATGCCTTAACCGGAAGCATAAACGTAGCGCAAGTTGCAGCAATCATCGGTATTATACTTGCCTCATCTGTTGGCATCTATGTATTCTGGTGGGGTGCCAGAAAACTTGTACGAGCAGTCATAACAGCCTTCTCAAAAGGCAAGATCAAGTTTTAATAAGCCAACCCCGGACATATCGTAAAGAGCATTATATTCCAAAATATAGTGCTCTTTTTCAAAGGAGGAAACCTATGGGAATGAAAATAGAATGCGGAAAAGAGAATTTAAAGCCCGGCAACATATATCAATACCTGAAATACAAATTAAACTTCCGCAAAGAACACCCAAACTACTTCGATGCAGACGGACTCCTATGCTTTATCGGTCCTCAAGGATCAGGAAAAACCTTATCCGCAGTTAACTACACCTATAAACTATTAGATATGTATCAAAATGCAAAACTATGTACCAACATCCTGCTAAAAGACTACCCAATTGTTACCTTTGAAGACTTCAAAGATAAATACTCCTATCTGATGAAGCTCCTTGAACAAAGACATATAGAAGAAGACATCATCAACGAAGTAATGTACAGCCATTACCTAAGACAAAATAAAGTCTTCCCCTTCAATGATAATGATGACTTCCAAAAATACTCCAACGGCGAAGAAGGCGTCATCTTCTTCGTAGACGAAATACAACTCTATCTCAACAGCCTCGAAAGCAAAAACATCAACATGGACACCATGACTCAGATCTCACAACAACGCAAGCAGCGCAAACACATCATCGGAACCAGTCAGGTATTCGGACGTATGGCAAAGCCGCTCCGGGAGCAATTCAGCAACGTAGTGGTTTGTAAAAACTACTTCGGCTTCTTCCAAAGCAACAGCCTGGTAGATCGTGACAGTCTGGATACGGAAAGCTCCTCCGACACCCAGATCGCAGGCAAGATAAAGAAAAAATTCCTCTGGTTCCATCATCCCCAAATGTACAAACGGTATGACACCTATTACGTCATTCAAAAGGGAAAATTCACATCCGGAGAAAATCAGAAAGAAGGTGTATACGATGTTGGAAGAATTAAGCTATCAATTGATCATTAACCTGATCGGCCAGATGATGTTAGTATCCATGCCCATTGGAATCCTGTTCGGACTTACAGAAAAACTGATCAACCTCTTTTTCAGTATGGCCTTCGGCAGCAAAAATATAAAGATATGAGGTGTGACAATGTCCATAGAAGAATATTACAACCAAATGATACAAAGTCTCGAAACCATTATTACATTAATCGTAGCCCTCTGCATTACCATTTGTGTCATCATCATCTATACCTTTTTTCACAACATCTTCAGAAGGAGGTAGCATATGTACCATTCCTTAAAAACAAAGACCTTTATCGTGATCTTAGCCATATTTCTAGCAACAAACAGCGTACTGGTATCAAATGTAAAAGCCTCTGATCTCGCTTTATCCTTAAAGGAAGTAGCTGCCGCCGGATCAGCAACTGCACTCCTTGGTTCCTCTGCCCTGGGAATTGCAGTCCCAATTGTTGTTGCCGTAGCGGCTGCCTGGGCCGGATATGAAATCTATCAAAACCGGGAACAAATCTGGGGTGCCTTCAAGAGCTGGTATGAAAGCGCAAGCAATACCGTCAGGGAATGGATGAATCACTTCCAATCCCTCTGGGACAGCGGAGCAGTAACTGACGGGTCGACCATATCAATTCCCCAGGGAGTCCTTCAGGAAGCCAAGCAATTCATAAGCGATTACAAAGTTGAAATGGATAACAGTAATACTCAGGTATTAGCTTCGCCAACAGTCTCACTCATAACTGCCGGCACCTATGTTGAAAATGCAACCCTAAAACAGTATATACAAGCCAATTACTCCGATACAGATACCTATAGTTATGCCTCTCCTATACTAGTCCTGAGGGATTTAGTTAACCAGGCAGAATTCGTCATGAAATGCCCCTATGTTAGTCCCAGCAATAACATAGGAGACACCTTACTCATCAATTATAATGTAAACCTGGGTGTATCATTTACCTGGCAAGCTATAAATGCATTGTCAGATACAACAATCATACCCGGCTTTCCGATAAATCAAATTATATGGTCAGGCGTACAGTTTGATGGCGGTATCTACTCCAACTTAACAAATTATAATACATGGTCGTCCTTGCCTCTTGATCAGTGGGAAGGCTTCGAACACCTGAACACCAACATCCCTGAGTTAGTCATTAATGGAAACACCATTACAGGTGAGAAATGGCGTTATGAATTTGACATTATCATACCCAATGGAGCAAGCGTAGCCTTAGTCAATGAAGGCTATGACGGAAACACCTTCACCAAACAGGATTTGCAGTATCTGGTGAATAACGGTACCGCCGTAGGTGCCATCAATCCTCTGGCCCCAACAGACAGAGTCTATAACCCCAGCATAGAAACTACCGGTGCACACACTGGAGAACTTGTAATCGAACTGACAACGGATGTGGTAAAAGGCTTAGATAAATACTTAGTCAAAGAAAGAGACAAGACAACAGAAGCCGATTTTATACGTACCATTGATCTGCCCGGCACAGGTGAAGTAGTTGTAAATCCTCCGGGATGGCTGGAAGGCTTATTCGATGGGCTCTGGGAAGGACTAAAAAATCTGCTGGAATGGCTGTTCGTTCCCAGCGATGCCAAAGTCGACGAATTTGTCTCTGCAATGGAGGCAAAACTGGATAAGCAGTGTGGGATCCTAACCTATCCTCTGGCTCTGGTAATTAAATTCTTAATGGGAGTATTAAGCCTTGGTGTAAGTGACTGCATATTGATGATCCCTCGGATATCCTTCCAGGGCCATCAACTATACGAAGGCCTAGACTTTAACTTCACTGAATTTATAAGTCAGCCCTCATTTAGAGAGCTCTATAGTATCTATATAACCATCACAGACTTCATCATGATCATAGCAGTTATAAACCTTGCAATCAAAAAAGGTGATGAAATTATAAGGGGGAATTAATATGTTAACAGAATGGATGCTTTCACTTGGTCAGCACATAATTGATGTAGTATTTGCACTCACGGGGGTGCTGCCTGACTTTTCATCCAATATAACCGGAGCAGTCGATAAAGTATTTATTTTGATGTTCAACGGAGTGTCCCTGGTATCCATCTTCATCGACATGAACATGGTCAAACTTTTGATCCCATTCGTAATAGCTATTCTTAACTTCGATAAGATAATCAAAGCTATTATGTTCATACTGAAGAAAATACCAATATTAGATATCAAATAATGTATCTCATTAATCCGGGGCGCCGCCGGCGGCAGCTGTTCAAAACGAGATACAAGAAGGTTAGTATGATAATCATTATGGTCGGTGCGATGGGGGCAGCTTTGCCCTTGCGAAGCAGGGCAAAAGGGCACCCATCGCACTAATTTTTTGGCTCACCACGTCCTTGTAATACGTGGTCTAGAAATACACACCCAATCACCCTCAAAGTGCTGTAAATACAGGCAAAACTGCCATTTTTAGAATTTCGCGAAAGGGGGGGTCTGGCGAAATACTTTACCATACTAAAGTGTCACAAAAAACTAACGAAATGGGGAATTAAACTTGATTGATTTACGAAGAATTCAAAGCAAAATCTACAATGAATTAGATACCGAAAATCAAGAATACTGGTTCGATATGAAACAACAAAAATTCCTGCATAACATCGATACCTTCTACTACAGCATAAAACTATCCAATGACTTCACCGCCGACTCCAAAGACCGGGGGTATAAAAAATTAATCCGCTACTTCAAGATCGCAATGGAAGACATCTATGAATTCAATGGCTGCAAACCCTTCCATTTAATCGAAGAAGAACAATTAAACCTAAGACCCTTCACCTTCTCAAGGTTTTATAACATCTGCATCGAATGTCCTGATCTCTACGATATCTTTATCGCCTCCAAAGTACCGGAAGGAGCCGACGGGGAAAGTGTAACCTCAGAAATCGTTGTCCAGCTTCGTTCCTACATGCTATGGATGTATGGCGTTCATGAAAGCTTCGAAAGAAGCTACCATGTCGTTCAAAAGATATGTGATAACTTCGGTCTGGAGATACTGGAAGTCAAAGAAAACCGTGTAGACTACTGCTGGCATTCCAACTACCTGCAAGACCCGGAAGAATTCTTCCGAATCGACAAATTTACAAAGATGCAGGTCAGCCGGTTCAGACGTGTTCATATGGAATATGCCTTCAAACCCAACGACGAATACGAATGTGACTACATAGCCATGGGAAAGCGCTCAGACAAATGCTTCGTAAGAATATACCTCAAAAGCAAAGAAGTAGTGGAACAGGGATACAAACCATGGTTCTTTAAATTCTGGCTGTTCAACGGCCTGATCAACCGCTATGACAACTACATCTATGAAGAATGCTTCAAGATGCAGTCCTGGAAATATGTCGACACCGCCAGAATCAAATTCTACTCCGAATACGGCTCCGATCAGAACATGATCAGCTGGTGCCGTAAGGTACTGGATGGTGTTATAGACGTAAGCCCGGATGTCCTGAACCGACATGCAAATAATCTCACCCCAAAGCTCACCCTGATCACAAACGTGGAATTCCAGACCATGCGGAAAATGTCCAAATCCTTTCCGCTGATCCCGCTGCATAGAGACAATTCCAAATACGACGTTGCCCAGCGCGTCTATGATTACATCGATAACCGCTTCCTGATTGCAGATTACCTGACCCATTCTACCTTACGACTGGTGCAGCCGGATGACCAGGCAAACAAATCCCGCCGGCCCTACATCGCCTTCTGGGAAGCCATGCGCCGAACCAAAATGATAGACTGTAAACTACCAAAACAAAAACTAAAGCTAATCCGGGAATATCACCGCAATCTGTGCAAAGATGTGGTAAAACGAAAAATGCTAAACAGCGTATTAACCTATGGTTTCTACACCAGGGGAATCAATGAAGACGATGTTCTGATCGATTGTACAGAAGCCTTACTAAGACTAAACGATAACGATATACATCACATGAAGGTATCCAAAATAAAAAAATCCAGACAATTCAATGCCGATGAATTGTCCGGGATGGTTGAAGATCATACCTTATGTAATTATAAAATAATCGGGTCCGATGGAACTACTTACAATCATTATAAGCTGAAAGAACACATTTGTCAAAATAAAAAGAATGGAGCGCTTAGCAATGATAAACCTGACACTGCAACAGGCACTTGACGATTTTCTCATGGAAAAATCCGCTCATTGTGTACAAAAAACAATAGAATATTACCAGGCAAATATCGGTTACTTTGTCACCTGGTACTCAGATAAAATAAACCGGACACCGGATCAGATCCTCCTGTCAGAGATCAACAATAAACTCCTCAACGAATACCTCCTGTACCTTCGCAATAAAACCATATTCGAAGGACATCCCATCCATGGAGGACTAAAAAACGATAAGCTGTCCAACAACACCATAAGAACCTACCAGAGAGCCATCCGCGTATTCCTAAACTATTGCTATGTGGAAGAATACCTCGACACCGATATCTCAAAGAAATTCAAATTCATCCGGGAAAAACAAAGCATCGTCCTTCCCCTCTATGAAAATGAAGTAACCGACATCGATGCCATGTTCAATCCAAAATGCAAACAGGGAATCCGAAATCTCTGCATCGTACACCTCATGTTAGACGCCGGCCTGCGCTCCGGTGAAGTAGTCCGGCTTACCATCGGAGACATCGACTTCCCGAAAGGAATCATCTTCATCAACGACAGTAAATTTAACAAAAGCCGAATGGTACCCATGGCACTAAAGCTAAAGCAGCACCTTCATAAATACCTGATCGTCTACCGGGGCGTATCAGAAAACCAGAGCTATGATCTGGACTTAAAATCAGACCCCTTCTTCCTCGAAGTAAAGTCCCAGAAGCCAATCACCAGTGATGTAGTCCGCTGCCTCTTCTCCCGGATCAAAAGGAACACCAGCATATCAAGGATATACCCGCACCTGCTCCGGCACACCTTTGCAACCTCCTACATCCTCGGTGGTGGAAACCTTGAAAGCCTAAGAATCCTTATGGGCCATTCAGATATCATCACAACCCAGAAGTACATTCACCTGGCACAGACCTATCAGCTGATGCACCCGGATATCTATAAACTGGACAGGATTTTCTTCAAGACATATTATTAAAGATGTAGTTTTCTCACGAACTTTGATAAATAAATATTGCATGTTGGTAAATTTATACTTATAATTACACTATATCATTATTAAATTATCAAGATATAGAAAGTGAAGAAAAATGGAGAAAAAAATATTAATTAATAATATCACAACATATAGAAGAATTGTATTAAATAATTATGACTACTATTGTAAGTGCAAAAATAATATAAATACAATTAATGGCAGTATATCAATGGGTCCAGATGGAGATAAATTTTTTAATAAGTTATTAATAAAAAAATATGAATTTGCTACACAAATTATTATTTTTTCCGCATTATCAATCGAAGCATTTATAAATGATTATTTAATACGATATTTAGATATTAACTATTTTAATTCACTTGATAAATTGGAAGTCAAAAACAAATTAGTAATCGGAATACGAATGGTTTTAAATAAAGATTTTCCAAAAGATAAAAAAGCTTATAACTATTTTTCAAATTTAATTAGTCTTCGTAATAAACTTGTGCATTGTAAGTCTTTTAATTTTGATTTTGATAATCTTATTGATAATTATTTGATTGAAATTGACGAAAAAGAAATAGATCATGCGTTACAAGTTTATAATTTAATAATAAAAGAATTACTTGTTTTACAACCAGATTTAGATGAAAGTTATTTAAAGAAAAATGATGATATAAGGGACTGGTATTACATAAATAGTGTTTAATAAAAAATATAAATTAAAAAAGTCCATTTACTACCAACTTTAATTAGTTGGTAGTTTTTTATTGCCCAAAAGCACTTTGTACCTCATCTTTCTCGCTGCAGCTTCCCGATCCGGATCGCAGCTGAAGAAATATGAGGTACGGAAAGGAGAACCTATGCAAGTTGGTAGAGTAGTTTACATTCTTACGGAAGAGCAAAGTGACACATTACTATCCATATTAAAAGGAAGTCAGGAAGATGCCCTTCGAGATACACTTTTAAGTGCCCGAAAGACTGTATTTATCGATGATTACCGTCCTGACCAAATGGAAGTCTTATCCCGGTGACAGCGTATCATCCCTCAAAATCTTTGACACGTTATCACAGGATATTTCCCGATCATCAGGTGTGAACGCATATGAAGAAAGATCAGTTCCAGATACAGGTAAAAGCCCGCAAACCCGCATAAACAGGGACAAGAAAAAAGCACCGACCCCGCAGCTCCTATGTCTGCAAAACCGATACTTTGTAAGTGCGCCTCCAGGGGCTCGAACCCTGGACACCCTGATTAAGAG
>JAEXNR010000023.1 GCA_023439505.1 Bacillota bacterium
ACCTTCGGGCTTATTATGTAATATATTTTAATGAAACAGCGCCCCCATAAAGAAATAGAAAGATAGCAATCTCGATACCTGCGCAGGATCCAAACCTCCGGACAATTATATGATCCATAAATACATGACGCAATATAGCATCCTGCTGACTTGTTCTCAGGATACGGTTTGAGCACATATTCTGCATGCCAAGCGATATCTCGATTCCAATCAGAATCATATGTCAGCTCTTCCTTTGATAGTAAAATGTTACTATCTTTTATTTCAGTAATTTTTATTATTCCCTTAAACGGGTACGGTTGATGGTATTTGTAATAAGAATCAGGAGGTGTATTAGCATTACCTCTAATATAGCGTTGGCAAAGTTTATCTGATAATACTAAGCTACCCTTTTCTGGATTAAAGTCGACAATTTCTCTCTCTACTCTTATATTTCCTGCAGGAGGTTCGTAATGAATAATGACACGATTTTTATTAACAAAGATTTTAATATCTTTATCTTCGAGACCGATGTTCTTCTCCTTTAAGTAGCCATATATGTCATTTAAAGTCTTAAATTTTGAACTAACAGTTTTACTATAAGTTTCTTTTCGTCTTTCGTATTCTTGATGTAATACATTTAATAATGCCTCTAATTCATTAATTTGATTAGGCGTTCCGATTTTCCTTACATTATCAATAGAAGTGGATCGGTAGTTTAGGTTAATATCGATTTTCTTTTTTTCTTCGTCAATTTCGAGTTTTACTAACCCTAACCAACCTTCTCCTTTCTGTGGATATTCCTTAGAAATTCTTTCATAGGTTAATTTTGCCGATTTAAAGTCCTCAAGCCTAACATATCCTTCCGCCGCCTCAATGAGCTTCTTAAAACCATCTTCTTGAATAATTTTGGCCCCATTAAATATGTTGTTATTTGTTACTTGGAAATAATGTACAGCCTTCTCAATGATGTAAGCAGATCCGCAATAAGGGCATATTGCTGCTTCTTTTGCTGAATCTACTTGCAGTTCTCCACCACAGTTGGTGCACTTTGCTTGAACTAAAGGCATTTTGATTCCCCCTCAACATCTTTATATATTATAATTATTATATCAACGGGTATTATTTTAATCAATTATTATTTAGAAACTATACTATTGGAATGAGCGGTAATATCGGTACCTGGTACAATGTTCAAATTAGATGTAGTTAGGTAGTTATATGTGGGTAATATGCGTTGTCTGCTATATTGAAATGTGATTGAATATCGGCATGGAGCAATCGTGTTATAGGGTGTTTGACCTCATTCTTTAGGAATGGGGGTGATGCTATCTCCCGGTTTGTTCCTTGTATTCGGTGGGAAGCACCCCGGTGAGTTTCTTGAAGGTTTTGGTAAAGTGTCTTGAACTATAGTAGCCAACTTGTTCGCTGACTTGTTGAACGGTCAGATTGCTGTTGCCAAGCAGCAGAGCTTTGGATCGCTCAATACGCAGCCATGTAACATAGTCAATATAGCGCATACCGGTTCTGTCATGAAAGATTTTACTTAAATAATTGGGGGAGATGCGAAAGATCTCGCCCAGTTTCTGAATGCTGATATCTTCCTTGCAGTTCCTGGAGACAAAGTCCTTGATTTGTACCATCAGGTCATCGCTGTTTAACTTGGTTGCCTGGATACTGTTTGGGATGGAGTTAGGCAATAGGGCAAGAAGTCCGGCCCCGGTCTGATATTCCACGGGATACCCGGTGAGGCTGGCAAAGAATCGGATTGCGCTGGCTTTGTAGGCTTCGGCATAGGTATGCCATTCTGTTTTAAATTGCTCCAATTCCACCAGTCCGGTATAAAAGGCAGCCGTATCACCCAGCAGGAAAGCCAGGGCAGTTTGTTCCAGGGCATTGGCCAGTGCAGGCATGGAGTTGATGCTGCACTGTTGCGCCAGATGAATATAAGAACAGCACTGCCCTGTGATATAGCATCGCAAGTAATTCATATCCTGAAATTGGTCTACCTCAGTAAGCAGAGTGATCAAATCAGAGGCTTCAAAGGATACGGCTGTGATCGCGGCATCCTTTGCCGAATCGGAGGATTTCATAAAGTCGATCAAATAATCCCCTCTGTTCCCGGCCGTGATCAGACACAATTCCCCTGTAGGAAGAAAATAATTGCACAGAGATAAGGAAGGAGGGAAGGGATAGCTTCCGAAGTCCCTGATGAGGAGCTTGCACAGGTTTCCGGCGTGCATACTGTCTTTGGTGTCCGTATAGATGATACAGAAGCTGATCTGCGAAACTTGATTCCGGGTTTCCTCCGGTTTTATGTCTTTATTAAAATAAAGATCCAGAATTCGGGTCATATCCACGGCAAATAAAACATTCCGATTGCTGGTTTGCTCCTGAAGATGTGCCTCCATCCGATCGATTGCTGATTTTATATCATCCGGACTGCAGGGTTTTAGCAGATAGTCCGTTATGCCGTATTTAATTGCTGTTTTTGCATAGTCAAATTCAGAAAATCCGGTTAATAGTACAATCTGGACATTTGGCAGAAGTTCCACCAATTCCGGTAATGTGCTAAGCCCATCCTTTACGGGCATTCGTATATCAAGAAATATCATCTCGGGTTTTTCACAGGCGGCTGTTTTTAAGGCCTCTGCTCCATTCTTAGCTTCCAGGCAAAGATACTTCTCCTGATATAATTCCTCTATCATATGAATCAATCCAAGGCGTATCATACGTTCATCATCTACAATCAATATGGTTCGTTTGTTTGGCATTGGGGGCCTCCTTTGCTTTTGCAGAATGGGATCAGGATGGATGCAATCGTCAACTGGTTTTCCCCGCTTCTAAGATAGAAGAAGGAATCCTTGTGATATAGGTTGAGTCGTTCGGTAATATTAGACAGCCCCACACTCCTCATAATACGCTGATCGGAGGCATCGAATCCAATCCCGTCATTTGAAACAGTAAGAATGACATAATCGACAGGCTGGTCTACTCTCAATGTACATTTCTGTACCTGAATCTTAATGGTGATCGGTTTTTCGGAGGGCTCCATACCATGCTTAATCGCATTTTCCACAAGTGGCTGTACAATCAGCTTGGGAATTAATATTCCCTGTACTTCATAATCACAGGCAATGAGAAAATTCAGCCGTTCTTCGTAACGGAGTTTTTGTATGTCCAGGTATTGCTGTACAAAATCCAGTTCCTGGGCGATGGTGCAGTATTCATCGTTGCTGCAGGTATAACGAAAGATGTTGGAGAGCTTAATCAAACCAACTTCCAGCTCCCCCTTGTACCCCAGCCGGTTCAGGGTAACAAATATATTCAGGGTATTATAGAGAAAATGGGGGTTGATCTGGTTTTGCAATGCCCGATATTCTGCTGTCTTACGATAGATCTGTGCCTGATATTCACTGCGGATATGGCTGTCCAGGCGTTCGGTCATCAGGTTAAAGTAGCTGGAGATCTGTGTGAATTCATAACCATACAGGGCATCGGTGTCTATCTTTGTATTCAGATCCCCCTTGCCAACCTGCTTCATAGAGGCCAGTATCGTCTTAACTGAAGCGGTAATACGGCCGGAGCGGAGCTTAAAAAGTGCAAAAGCCAGCCCGAACAAAGGTATGAATACACAGAAAGCAGTGATAAAATTGGTATAGATCTGGTACGTAACATCCCGTTGGGAGGAAAAATATATCAGCTGCCAGGGAGTGCCCTCCACTGTTTTTCTTATAATGCGGTAAGTATCCTGATCGGAGGAGACCACAGACGAATCAAGGGCGGACAGTGCAAGCTCGTGGGAGATATGGTCACCGCCGTATATGATATTTCCATTGTGATCAATGAGCCCTACGAAGGAACTTTTGGTGCATTCCATATTGTCAAATAGATGTTCCAGAAGCTCATAGGTAAGGTCAACTTTTATGATACCAATATTTTTCTTGGTGTAAACATCCCGTACCCTTCTGACAACGGAAAAGGTTTTCACCGGATATTGGCCGTAGTAATTCACTTTTGACGCGGCAGTATAAATAATCTCCCCATTATTGGTAAGCGCCTCATGGTACCAGCTTTCCTTCCAGTAAGGGTAATCATTCAGCACAGAAAGATCGGAATAGCGGCTGCTCACATAGAACTTGCTGGAATTGTCTCTTAGGGGAACATAGCAGATACCCAGTGTATCCGCTCTTGCTGTCATCAGCAGGTTCTGAACGGTGGAGATATAATTTCTTGAAATGGTGAACTGTTGATAGGGATCATCCGGATTGTCATAATCCGCATTCTTTACGTAAGTAAAAAAGCTCATAATATCGTTATAGCTATGGGGTGATAAGGAGAGTCTTTTTAAATCATCCGTATAGGTTTCTATATTATTGGCAATTGCGTAAAGAAGGGATGAACTTTGTGTTTCCAGGATCTGTGTATTTTTATCCTGCCATAAAAATGTCATAATACTGGTAAGGATTAAAAGCGGAAGTAAGGAGCAGGAAATAAAAAGGAATATAAGATTCGAATTGATAGAATTTATTTTTATGTTTTTCATGATACCCCCTTTGAATTTTGAGCACAACAACAAAAAGACTGATGGTTCGAACCAGTCTGAAGGCAAAAATTTAACGGGCGCGCTGCTTTGATGCAGATATCCTATAGTCTAGCATAGTTGGCTCTATAATTCAATTGGGTTTTAAAGGTCCTCCAAATCGTAAAAATGAGCGCATCAATCGTAACTATGGGACAATATACAAGCCACAGGCAGCAGGATATAATAAAAGAGCAAACAACGGATGGCGCTGACGTTTTGTAGAAATGATAATAAGGAGAGGGATCAGATGATGAAAGTTAAGAAACTTATTGGATTATGTATGGCAGGAATTATGATGGCCGGAATTTTGACCGGCTGTTCCTCTAATCCGGAAACAAAGACAGATACTCCGGCAGCGAAGGACGAGATAAAGGATACAGCTGAGAAGGACGGCAACAGCAACGAAGGTGCTGCCCCCTTAACCGGAGTAACAATTGAATTCTTATATAACTTAAACGGTGAATCAACCAGCAATGCAATTCTTGAAGCTTGTGAGCAGTTCACCTATGAAACCGGCATTAAGGTGGAAGCGATTATGCCGGGCTCCAGTTTCAGTGACACGATGAAAACCAGAATGGCCGCGAATCAGCTGCCGGATATCTGGACCACCCATGGCTGGGCGGTTGCAAGATACAGTGAGTATCTGGAACCATTAAATGAACAGGAATTTGCAAACAGTATAAAACCTGAAATTAAAGATCTGATCACGGGTGCGGACGGCAACATCTATACGGCTCCAATCGATATGGACCTGGTGGGAATCGCTTATAACGAAGACTTGCTGAAGGAAGCCGGAGTAAACATTGAGGAATTAAAGACCTGGGAAGATTTTAGTGCGGCTTGTCAGAAGATCTCAGATATGGGGAAGACGCCTATTCACATTGGCGGTAAGGACAGCTGGACCATCGGTAATATTTTTAATGATATTGCACCCACACTCTTTACCAATGGGAATGAAGCGAATCAGAAAGCACTTTTGGATGGCAGCTTTGACTGGAGCTTATGGAAGGACGCGGCGCAAATGCTCTCCTCCTGGAAAGAAAACGGATTTGTCAATAAAGATTGCTTAACTGCAGATTATATGACAAGCGTCAAGGCAATGGCAAAAGGTGACGTGGGCTTTGCCTTCTACGGGGCAAGCGGTATTGCTGAAGTATATGCCGTCAATCCGGATGCAAATATCGGATTTATGCCGTTACCGGGTAAGGACAAGGCTTCGGAACAGACGTTACTCATCGGAGAACATTTTGCAGTTGGTGTCTGGAAGGATTCTTCACATAAAGCGGAAGCACTTCAATTGCTGAATTATCTGATGGAAAAAGAGGTATGTACCGAGCTTGCAAGTGTATGCAGAATGCCTTCCGGTGTAACTTATGTGACCAGCGATACCGGTAAGCTGGGAAAATACTACACACAATATTCCCAGGATCAGATTCCGACAGTACCATATTTTGACCGGGCGTATCTGCCAAGCGGAATGTGGAATGATTTGTGTACAACAGGTGCCCTTATTTTATCCGATGAAGATAATGCAGTTGATAAAGCAGTTGATCAGATGAAGACAAGCTATACAGAGAAAAAGGCACAGGCAAATTAAGCCGAGTACAGGGTGTTCCTTCAGATGGAGCACCCTGTTTTAGAAGGGAGAACTTTTCGTGAGAAACAGGAAACGATACATCAATCTATTTTATATACCGGCACTCATATTCTTTGTTATCTTTGTGGTTTATCCATTGGCTTATGGTGTCCGTATCTCATTTACGAACTGGAACGGATATTCTCAGAGTATGAACTTTGTAGGACTTCGCAATTACGTGAGAATCTTTCACGATGAGAATGTATTGACCGCATTAAGAAATACACTGATTTACGGTATCTGCAGTACGGCGATACAAAGTGTCCTGGGACTGGCATATGCCCTCTTTCTAAACAGCCAATTCAGAGGACGGTTTGCAGTCAGAACGATTATCTATCTTCCGGTTATGATCGCTCCGCTGATTATGGGCTTTATTATGTATTTCTTTGTACAATATGACGGGGGTGCCATTAACGATATTTTACGGATGCTTGGGAAGGAACCTGTGGATCTGATGAGCAACGGACAGACGGCTGTTGTAATTATGACCATTATTAACAGTCTGCAGTTTGTGGGAACCGCAATGATTATATTCCTGGCCGGACTGCAAAACATCTCTGTTATGTACTATGAAGCGGCAGAGATAGACGGAGCTTCCAGGTGGAAACAGTTTCGGAATATTACACTGCCCCTCATTATCCCGGCCCTTGCTTCCTCCACGGTGATCAACTTAATCGGCGGGCTAAAGCTTTTTGATATTATCATGGCATTAACGGGAGGCGGACCCGGGTATACAAGCCACTCATTGTCCACCTTGATTACCAATCAGTATTTTAGTGCCCAGAATGCCGGATATGCTTCAACCATCGGTATTTTCACGTTTCTGCTCATCATGGTGATCAGTAACCTGGTATCCGCTTACTTTGACAAGAAGGAGGTATATTTATAATGGTGAAAAACAGCCGCAAATCAAATCTTTGGAAGTACATATTATCCGTTATCATTATAGGTATCCATTTTGTGCCCATCTATATCTTAATTTCCGTAGCCTTCAAATCACCTAAGGATTTGTCATCAAAATGGGAGCTGCCGGGCTACTTGTATCTTGATAATTTTGTAACTGCCCTGGGCAAAAGTAATTTTATACAGGCCCTGATCAATACGGGAATTATTACGGTCATTGCCGTCATGGGCATTGCTTTTGTCGGAGCGGTGACGGCATACCCGCTGGCAAGGAACCGTTCCGTATTTAACCGGTTGGTCAAAGGCTTCATCATGGGTGTGATGATGATTCCTCCTTTGAGTATCCTGGTGCCCCTGTATTCCATGATGGCAGGAATGGGGGGGATATCTTCCTATTGGGGGATTATTATTGTTTTGTTTACCTTCCAGCTGCCCACCAGTATTTATCTTTATTGTAATTTTATTTCCGCAATACCGATCGGACTGGAAGAGGCGGCAGCAATTGACGGCTGCGGGCCGTTTCGTACCTTCTTATATATCATTATGCCCCAGCTGAAACCGGTTACGGCCTCCGTTGCCATCATCACCGGAATTAATTGCTGGAATAATTACCAGTTTGCCTTATACCTGCTGCAATCCCCCAGGATGCGGACGGTAACACTGGCCATCGCCAGTTTCTTCTCCCAGGATTCCAGTAATATTAACGGTGCGGCGGCTGCGGCGCTTCTGGGTATTTCGCCTGTTATCATACTATTTTTGATATTACAGAAGTATTTCATCCAGGGAGCCATTGACAGTGCTTTAAAATAACCGTGTTTATCGCAACAGACGGTCAGGAGGCTGGGAGATAACGTATGGACTAAGATAAGTGCCCGAATTTGTGAGGACCGGGAAGAATGGAGGAGAAAGAAATGGGAGGAGAAGCAATGAAAATCAGTTTTCAGGAAAACGGTTTGTTTCTACAATTATCTACTACAGAAAAGGGAAGGGTAATTCTGGAGCATCTTGGCGCAGAGCCAATGACAAGACAGATATCGGATGAAATCAAAGAATGGTTTCATCTGGTGGAAATAAAGCTTACGAATTGTAATCAGATCAATCACAGAGGCAGCAGACATATGGGTTCAAGCCCGGGGGATTTGCTGACCTACGTTTCCCATAAGGATTACTCCAATGAATGGGGAAGAAAACTAGAAATTGTGCAGGAATATCAGAAGCTTTTTGTAGAAAGCCATTTGCAGTTTTATGATGGAATGAATGTAATCAGCAGCTATACTGTTGTTAGAAATGAATCGGAGCAGGTGCTTCCGATGGAATATGTGTCCTCCTTTGCCCTGACGGGGATAAAGGGAGGAAAGCATCCGGGCAGGGATAAGAACAGCAGGGTGTATCTTCCCCATAATACCTGGTATGGGGAGGCACAGTGGAAATCCTATTCGTTAAATGAAGCCGGCTATGATGAGGTGGGCCTGTTTTCCATGAAGAAGGTGGAGGCATCCTCCACAGGAACCTGGCCATCCCATGAATTCCTGCCCATGGGCGCCTTTACTGATGAAGACCGGAATCTGACCTATACCTGGCAGATTGAGACCTCCTGTTCCTGGAATTATGAAATCAGTGACTGCATGGATGAGCTTTACTTACAGCTCTACGGCCCGGTATATGACAAAAACCATTTTCTGAAAATGCTTGGGCCCGGTGAGCGCTTTCAAACTGTTCCGGCAGCCATTGCTGTTGTAAAGGGGGATTTTGAAGATAGTATCAGAGAGCTTACAAAATACCGCAGAAGGATCAGGAGAATCAATACGGACAATGAGAAGCTCCCGGTTATCTTCAATGACTATATGAACTGCCTGTTTGGAGATCCTACTACTGAGAAATTATATCCCCTGATCGAAAAGGCAGCACAAAGTGGCTGCGATTATTTCTGCATCGATGCCGGATGGTATGACAAGGGTCCGTGGTGGGACGGGATCGGGGAGTGGAAGCCTTCTGTGGAACGCTTCCCGGGCGGTATTGAAGAGCCGTTGAATTATATCCGAAGGAAAGGGATGATACCCGGACTTTGGCTTGAAATAGAGGGTATGGGAATCCACTGTGCTATGGCTGATCAGGTACCTAAGGATTGGTTCTTCCAGAGAAACGGGGAACCGGTGGTGGAAAGAAGCCGTTACCAGCTGGATTTTCGCAATGCGCAGGTGAGAGAGTATGCCTCCTCCATCATTCACAGGCTTGTAAATGAATATGGAATCGGGTATATTAAAATGGATTACAATGTTAATTTTGGTACGGGAACCAGTCTTCATGCGGATAGCCCGGGGGATGGATTGTTACAGCATACCAGAGCTTATCTGGGATGGCTGAGGGAAATATTTGACACCTATCCGGAGCTCATTATTGAGAACTGCGGAAGCGGAGGGATGCGTCTGTCCTATTCCTTCTTAAAGGAACACAGCATTCAGTCAGTTACGGATCAAACGGATTATATCAGGATGGCAGCCATCGCGGCCAACGCTATGACGGCGTTAACCCCGGAGCAGGCGGGAATCTGGTCCTATCCTTTGGGGGATGGGGATGAAGAGGAAACGGTATTCAATATGGTTAATGCCATGCTCATGAGGATCCATCAAAGCGGACATATTGCGCAGATGTCACCCCAAAGGCTGGCTTTGATTCAAGAGGGAATTGCATGCTATAAAACCATGACAGAGGATATTAAGAGAGGATATCCTGTATTTCCTCTGGGTCTTGGGGATATGTCCTCAGAATTTTTATGCGCAGGCGTAGAGACAGAGGAGGTATTATATCTTGCTGTATGGAGAACCTCCGGCAGTCAGGAAACGGTGGATATTGATCTGAAGCAAAAAGGAAGAAGTGTGTCCCGGGTGACAGTTCTATATCCGAAGGATATGCCAACCTGTTATTCCTGGGAGGAAGACAGGGGACGGCTGAAGCTGAAGCTGGGGGAAAAAACAGCCAGATTATTTAAAATTATTAAATGATAATAATGAAACATCAAGAACAGTAGAATATCAAAACAGTAGAATATCAAAACAGTAGAATGTTCAAAACAGTAGAATATGCAAAATAGTAGAATATGCAAAACAGTAGAATGTTCAAAATAGTAAAATAACATGATTAACAATAGACATCAGGAATCTGATTTAAGGAACGGAACAGACAAGGGGGTTATGGAGAATGTATGAGAGTCAGAAAGTTCGAAAATTGGCACCGGAGATGGATTCCCTTCGCATGGGAATGGGATGGAAGGAAAGTGATTTGGAGAAACCCCAGATTATTGTGGAGAGTACCTTTGGCGACAGCCATCCCGGGAGTGCCCATCTTATGGAGCTGGTCAATCAGGCGGTTTGTGGAGTAAACGGGCAGGGCGCAAAGGCAGCCAGATATTTTGCGACGGATATCTGCGACGGTATGGCGCAGGGACATGACGGAATCAATTATTCGCTGGCTTCCAGGGATACCATCTGCAACCTGATAGAGATTCATGTCAGGGCCACGACCTTTGATGCTGGCGTATTCATTGCCAGTTGTGACAAGGCGGTCCCGGCCCATCTGATGGCCATCGGAAGGTTAAATATTGGGTCTGTCATTGTGACCGGAGGTGTGATGGATGCAGGACCTGATCTGCTGACCCTGGAGCAGATCGGCAAATATAGTGCCATGTATGAACGGGGTGAAATCTCTGCAGAGCAGTTTCAATATTACAAACATCATGCCTGTCCCTCCTGCGGCGCCTGCTCCTTTATGGGAACAGCCTCTACGATGCAGATCATGGCGGAAACCCTGGGGCTTATGCTTCCGGGAAGCGCTTTGATGCCTGCCATGTGTGAAGATCTGCAGACAAAGGCGTATGAAGCGGGAAAACAAGCGGTATGGCTTGCGCAAAAGGGATTGCGGGCCTCGGATATCGTAACCAGAGAATCCTTTGAAAATGCAATTATGGTTCATGCCGCAATCTCAGGATCAACCAATTCCCTGCTGCATCTTCCGGCGATTGCCCATGAATTTGGAATATCAATGGATGCGGATACCTTTGACACGTTGCATCGTGGTGCCCATTATCTTTTAAACATCAGACCCTCGGGAGAATGGCCGGCTCAGTATTTCTATTATGCCGGAGGAGTTCCCCGGATCATGGAGGAGATCAGGGACAGCCTGCATCTGGATGTGATGACCGTAACCGGAAAAACACTGGGTGAAAATCTGGATCAGCTTCAAAAGAACGGCTTTTATGACAGGTGTGAGGAATTGCTGATCAAGGTCGGAAGAGAACGGGAGGATATTATCAGAAGCTATCGAAAGCCCATGGGATGCCAGGGCAGCATCGCGGTACTGAAAGGTAATCTGGCACCGGAGGGGGCCGTGGTCAAGCATACGGCAGTACCCAAAGAGATGTTTTATGCGGTGTTAAAGGCCAGACCCTTTGATTGTGAAGAGGATGCCATTCATGCCATTTTAACCAGGCAGATTCATCCGGGTGATGCGGTATTGATCCGATATGAGGGACCTAAAGGCAGCGGAATGCCGGAGATGTTTTATACCACGGAGGCAATTGCTTCGGACGAAGAGCTGGCAAAAAGTATCGCATTGATTACGGACGGAAGATTTTCAGGTGCTTCCAAAGGACCCGCAATCGGACACGTATCACCGGAGGCTGCCAATGGAGGCCCTATTGCATTGGTGAAAGAGGGTGATTTGATTGAGATTGATATTGCAAACCGGAGCCTGAACATCGTCGGAACAATGGGGGAACCCAGGACGGCAGCAGAAATCCGGCAGATACTGGAGGAGAGAAAGAAGCAGTGGAAACCCTATACACTAAAATTTCAATCCGGAGTTTTAAAACAATTCACTAATCAGGCTGTATCACCAATGAAGGGCGGATATATGGATTAGGAAGAAGCAGAACCCTTCATAACCAGGAAAATATCGGCAATGCCATTTAGACAATCATTACAGATTATATCGGTACCTGGTACAATGTCCATTGCTGTTCCTGACGATATAAGGGTATGGCATTGGCATATTTTGCATTTATAATTGTTGCTTCAAGAGAAGCTGACACCAAGCTGTTCCGTAAAAGATATCCTGGATGCTCAGTCTTCTTAAAGTGATTATCCTTTTTAGATTTGTAAACACCTCATGATGCTCTTATCGTTTTTTATAGTAAGGATGAAACATGGAGTAAGCCATATACATAATATATAATATCAATGAGGAAAAGTAATCTTCAAGATAACTAGCAGTATGTTCTGATATAAAGATGAGGGAAAAGTTATCAGATATCAGGAGGTCTACAGCGTCACAAATTAGTATAATATGATATAAACGATAAAGCAGGCTGCCTGGAAGGAAGAGAGAGTGTCCTTGTTTGAATAGAAAGTCTGAGAGGAGTAAGTATCATGAAGAAGAGAAGATTGTATCATATCTTGATGATAGAATTTGCATGCCTGGGGGTTACTCTGGGAATTGTTTTAGGCTGTTTGATTTTTATGAAAAATAAAGCAAAAGATGAAAGTCATATAGATACGGATTATCAGGAGATGACAGATGTAAACGATACGAACGTGACTGAGACAGAAAATCAGAATCTAACGGAATACGAACAGGGGAACGTTACAGACAAGAAAGACGATATACAGGAAGATATACCGGAAGAGGAACCACAGGATGTACACAAAGAGACAGAAAAGGAAGAAGGGCAAATGGAACCGGCTTACCAGCAGGAGGAGGTACGCAGTAAATATGGCTATGTCAGCAGTGATGGAAAATGGGCAGTGAATAAGTCATATTTTTCTTTTGAAGAAAATTCCCAAAAGAGTGATGGTATTCTTTATTCAACTGATGTTAGTGATCAATATAGTGGTGATCTGGTTATGGAAGTTATCATAGTATGTTCACAAAACACCAGTATTTATCTAGACCTTAATCTTCTTAAGCTGGAAGCAAAAGAATATTCTGACAGTGATTTTTATGATATTGAACAGGGCTCGGTAGCGAAGATCATGTATGTAGATAATCGGGTAAAGGATAATTCGGGATGGATATTGCCGGATCCTTATTGCTACTATAAAATTGCTACAGGGGTGACAAGCGAAGGGGATATCATTAAGAAATTTACTTCTGTCAGCCTAAAAGTAGATTATATTGATTATGTAAATGATGTAATAGGAGCATATCTGACTTTCACAGGCCCGAATATCTATAGTAATACAGTAGATATGGAAGGATATTTTGTTGCAGATATACCGTTTATTACATCATGCGAAACGTTGAACCTTAATCCAAATGATTTTTTATTGTCGGAGGAAGAGTTGGAAACAGAATTAAGCAAATATCTTTCGCAAGAAGGCAATACTGCTTCATCATCATCTGGAAATGTGGACATAGGATTTCTGGAATTTCAGAAGAAGATGTTAAATGACAATATAGCTTCATCAAAAGCATTATTAAATGATTCTCAAACATTAAATACCCTAAAACCTTCCATCCGGGAAACGATTGAAAAGTGCGAAAAACAATTGGAGACAATAGAAGAGATGATGGCAAGGGGGGAATGACTGCGGTCAATTTATAGTTCTCTCCGTTCTTGTTCTGCATGCAGAATTTTTGCACGAAGTTGCAAAATCTGTTCTCTTCTTTCAAAGGCCTCAATGCTCATAAGAACCAAATCCCCCTCACTGTTTTTCGTGATGTAAATAGGTTCTTTTGTTTCCTCAGCCAGATTTGACAATCATTGAATAATCATTTCGTAGCGTTGGCAAAGACTACATTGGTGACCTGCATTGAAATCCCAAGTAATCGGGCATACCTGCCAAAAAAATGGAGATAAAAGATCACATGGAATAAAATGAAAAGCTTTCTATGAGCATTAGAGACAGAAAGCTTTTCTATTAGAAATTATCAATACTATTAATTCATCAATTCTTTCTAATCATCATTATTTTTTGAAAGTTCTAAGCAATGCCCTTGACTTACAGGCACTAATGCATGCTCCGCATTGAATGCATTCATTATAGTTCCATTTTTTGGTTTTCGCCATTTCTGAAACCTTAAGGCCCATGGGACAAGCGTAGCTGCATTTGCGGCATTCTGTACATTTTGTGTTGTCAGGAGAAATCTTAAGGCGCGGCAGCTTAAAAAATTTAGATATTTGAAGTCCTATGTAATTCAGTATATACATGGGGCAAAAATATCTGCACCACACACGTTTGCCAAATACAGCACAGATCAGAATGATTGAACCTGTTATGATATAATACAAAATCAGACCATGCATACTATCTAGTGTAACTTTAGTATCTTCCATATGGTAAAAAATTTCTACTTTTTTAAATCCATATTGAATGATTGGTAATAGAAGTAAGATTAAGAATAGAATTCCTGTTATGGCTTTTAAATTCAAGCCCTTTGATTGCATAAACCTCGGCTTCTTTCCTTTATCAGGCAGAAGGTCTTGCAACGCGCCAAATGGACAAATATAACCGCACCATGCAGCACCCAGGAATATAGATGAGATCAGCATTAGCGCGTAAATAATGTGCATAATCGAAAAGGTATTTTCAAAACCTGCCTGAATAAGCAATACTGACGAAAAATAGTTTAAACTGATCGGTAATAAAAAAAATGCTGAAAAACTAAAAAATTTTCTTAACTTCATATGTTAATTTCCCTTCATGATAAAATGTAAGCGCTTAGTAGAAGCTAACCATAAATTTCATGTACAGTCCATAAGTAAAACACCTTATTTAGCCGGGAAATAGCAAGTAGGGGGTATTCCCTAGTCTCACTTTCAGCATTGTGTTTGCATGTAATCTATTGTATACTGGTTTGGAAAACAATTAGCAGAAGGGTTAAGGGCACTATCTATGTATGATCTTGCAATATTATTCAATATCATCTCACTTTTTGTCGGTGTATCAGTTATTTCAATTTCCATTTTCATTTATCAGACCCGTAAAAATAAATTATTAATATATTATATTGGTTTTAACGTCTCTTTCTTCCTGATACAAAATTCTATTACCTTATTGACCTATTCAAACCACGTTGAAAACCCGGCAGCTTTTATTACGATCTTATCGAAATTTCTTGACATCTTAGGTACTTCATTCAGCGGTTTTTTTGGAATTCTCTTAATACATTCTATCCTGTGTAAGCAGTTAACCAAATCTAAACTACAGATGGTAAGTGCTATTTGTTTTTTCAATTAATCATGATTACATTCTACTATACGATTGGCACCGGATATTTGGGATATTTTTGCAAGTTAACAATGATACTAATAATAATCTACCAAGTTCTAATGGCCATGATTGGATATAAAAATATAGGTAATAAAGATTTAAAAAAGGCAGTTAATATAGTTACATGCATCTCCTTAGCGTTTGTTCCCTTATTTATTTTTGAAGCATTTCGTGCCTATGTACCATTGTTCAAGGATATAGTGATGCTAAAAATTTTGTCATTGCCCATGTACTTTCTCATCATTAATCTGTATTCCCTGATTTTTGCACACAAATACTTTAATTCACCCGCATTCATTGAAGATAATACTTTGACAGAATTTTTTATTAAAAAATATGCTGTTACTGTAAAGGAGGTTGAAGTCATTGAATTACTCCTGGCAGGGCATACCTATAAAGAAGTGGCTGAAAAGCTCTACATAGCTCCTAAAACCGTTGATAACCACATACAGAATATTTATAAAAAGCTGGAAGTTACTAGCAAAATTCAACTATATAATTTGATTCATTCTAAGGAAAAATAGAGTATGAATGAAGCACTGGTACATGGATCAGGTTCCAGGATTAAATGCCTTTACGGGATATCGGTACCTGGTACAATGTCCAAATTCAATGTCCAAATTGTGAACAAGGAAGTAATCTTTGGTGATATGTTATTTAAAGAATACGAGCGGGCAGGTTTACCTACATGGCATTACCGTGATAATCACGAAAGATCACGGTTCTCATTGGAAATAACAGACAAACATTGTTTTTCTGATTTACATAGGGGCATTTAACGATGATGAGTATCTCGGCAATGCCATTTAGATAATCGTTCGATTTTTATTGGTCATTTTTTATATTGCATTATGCTCTGATTTAACATCCAATTTTAACAAATAGAAATTTATTTGACTCGATTCCACTTTCCAGAAGTATCTCTTACTAAAACTGCTTCGAAACTACTATCATTTCTATACATACAAATCGTATGCGTGTCATCAGACAACGGGATAACATAATTGTTCTTTGCACCGATAGAACCATTGATACCTCCAAATGCAGAAATACAATCGAGGTAGAGTTTCCCGCCATCTTGTTGATGAACAGATACTTTCCTTATATATCCGATCGAACTGCCAACACCTATAGTAATTGTCATTTCTTTCCCGTCGTCAGAGACAATATAGTCAAGGATAAAAGCACTGCCACATTTTGTAAAACCCGATCCAAAGATATATAGTGCGCATAAAAACAGGATGGAACAAAGCACTATGATAATTGCCTTTTTCATCTATACCTCCACTTCAAATTCAATTTACCGTGTATATTCATATAGTATATCACCACATAAAATAAATTCCCACCTTTTTAGCTCCTTTATTTTTAATGATTATTCAGAGCCGGAACATCGTTGGAACGAGGGGGAACCCAGGACGGCGTCAAATCTCTCCTGCTGTATGATAAACTGCAGGAAAGATCTGACGCCGTCATTTTAAGGAAAGCGGCCCGGGATTATACGGTTATATTATCGTTGAATTCGAACGGAGGCATCACCTTTGGCAAGCTGCAGTACCTCGGCAGCGGATACCAGATTATAATCCCCTGTGATGCTGTGCTTTAAGCAGCAGGCAGAGGCTGCAAAATCAATTGCTTTCTGTGGGTCAAACTCCTGCAGCAGCGCATAAATTAAGCCGCCGGCAAAGGCATCCCCTCCGCCCACCCGGTCCACAATATGAATGTGGTAGCGTTTACTGAAATAGTAACCGGAGCCGTCATAGTACAGGGCGGACCAGTCATTATCATCTGCGGACAAGGATTCTCTCATGGTAAATACGACCTTTTCAACGCCAAAGCGTACTGTTACCTGAGTGATCACAGATTCATAGCTGTCATCCGCAGCTTCTATGCCAAAGATATCACAGACCTCTCCCTGGCTGGTGATGCACACATCGGCATACTCATATAGCCCGCTCATGATTCTGGCTGCCTTCTCTTTTGACCATAGATTGCTTCTGTAATTTAAATCACAGCTGATGGTAATATTTCTTTCTTTCGCTGCTTTGCAGGCCTGCAGGCAGATCTCAGCCATGGAATCTCCCAGTGCAGGCGTGATACCGGAGAAATGAAACCAGTCTGCGCCGTCAAAGATTCGCTCCCAGTCAAAATCCTCCGGGGCTGCCTTGGCAAAAGAAGAACCGGCCCGGTCATAAATGACCTTGGAAGGTCTTTGACTGGCACCCTTCTCCAGAAAATAGATCCCCATCCGGTCCCCGCCCCGGGTGATCCGGGTTGTATTAACACCGTAGCGGCGTAAGGAATTGAGCGCCGCCTGACCAATCTCATGCTCAGGCAGTTTTGTTACATAGGTGGAAGCTATTCCAAAGTTGGCAAGTGAGATGGCAACATTAGCTTCTGCTCCGCCATAGGAAGCATCAAATTGATCTGCCTGAATGAAGCGATCATATCCTTCAGGTACAAGCCGCAGCATAAGTTCACCAAAGGTGATTACTTTTTTTGACATAGTTACCTCCTGTCAGGTCATGTTTATTTTTGCTTCAGCACCAGCCTGAAACCGCCGAATTCTCCCTTGAGGCAGATGAAATTCAGGTTGTGGAGCTTATCATATTCTGCAGTATCCGGGTCAAATTCAAATCCGCGTTTTCCCAGATGATAAACAGCCCGGTTTATGTAATTGGTTCCTACGGTGATCTGTCCGTTGGCAGCGGGGCAGGGGGTTTTCATAATTTCAATTTTATCTCCTGCAAAGATGCTGTCTTTGTTTTCTGTCATGATAAATCCAAACATTTTCTCAAATACAGCCGCAAGTGAGGCTGCCTGGGAAGCATTGGCTTCATTGATACCGATACGAACCACTTCAAAGTTAAGTATTGTGGAAACTGCGTCCTTCGTCAAGGCGGTAATTGCAGTAAAATTTTTATTTTTAATAAATTCCTTATTTACCATCCAGCTTCCGCCACAGGCAATGACTTTGGAAAAGCCAAGATAGGTATTCACAGTATCCGCCTGAATACCGCCGGTTGGCATAAATCTGATATTCCGATAGGGACCTGACAGGGCTTTTATCATAGTAAGGCCACCGGATGCCTCAGCGGGAAAGAATTTTACAACATCCAGACCCAGTTCTATTGCCTGTTCGATTTCACCTGGGCTGGTGCACCCCGGAATAATTGGGATGTTTTGATCCAAACAGTACCGGACAATCTTCGGATTCAGGCCGGGGCTTACGATAAACCTGGCGCCGGCTGCAATCGCACAGTCAACCTGTGAGGTGGTAAGCACGGTGCCGGCTCCGACCAGCATGTCAGGAAATTGTGTTGACATGATACGGATGGATTCCTCCGCAGCGTCTGTCCGAAACGTGACTTCTGCGCAAGGGAGTCCCCCGTTACATAACGCTCCGGCCAGGGGGGATGCATCCTCCGGCTGATCCAGTTCAATGATTGGGACAATTCCCAGTGTTGAGAGTTCCTCTAAAATATGATTCATCATAGCCTCCTGATTTCTAAAAGTTTCATTATATGAAACTGAGTATCGAATTGTGATACCTAAAGTATAAAAGGAGGATTAGATTTTGTCAAGTCGTTTGTCCGATCAAATACTCCTTTTTCCGAGGGATTGATCGAACTCATTGTGTCTCATTGTTATGTGGGAGTAAACAGTATCCGGTATAGAAATGACCTTGAAAAAATTATGTCTTGATATTGAATTTGGACAAGACAGCTGATAAACTTAGATTGTCTTATTAGAATGACTATGACAGGGAAGGTATTATCTGATGGAAACGATGAACGAAAAAGGAAGTACAAATTCAGGTACAAATCCAATACAGGCAGCAGAGCGGATTTTTTCTATCGTTGAGATGCTGGCACAGACCGGCCCGATCGGGCTGGTAGAACTCAGTACACGTCTAAAGCTGCATAAAAGTACGGTTCACAGGATGCTCTTGTCCCTGACCTGCATGGAGTATGTCAGTCAGGAAAAAAGAACGGGCAGATATATGCTTACTTATAAACTGGTTCATTTATCAGAAATGATTCTGGAGAAAGCGGATGTGATCCCCATGGTGCATTCATTTCTGGAAGAGCTGGCCAATGACTGCAGAGAGACGGTTCACTTCGTACAGCGCAAAGGGACGGAAGTTACCTATATGGATAAAGTGGAGCCGTTATATCCCAAGGAGAGCGCCATCCGCATGGCATCACAGATCGGACTGACAAGACCCTTGTATTCTTCAGCAGTGGGAAAGGCAATCCTGGCGGAAATGTCGGAGGATGAGGTGGCATATATCTGGGAGCACAGTGAGATCAAAAGAAATACGGAGCATACGATAACATCACTGGAGGAATTAAGGAAGGATTTGATCCTGGTGCGAAAAAGAGGGTATGCATTGGATAACGAAGAGAATGAACCCGGTGTATTTTGCATTGCTGCCAGTATAAAGAACCACAAAGGCAAAGCGGATTATGCATTCAGTATCTCCGCACCTGTATCTCGTATGCCGGAGAAAATCGTAGAAGAGATGTCAGACAGGATTATCAGAACAAAACTGGAAATTCAGAAGGTTCTTTAAATCATAGGGACCGCCAGCAGCTTCAAACAACCCATCCGGCAGCTTCACTATGTTGCCATTATATTTTTTAAACTTACTTCCCCAGTGGGCCTCTGTTATATCATGAGGGATCTCCTCCTGTGGGAAGTTCTTTCCCTTATCTTTAGGTTATCCTTTTCGCTTACTTTTGCAGGAAGGATATCCGGACTGCAATTGTATCTAGTTTCTCATTACTTAAAGTAGTAAATCCCATGATTCCTATAGAATATAAAAATAACCCATGTCAGATGAAGTCCTTATGAGAAGGCACGCTTTTGCTAACCTTACGGTGTCAGCGTTGCAAACGGCGCCCTGCGTACGCTTTTGCAGATGAGACTCTTTGTTTCGGGGAAAGTGTCGGGGGACTTATTGGAAGGTTGCGGATTATGAATTCGGAGGTGCCGGTATGTGGAAAAAGTGGAAGGAAGCAGGAGCGCTGTTAAGGAATATTAAGATATTCCGACGATTACTCGTTATGTTCATCTTCGCGACGATACTGCCAATTATTATATATGGGATCTTGCTGTACAATAAAAGCAGTAAGGTAATTCAGGAGGGGATCAGCAGTTCTCTGGAATCCATGTTGATTCAAATCTGCTCCAATATTGAAGAGAAAATAGAAAAGGTCCGTAATGACAGCATTGAAATCAGTTATATGGACGAAATACAGGATATTTTGATTGACTACAGCAGTTATACGCAGCGAATGAAATATAATACCAAGGTTGTCATTACGGAAAAGATGAGCAGAAAATATGTATTTGACAATATTGTCTCGGAAATAACCTTATACACGCCGGACGGAGATGCACTTAATGTATATGGAAGTGATGCCTTTCGCCTGAATTTAAAAGAAGACAACCGGAAGCAATTTCTGGAGGAGTGTAAAAAGAGCAACGGTAGATGTATTTTTAAAGCGATGAATGAAGGCTATGAAGACAGAATTGCCGCCGGAGTCAATGTGCCCAGAAAAAACATTGTTCTGGGAAAGGCAATCAAGAGAAAGCAGGACGGAGATATTATCGGCTATATGCTGATGACGATCGATGAAGTTAACATACAAAATATTTATAAGGAACTGGCCCGGAACATGTCTGCACAAATGTTTGTGCTGGATGCGGATCATATTGTTGTTTCCTCGACCGAAGATTATGCTAAGGTGGGGGAGCGTTATACGGACAGCAGCATCCTGCAGCGGATGGGGGAGAACCGTTATTTTCTTAAAACCGGAAATGGGAACAGGATCGTTTATAATAAAAAGATTAACGGCTCATGGAATTTAATCAGCATGGTTCCTCTTACCTATCTGCATGCGGACACGGAGCCCATACTGCTTAATTTCATCTATGTCGGGATATTTGGAATCGCCTTTGGAATTATTATCACAGCCATCGTATCCTACAGTATCATTTCACCCATTAATAGAACCATTCATGGGCTGAGGGAGTTTGAAACAGGGCATTTGGATATTAGCCTGAAAGAAGACGGAAATGATGAAATTACGATTCTGGCAAAGCAGTTTAATCGAATGGCGAGGGAAATCAGCAGTCTGCTGGAGAACATCAAAAAGGCGGAAAGACAGAAAAGAAAACTGGAGATTCAGGCACTGCAGGCGCAGATTAATCCTCATTTTCTGGCAAATACATTGAATACGGTTTCCTTTATGGCAAAAATAAAGAATGAAAATGCCATTGTGGCTCTGGTGAATGCAATTATAGAATTGCTGCGGGGCAGCATGAAAAATGACGATCATCTGCAGATGGTTTCCGATGAAATTGATTTACTGAAGAATTATATCACAATACAGGATTACCGGCTGATGAGTAAGTTTGATGTGGCGTTTGAAATCAATGCGTCAATAGAGCACTATCTGATGCCAAGGTTCATCTTACAGCCCATTGTGGAGAATGCAATCATCCATGGGATCGAGCCATCCAATCGAAGAGGCCTGATACAAATCAGGGGATATCAGAAAAAAAGAAATCTGATATTTGAAATCAGGGATAATGGGGTCGGGATCGCCCGTACAGAGTTTTCAAAAATCCTGAACAACAGAAAGAACGAAGAAAAAGGCAGGTTTACAGGGATCGGTGTGGGTAATGTCAACAGCAGAATTAAGCTCATGTTTGGTAATCAGTATGGACTGGAACTAAAGAGTGAGGAGAATGAATACACCACCATACACATCAAATTACCGATTAAAAAGAGGGGTGAAAATCATGTATAGTATTATGCTGGTGGATGATGATCCGATTGTACTGGTGGAATTGAAGAAAATGATCGAATGGAAGGAGCTGGACTGTGAATTAATCGCAGAAGCCGGAAGCGGTAAGTCGGCAGTTGAACTGCTGAGGGAATATCGGCCGGATATCGTATTCACAGATATCAGTATGCCTCATATGTCGGGGGTTGAACTAATCAACTATATTAATGAATTGGATGAAGGCATAAAAGTGGTGGCACTAAGTGCATATGAAGACTTTGATTATGTCAGGGGAAGTCTAAAGAACGGTGCAAAGGATTATCTTCTGAAGCATCAGATGACGAAGGAGAGTATAAATGAGCTGATCAAAACCATGATACAGGATATAGGGACGGAGCAAAGGGAAAAGGCACCTTCTTTCAAGGAGAGCAGGGAGGAGCTTTTGTATACCATCGTTCATGAGCATTTGGAGCCGGAGAATGAGAAGGTTTCCTTAAGCAGGATGAAATTATCCTGGATGCTTAAGGATATGATTGCGGTGGTAGGAGGTATTGACAGCTATTTTGTAAAAGGGCGCGAGGTAAAAACAGATGAGCTGACAATGCGGATTCTGATTGATGAAACCATCAAATATTATCGGGATTATTTTATGATGCCGCTGAATCCCGGAATTTTTGTAATTGTGTTCAGTGCGGCGGAAAAGTCGGGTCAGGATGTGGAGGAAGTAATTCTTCAAATACAATCAACCTTATGTCGCTTTTGTGACCTGGAATTATCCTTTACCGTATCAGATCCTTTTACCGGAATTGAAACGATCAGAAAGCAGATTCAAATCATAAAGGCGGCTCTGCTCGAAAACTATTTCCAGGGAAAAGAGAAGTTTATCATTCACGGGGAAAGAGTGGAGGAAGCAGTCGGGATATTGGAGGAGGAAAGGCTGTTTCAGATGAATGAGACATTATATTTAAAAGAGCATAATGTGAAGGAATATTTTGAGGAGTTGTTCCGGGAAATTGGAAACAGGCATCTGTCCAGAGGTCAGGTTCATGTATTTTATATGGAAGTGGTTATGTTTTTAAGAAGAAAAATGAACGATCTGCAATTAGAGGAATGCACAGTATTCGATGAGGTGCAGCCATATGAGACAGGTACCGTTTTTGGTACCAGTGAGGAGATAAAGAAAAGTCTGATTTGCAGCTGCGTCAAAATGCAAAAAGAATTGAAGAGAAAGGGATACTCCTTTGCAAAGCACTCCATTTCGGAACAAGCGATGAAGTATGTAGAAGAAAACTACAGCAGGAAAATCACGCTGAGTGAGGTAGCCCAAAAGCTGGTTGTAAGCAGTGCATATTTAAGCAGGACCTTTAAAAAAAGTATGGGAATCAATCTGGTGGCCTACATAAACAAGGTAAAAATGAAACATGCACAGGAGATGATTCTGCAGGGAAATATGACGTTGCAGGAAATTGCCTGTGAAATAGGCATCGAGAATTATAATTATTTCTATCTGTTGTTTAAAGAAGTCTACGGGATATCACCCTCGGATTATATCAAAAGCATCGGTCAGGAGGAAAAGCAAAGAGGACAAAATACTGAGAAAACAGGTGCATGCAATTAATGTACAATAGAAACCTCCAAAGGTACAATAGCTATGTAATCATACATAAAGTAAAGTTCAAGGAGGGTATTTATGAAGAAAAAGATGACGGCAATATTGCTTTGCGCAGCCTTGATGATGTCAATGCTTGCGGGATGCGGATCTTCGTCAGACACATCGGGAAAAAAAGAAGACGTCTCCACAGGCAGTGGGGATGCCAAAGTGACAAAAGAGGCACAGGCAAAGGGAGAAGTAACGACACTGACGTTCTGGACTTATGTGGAGCAGCACGCGGATTTTTTCCAGGATGCAGCAAAGACCTGGAATGAAAAACACCCGGAGGAACCCGTGGAATTAAAAACAGAGACCTATCCATTGGAGGATATGCACAGCAAATTGCTGATTACCCTGCAATCAGGAGACGGGGCTCCCGATATCGTAGACGTTAATGTGGCTAAATTCAGTGATTTTATGCAGGGTGACGAGAAAGTGTTTGTTCCGTTGAATGATGTCATCGAGCCGGATAAAAGCAGCTTCCTGGAGCCGGTGCTTGATATTTACAAATATGACGGTAACTATTATGGAATCGAATATCATGTGGGCTCACCCATGATGTACTATAATACGGAAATATTAAATCAGGCAGGAGTAAAGGTTGAGGATATTGTGACCTGGGATGATCTCCATGAAGCCGGTAAAAAGGTTCTGGCAGCTACCAATAAACCGATTATCACCTTTGAGGTTGCGGATTCCTGGAGCTACTATATTATGGCCGGGGAACGAGGCGGAGATTATTTTGACGAGAATGGAAACTGTATCATTGACAGTGATGCGAATGCCAAAACCCTTGAGTTTATGCTGAGTATGCTGGAGGATGGGACAGCAGTTACGACACCCGGCGGCGGCTTTCATACGGAGGAATACTATGGATTTATGTCGAAGGGCGGAGCGGCTTCCATGCTGGAGTGCATGTGGTATATGGGAAGATATACGGACTATATGCCGGAGCTGGCCGGTAAAATTCAGATGGCAGCCCCTCCGGTGTGGGATGACAGCAGTGTATATCCGGTATTTGGCGGAACAGCAACAAGTGTTACCACACAATGCAAGAATCAGGAGCTGGCAACCCGTTTTTTAGCCGAGGCTAAAATCAGTGCAGAGGGTGCTGGAAAGATATGGAATGTGCTGGGCTTTGATCCTTTGCGATGGGATATCTGGGAAACCGATGTAATGAAGCAGGATAATAAATTTACCGATTATTTTGGAAAGGATATCTTTAATATCGTAATTGGTATGAAGGATAAATTCCATACCTCCAATATTACCGCATCTCCTAAATTTTCTATGGCCAATTCTTTGGTTGCCGGGGATATTTTATTTAAGGTATTAAGCGAGAAGAGTGAGACTCCGGAGGCAGCACTAAAGAGTGCGGCAGACGAAATTAATAATTCAAAGTAAAATTGAGATCAGGGGCCCTGCAAAGTAGATGAATTCAGTTCAATATGGAAATTTGTTGCATCAAATCCTATGATTGACAGCTGTCATACTATTTTGAAAGGGCCCTTATTATTATTTTGTAGGGAACTTGTTCCTTATCCAGATGACGAGAGGATGATACCGGCAATGAAAGGAAGATTATTTACAAAGCAAACCGCACCTTATCTATTTTGCGCGCCCTTTATCATATCATTTGTGGTTTTTATGCTTTATCCCATGCTTTACATGATATACCGAAGCTTTTATAAGCTGGAGGGAATCAGCACCTATCGATTTGTGGGGGCGGACAATTATCAAAGAATACTTACGGATCCCCATATCGGCAATGCGATTTTAACGACCCTGGGATTTACACTGGGAATCACTGTTGTGAACCTGGTGCTGCCCCTGCTTCTGGCAGTGGTTTTAAATCATAAATTAACACCGTTTCGAAATTTATTTCGTTCAGCTTTCTATATTCCTGCACTTACCTCTATTGTGGTGGCGGGTATATTCTTTCGGCTTTTTCTTGCGGGGAATCCGGATACGCCGTTGAATCTAATGTTGCAGTTGTTTCATCAAAAGCCAAAGGAATGGCTGTATGATACGAAGGTGATCGGAGTGGTTGCACTGGTCTTTACCTCCACCTGGCGGTGGCTGGGACTCAATATTCTGTATTTTTTGTCGGCCTTGCAGACCATCTCACCGGAATTATATGATGCCGCCTATGTGGACGGAGCCAATGCGGTACAGAAGTTTCGCTATGTGACTTTGCCGGGTATAAAACCCATCCTGATTTTTGTTACGACAATACTAACCTATGGTGGTTTGCGTATGTTTGGAGAGAGTTATGTGCTGTGGGCAAGCAAAAGCTCACCGGGGGATATCGGCTTAACGGTTGTTTTATATATTTACCGTAAGGCCTTCGGACAATTTGATATGGGGTATGCCTCCGCCATGTCGGTCGTCTTCTTCCTGTGCCTGATGCTGTTGAATTTCTTCTTCATTAAATCTCTGGGTATTGGCAAAAGGGGGGACCAAAGATGAGAAGCCAAAAGAAAACAATGATATATCGGTTATGCGTAGTTGTCCTCCTTTTGCTAGTCGCAGTAGTATCACTGGCACCTTTTCTTTATCTGCTTGTCACCTCCTTCGTATCCGATATGAGCCAGGTGTTTAAAAACGGAATTGCACTGAGAGTGAAAGGCGATATGCTGGGACTTGATAATTATAAAATGCTGATTTCAGACAACAAAGGGTTATATTTTAGCTGGTTTAAAAACAGTATTGTGGTTACTGTAATCTTTACGGTGCTTTCCGTACTCTTCTGCTCTATGGTGGGGTATGGGATCTCCATGTATGAATTCAGAGGAAAGAGGATATTGATTGTACTGGTCATGAGTACGATGATGATACCGATTGAGACCCTGATTATACCGCTTTATAATGAAATAAGCCGATTTGGATTACTGAATAATTATCTGGGTGTGGTATTTCCCTTTATGGTGGCACCTTTCACCATCTATTTCTTCCTTCAGTATGCCCAGACCCTTTCAAAGGATTTTATGGATGCGGCCAGAATTGACGGCAGCGGAGAATTCGGTATATTTATTAAGGTTATGGCACCCTTGATGAAGCCGGCATTCTCCACCATGGTGATATTACAGGCAACCAATGCATGGAACGATTTCTTATGGCCGCTGATTGTGATGTCTAAGAGTGAAAATTTTACGTTGACTGTCGGAATTCAGACATATCTGTCTCCCTATGGCAACAACTACAATCTGCTGTTTGCCGGAGGAGTCATCTCTGTAATTCCTGTGGTGGTATTGTTCTTTATCTGTCAGAAAAGGTTTATGGAGGGCATGATTCAGGGCGGCATTAAAGGTTAGATAAAAGATATGACATAGGTACCTGTAGCTTATGAATGGGAGGATTGGAATGGAAATAAGATTTCATTATATGAGACCGGATCAGATAAGTGCGCGGCGAAAGGCATTTCCCGTAGCCTATGTTCCTTTGGGGACATTGGAGTGGCATGGATTGCACAATCCAATGGGAGCGGACGGACTGCAGGCTAAGGAGATAGCACTGCGGTGTGCCAAGAAAGGAGGAGGAATCGTATTTCCGACGGTATATTACGGTGAGAGCAGGGTGAATTCTCTCCTTGAAACAGATAGGAACTTCCGGGAGGGCATCTGCGAAAGGATGAGTTTGCAGAAGGATACGTTTGATGAGGATAAATTTCCGTTTTCGGGAATGCAGCAGATCGAGCACTATAATCATCACCTGATTCATATTATTTCAGAAATTGCATCCTACGGCTTTCTGCTGGTTGTATTTGTCGTAGGACATTATCCCCTGATCGAATCCGCCAGATGTGCGGCAATCTCCTATAACCAATGGGCTTATGATAAAAAATGGAATAGGATCGGAACCATGGCTGTTGCGGATTTCCTGCTTTTAAAGGACAGGGTTGAGAATGCCGGCGATCATGCCGGTGCCTGGGAAACCTCCCACCTGCTGGCGTCAAATCCGGAAACAGTAGAGTTAAGTCTGGCTTGTGAGGAGCTGCAATTCGGTATTCTGAGTAAAAGAAATCCCACCGGCTCTACTGCCGGATTTGGAAATGAAATTTATGATATGGCCGTGGATGCCATCCTGGAACGGGTAAGGAGATGGATGGAGGAGCCTGCAATGAATATGGGACATGGTATGGAGCTGTAATGTTCAGTTTTGTAAAGATATTACGAATAGAGAAATAAGTTAATTAATATTTTGACTTAAAATAATTGACAAATAAATAGAAACAATTATTGTAAATACAAATAATAAGGTAAAAGTGCACAAATTATATTGACAATGGAATTTAAAAAGGGTATACTTATTTCGAAATAAAAAATAAGTATACCCTTTCACAAGTTACATTATTAATAAAAGTGAAGGAATATTACATGAAATATTGATTTACAGGTAGTGATTTACCGAATTTAAACAAATAAATTAATAATCTGTATTGTAAAATATAGAAAAACAGATATACTTATTTTTGAATATAAAAATAAGTAGGTGAAAAGATTGCGAAAAAAAACATTAAAAGATGTGAGAGAAAATAATACGGCAGAGATTTTAAAATGGATTCTAAAAAACGAGAGGATTTCCCGTATCGAATTATCAGAAAGCTGTGAGCTATCTCCGAGTACAGTCAGCCAGGCGGTTTCGTCCCTGCTGGAAGAAGGAATCATAGAGGAATTTAGCGAAGGAGAATCCACCGGTGGCAGAAAGCCTGTGATGCTTCGTATCTCGCCCCAATACGGGAGTGTAATTACGACTGAAATAACAAGAACCGGAGTAGATGCAAAGATATATAATCTTTTGAATCAGCCGCTGGCAAGTATTCCGATTGCATCCCGTATGGTAACCGGGAATGCGTTAATGAATGTGATATGCAATTTTATAGATTTTGTGAAAGCCGGTAAAGAAGGGGTTCCGGCCCGTGTCATCGGACTGGGATTATTGGTTCAGGATGATATTCCTGCCTATTATCTTACAACGGAGTTCTCAACATCTTTGGCGGCGGATGTAATACAGCTTGAAACAGCGATATCCATACGCTGTAATATCCCGGTCAAGAAGGAATTAATCAACAGGTATTCCCTGGATTATTATTTGAAGCGCGATGAAGCTAAGTGTAGCAGTTATGCCTATGTAGATATCGGAGAGCGGCTGACTGCCAGCTTTCTGATTAATAATATACCTGTAAAAAATCCCAACGGAACTGTGTTTGATCTCAGTTCCATAAAATCAAAGCATAATACAGATACAGATAAAAATACGACGTTTCGAAACTTATCCGTGGATGATATGGTGGATAAGCTGACCCGGTTAATCGAAAGTGCCCTGCTGTTCTTTCCTGTTGAAAATATTTTTATAGGAGGGCAGTTCGAGGAACTTGACAATGTAGTAGGAAAATTATCAGAAGAATTCAGTTTTTCACCGGTGATCAGAAAAGCCCATTTTGAACAGAAGAACATTACCAGTGTTTTTGCAAGGCAGATACTGATCGATAACTATAGAAGCTTGCTTGGTGGAATATAGCCGGGTCTTCATTATGAATTATGCAATGATGTGTATAACTGCGCAGATGCTCATCGTTCTTAATTAATATATACGAATATAGGGAGATTTGCATATGTTAACAGGTATTATAATATTAATCTTTATGCTGGCTGTTATGGTACTCATGGTAACCCGTAAGATGCCGACAGTATTGGCACTCTTTGTTTTGGCAGCGGGAATCTGTATCATTGGCGGAGTACCATTTATTGCACAGGATGCCGACGGCAATGCAATAGGATTTTTGCAGACTGTAATGCAGGCCGGTGCGGTTCGACTGGGAGATGCTATCATGGTGGCGATATTTGCCGGATGGCTTGGTATGGTTATGGAAAAGACAGGGATCAGTGAGACCATGATAAAAAAAGGAGCAGAACTTGGCGGAGATAAGTCACTGGTTGTTACCCTGGTTCTGTTTGTCGTTTCCACGGCATTATTCACCACAGTGAATGGGCTGGGAACCGTAATCATGGTAGGCACCATTGTTATTCCGATTCTCGTATCGGTGGGTGTTGATAAGTTTACCGCAACTGCAGTTATGCTTTTTGCCTACGGCTGTGGGAATACGATCAATCTGTCTAACTGCAACGCCATCGCAGCTATTGTTTCAGCAGACTTTAAAACGGTGTATCATTTTAATTTGATCTGCGCAGGTGTGGCTTTTGTTTCAGGTATTATTTTCTTTGTTTACAGATATAAGAGAAATGGAAAGAAGTTTGCCTTCTCTGCACCAATCGGAGCAGAAGAGGAAAATATTTATCAAATCAAAGGTATCACCGGTGTTCTTGCTATGCTGACTCCTTTTATACCGATTGTTTTGGTTATATTTGCGAAGTTTCCGCTCATTCCGTCCTTCTTAATATCCATCGTCTGGGCCTGTTTGTTTACCTGCTTTAGGAGCGGGTGGAACAGAACCATGAACATGCTGACGAAGTCGTTGTTTGATGGGTTTAGCGCAACGGCACCTTCCGTTACGTTGATGGTTGGTATCGGTATGCTGCTGCTTGCAATCAATCAGGCTGCTGTTAAAGGGGCATTGGCCCCTATCGTAGAGAGGATTCTTCCTACGAATGCTATTGGAATTATTTTATTCTTTGTTATTCTTGCACCGTTGTGTCTGTACCGCGGACCTTTAAATTTATGGGGGCTGGGAGCCGGTGTGGCTGCGTTGATGGTAAGTCTGGATGCACTGCCGGTTAATGTGATTATGGGAGCCTTCTGTGCGGTAGCAATGATGCAGATTATCTGCTGTCCTACTAATACCCATAATGTATGGGTAACAAGTTATACGGGGGAAGAAGTGACAGCTACCACCAAAAAGCTATTGCCGTGGATATGGCCTGTGGTCTTTATCGGGGTAATTGTGGCAGTGTTCCTATATTTATAAAAATACATAGTTTTAAACAGTTTAAAGAATCTACTGCGGGAAAGACTATGCCGCAGCAGATTCTTTAAATTCATAACAAGTGAGGCGTCTTGCCGGTTATTCTTGTTTACAGACGGAAAGGATTTTGGAATGAGAGTCAGGATAGGAATTGATGTCGGAGGTACATTTACCGATGCGGCATTGATAAATAATGAAACATTTGAACTGATCAGTACGGCAAAGGTGCTTACTACCCATACGGCGAAAGCAGGAGTGGCAGAGGGTATTGTCCAGATATTAACGAAAATTATGAAGGAAAATCAGATCAAGCCGGAGGATGTTGCGTTTATTTCCCACGGAACTACCCAGGCCACCAATGCGCTTCTGGAAGGGGATGTGGCAAAGGTGGGTATTATAACCATCGGGAAAGGGCTGGAAGGTGTAAAATCCAAAAGCGATACCCAAATGGGCGAGATTTCCCTGACCCAGACAAAGTATCTGCATACGGAAAATGTATATGTGGAACGGGAAACGCAAACCTTCTGCCAGGATATTGCAGATGCTGTCACGAGTCTTAAGAATCAGGACTGCACTGCCATTGTAGCAACGGAAGCATTCAGTGTGGATCATCCGGAAAATGAAGCAAAGGCAGTGGAGCTCTGTATACAGCAGGATGTGGTGGGAACTGCCACCAATGAAATTTCCAAGCTGTACGGACTGAAAGTCAGAACCAGAACGGCGGTTGTAAATGCAAGTATTTTGCCAAAAATGCTGAATGCCGCCAATATGACGGAGGAAAGCATTAAAAAGGCCGGCATTAAGACTCCTTTAATGGTAATGCGGTGTGACGGCGGTGTCATGACGGTGGATGAAGTCAGAAAACGGCCGATCTTAACGATATTATCCGGACCGGCGGCAGGTGTTGCAGGGGCATTGATGTATGAGAAATTATCCGATGGTATATTTCTTGAAGTAGGAGGTACGAGTACGGATATTTCCTGTGTAAAAGACGGTAAGGTCATGGTGAAATATGCGGAGGTCGGAGGTCATAAAACGTATTTAACTTCGCTGGATGTCCGAACCGTAGGTATTGGCGGCGGAAGTATGATGCAGGTTGAAAAAGGAAGACTTGTGAATGTGGGACCAAGAAGTGTTCATATTGCAGGCCTTGATTATGAAGTGTATTCAAATCCTGAGGATATCCTTGAGCCGGTATTAAAGACCTTGAAACCCGGTGCCGATGATCCGGATTATGGTTATGTTGAATGCAGCAATGGCAGACGGTTTGCCTTATCTTTGGCAGGAGCGGCAAATATTGCGGGATATGTGCCGGAAGATGATTATGCCAAAGGAAATGTGGAGGCTGCAAGACGTGCCTGGAAGCCTCTGGCGGACAGTATGGGAATTAGTGTGGAAGAAGCAGCGAAACTTGCATTAAAGCTATCTGCGGCCAAAAACAGTAAAGTGGTGGAAGCCTTGCTGCAGGATTATAATATGGATCCCCGTACCACGATGCTGGTTGGAGGCGGTGGTGGTGCCTCTGCCGTAGTTCCTCATTTGGCTCAGACAATGAAACTAAAGCATAAAAACGCAAAGAATGCCTCTGTCATCTCAACCATCGGTGTCGCGCTTGCCATGATCAGGGATATGGTGGAACGTACCATTGCCAATCCGACAGAAAAAGATATTCTGGAAGTCAGAAGGGAAGCGGAGCAAAAAGCAGTAAAATCCGGTGCATCACCTGAAACGGTGGAGGTCTCCGTAGAAATAGATACGACGAAGAGTATGGTCCGTGCAGTTGCAATCGGTGCAACTGAATTGCGCTCAAAGGATTTAACCAAACGGAAACTGGAACTTTCTGAAATTACAAAACTGGTTGCAGATAATTTTAATGTGGAGGCCAGGTCCGTATATGTGGCCGCGCAGAATGATTCCGTTTATGCCATGCAGTATAAGCTGATTAAGAAAAAGCTGTTTGGACTGATAAAAAGTGTCTCGACACCTACCCGGATTGTTGATGAGGAAGGGGTCATCAGACTGCAAAAAAGAAATGCAAAGGTAAGGGAGTGCAGCGGAAGCAACTGGGAGAAGAAATTACTTTCGGCAGTTGATGAATTGACGCAATATAATGACGGAGGAAAAACACTGCCCAATACCTATGTAATGTTTGGAAAGAGAATGATTGATCTTTCCGGTCTTCTTGACGAAAAGCAGATTTTATCCCTGGCCAAAATTGAATTAGCCGGTGCGCAGCAGGAAGACAAACTGATCATCGTGTGTTCGGACAGACTGGATTAGTGAGGATGAGAATGAACGCTTATAATTTTCCGTTTCCGGATATAACATCAAGCAGGAGTATATTGGAACAGGATTATTGTTTTCGTAAAATTGACAAATGTAAAATTGATGATCTAATAAAGGATGCCTGGGAGACCGGTCAAAAAGAGGGCGAGAGGTTTTTGCGGGATCAAAAGGAAGGCTGCGCTGTGTTTATGCCCGATGTATTAAAACAAGAGGGTTTTCAGGTGCTGTATTTGAATGATGATTATATTGTTGGGAACAGGAGATATTTTTGTGAGTATTTATCTGAAAAGAATATCATAAAAGTTTATCAGCAATCTGTCCGTCTTTGGTGTGATGCAAATGGTGTGGGTTATGAGCCGGGACTGAACATTCTCCTTGCCCATGAGTATTTTCATTATCTGGAATGGCACAGAATAGGTCTTACCTCGAAGCGGTATCAGGTTCCCATGCTGAGGATCGGAAAGTGGGAAATCGGAAAGACAGGAGTTGCGGCCTTGAGTGAGATTGCCGCAAATTCCTTTTCTTGCAGATGCTTTGGATGTATCAATAACGAGGAAAGTGAGGATTAGTCGGATATGATAAATTATACAAAAACAATTGAACATGTAATGGAAACAGAGGTATTGGTAATCGGCGGCGGCTCGGCAGGTTTTGGTGCCGCGGTGGCGGCGGCAAGAAACGGTGCGGATACCATCCTGATTGACCGGGCGGGAATGCTTGGAGGTATGGCGACAGCAGGCCTTGTGGGTCCTTTTATGACCTGTTATGACGATGATGCGAAAGAGCAGATTGTAAAAGGGATATTTGATGAGCTTTGCGTACGGGCAGAGGAAAAAGGAGGAGCAATTCATCCGTCCAGGGTGGAAGGAATGACAAGTTACAGTTCCTATTATGTTCGAAGCCATAGACATGTAACGCCCTTTATGTCAGAGACTCTGGCCATTGTTATGGAGGATATGGTGCTGGAAGCCGGTGCCAGAATTCTATATAATGTACAGTTTTGTGACTGTATTGTAAAGGATGGTAAAATAGATTATGTACTTGTCAGTATGAAGGATGGAATGACAGCCATAAAAGCCAAAACCTACATAGATTGTACCGGTGATGCGGATGTAGCCTGTGCCGGAGGAGTTCCTACCTGGCTTGGGGACGAGAAGGATGGTGTCATGCAGCCGGTAACCATGTTCTTTGAAGTGGGTCATATTGACAGGGAGAAGTTTATCGGTGAGCTGGAGGGCAGAATAAACGAGCTTGGTATACCAGGAGAAAATTGCTGGTCCTGGTACATAAAAGAGGCTAAGAAAAACGGAGACTGGACATTGGAACGCAACGAAGTGGGTAACTATGAACAACCGGTGGAAGGCCGTTTTAAAATCAATACCACACGGATTGCCTATATTGATGCTACCAAAACAGAGGATATTACAAAGGCCTTGATTGCGGGTAGAAAGCAGGTGCAGGAAGTGCTTGCCTTTTTAAAGAAATATGTCCCGGGATGCTCCGATATTCAATTGCTGCAGGTGGCATCGGCTCTGGGGGTTCGTGAAACAAGACATATTGCAGGCAAATATAAGCTTACGACGCAGGACATTCTGGCAAGAAAGCACTTTGAAGATGCCATCTGTACCTTTGCCTATGCGATTGATATACACAATTCCGTCGGAGGCGGGGCAACCTTTCAACAGGTAAATCAGTATTATACCATTCCCTATCGGTGCCTGGTACCGGAAAACTGCCACAATCTGCTGGTGGCAGGGCGCTGTATCAGCGGCTCCTCTGAGGCAGCGGCAAGCTACCGGGTAATTCCGGCATGTATTGCTACAGGTCAGGCGGCAGGTACCGCTGCGGCACTGGCGCTTAAGGCTGGTGTGATACCGGAAGCGGTGGATATAGAGCTCTTAAGAAAGACATTAACAGAACAGGGAGCGGTAATTAAGGATTAATCAGGCACTTGCGGCATAGGCTTGTGATAGACAACCGGAAGTGCGGAAATGAGGTAGCATATGAAAGCAGCTGTATTTTATGGAAAAGAGGATTTGAGGATAGAAGAGGCGGCGATACCGGAAATAAAGGACGGAGAAATCCTGATCAGGGTACATGCATGCGGTGTCTGCGGTACGGATGTACATATTTATGATGGAGACGAGGGAGCAGCGAAGAGCCCGGCCGGCACGATACTGGGACATGAATTTGCAGGAGAAGTAACAGTAGTCGGCAAACATGTTACCAGGATCAAAGTAGGAGACCGGGTATGCGTGGATCCGAATAAGCTCTGTAATTCCTGTGATTATTGCAGGAGTGGAATCGGGCATTTTTGTGAAAATATGATTGGGATCGGAACAACGGTGAATGGGGGCTTTGCGCAATATTGTGCCGTACCGGAGGAACAGGCTTATAAGATTTCTGAGAGCATCTCTTATGAAGAGGCGGCTATGTCTGAGCCGGTGGCATGCTGTCTGCACGGTATTGATATGTGTGATATCAACTGTGGCGATACGGTTGCGGTAATCGGTGGCGGAATGATCGGACTTTTAATGCTGCAGCTGGCTAAGTTAAAAGGTGCGTCAAAACTGGTGATGGTGGAACCCGTGGAGGAAAAAAGAAAGCTGGCAAAGAAAATGGGAGCTGATTTGACAATTGATCCCTTCCGGGAGGACATAAAAGCCGTATTACAGGAAAATGGCATAGACCGGATTAACACGGTAATTGAATGTGTGGGAGCCATCCGTACAATAAAGCAGGCCATTGAGATTGCGGGAAAGAAATCCACAGTGATGATGTTTGGACTGACAAAACCCGAGGAGGAATTACCGGTTAAGCCCTTTGAGCTATTTAAAAAGGAGATTACCTTAAAAGCATCTTTTATCAATCCCTATACACAAAAGCGTGCTGTCGGTCTGATAGAGTCAAAAAAGCTTGACGTCATGTCCATGGTCTGCAAAGTGGCATCCCTGCAGGAACTGAAAGATATTTTAAGCAGCAGTGAGGCAAGAAGCAAAGGAAAATATATCATCAATCCACAGCTTGATTGATCTCAAACGAAGGATCCTTGATAACATCGGTACCGGGGACAACGTACAAAGATTAATTTATCAGGTATATGGAAAGAAATATCAGCATAGCGATTGGGTTTAAATGAAATGGGCTGTTGCGCAACTAACTGGGTTAGTTGCGCTGCAGCCTTCTTTTTTAACGTATGGATATAACCTGCAATGCCATTTAGATAACCGTTGGATTTCTTTCCGATAATACAAAACTGATTGATATCATGACAGGAAGGACGAAAAAAATAATAAAAATGGAGTGAAATGAGTTCATCGACGTATAAAGAAAAAGCTATGGGGATGTCGATAATGGAAGTGAGTATTTCTCAAGTAGCTGGATGAGAGTTGTGTAAGATAGCAATTCAGTGACAGCTTATGGAATTGGTGACATTAATGAGATTCAAAAATTAATGTATTTTATAATTTAATGCAATATTTTTTTATTCTATTGGATGTTTTTATAGAAAGGAGATTGCAATGAAAAATATAATAAAACGAAACCAGGAAGATATTAATTATGTTATTGAAAAATATTCAGACACCATCTATAAAGTAGCGTTATCTTTAACAAAAGACAGTGAAATTTCAAAAGATATACTCCAGGATGTTTTAATTAAGTATATGTTAGACCCCACTTGCTTTAATGGAGATGAACACAAAAAAGCCTGGTTATTACGAGTTACAATAAACGAATGCAAGAAATTCTTTCGAACGATATGGAATAAAAGAAGAATTCCGTTAGAAGATATTTATTGTTTTAACGATCGGGAAAAGCATGAAGTATTCTATGCTATTATGGATTTACCTAAAAAATATCGTATTATCATGCATTTATATTATTATGAAAGATTATCAGTGAAGGATATCAGTAATGCTCTAAATATAAAGGAAAATACGATAATGTCATTATTATATAGAGGCAGAAAAATACTAAAAAATATTTTGGAGGTAGAATATGAATATAAACCAATATAAAGAGTCAATGAATGAGATAGATGTAAAAATATTTACGATAGAAGATTTAATAAATAAACATAACAAAACAAGAAGAGAGAAAATAAGAAAAAAGGTCGTAATTCTTATGTTAGGGGGAATATTATTTGTTAACTTTTTATTCTTTTCTATTCATAGACCGGATATAACAATAACAGCGTTAGCTGCTGAACAGGAATTTTTGTTAAACAATAATTTTATAGATTTTAATTTAAGTGCTACTGCTGTTGATGGTGATGCTTCTGATAATAATATAAGTTTTGTTAATAGCGATATTAATTTTATTTGTGAAGGTCGGGGCATTAATTATATAACCTATTCATGTTCTGATGAAAATATTGAACTTAAAAATCGTAAGAATGCTGCTGCCTACTATGTAGAAAATATAGAAATACCAGTAAGTGAATATCATGAACGTTTTAATGAAACAAATATTCTTTATGGTAGTTATGGTTATGGACAGACCATGGCAAGAATAACAAAATTTGTTGGTAATTCTTATCGTGTAAATTATGAAACTCAAAATGATAAAAGATATGGTTTGGTTATGGCTGCTACGGTTGATGATATGGGGAATTTTAAAATAAATGATACAATAATAAAGATCGATATCCACTACAATAACGGAACGATACAACATAAAAAGTTAATGATTGAATCTAGTGAAAATGCTTTTATGGCTATAAAAATCAGAATACTGTAAATAGCAATAAAATGTGTATATAGAAAGGCAATGCTCCTTGAAACCGGGAGCGGATTAAAAATCTGCGTATTCTTCCTCAAAATTTGTCTAAAATGGCAATCCTATTGAGCATTTTCACATAAATCATTACACTGGATATAGCAATGGAAAAGGATAAATTCAATCCGGTTGGGATTGCACCAAGTGCGGTCACCGGATGGTTAACTGGTATCAAGGAAGGGAGAAAAGTATTATGAATCAGAAGGGATTACAGGCTTTGGTTTTGACCATTGCGCTGGCAATGAGTCTGCTCACCGGCTGCCGTGATGAGGCAGCACCTGCTGCGTCCCAGGTGAAGGCACTGACCATGGAAAAGGGAGCCGAGGTCAATACTGCGGCATACCTGCTGGATCATTACAAGACTGTCACCTATGCTCAATTAGACTATATAGGCGGAAATACAATGCATTTGACTTACTATAAGGACGATGACGGAAATTATTGCGCTACAGAAGATGACTCCGGCTATACCGGCTATCGAACAGATTTCTTCGATTTCTCCCGGGAAAATGGAAAATCTAAGTATACTGTCTCCGCCTTGAAAGATCTCTATGTCAGCGACTATCTGTTCATGGTGGCAGGCAGCGAGTTTACATCCCAGACAACGGATGTCAGCGGCAACCTGGTCTGTGAAACGCAGGCTGATATCAGTCAGGACTATGCTGATCAGCTTTCAGAATCTTGGCCGGCGACCACCAAGGACAAGATGGTGACAACGACTGTCTTTGCCGCAGATGATTTCCGTGTTCTGTCCATTGATTTCAGTCTTCTCCGTCCCGACGGCTCGAAATCGAAGATCGCATCCGGCGTGATGCTCTATGATCAGGAACTGCAGCACACGGATGCAGTACAGAGCTATCTGGACGCAGAAAAATGTACAGTCACCGTACAGATGGAAGACGGCAGTAACCGTACTGCCAAAATTCCCAAGGGAGAAATCTTTACCTGGGTCTGTGACGACGGATATGCCCTCTATCTGGATAGTATGGGCAAAACGCCGGTTCCTGAGGAATCCGATCCGGTACAAAACAACGTAACCCTGTACTGCCTGCCCACAAAATAAACAATGTAACGTGTATATTGCCTGCCCGGGAAATGAAAAGGGGCTGTTGCAAAACTAACATTAGATTAGTTGAGCCACAGCCTTCTTTTTATTCTAAGACCCCGCGATAGTGGTGTTTGATCATGGGAAGATTTTGAGAAAAGCAATGGAGATAATTATATGGATATACACGATTAAAATATTGTTTTTTCTGAAAAATCGGGTTATGATGAGAATGTAAATTATGGTTAATTTCGTAAATAATGAGAACAGAGGATATCCCAATGAGCCAGATTATTCGTACAGTTATGGAAATCTTAAATTATATTTCAATCATTATCTCCATATTAGGAATTCCCTTCACGTTATACAAACTAATTAAGCTGGAAAGGGCAAAGAAGCTGGAGGCGATTCGTGATTTATTCAGAGCCGCCGTAAAATCTCAGGTAAATGAAGCAAACGAATTCTATTACAGCCAGTATTTTAAATACTATGATGATCTAAAGGATTTTACAATCATAGATGCGGAGTACTACAAGGATATTTTATTTAGACACAGCAGCTTTAAACAATTAATTACGCCATCCTTGTATCATTTTCCTTTATTCACATACCATAAATGGCTCTATAGCAAGAATCCGAATTTAACTGTTTCCATAGGACTTAACATAAATAAGGAAAGTAATAGTATTAATGAACCGGATTCTTTTTTGACCAAACTGAATATCAGTGATTATTTCGAATATCTGTTATCGCAAAATTTGAATCTATGGAATGAGATGACCTATGACCTAAACAGCATTCATCGGGAAAATGATCAGTTACAGCTGGGCTTTACCTTGGGGAACTATAGAAATTATGTAAATCATGGAGAATTACTGCGTACAAAGGGCAAATTCCAATTCAATTACCGTAATAAGAAAATCACCAGACAATTTCATACAATTCTAAATGATCAAAGAAATAAAATTGATATGAGAAAAGTCCTTTGTCCGGAAAACTCCTGCATGCCATATGCATCATGCGTGGGGGTTAATGTTATGACAATAATGAAGACCGGAGAAGGTTATCAGACCATGATACAAAAACGGGGTAGTAATGTGGTGGAAGCACCTAATATGTTTCATGTATCACCTGCCGGAACATTTCAGCCCCTCAGTGATTTTGACGCAACTTTTATTGAAGAGCAATTTAGTTTTGAATACATCATATTAAGAGAATTTATAGAGGAAATTTTTTCAATGGATGCTGCACAGAAAAATACGGTACCAAATCCCTTTGATATTTTTCATGAGAAACTGAAAGGAACCGACTTTGCACCAGGCCCTGTCTTGCTGGATGATCATGACATAAGTTTGCTAAAGCAAAGAAAATTCACACAAAATAAAAGATTGGAAATTAAAATAACTGCATTTTCCATAGACATGTTAACGCTTAAACCGGAAGTATCCGCTGTGATCTATATCAAAGAAGAAGCTGTATACGAGAATATCAAAAATTATATCCGCAGCAACTGGGAAGGTAACATTAAGTTATATTATTTGGAATCCAAAGAGTTTCAGGCTTTCCTGCAGCAATATCTGAATGTGAACTATTTCCTCCCGGTTGGAGGATTAACGTTATTGGAAGGTCTCAATTATTTCTATAGGGAAATTAAAGGGGAACAGGAATGGGAAATGTAGTGATTACCGGTGCAAATGGATTTATTGGACGATGGTTGGCAACGGAATTTAATCATAGGGGATTTAAGGTATACGCCATTATTCACAAATATGATGAAAATGCAGTCTATCTAAATCAGCTGCCCAATGTGACGATGATAAACTGTGATCTGGACCGTATAGAATCTTTGGAGGCGGCTATCCCCGATGATGATATTGACCTTGTCTACCATCTTGCATGGGCCGGATCAACGGGCGCCCTAAAGGGAGACTATCAGGTTCAACTGGCTAATACGAAACAAGCCTGCGATATGGCTTTGCTTGCAAACAAAAAACATTGTAAGAAATTTATTTGCACCGGCTCTATTGCAGAACTATTGCTGTCAGATGAAAAAAATTATTCTTTGTTTGATTTGGGCATCATATACGGAATTCAAAAAGATTCTACATACCGTCTGTTAAAATGTATTTGTAATAATCTGCAGATGGAATTCATTTGGGCAAGATTAACCAGCATCTATGGACCATTTAATACTTCCGGAAATCTTATGTGCTATGTATTAGAAAGCATAAGAAAGGGAGTTCGCCCGGTTTTCACCAAATCAGAGCAAATATTTGACCTGATGTATGTGGAAGATACGGTATATGCGTTATATCTTCTGGGAATCAGTGATCTGTCAAGGGATAATTATCTGATTGGCAGCGGCAGTCCCAGAGCGCTGAAAGATTATTTGCTGTTTTTGCAGGAACTGATCAGGGAATATGGAACGATTGGTATTGGTGAGAGGGATAAGAAAGACTTGTATTATCACAGTGACTGGTTTGATACTACAGCGTTGGTAACAGATACGGGATTCCATACAAGAATTCCTTTTGAGGCAGGGATTCAAAAGACCTTGGACTGGTTCCTTGGTTCTGCATAAGCAATCAATTCAGTATGCGGTCAATGTATTATAAGAATATGTGGTTATCCAATTTTGGCTTTTAATTCACGATATCTTTTATCAAAGATATCATGAACTCTTTCAACTTCATCTGAATTTAATTCATCATTTTTTTGCGGCTATAAAATATCCTTTTTAATATCCTTCACATCAATTTGTTAAATACCTACAGCATCCTTCAAATCATTTACATCAGTGCGTAAAAAGGGTAAAATCAACTACATCATAATCAACACCTAATGCTCTGTAACACCTAAAAGCTGTATGACTTGTCTATTTCAATTCATTTTTAAATTCTTGGATTTTTCGATCCAATATTTCTATGGACATTTTATTGGAAAATACCAGCTCACTATCTTTTAAATAATCGAGAAAACTATAGATGGAATATACAATGCTTTTTTCATGAAATACAAAGTGGAAAGTACCTTTCTGAGGATGAATATATAAGAAGAAAATATGCGATTCACCCCCAACTGAAATTACTAAACTGGAAGATGGCTTGAATTCATCCGGATTTATCATAATTGCATGATAAGGCATGTTGTGAATAGCCTCCGATAATTTATCCATAAGGACCATACAATCCTGCTTGCCTAAGGGGCTATAAAATTCATTCGGGACCTCGGTAATACGACCCGATGTCCAGAAATCCTCCAGGCCTTCCAGTGTGAAATAAGAAGTATATTCATGCCCATCAGATAACAGCTGGTAATAAGATTTCGAACGATTTGACATAAGCTTAACAAGATCATCTTTCATCGGAAAGTCGTATACATATTTGTTATATTGTTCCTCGCTGGCAAAGAACATAAAACAGGGCTGTGAGAAAAGGCAGCAGGTCATAGGGGACAGATTACCATTCACCCCTGGGTATGCTTCCAATATGGAATATTTATTATAAAACTCCATAGGGTTATAGATTCGTTCCATAAGGGGTGAGGAGGCATGAAACATATTTTTATATATTGTATGATACAACTGATGCATATCCCCGGTTAAAAATAAAGCAGCATAGCTCATGTCATAAGAAAGAACGATTACCTTATCAGTGGTCATGATAAAGTAGGGAAAGATGGAGGTTTCATTATATTTGACCTCAAGGTCATCATAGGAAATATAAGCATTATAGTTAGACACGGTAAGCAGCAGAGGCATAACATTTTTAATTAAAGTAAGATTGCACTGATTATCACTGTTTACCGGGATGTCCTTCTGTAAACAGAAAATATGTTCAATATGTAAACTGCTGTTACCACAGACCGATAAAAGCAGGTCGATTAAGAAGGCATGCTCAGGTTGGATGAGCAGCCGGATACTGCCATTGTCTTTAGAGGCTTCTGCTTCTATGACAGCTTTCATCATACGGTTGATCTCATTTACACCGTATAAAACGCTTGTCTGTTGAAAGCTGCTGAAATCATGTTGATAATTAAGCTTTACAGACCCGGTGCCGGGTTCGCCTAATGAATCGATGCTTTCCAATAAATCCTTGACTAAAAGGTGCCTCTTATAAACATCCTGACCAATCCGTTCCATATGATACAAATGACGCAATTTCTGTGCCTGATAAGGAGTCAGGAGCATGGACTGCATAATCTTTTCCAAAACCGCCATATCGGAAGGAACCCGTTTACCGGTAAGCATATGCTGGATGAAGCTGCGCTCGACACCGCTGATTTTGGACAATGCTTGTATTGTTATGCCCTGGGTGCTAATGTAATTCTTTAATGCTTGAGAAAAGCTGCTCATGTACCGATCTCCTTAGTGAATATTCTGGTTATATCATACAGGAAATGTATATTTTTTTCAACGGGATAAAAAATTATTGTCACATATTTTGTCACAGATTGCGGAGAGATGAAATATTCCATACAATAATTGTATATATTGTTGAAATTTCTGTATTGGAAGCTTGCTGTGCAATGTGGAAGAAGAAATATGACCTATAGTAGCAGTAGGGTATCTTGTACAGTTATGGTGAGACAACTTACAATCTTAAACCAGAGGGAGATCATTCGTGATGAAGCGTAATTGGAAAGGCATGTGTAGTATTTTATTAACAGTTTTCATGATATTTAGTCTATTGCCTGTGAAACCGGCATTGGCAACGGTGGGCACAGGAACAGATATTACAGCTGATTTTGTAGATACGAATTTTTTATCAGCAGTTCGTGAGAGATTGGGGAAAGAGCCGGGAGACGAAATTTATGATAGTGATGTTGCCAATATAGGATCATTAGATGTGTCATCCAGGAATATCACTAGTCTTGCCGGAATAGAGTATTTTACTTCCCTGGAATATCTTGTATGTAGAGACAATCAACTTGAAGTTCTGGATATCAGCGGCCTTACAAAATTAAGACAGCTTTCGTGTGATAATAACCAGCTGGTGACGATTGATGTAAGCGGCTTGTCATCACTGGAATACCTTTCGTGCAGTAGCAATTCTTTAACGCAGTTAAAGATGGATGGTGCATATGCCTTGGAAAGTATAAGTTGTGGTGATAACCAATTATCCTCCCTGGATGTAAGTTCTCTGAATTCGTTAAAACATCTTTCGTGCCGAAATAGTCAGTTGACAACGTTGAATATAAGCGGTTTAAACTCATTGGAAGATCTATATTGCCCTGAAAATCAGCTGGTATCGTTGGATGCAAGTAATTTAACTGCCTTGACATTTCTTGATTGTGATGATAATCAACTGACAACTCTAAATATTAATAGTACGAGTGTCTTAGAAGTTCTTTCTTGTAATAATAATCAATTATCGGCACTAGACGTAAGTGATCTAATTTCACTAAAGAATCTCAGCTTTTGTTACAATAAGATTACTGGCATAGAGTTAGATGGTTTAAGTTCGTTGGAAAGACTTTACTGCCCTAATAACCAATTAGGATCACTGGATGTGAGCAATTTAACTGCGTTAATATCCCTTGTATGTGATGATAATCAGCTCACATCGTTGGATGTCAGTGGGCTGGCATTACTGAAAGATCTCTCTTGCAATAATAATCAACTGACATCATTAAATATTGATGGTGCAAATGCTTTAGAAACTTTAACTTGTTCTGAAAATCAATTAATATCACTGGATGTAAGCAATTTAACTGCGTTAACAACCCTTTTTTGCAGTGATAATCAACTGACATCGTTGGATGTCAGTGGGTTGGCATTTCTGGAAAAGCTCTTGTGCGGTGATAATCAGCTGACATCGTTGGATGTCAGTGGGTTGGCATTCCTGGAAAAGCTCATGTGCGATGAAAATCAGCTGACATCGTTGAATATCAATGGTGCAAATGCTTTGGAAAGCCTATATTGTTCGGAGAATCAATTAATAACATTAGCCGCAATTGATTTAACTGCCTTAAAGGAACTTTATTGCCCAAATAATCAGCTGGAATCCTTGAATATCAGTGGTTCAAATGCTTTAGAGAGTCTAATTTGCAGAAATAACAGATTAACAGCGCTAAATGTCACAGGGCTGAATGTTTTGGTTACGTTAAACTGTTTTTATAATAATTTTTCTGGGATATCATCTATCGTAGGATATGATAGCCAACGAACAACAGATTTTCACTTTGATCCACAGAATAATCCTTCAACTGATACTGCTGTTGCTACGCTGACAATCAATAAGGATGGCATTTTGTGGAGCAATCATGGTAAAAACTTTATTTTGAAGTCCCAGGAAAATAAATCGGATACAGTACCTATGACGAATGTCGGTGGGACGGCAACCGCCACGGTAAGAAACGGGGTCTGGAAGGTTTACGACGGGAATGTTGATACTGGAACCAGAATCATTATCAGCAATGGAGATGGCAATGCAGAGTTAAATTATTATACCATCCAATACTCCGTTGAGGATGCCGGTATGGCTGAGGGTAGTACCATCAACGCAACTTACAATGATAATCCTGTTGTAAGCGGCACAATTGTACCTGGAGGGGGAGAACTGATTATTACTGCCGCCGGTGCAGGTGCTAATACATACACTTATTTCTGGAGTGGAATGGGTGCGGATGTCAATACACACACGATCCCTACGATTTTCTACAATCTGTCATCAACGATACATATAACCTGCACTATAACAGGGTCCACATCAAATAACTCTCCAGGAGATATCACGGATGAACCGACCGCACATAAGGAGCAGATTCTGCCGAATGTGAATGAAGTAAGTATGCCTTCGGTGGGTAATGTAAAAGCATTGGTTTTCCTGGTAGAATTTCCTGACAGCGAGAATCAGAATAAGAATGATAATATCACAGCCCAATCTGTGAAGGATCTTCTTTTTAACACAGATAATACGGATAACTATCCTTATGAAAGTGCTACAAATTATTATCTGCGTTCATCTTATGGTAAACTTAGCATCACTGGAGATGTATACGGATACTATACTGCCCAAAAAAGCAGAAGTGAATATTCAAATGGGGAAGATGATGAGAGTAATTATCTGGGACGACAGGAACTACTAAATGAAGTTATGACCTATTATGATAGTGAAATTGATTATTCGCAGTATGATTCAGATAAAGATGGAACGATAGATGCAGTTTATATAAATTTTGCAGGTGATAATACGGGTTATGGCAGTGAGTGGTGGAGTTATATGACTTCATGGATGGGTACCAATCTATCACCGGAATTCGATGGAAAAAAGATAAATGATTTTGTTTGGCTTCATCAGCCGGCCTATACGGGTGATGGTATTAATCAATTATATGATATTACATTTATTCATGAAACAGGGCATTTATTGGGGTTAGCAGACTATTATGACGCAGATTATGATGGCTGGGATACAGATGGTCTCAAATCCTATGATATGATGGAGACTAATGTCGGAGATAATAATTCCTTTTCAAAATATCTTCTGGGTTGGATTAAAGATCCCCAGATTATAACCTCAAACGAGAAAGTATCTTTAAAGCCCTATACCGAATATCCTGACATGGCCATTGTGTACCCTAAGGGAGATACTGCCAGTAAGCAGTTTTTCGTGCTAGAATATGTGACCGATACATTAAACAATAGGCAGTGGCCCTATACCGGTCTGCTTTATGGCGGGGCAGGGATTCGCATCTGGCGGGTCAATACGACTCTGAATGAAGATGAGACAGGATATAAGTACGACAACCATACAGGGGATATAGAGGATTTGGAATTTATTAGCTCGTCCGGATCAAAAACCTTACAGGCGGTAGAATATGCCCCACACATGGATGTATTCTATGAAGGGGAAGAGCTGACACCTTACTCTACCCCCTCGAGTTACATATACGGAGAAGGGGCGGCGAAATCGGGTCCATGGGATTTTTCAGGTGTTACAGTGAATCAAATACATTTAGGGGGAGATACGGCAACGGCACAGGTAACGTTTGAAACATCACCGGCATATTCAGAGTTTGAAATAAAAGGAGCGTTGTCTTGCGATAATGTTATGAATTTCACCATCACTTCGGGTGTGGAAATGAGATATTCTTCAGCCGAGCCACAAGCTGAAATATATTCGGGGGAAAATAAGATAGCTAAGATTGATCTTAAGCAATTTGCGGTAACAGGTGTTGACTATGACAAGGTGTACGGTTATGCGATGGAGGATGCAATCGGTATCAATTCCTATGAAGGGCAGGAATTAAGCTTTGTCATTCCGGAGGGGACTTTTACATCCTCCTATGGGGTATATAGCAAGGAACTTAAGATTAATTTTACGCCCCGTTCAAATTCCGCTGTCACAATCGGTGAAATCAGCAACAATGCCGGTAATATCCAGCAGTATTATCAGGTCGGAGATGATTTGTTTGCTTGTTTTCGAAGAAACTGGAACGGTACAAGTACGAACTTATATGATTTATTATTGATACATACAGATACAAATCAGATTGAGGACATTCCAGTTAATGTTACTTATGACTTTGCCAACGATTTGAATGGAAAATATCCAATTGAGGCTTATCAGCTATCAGACAACACATTTGCCGTATATACATATTATGCTGGGAACATATATATGGATAAAGTAGACTATACAGGAAAGGTATTGGCATCAAAGGTTGTCGATCTGAGGTCGATGGGAATGATGGGAATTCACTCTCCGATATATGGAGATTATGTATTTGAAGATGGTTTTATAATGGTGGTAGATATTACGACATCTGAGTCTGAATATATATATTTTGACAACGATTTAAAAAACGCGCCGATGAAACTTAGTATTCAGGATATGATGAATACAACAATCCCAACTACCGGCGGATGGGTTTTGCAGGATATTGGAAATGGTCAAAAAATTATTATTCAGAATGAGGGCTCGATCCTTTATGGCTTCTCTCGTGCCATGTGCGTTATTACGGATAAACGCATGAGTGTTATAAAATATAAAGAATTGAGTTCAATGTATGGGAATTATAACAGAGCATATAAGGATGCTTTCCGCCTTGACGATGATCGGATCGGTATGATATCTGTTGTAAAAAAGAGCGACACGTTAACAGATTGGATCATGGAGATTTATGATAATGATCTGAACTTAATATCCTCTCAGACCTTGCTCGCCGATACGACGCTGGAGTATAAGCATTTTATGCAGACGGCATCGGGATATGTCATTAGCGCGCAGGGGTGGAAATCGTATGGAGAAGTACTTCATGGAGGGATGGCGAGCGGGATCTATTATGGAAGATTTACAAAAGCCATATTTTTTGATAAAGAATTTCAATTAAAAAACACATATTCAATCACATATCCGGATAAATCCAGCGTTTCTGAGAGAATTGGGATATTTGAATTAAATGAAAATGAGTATTTTATCGGTGATTGGTGTGCTTGTTATAAGCTGTATAACACCATAACTACTAACGAGGCAACCTTGCAGAGCATCGCGATCACTACCCCTGCAAGCAAGCTGACCTACACCGTTGGAGACAGCCTTGATATCAGCGGAATGGTGGTGACCGGAACCTACAGCGACAGCAGTACAAAGGCGGAAACAGTAACAACCGCTAACGTAACCGGCTTTGACAGCAGTGCACCGACAGCAAGCCAGATGCTTACGGTAACAGTGGACGGGAAGACTGTTACGTATACCGTAACCATCAAGGCGGCTCCTGCGGCAACCCTGCGGAGCATCGCGATCACTACCCCTGCAAGTAAGCTGACCTACACCGTTGGAGACAGCCTTGATATCAGCGGAATGGTGGTAACCGGGACCTACAGCGACAGCAGTACAAAGGCGGAAATAGTAACAACCTCCAACGTAACCGGCTTTGACAGCAGTGCACCGACGGCAAGCCAGATGCTTACGGTAACAGTGGGCGGGAAGACTGTTACGTATACCGTAACCATCAAGGCGGCTCCTGCGGAAAAAAGCAGCGATGCAGACTTATCAGAACTTTCTCTTGGTGGAGCGAGCCTAAGCCCGGCATTCTCATCTGGCACAACGAGCTATACGGCAAGCGTGGCAAACAGTGTAAACAGCATTACCGTTACCACAAGAGCAAATGACAGCAAAGCGTCGGTAAAGGTGAATGGGAATTCTTTTACTGGCGGACAGATGGCAGTAGAACTGAATGCGGGGAATAATACAATTACGATAGAGATAACGGCAGAGAATGCAACCGTAAAGACCTATACCATTATAGTAATCCGCGCGGCCGCAGGCAATAACGGCGACGGCAGTGGCAACAGCAATAATAACGGCAATGGTGGCGGAAGTCCGGTTGTTCCCTACACTGGAACGGAGTCCTCTTCGACAGAGACAATCACCACGGAGGTAAAGGGAGACAGCTCAGACAGCACTGTTTCCCGGATTACTATTGAGAGAACCACCGGAGCGGACGGCAAGAAGACAGATACCGTGACCTTTGCGGCAGACAAAGCAGCAGAGACGGTTCAGAAGTTGAAGGAAGTAAATAGCGATACCGCAAGAATTGTACTTCCGGATACCAAAGGAGAGGTAGAGGAAACAAAGGTTAATATTCCGTCAACTTCCATCGGAACTTTGTCCGATGCAAATATTAACCTTCAGATCAGCACAGACGCGGCAAAGATTGACCTATCAAGTGAAGCATTAACGGATATCAGCTCCGGTACAGAGGAGGATCTGTATTTTCGTCTGGTACCGGTAAAGGATGAGGCAGGGAAGAAGACCGTTAACGACCAGGCAGTATTGAAGGCATCTATTGTAAGCGGCAATGCAGAAAGTAATGTATCTGTGATTGGTAATCCGATCACAATTGAAACTAATATGTCTTTCATAGCAGCAGACATTACCCTTCCTCTGACCGGAATTACAATCCCTTCCAATCCTGCTGAGAGGACAGAATTACTGCAGCAGCTGGCAGTATATATTGAACATTCCGACGGTGACAAGGAACTGGTACAGGGAGAACTTATAGAATACGGGGATGGCATATACGGAATTAAGTTCCATATCACAAAGTTCAGTACCTTCACGGTGGTGAAGACGGATGCCTTCCTAAAATCCCCCGATAACAGTATCATTAGGGTAACAGCACCGAATGAGGCAACAATCAAAGGAACAAATATTACCGCCACAGTAGCCAATACGGTAAGCAGCATAACAGTGAAGCTTACGGCTGGTGATAAGGCAGTATGGAACCTGTACAGCGATAAAGCAGCTACGAAGGCAGTAGAGGGTAAGAAACTGATCTTAAAGACAGGAATAAATACCGCTTATATCAAGGTGACAGCAGAAGATGGAACTGCTAAAGTATACAAGCTAACCATCACCAGAAGTAAATCCTCTGCAGCAGTTGTTACGAAAGTAGGTGTGCCAAAGGCTACGGTGATAAAAGGAAAGACAATAACTTCAACTGTAGCTGGAACGACGGCTTCTCTGACCGTTAAGATATCTGTAAGCAGTAAGGCGACTTGGAAGCTGTATAGAGACAAAGCATGCAAGAAAGTAGTTGCGGATAAGAAGCTGACACTAAAGAATGGAACTAACACTGTTTATATAAAAGTAACGGCGGAAGATGGAAAGAGTAGTAATGTATATACCTTAAAGATTACTCGTAAGGCTGTGACTAAGAAATAGTACACAACTCACATGAAGTTTAGAATTATTTCAGCTTTTTGATCATTTTGCTTTTAGGCAAGTTTCAGCCTATGGCTGGTTCAAATCGATTGCAATACTGTATAAAATGAGGGTTGTTACGATAGCTGTAAATGCACTGCAGTAATTAAGTAAGTATTAATATCCTTTGTATTTTAAAAGCATAGTCGTATAACTATTTATCACTGTAAAATGTGTATAAATAGACATTGCTTTTGGATTATTACGAAGAGGTTTTCCTTGATGGGTGACAGAAAAGGATAAACAGCAGCGTGGAACGGAAAAAATCAAAAGTGAGTTTGCCTAACAGTAATTTATTGTATCGGCAGCTCACTTTTTTTTGATCTGCGATACAAAGCAATCTGTTCCAACATGGCACCTTCCATACTGGCGGCTCTTTCGGCCTCGTTCTGGAGAATTTTCTGCTTGATTGATCGGTTGATGGGGATTGTCAACAATTTATTCTTGTTTTGGCTTATTCGTTCTTGTTCGTTTTTGTTTTTGCTAGTTAATCTTCAAATTCTTTCTATTATTTAATTCTTCAAAAATCTCATGGTGAGAAATTCCAATATTATTACCCTTCCTCCGGATACCATAAATCGAATTCTTCTGTGTTAATGTTCTCAGAATTATTCTGACTGGCAAGAACGTATCCTGCAAATATGTCTCCTGCACAAGAATAATACGCAAACCGCCTGGTGACAGCCTGTAAAAGACTGCTGACGCTATGTTTCATGTCGAAAAAACCATGCTTCATGCAGCATACGGTTTTCTTAAGTAAATTCTGATAGACTGGGCACAGATAGATATTACGAAATTCAATCTTCCTGTCACTACAAAATGATCAGGAGACAAATACCAGTCTGCCTGCCCATTCAACAATAAAAAAGGAGATTTTATTATGCTGTCAACTTTTATCACAATCACCGTAATTGCTGCGGTCCTTGTTCTATGGGGTATCTCCACACAGCGCAGGCTGGCAGTGCTGGAGGAAAATATCAGCAATGCCATGAGCCAGATCGGTGTGCAGCTGTCTGGCCGCTTCGATGCTCTGACAGCTCTTTTGGATCTGACAAAGGACTATGCCAGGCGGGAAAGCGAAATGCTGATTGAGACAATGAATACAAGTAGAAGCGTAATTACAGCAAAATCTACACCAAATGATGTGCTGCGTCAGGAAGGGATTATTTATGAAGCTCTGGACAGGATTGCCATGGTAATAGAACATTGCCCGGAACTTTTAGCAAACCCAACCTATAGGAAAGTCATGGACGCGGCGCAGACCTATGTGAATATGGTGCGCACCAGCCGCCTTATTTACAATGACAGTGTGACCAAGTTCAACCGTGAAATCCGAATGTTTCCGATTTCTCTGGTTGCACGGATGTCAGGCTTTTCCAAAAGAGAATATCTTGTGGAGCAGACAGATTGGGCGGAAGGCTAAGATACGAAAGAAGCAGCATAGAAATGGGGGAGGAATATGAACAATTGCAGTCCGGTCTGGCGCAGGGTCAGAAGCCCGACAATATAATAGAAATCTTATACCCGGTAAAATGAAATCAAATGCGAAGAGGAGGATCGTAACATGAAGAAGTATAGGCTACCCGTGTGGAAGACTGTTGTAGCAAGGATTATGGTCGTTATCGTGCTAATTGTGTTAACAGCACCCAGTACTACAATGAGTGCAGCTGCCACACCAAAGCTTACGAAGATATCGGCGGATATCCTGGAAAAGGGTTCGCTGGATCTTAATGTTAAGAACAAAATCAAGAATTCTACCTATACCTGGTCAACAAGTAATCAGAAAGTAGCTGCGGTTGATAAGAATGGTGTCGTAAAGGGCATCAAGAAGGGGACGGCTGTGATTACCTGCAGTATCAAGGCACCGGCCAAAACCTATAAGCTCACCTGTAAGGTGAACGTACGCAAAGCCGCTGCCAGCGTTAAGATCAATAACAAGGTAACTGCCATAAATCTTGGGCAGACCTACGATCTAAATAGAACATTGAAACCATCCACATCAAACGATCTGATCACATGGACCAGCAGCAATAATAAAATTGCTGTTCCGGATAAGAACGGCAAGTTCACCGCTTTAAAGACCGGTACGGTTAAGATAACCGCCAAGTCCCTTCGCGGAAAAAGTGATTCGGTAACGATTAAGGTAGTGGATAAGGACGGGACAGTAACCACTCAGAAAGAATTAACGGCGCTTCTGGGAAGCGGTGTTCGAATTATTACCATTAAGACGGAGGCAGCCGTCGATTTTACAATCCCTAATGGTAACTATAAGAAAACCGCACTGGTTGTGGATGCGCCCAATTCAGAGATACATAATGACGGTATATTCGCATCTGTTACGATTAAGAGTGTGAAATCAGAACCCACCCCCACCCCTGTCCCGACGGAGGAAAAGCCGACAGTAACGCCTAACCCAATCCAAACACCAACGCAAACACCAACACAAGCTCCAACACCTACCCCCACTCCGACAGTAGCTCCGACAGCAACCCCGGATCCGGGCGACAATACGAACGCTGTCAGCATCACCTTTATGGATGGCAGCCGTGTCATACAAACGATAACGGCAACCAAAGGGGAACCCTTAAGCCAGGTGCCGGGAACGGACAAAACCGCAAAGAAGGGTTATGTGTTCGATGGCTGGTACACGAATGCGGACTTCAGTACTTTGTTCTATGCGGACGATGAAGTAAAGGCAGATAAAACCGTATATGCGAAGTACACCGCACTGCCGGAACCGGAGTATATGCCAACCTCCTTCGCTCAAGTTGATCAATTGCCCGGTCTCACGTTTGAAGTGATTGGCGGCGCAAGCGCAGAGGGAGCTCTTGCCGCAGTCACCCTCATACCCAAAGACGGCTCGGAGGTGATTTTACTTGAAGTGAAAACCTCGGCGAATGGGATATACACGATCGGTGCGAAAGATCCCGGTTTTAACGAGGGCTCTTCCTATGAATTGACCCTGGCGGATGGGTACAGCTTCAACGGAAAGCCGGAGTCAATCCGTACAGCCACATTTACCATACGCAAGCATGAGGTACAGGAACTTTCGTTTAGCGATGACCTGGTCTTTCTTCAGACTGACGATCCGGAAACCTGCACAAGCGTTACCTATAACGGCAATGCTTCGATAGGCGACATCATTTGCTTATACAAGACTACAAAACCAGCAGAGCGCGATTACATCAATGGCAACTACAGTGATGACCCGGAGGTGTATGTAAAAGTCTCGGCAGTTAGCGGGACAACGCTCACACTCGAGCCGTTAACAACGGATGGAATGGATGAAGCAAAATATACGGAAACTATGGAGAAGCTCTACTTCATGCCGGATACCTTCCCGTTGAAAGTTGGTGCTCTGCCAACGCTTACCAACGGAGCCGGGACGGTTGCCTACACTGCCCTGGACGCGGCCGCGCGGACAATCATAGGTGAGACAGCCGGAAACGGCAAGGTTGAGGCAGGAGACTTTGTTGCAATCTATACCAAAGATTTTGCCAAAATCGACGCCGACGCCGACGTTATACTCGGTGAGGTAACAGGATATGCAAACGGAGAAATCACATTCAAAGAAATTACTGCCCAGGCAATGCAGGATTCGATTGACATGTTCCTTAACCAGACCGCCAACGGCGATGAGTTACTAAAAGGCGTTGACGTTGATGACCTGCAAGCCGACATTGAACAGGAAGTAGCAGACAGCGGGTTTGCAGAGGATGCAGCATACTTATTGGCGGAGCTTGCTTCCAACACAGATGGGTTTAAAAGCCTGAGCAATGTGCGGGATATTATGATAACAGACGAAAGCGGGCAGCCGCTGACCCGGAACGAGATCACGCTAATGGGCCTTGGAGGAACGTTTACGCTTTCGGATAATATTAAAGTAAAGGCCGAGATCGAAACCGACAAGACCAAGCTTCACCTTGGCGACGGTGTCCGCCTGGCAATCGGAATTGATGCACTGTTCACCGTGGAAACAGATGAGGGCGAAATAAAGATTGACATTTCCGCCACATTTGTGGAGGAACTTGCCATTGGCACGGACATCAAAGTGACGGATAAATGGAAGGTTTATGTCTTCGTACCGGTGCTCAAAAGTCTGCGTTTTGATGCCTCAATTGATGTTAAGAACTATACCGCGGTCTCGGTATATGTAAATGTCTACACAGTGGAGGCAGAGGATGAGGATATCTGGACGAAAGTCGGCGGACTGCTTGGGGATACAAAACTTGGCGAGACCTTCGATAAAATCCAGGAATTGGAGAGTAAAATATCACAAGCTAAGGCTGCGGGTGAACAAATAGCGGGTTACACAGAGGAACTTGCAAAGCTGTGGGACACCATACCATCCGCCAGAGCAACCAAAGAAGAATGGGCTGCCTGGGGTACCCGGCTCGGACGGACGGATATTACCAAAGATCTGCTTGGACTTTTGAACCTGACAACGGAAACCGAACTCGATGCCGGGGTGGAAGATGTAATCAAGCGTTACCACGAAATGATGCAGACGGAAAGCAACTGGATTCAGTTGATGAAAAAACGTATTGTAGGATATAGAACCTGCGTTTACGGTATTATTGTTGACGCCAATGTTGACTTTGTCGTACGCGCTGATGTCAATATCGCGCTGGGTACAAATCTGGAGTATCAGGTCGGAAAGCGTCATATATTCTGGTTTGACGTTGTTAAGAGAACATCCGGCAGCTCTACGATGGACCTTTTGGACGAGAGTTTTGCTTTCCAGTTCTACGTTATGGGTAAATTGGGATTGAAAATGGGCATTGCAGCAGAACTGCACGTAAGCGTAATTGGTTTGGTCGGTGCGGGTGTAACAATGGAATTCGGACCATATATCAAACTGTACGGGCTGTTCGTCTATGAATATAGCAAGTATCGTCCGGCCAATACCGACAAGTTTACATATAAGGAACAGATGTACGGAGGTCTGTATCTGGACTTCGGGTTGTACCTCATTGTTGGTGTAAACGCTGATGCACTGTGGGGGCTGTTCAAATGGAATAAGGAATTGCTCAACAAAGAATATCCGCTGCTCACAGCGGGAGACCGATACTTTAGTCTCGCCTTTGCTACGGTGATTGAGCCTGACGAAGTTGTACGCGTCATAGACGATGACGGCAAGGATAGCAATGGCATCACAATGCTGCTGCCCGAGAGTTATCGTACATTAGAGCAGCTGGATTTTGTCAGTGGCAATACGGTATACAATGACTATGTTATGAGCAACTTCAGCGCGAGCTTCTCAAATCGCAACTTCTCACTGGATGGCAATGGCAAGATCAAAGTGACACCACCAAGTGGCGAACGCTATATGACTTGTGATATGACGCTCACCTGGAAACGAAACAAACTGGCGTTTAGTAACCGGGACATCACGATTGTCATTCCGCTCTACTGGTCGAATCAGTCAGACAAGGAGTTGAGTGAGCGCTATACCGCCAAAGTACGCGTCGGTAACAGCACCGACGGATATACAACGGTCTGGTCAAAGCGTGTGCAAAAAGGCCAGGTATTCGACCTGCCCACGGCTGACGAGATCAAATCACTCATTGGATATACCGGTGACGGAGATCTCAAATACAGCGCGATAGGCGGCTATGGAGGCACAACCGCAGGTCTCACGATCGTTCAGGATACAACCTATGAATTCAATGCACAACTGAAAGAATATACGCTTACGGTGGGCGGAGTACAAAATGCAGACGCAACGCAAGGGAGCCGGACGTTTACCGCGAAGTTCGGAGAGACGTTTGACTTATCAAGTCTTGTGGATACGGGAGCAAATGGTGCAGCAGGAGCCCCCGAAGACAAGCAATTCACTAAATTTTTAAATCTTACCTACAATAGCGACGGTAAGGCTTTACTCACAGAACCGATTGGCAGGAGTTTGGCGTTGAGTCTGCAAAACAACGGCACAGCTGCGGCAAATTACTGTGACAACTCTGTGCTGGCGACATTTACCTTCAGCGGGATAACTGCTGACCCTGTCAGTGTGCGTATGAAGGCAGGGACGCAGCCAAACGACGTGTGGTCTGCCATTGCTGCGAAATACAAAGCCAATGTAACAAACATTAGCCCGACAGTCAGTAAGATTCATACTAACACAGATTATATCGTGACCTGTACGCCGACAACCGGGGAGGAAGTCACACACACCATTACGTTCCATCACCAGGATTTCTCTGACTACGGAAACGTCGGTGATTTCATTTATTCGGCAGGAGAGGTGAAAGAATATGCGGTCGGTTCTGTAATCACGGAGCCGGGCTCCTGGAGCGAAGACCAATGGTATAACAAACCGGGTTACACCTTCGATCAATGGTACACCAGCATGTGGGCACCCGGTGAAAATCCAGCGGTTGACACAGCATTTATCTGGGGGCAAACTATGCCGGAGGAAGATCTTAAGCTGTATGGGCACTGGATTCCCAATACCTATAAGGTAACGCTGGATGCAGCCTATTCGGCAGACAAAAGCGGTACCTTTGAAGATGGGGATGTCACGAAAGTTGTCAATGTTACCTTTGGCAATCTTTACGGCAGTCTGCCAACCCCGCAAATGCAAGGATTTGTTTTCAACGGTTGGTTTGAAAAAGATGTTACAAACCATGAGCGCATCACTTCGGATACAAAAGTCAAAATAGCAAGCGATCATACGCTGCACGCGGAGTGGACTCAGAAGGCAGTCATTGACGAAAGCACGGTTAAACTAATCACACCCGGGGGTACGGGCAGCGAGGTCATAACTGCTGTATATAACCCTACGGTAAACCAGGTGATTCTTGTGTCTGCCAATGATGATATGACACTTGGCGCCTACTTCACGGTGAAGTACAGACCCCACGGCAACGGCGATTGGTATAACTATACGACCGCCGAGGTGCTGGATGTTGGCACTTATGACATTCAAGTGGCAACGGATCGAGACAGCGAGGCTGTTGTGTATGTTGAGAAGACCTTCGACAGCGGACTGGTTATCACGCAGCCCCAAGGGTATAGTCTGAAAACGGGATACAACTACAAGGTTGTAGTAAAAACAGGCAATATTGCTGATGCGGGAACGGACGCAAAGCTGTACGCCGCAATATCGTCCTCATCAGCTTTGCCGATACTTACTGCCATAGGATACATGATTCGGGAAACTTATCGAATTGATTCAGGCAGCAGCAATGGCTTTGAAAGGGGAGACACGGACACCTGCGTGTTACAGTCAATAGACTCGTTGACATTATCACCTGTATACTTTCAACTGTCCTGGGAGGCAAAAGGTTCGAAACCTGGCTGGTATTGTGAATGGATTGAGGTACAGCTGTTTAAGGATAATGGCTCACTTGTATCTTCCAGCGGGCCAATCCCCGTCGGGAAATGGTTTACCAATGAAAACGAAGCGGGACATGTGACCACGTTCCTCACCGATTTTCAGTTCAAGCGTACCGTTTATGAAGTGGGAGACTTTACAGAGTCTTCAAATGGGTTGTACACTTGCGGCAGCATAAGCGACACCATCAGACCGGAAGGCTATGACGCATTCGCCTACGCGGGGGCACCAAAGCTGACCGTAGATCCGGAGTATGCAAGGTATGTAACCCTTGGCAACGGTACGGTCACTGTTAACAAGGCGGCATTGTTTGCGGAGAAGGGTGCCGAAACGGTAAATATTCCGATTACGGTGACATTCGTAGATACGATGACAGAAGGTACGAGGATATTTATGAAGACGATTACAGTTACAAATAACTAAGAGTAATAATAGTGGAAGAGTGACCTCTCAGGATCGTATCATTACGGTCTTGGGAGGTTTATTTATAGGATGGAATCATATACAATAAGCTGATTGCAGGAGGGGTATCAGGTCTAGATTGGAAAACCCTGTGGGAAAGAAATCGGCGTCGTTATTCAGAACACTGAAATTGGTTCAATTTACTTGAAATAATGATAGTTTGTGGTAAAATTTAGCATATATAAACTTCATTAACATCCTTCCTTTTGTTTTTGATCCATTAAACCATCTTATGAAACATTCAAAATATCTGTTCTGATAATACAATTTTCCCAAATATCTGTCAATTATTACTTGCTGATTATGGATGAAAGAAAAACCCTTTTATAATTTGTTTGAATACGTTATGCACATAGTTTATTTTTCATATCATAGATGCGGTAGATCCAACAGGAAAGCACCTGATAAATTATATGTATAAATATGACAAAGATAAAGGGTATTTTACTGAAAAATTATACAAGTAGATACATTGATTATTGGATTCGACTAATTTAAAATGTATTAAACGAAACAAAACGAATTATAACATAACATAAGAGTGTAAAAAGCATTTTGCCGAAGGTATGAAAGGGAGGGTGTTACATGAAAAGAGATCAATTAGATTTATTAGCTTTATTACCATGCCCGGTTAAGTTGACCTTAGAACAAAAACTGCATCAATTGATACATAAAATTAACGAATATTATGACACAGAACTTCAATACAAAATTGTTTCTAATGCTGTTGCTCAGGCGGATATCTTTCAAGAGATTGAATTATGCAAATCAATGGATGATTTACCTAATATCATGATTGCGCCTGGTTTCAGCCGTTTTTTTTATAAGGATTTTGTTGACCGTTTTCGAAAAAGGGGTTTCTTTGAGAGTGTTTGCTGCGAAACAGTATCTAACGTGTATCAAAGACTGGGGATCAGTGATCCGGACTCTTATTACGATTTGATTGCATTTAATCCGTTGGTATTCCTGGTGGATAAGACCCGGGATCAGGATTATCCGACCCCTAGAAATTGGAGCGATATTGTCAATAACGGATATAAGAACATGATAGCTTACCGGGGACATACGGACAGAGAATTTTGTGAAGGAATTTTATTAAATATCTATAAGGAATTCGGCAGGGAGGGAATCAGACGGCTGGGAGAGACGGTGAAATGCAGGCTGCACCCGGCACAGATGGTAAAATATGCAGGAAGTAAGAAAGAGGAGGCGCCCGCGATCAGTATACTGCCTTATTCTTTTGCCTGTATGGTGAAGCAAAATCCCAAAGTGGAAATTGTATGGCCTGAAGATGGCGCAATCGTTAATCCACTGGTGATGCTGGTGAAGAAAGGATGCAGCCAGGCAGTGAAGGAGCTGGCAGGAGCAATTGCAGGCGGGGAGATTGCCAATATCTTTATGGAGGGTGGATTTTATTCCATCCATAAAGCGGAGGGTGAGAAGGAAGAAGAGGCACGTCCTTATCAATGGTTGGGATGGGATTTTATTAAAAATAATAAGCTTCATGAATTATTAAAGGAGTTAAACCAAACCATGTACGAAGTGATTCATCAGGAGGACGGCGGGAAATATGAAGACTATGGAAAGGGTGGGTGTACATGCAGCTGATTACGGTTTCAGGACCACCCTCCTCGGGCAAGACGTCGGTTATCCTTCATATGATAAGAAGTGAAACAAATCAGGGGAAATCAGTGGGGGTAATAAAGCTCGACTGCCTGAGCACGGAGGATGATGTTCGTTACCGCAAGGCAGGTATCCCGATTTACGTGGGACTGTCCGGCAGCCTTTGCCCGGATCACTATTTTGCCTCCAACATAGAGGAATGCCTAAGCTGGGGGGAGAATCAGAAGCTGGAGCTGATGATGATTGAGAGTGCGGGTTTATGTAACCGTTGCTCACCGCATATCAAGGGAATCAGTGCAGTCTGTGTCATTGATAATTTAATGGGTGTCAAGACACCCAAGAAGATAGGACCCATGCTTAAGATGGCAGATGTTGTGGTGATAACGAAGGGAGATGTTGTCTCCCAGGCAGAGCGGGAGGTATTTGCTTTTCATGTAAGATGCGCTAATCCCAAGGCAATGATTATGCAAATCAACGGTATCACAGGACAGGGTTGCGAAGAATTGGCGGATATCATCCAACAGGAGGAGGATACGGATTGGAAGGAACTGAGACTGCGCTTTCCGATGCCGGCTGCAATCTGTTCTTACTGTCTTGGTGAAACACGGATGGGCAGTAAATATCATATCGGTAATATCAAAAGGATGGAGATCGAATGAATGGAGAAATCAGAAAAGAAGAGGTAAAAGACAAGACCCTGCGTATGCTCTGTGAGGAATATCCTTTTGTCCATGAATTCTTTGCATTTTTGTCCATCACCTATCCAAAAGGAAAAGAGGATGTGGTCATAGAAGATATTCTCAGCAGCATGGATGAATTCGAGCTGGAGCAAAAGGGAATCGATAAGGAGGAGCTGCTGGACTCATTCGTTAATTACATTTGGCACATGCAGGTTCATTCCAAACAGGAAGAGTTCCAGATCTCTTCGATTACCATTTTAGGCGGACAGAATAAAGATCATGAAAAAGAGGAGATCAATCTTACGTTGCATGCCGGTGAGGTGCTATCCATTGTCGGACCGACCGGTTCGGGTAAAAGCAGACTTTTGGCAGATATCGAATGGATGGCGCAGAAGGATACACCGACCAGACGTCAAATATTAATCAACGGGAAGATTCCACCCAGGAAATGGAGGTTTTCTATTGAACATAAGCTGGTGGCACAATTATCACAGAATATGAATTTTGTCATGGATTTGTCGGTGGGAGAGTTCATACAGATGCATGCGGAAAGCAGAATGATTACCTGGGGCATCAAAGAAAAGATTCAGACCATCCTATCGGAAGCCAATAAATTAGCAGGGGAAAAGATACGGATGGATACTCCGGTCACCGCATTAAGCGGCGGTCAGTCGAGAGCATTAATGATCGCAGATACAGCATTCTTAAGTACCTCCCCGATTGTGCTGATTGATGAAATAGAAAATGCGGGTATTGACCGGACGACGGCAGTGAATTTACTGATGAAGCGGGAGAAAATCGTGATGATTGCGACCCATGATCCGGTTCTGGCATTAAGTGCGGACCGGAGACTGATTATAAAAAATGGCGGGATGTACCGGCTCTTGAATACTTCCATGGAAGAAAAGAATAAGTTAGTGGAATTGGAAAAGATGAATGCGGTACTGATGGATTACAGAGAAAGATTGAAAGCAGGTGAAGCATTATGTTAGGACCGACAGGTAAAAAGTCAAATAATCTGATCCTTGTTATATTATTTGTCAGTCTTATTCTATTGGTCCTTGTCTCATTTACTCTGGGCCGTTATCAGGTCTCTGTTGCTGATGTGATCAAGAGTCTGATGACGATGCTCACAGGATCGGATACGGATCTGACAGATATTACGGTATCAATCGTTACAAAAATACGATTACCGCGAATTATAGCCTGTGTGATCGCGGGAGCTGCGTTATCCGTATCCGGTACATCGTATCAGGGGATTTTTCAGAATCCTATGGTGTCTCCGGATGTATTGGGGGCTACCGCCGGAGCCGGCTTTGGTGCAGCACTGGGAATATTATTGTCCTTCTCCGGCATCGGCATCCAATTGACTTCCTTTGTATTCGGGCTGCTGGCAGTCTCTATCACCTATCTGATTAGTAAAGCAGTCGGGCAGAGAGAGAATGCTACGCTGGTGTTGGTGCTGTCCGGTATGGTAATTGCGGCTTTATTCAGTGCATTTGTATCCATCATCAAGTACATAGCGGACCCTTACAGTAAGCTGCCGGAGATCACGTTCTGGCTGATGGGCAGTATGTCTACGGTGACAATCTCGGATATCGGAATGGTCCTGATACCGATTATCATTGCAACAACAATATTACTGGCAGTTCGATGGAGACTAAATGTTTTGGTTTTTGGGGACGAAGAGGCGGTTGCTATGGGCGTTCATACCAGAAGACTTCGTCTGGTCGTGATTATCTGTTCTACGGTATTAACCTCCTCCGTCGTTGCAATCAGCGGTCAGTTGGGCTGGGTTGGACTGGTGATCCCTCATTTTAGCCGGATGATTGTGGGCCCGAATTATAAACATCTGCTGCCTGCGGCCCTCTTCATCGGTGGAATTTATCTGTTGATTGTGGATAACCTGGCCAGAAATATTTTTCCCGTGGAAATCCCTCTGGGAATATTAACTGCTATTGTTGGTGCACCTTGTTTTATCATACTCTTACTGAGAGGAAAAAGGGGGTGGTGCTAATGCTTCAGGCAGATCAAATTGTATGCGGGTATGGGAAGAATATTGTGCTTGATAAGCTTAGCTTTCGGGTAGAGGAAGGAAAGGTGTTATGTATTCTTGGTGCCAATGGGATAGGCAAAACAACCTTATTCAAATCAATCCTGGGTCATATCAGATTAATTGGCGGGACCATATCTGTTCATCAGAGAAATATAGCAACCTTGTCTTATAAAGAGAAGGCGAAGGAAATTGCTTATGTTCCTCAGGCCCATATACCTGCATTTCCCTTTCAGGTCATCGATGTGGTTGCCATGGGAAGAACGGCGCATCTATCCGTGATATCCTCTCCATCAGGGAAGGACCTCAGGATTGCTGATGAAGCTCTAAAGTTATTAAACATTTATGAGCTGCGTGATAAGGCATATACGCAAATCAGCGGTGGAGAAAGACAGCTGGTACTGATTGCAAGGGCATTGACACAGGAGACGAAACTTATCATTATGGATGAACCAACTGCCAATCTGGACTTTGGAAATCAGACAAGGATTATTGAACAAATGAATCATCTGGCAAAGCAGGGGCATTCCATTCTATATACCACACACGATCCGGAGCATGCCTTTCTCTGCTCTAATCAAGTGATGGCAATCAGAGGAAAAGGGGATGTTCTGGTTGGAGATGCGAAGGAGATCATAACCAATGAATTACTGTCTGAGATTTATCATGTGAATGCCTTAGTCAAAGAGGTGGAATTGCCGGAACGGACCATCAGAGTATGTATTCCCGTATGATGGGAGGAAAGGTAGTGGTGAGATGAAAATAAGGAGAGCAGCAACAGGTTGTATCTTAATGGTGTTGTTGATGACAGCCGCCGGCTGCAGACAGAGTGAGGGAAACAAACCTGCACGGTCAGATTCTGCGCAAGTAAATCATACAGAGGGAAGCCCTGAGAAAGAACCCGCCACGGAAGAAACTCTCAGGGAAGAAAAACTCACGGAAGAAATCTCCACGGAGGAACCCTCCACGGAGGAACCCTCCTTGGAGGGTGACAGTGCATCAGGAAATCTGTCAAACGGTAGTGAGGATGACAAGGGGAATCGTCTGATTACGGATATGGCAGGGCGAGAGGTCCTCATAGAGAACAGGATAGAGAAGATATATTCCACCGGACAGCCCGGTGTGGTTATGTTATATACACTGTGCCCGGATAAGCTCCTTGGCTGGTGTATGAAGTTATCAAGGGAAGAAGCCAAATACATAGATCCCAGGTATCTTTCTCTTCCGGTGTTAGGTCTAATGCAGGGAAATAACAATACAGCCAATAAGGAAGAGATTATGAGGAGAAATCCGGATATGGTGCTTTTTATGACCGACATCGCGGAGGATACCATAGAATCAGCGGACGAAATGCAGGAGATGATGGGAATTCCGGTTGTAGTTGCAGATTATCATTTGGATCGGTTAAGCGATACCTATCAATTTCTCGGCGAAATATTAAAGGAAACCAAAAGAGCGGACGAACTTTCGGCGTACTGCAAGGATACCGTAACCCAAGCAATAAGAGCCGCGGCTGCGATACCCATGGAGGAGAGAAAACGGATCTACTATGCACAGGGCTCTACCGGTATGCAGACCGCACCAAAGGGTTCCTCCCATTCGGAGGTAATAGACCTTGTTGGCGGAGAGAATACGGTTATTCTGAAAGCAAATACCGATGGAAGATTAACCATTAATATGGAGCAGCTTCTGATCTATAATCCGGATATTATCATTGCTTCCTATAGTATGGGACATAATAATACGAAAAAAGATGCATTTTCCATCATAACCAACGGCTCCAAAGAATGGAAACTTTTGGATGCGGTAAAAAACGGGATGATTTTTAATACACCGGCGTATCCCTATAATTGGCTTGATATGCCACCATCTGTGAATCGGATCATTGGCATCAAATGGATGGGGAATCTGCTGTATCCGGATTATTATCCATTTGATATGAAAGAGGAAGTGCTGGATTTTTATCAATTATTTTATAATAAAAAGCTGTCACAGGAAGAATTGAATCTATTACTTGGAAATGCTGTAAGAGAAGGATAGAGAAAGTTATAACAGATGCATCAATTATTTTAAATAAAGAAAGGAAATGATAAGATGAAAGCAAAGAAACAGGGGAAATTAATCATTGGCGTACTATTCTTATTCATCAGTCTGAGTTTTGGCTATGTAACAGCGTTGGGGGCAGCCACGGAACCATTAACAAAGATTGATGCAGCTGCGCAGCCGTATCAGAAAGAACCGGATACCTATCTCATATCAGAGAATGCATCCATGTCATGGAAATATTTTAATACCATATTGGGGTATAATGAAGCCGGGACCCAGAAGTCAGGTACTCCGACAGTTAAGGTTTATGAATACCGGTCGAAGGATACCGCAGAGCAAAAACTACAATATGCATGGACCTTTTATGGGGAGAAGTTGAAACCCATCACTGGGGATGTTGCAGGACCGGTCAGTCTGTCGGTCAGTGTAAAAGCAGAAGCAGATGATACAGTGGTAGAATTTGGCTGTAAAAGAGATTTCAAGGGAACTGCTGGTGTCAAACTCTATGTAGGGGATTATTTTAAGGATCAGGACAGGTTAACACTTACCTATCTTGGGGGAAGTGACAGCAGTGATATTCATGGGCCATCGAAAGCAGAGGGCATAGCTTCCTCTGTTATCATCAAGGATTTAACCGTTGTTCAGGGATATATTGAGTTTGATCTGGGTTACGGAGGAACGTATTCCTTAAGCAAGGAGACAGCGACGGCAGCAGAACCGGATAAGACAGCCGTACCTGATAAAGCAGCAGTCAATCAAAGTATCGATACCTCCGCTGTATCCTATCAGGGGAATGGAAGTAAGGAAGAGCCCTTTACTTATCTGATTTCTTCGGGATCAAAATTAACCTGGAAAAAGTATAATACGGTACTGGGGTATGATGATAACGGTCTGGTCAAGGGGGAAGCTGCTGTAACAGAAACATATGAGAATAGAGTGGGGGATTTGGTTGACGGTAAGTTAAATTATGCGTGGACCATCGACGGTACAAAGCTCCTGCCCATTACGGAAAATAACAAAGGTCCGATTAATCTGGGAATTACATGTGAGAAACAAGGCTCCTCAGTCAAGGTATCCTTTGATACGACAAGAGTATTTGATGGAGAAATCTATATAACATTAGATGTCAGCAAATATTTTGAGGATCAGGATATGGTGGTTCTGGAATATAGCACAGGAGCTGGTCCCGATCAGATTCATGGGACGGATACGGCCACAGATACGGTTACAGCGAAATCACAGGAGCTGAAAGTAGAGGATGGACTTGTGAAGTTTACAATACATAATGGTGGGAATTATGTGTTAAATAAAGAGAGTGCCGGAGCGATTGAAGTTGTTTCTAAGGACAGCGGTACCCCTGCCAAAGATAATGACACCACGATTACTGACATAAAGGCTGATACCAATAACATAAAAGCAGATGCTGCAGAAACGGATCCTTCAGATGATGAGCTGCCAAAGACCGGAGAGATTCCATATTCCTCTATCAGTGTCATCATGATGATTTTGTTTGGAACGGGCGTGATATTATTAAGAGTAAGAAGAGAAAAATGGTCAAAGTAGGAGCCAAATGGAAAGCGGCACTGTTGCTTGGACTATGGTTTGGACTTTTGGTAAGTTCGCCTGTAAGAGCAGAGGAAACAGCAGTCGTACTTGGTGTGGTAGGAGATGATGTAGCGGCTTATACCGGAAGCGGTACACCCGCTGATCCCTATCGGTATTTATTTGATGTTGATTCCAAGGTCACCTGGAAGCATTTGAGAGATTTAAAAGCCAACAAGGATACGGAGATTTATGAAAAGAGATGGGACAATATTGTTGACGGGAGACTGGAATATTCGTGGAAATTTTCGCATGACAGTATAACAAGTCCGGAGGGACCGTATTTTCTGGGAATCAACTTCTATGACGGTGATGCTGTTCAGGGATTAAAAGGCGGGAAGGATGCAAAATACTTTTCCTTTGCCAACAAAAGAGACCTGCCCGGGACTGCTGACATCACGCTATATGTGGGACAGGAGTTTCAGGATCATACCTTCCTGGGATTATATTATTACGGAGGTTATCAGTCCGATATTGTACATGGCAGTACCCCTGTGACAGATCCACAGGAGATAAAGGTACAGGACAAAGTTAAACAAATTGCCGGCAAAATCGAAGTAATGGATGGTTATGTGAAATTCCAAATCCGTTATGGAGGTAATTATTATCTAAAAGAGCAGCATAAAAGCGCACCTTCGTCAGGAAAGATCTCGAAAGATCCCGCAGAGCCCCCTCTTTATGCAGATGAGAAGGTATTGGGAACCATAAAGGAGCTGTTTCCAACCAAGGCCATAGCCGAGGCAATTGCAGATGGGCTGATGAAGCATACACGAGATGAAATCACCCAAGCTGATCTTGACAGCATCAAGAGTATCTTCTTATCAGGGATGAAGCTAAAGTCACTTGAGGAACTGGGCAGGTATTCTTTTGCGCGACTTGAGCAGCTGATCCTGTCTGACAATCAGATTTCTAAGTTACCAGGCCTTTCTATGCCGATGTTAACTTACCTTGATCTAAGCAATAATCGGATGGAAGATATGAAGGGTCTTGCAAAATGCCGGAATCTTGAAGTACTATTACTCCCAAATAATAAGCTGCAGGATTATCGTGCTTTATCAGATCTTCCCCTGCTGATATCGATTGATCTGTCCGGAAATGACATTACAAAATGGTATGAGACGGCGAGTGAGACCTTACGGTATCTGAATCTGTCGGATAATAAGCTGACGAAGATCGGAAAAGTTGACGGTATGAAGCAGCTGGAGGTGATGGATCTGTCAAGAAACCCTATGGTGGATGCCATTGATACGTTAGCATATGGTGACATAGAAATTATAACCGACCAGATACAGCAGGAAACCATACAGAAAGATACGATACAGAAAGATACGATACAGAAAGATACGACACAGAAAGATACGACACAGCAGGATACGACGCAGCAGGAAAAGTCACAGCAGAAAGAAGAACCGCAGGTACAGATATCGAAAGAGGGCATTTGGCAGGAAGACTTACAGCAGAAGCAGATGCTGCAAAAAGAAGCACAACAGGACGAATCAACGAAAAATCATAGTCTGTTTGGAGTGTTTGCTGTCGGAGGTGTATTGGTAGTCATCATTATGATGATAATATATTACGAAAGAAGGTGCATCCATTATGAAAATCAGCGCGAGGAATCAGATCAAAGGGACAGTACGAAAGATTAAGGAAGGGGCCGTTAACGCCATTGTTACGCTGGATATCGGAAATGGCAATATGATATCTGCGACCATTTCGCTAGATGCGGTCAAGGAATTAGGTATTGAGGTTGGTAAGGAAGCATATGCTATTGTAAAAGCAACCTCTGTTATGATTGGAATGGATTAGGGAGAAGTCATCCACATTGAAAAATGAGTAGTGTAATTCGAAGAACACGCCTTAGATTGCAAAATCTAAGGCGTGTTTTGGATTAGATACGAACCAGCAGGTTGCAGGCTCGATTCCGATCACAAGTTTCTAATGCAACTGTTAACTTTTATATACTATCGGGAAGTTTGTTATTGTTCGTTCTATCGTATATAATATTAGATGATGACTTACATTAGGGATCTCCGACCGGAGGATAGATTAAATTTTCAAAGCTTAAGGTAATTGAAAGGTAATGATAAACCAGTGTTAAGATTTGATTGGATCAACTGAAAGGTTCGGCTGTTATGATAGCTTTGTAGCTTGGAGGTAAAAAATAAACAAGGAGGAGTAAACCGTGAACCAAACCATTTTGATTGTGGATGACGAAAAAGAAATCCGTGAGCTTCTGCGGCTGTATATTGAAAAGGACGGATATTCTGTGATACAGGCCGAAAACGGAGTAGAGGCGCTGAAACAAGTCGACCAGAAGCAAATAGATCTGGCCGTTATCGACATTATGATGCCGGAGCTTGACGGCTATCAGCTGATAAAAGCCTTGCGGAAACGAGGGAATCTTCCCATTATCGTAGTGAGTGCTAAAACAGAAAATCATGAAAAAATCCTGGGGCTTGATCTTGGAGCGGATGATTATGTAACAAAACCTTTTGACCCTCTGGAGGTGATTGCCAGGATCAGAGCCAGACTGCGCTGCCATGACACACGTGACGCAAGGACGGATGATTCCGACGTAACTTTACTGAAAGTGGGTAGTTTGATGCTGGATACCTCTGCCTGCACCTTACACTCCGACAAGGAAAACATACAGCTCACCGCCACTGAATTTAATATGATGAAGCTGTTTATGCAGAGTCCCGGCCGCGTGTTCACCAAACAGCAGATCTATGATAGTGCGTGGCAGGAAACGGTGGCTGTTGACGACAATACGGTGATGGTCGCCATCAGCAAGCTGCGTAGTAAGCTGCCCGACAATTGTAAAGCGGCGATCGGAACAGTTCGAGGGTTGGGATATCGGTTGGAGGTGCAATGATGAAGCGAAGGAACAGCATATTGAAAACCGTTGTACTTCGGTTTATCGGCTATTTTCTCGGAATTGAGATTGCCGTATCTTTATTGGAAGACCTATTTAGTCTGCTTATATATGGTACGGAAAATGAATTTCCATATGACGGAATCCCCGGCATAGTGGCGGGCATGGAACCGTACCAAATCGCGCAGATTATTTTAATGGGGCTGTTGGAATTGGCAATATACTGTGTGGGGATTGCTCTTTTTGCGCGCAGCATAAGCCGCAAAGTTTCTTATCCTGCCGAGCGTATGGCAGAAGGTTTTCGGGAGGTTTCAAACGGAAATTTGAACATCTCACTGGATTTTGAAACAGAAACCGAGTTTAAAGAAATGCGGGATACCTTCAACCACATGACACATAAACTCAAAGACTACGAAGAAAAACGCATGATTATGGAAAATGAACGGATGCGGCTTTTCTCGCATATTGCCCATGATTTGAAAACTCCAATGACGACGATTATCGGATATACCGGTGCTCTGGCAAGCGGTATAGTGGATGATGCGGATAAGCAGCGGGAGTACCATATGGCAATCAAAGCAAAATCTGAGCAAATGAATGAATTGGTTGACCAACTTCTTTCTTATTCCAAACTTGGTGCGCCCCAGTATCAAATGAAATTTGCTGCTGCCGATATTGCAGAATTACTTCGCGTGGCTTGCGCGTCCCTCTTTGGTGAAATAGAGAGTAAGCAGATGGAGCTTAACCTGATGCTGCCGGAAAAACCAGTGTTTTTTGAAATGGATTCGCTGGAAATGAGTCGTGCTATCGGCAATCTTCTGACAAACGCGATTCGTCATAACCCTGCGGGCAGTCTGCTGTCTGTGAGGCTGGCGGAAGAAGCGGAACATATTATCATTCAAATAGCTGACAGCGGCGTGGCTATCCCTGAAGCAATTGTCGGAAATCTATTCGAACCCTTTATTTCCGGCAGTGACTCTAGAAGCTCGGGCAGCGGTACGGGACTGGGGCTTGCCATCGTGAAAAAGGTGGTGGAACAGCATTCCGGCGAGATCTTTGTATCGGGCGCCCGACCACCCTACACAAAGATGTTTGTTTTACGTTTGCCCAATCATAAGAAAAGTGGAGGTGGAAATGTATAGTAATCTTATTAAAAACGATATACGCAAAAGCAAGCTGATTAGTGCAACCATTACAGCATTTATTCTGATTGCGGCTATGCTCACTGCATTGGCGGCTTCGCTAACCGTGAATCTATTGGGTTCTATTGATCATATGCTGATCTCGGCAAAAGCAGCTCATTTTATACAGATGCACACCGGCGATGTGGATATGGACCGGATTAGGAAATTTGCAGATGATCAAGAGGCTGTGGAGGATTGGCAGGTACTGCCATTTCTTAACATTGACGGTGCTGCAATTGTAATGGGAGATAACTCCCTTGCCGACAGTGTGCAGGATAACGGGTTTTCCATACAAAGTGAAAAATTCGATTTCTTACTCGATTTAAACAACAAAATTATCCACCCCTCAAACGGAGAAATCTATTTTCCTATTTATTATATGAAGGAGAGTAACGTAAAGCTCGGTGACAAGGTTTTGATTCATGGCATGGATTTTACCGTGGCGGGATTTCTTCGGGATTCCACAATGAACGCGGCGGTTGTATCCTCCAAACGGTTCCTTGTGAGCGAAGCTGACTTTGAAAAAATCCGGGAATTCGGGCAAATGGAACAACTCATAGAGTTTCGGTTAAAGGACAGCGTGTCCTACACAGATTTCGAGACGGACTATCTCGATGAGGGACTTCCGGCAAACGGTCCGCCTATTATCACATACACGCAAATAAGGTTGATCAATGGTCTGACGGATGGCATCATGATCGGCGTACTGGCACTGATTGTCATGTTGGTGATTGTTGTGACATTTTTGTGCATCCGTTTTACGCTGCTGGCAAAGATTGAGGAGGATTACAGGGAAATCGGTGTGTTAAAGGCAGTTGGAATGCGGGTAAGCAACATCAAAAAACTCTATATCGCAAAATATGGCGTCATCGCCGGAATAGCCTGTATCCTCGGATTCCTGCTTTGTATTCCGCTCTCAGGGCCATTCCTGCAAAACATCCGCCTATATATGGGGGAAAGCGGTCTTCAGACACTTCTGCTGGGTCTGTTGTGTGGCTTAGTCGGAGCGGCGGCAATCTATGGTGTAGTTTTGCTGTATGTAAACTGCGTGTTGCAGCGCTTTCGGAAAATATCGGCGGCGCAGGCGGTTCGGTCTTACGCACCCCTGGAAAAGTCGAGATCGGCGAGCGTTTTCCGGCTGAGTAGCAACCGGCTCTTTTCCGGGAATGTTTTTCTTGGAATTAAGGATATTCTCAGCCGCAAAAAACTCTATGTAACAATGCTGACAGTGCTGATTATCTCATCTTTTATTATGATTGTGCCACAAAACATCTATAATACGATTTCGTCAAAGAGCTTCATCACCTATATGGGCATGGGAATATGTGATGCCACTTTGTACATCAAGCCCACACAGACGGCAGAGGTCCTCCAAAAGGGTGTGGAAGCGGCAAATTCACTGGTAATGGACGAAAACGTGGAACAGTACGCCATGATAACCACCAAAATGTTTGATATGAAAGCGGACGATGGTTCCAAACAGAAGCTGAGGGTGAGCCTGGGTGACCATGAGGCCTATCCGATTACCTATATACATGGAATGGTTCCAAAGAAAGAATCGGAGATCGCAATTTCCAAGCTTTATGCAGATGAGCTGGCAAAAACCGTTGGTGATGAAATCGTCTTAATCGTTGACAGTACTGAGAAGCGGTTGACGGTCAGCGGGGTTTATTCGGACATTACCAACGGCGGAAGGACGGCGCAGGCCATTTTCAAAACCAATTCCGGAGATATTTTATCGGTGGGTATCCCAATTACGTTTCGTGCGGGTGCAGATGCCAAAGCAAGCATAGCACGGTATCAGGAGCAATTTTCATTTGCTAAGGTCTACAGCATTGAGGATGTCATCAATCAGATGTTCGGTACTATGATAAACTCGGTTAAGGCAGCCTCCTATACCGCGATAGGGGTAACCATTTTGCTAACCCTGCTGGTTACGGTGCTGTTTATGAAGATGCTGGTTGCCAAAGACCGCTATTCCATCGCGGTTCTAAAATCAACAGGCTTCACAAGTAAGGGTATTCGCAGGCAATATCTGATACGTTCTATCATTGTGGCGGCGCTGGGCGTTATCATTGGAACGATTATGGCGAATACCCTCGGCGAGTACGTTGGTGTTGCGTTCGTATCTTCATTCGGTGCTACCGCTTTCAACTTTGTGGTCAATCCGTTTTTCGCTTACATCATTTCTCCGCTGTTGATTGCGACATGTGTGTATATCGCCACATTGCTGGGTGTATCAGATATTCGCCCGCTCAAAATATCCGAACACATTAAGGAGGTATAGGTCATGGAAAACATCGTTATTGGAAAAAATATTGTTAAAGTCTATGGAAATGGTGTTGAACAAACCAAGGCGCTTAACACGGTAGATATAAAGATTAAAAAAGGTGAATTTGTGGCCGTTATGGGTCCATCAGGCTCTGGAAAATCCACTCTGCTGTTCGCACTTTCCGGTATGGATGATATATCGGGCGGTTCAGTGAAGTTCGGTGATACCGAGCTTTCTAAACTCCGGGAAAATGAGCTCGCGGATGTACGCCGGACGAAAATGGGTTTTATCTTTCAACAGCCCACCATGCTAAAAAATCTGAACCTTTTGGATAACATCCTCCTGCCCGCAATTGGTGAGGGTAGGAAAGATACTGCTATACTGGGGCAAAGGGCAAAGGTGCTGATGAAAAGAACAGGAATTAATGGACTTGAAAACAGAGATGTCACCGAAGTTTCGGGCGGACAGCTTCAGCGGGCCGGTATCTGCCGCGCACTGATCAACGCGCCCGAAATCCTTTTCGCTGACGAACCGACAGGTGCGCTTAATTCAAAATCAGCCGAGGAGATCATGGGGCTGCTTGTGGGAATTAACAGGGAAGGAACCTCGATTCTGCTTGTAACCCACGACGCAAAGATTGCCGCTTGCGCTGACAGAATTTTATTCATGAAAGACGGTAAAATCGACTCCGAGCTTTTGCTGCAAAAGCTAGGAGGAAAGGAGACGGGAGTAAGAACAGAAAAGATACTCAGACAAATGGCGACTGTAGGGATTTGAACAGATAAGTAAACATATAATGGCCGGCCCGGTCATCTGTTGGATTCATAAAACAGGCTGTACACCAAACAAAAAATCACTGGTGTACAGCCTGTTTTGATTACATCATTAATCACACTATGAACAGACTATGCAATTCCCTCCTTTATACGGCATCTTTTCATTAAGAACCTTTCAATAGAATAAATATCTTGGGTCACTAGTCTATTAAAATACCATTGTGCCCATCTCTGTTTATTCTGTAATTTTTAAGATCCAGACTATTTATATAATAAATATAGTCTTCGTCGCAATGAAAGGAAAGGGTAGGGGTGTCAACTATCCTTTGTACTTTGTAACTATCCAGATTCATGGAATATATCTTCTGATTGTCCTTACGATTTAAAAAAAGTAGTTCGGTATTAGTCAAAATAAAATATCTTGTTATAATGTCAGGAATTTCGTTTTCTGTGTTTTTATTGACATCATATTTTACAATATGTGATTTTTTATTCACATAGTAAATAGTTTTGCCATTATAAGCCAGACTTGTTAATAACGGCATTTTTATCATGCTTTTCATTTTACCTGTAAATCTATTAACACGTTTTATTTCATAATGGTCCTTCTCCTGGCCGATGAAATAGATGTTATGGCTATCAAGAAAGAATGAATTCACCGTTTGCATAAAACTATTAGGCGTATTATTTAACTTAATTCCTAAAAAGTTATCCTGCTCTGTATTCATATCCTTCTCATAAATTATTGTTTCATTAAAGTTCCTGGTATCTACACCAATAATTGAAATCCTGTCTATAGTTTCATAAAAATTTGATTTATCAACATCATTTTTCATATAATAGATCATATTGGCGTTACCATAAATATAATTATTTATCACTATTAGCGACTTTAACGGGTTTCTTACTATTGATCCTGTTTCTCCTGTGTTTTTATTTTGAAACAGGATATCGGTGTGATCTGTAGTTAATTCATCAACATAAATAAAATAATTATCATTCTCAAAAGATTGTCTGGATGAAAAGTTGTAAACTGAAGTATTTTTTATTGTATTAATTGAACTACAGCCGTATGCGTCTGATATCACGATACATAGTAAGATGATAAGACTAATTTTTTTTCGTCCAAGACATCTCCTTTTCATACACCAACGATTGGTATGTTTTATTATAATCACAAAAGCCATTCCAAAGCTTATAATTAGGGTTAAGGCAAAAAGTACAATGAATAAATTATCAGGAATTTTGTGGAAGACCACTTCCATCTGATCGGTAAAATTGTCATATTTAAATTCGTTACCCTTTAAAAAGCCAGTGGCAACAATAAAACCCAAAGGTCCGGGTAAAAAGTATTTCGTAGATTCCAAACGAAAACCGTAATAGGGAAGCAGTAATAGTGCAGTACAAGGGAATGCAGTTAAAGCATATTTCCTGACCCATACAGAGGTAAACAAAATGAGAAGTGCAAAGGTCAGATAACCGAATAACCTATAGGCGGACACCAGAATAAATGATTTGAATAGCGTTATTTCTTTTACAGAGGTTCCAAAATAAGATAGGCTTTGCAGGGGGGAATCTCCATTTTCTAAGCCATATTTTAAGTGAAAGAAGCCATATCTTATACTGAAGTTAATAAGGCATAATATAGTGACTGTAAGTAATGCGATCACAATTTTACATATAGTATATTGTCTTGTCCCTTTTTTGACCGTGCATATCAGGGAATCCATTTTACTTTCATATTCATAGCAAAAAACTGGTGTTATAAGTAGCAGAATAAGTAAAATGAATAATACATCCAGATTATCATTGGATAACAGACCATCCCAACCATTTGTATAGAGAAAGGATCTATTATTTTTATTTTCACGAATATAGATATACTGGTCAAAGACAAGTTCAAATCCCTTTTTGTTTTGAAGGAGAGCCTCCAGAGGGCCTGACTCTGTCTGACATTCCTTTTCTGTAATAATTCCGTTATAATAATTATCATATATTTTTAGTAACTCAACATCTGCATCGGAAAGTCGTTTTGCCTCTAAATCCAGAAATAGATCGGTTTCTTTCGTGCATTTGCCTATGATTTGATTCAGATAGAAGGTGTATTGCTTCCTGTTTTCTTCAATATCAGGGTTTTTAGGTGTATCAGAAAGTAGCATCATAGTAATACTTAATACAAAATATATACCAATGAATAAAATACCCTTTTGATGAATAAAAATTTTTTTTAGCTCAATGTGCCATATGGACATTCCGTATCACCTCCCTTTAAAGATAGAGTTTTTTCTGATAAAAAATGCAATACCTGTAAGTAATAATCCGCTCCAGACTGTAGAAAAAAACAGGGATACAACATAGTTTATGATCGGGACACCGCATACATTAGTGAATTGGGTCTTGCGAAACAAGTCTCTATTTATGATCAATGAAAAAGGATTAATTGCTTTAAGTATCACATGGTCGGAATTACTATATACTATCTGAAAATAGATTAAGCCAAAAGCTATTGACAGACCGATGATAAATGGCAAGAGGGCATTCTTAAACAAACAGGACAGTAATAAAAAGACCATAGCGAGCACCAACATTCCCGCAGTTTTTATAAGACCGGATAAAACAGCATATTGGAACAACGTTATATTAATGGAGGTATCCGAAAAATTCTGAATGGCGTATAATGGAGCAGATGCAGCACTTAAGGAGTCGAAGACAAAGGAGAAAGAGGCGAAGTCCAAAAGCAAAAACCACATACATATACCGCTGACAAAGAGGAAGGAAGATAAAATCTTTGCCAAAACAGATCTACTGCCTCCTGATTTTGTTGTTAACAAGAGAGTATCCATTTCTGTTTCTTTTTCCGATACAAAGACGCCAACTAAACCATAAAGACAGATTAATAGCATCAACAATGAGGAAAAATCATAATGCAGATAGTATTGGTACATTTCGGTGTAGTAAAAATTCGAAATGGTACGCCCATGAAATAAATTAGCTATGTATTTGTTTTTACGGTATTCATAAATGTTACCCAGGGTATTAAAAAATGTCATGTTTTCATTGGCTAAAGTGACTACGTCATTTGCGTAACTTTTATACTGAAAGTCATACTTCATAGGATTTACAAAGCACCATCGAAAGAAGAGGGTGTCCTGATATATATTTCCTGTATATGTATTTGGGTTATCCATGGCTTTATTTGCTGTTTGCTCAGCAATCTGTTTCTCAAGTGGCCGGGAGATAGATAAGAGCTTTTCAATTTTATCCTTTGTGATATTACCTCCAAACTCCTGATACATGACTTGATATAAACTTTTCCATAACGGACTGTTATTCTTAGATAATAGTGAATTTTCCTCGTAAATGCTGTTTATTTTTATTACATTAAAAATAGAGAAAAGGAATATTGCTGCAATAATGGAAGATTTACAAAAATGTTTGCGGTATTCATAAAGAATTAATTTTACCATTGCTCTCCCTCACCAAAATAATATAAAAATACATCCTCTAGGTTTCCCTTAACGTTGATAGCTGATTTATCCGGTTTTCTTTCATCGATGATTTTTAAATGGATATTTTCCTTGTCACGCATCATATTGCTGATTTTAAGCGCTTGCAGTTTCTCATCGATGGTCTTGTCCGTTGCTGTTACAGACCAGACTTTTCCATCAATTGAATCTATTAGTGCTTGAGGCGTATCCTGCTTAAGAAGTCTTCCGTCTTTTAATAGAATTACTTCATTTGCAATATACTCAACATCTGATACAATGTGAGTCGCCAACAATACAATACGGTTTTCTGAAAATTTTGTTATTAAATTCCGAAAACGAATTCTCTCCTGAGGATCCAGCCCGGAAGTTGGCTCATCTAAGATTAGTATTTCCGGATTCCCCAGCATAGCTTGCACAATACCTACACGTTGGCGCATACCCCCGGATAAGGTACCTATTTTTTTATGACTGACATTGCTAAGATTAACAATATCCAGCAATTCCTTAGCACGCTTTTCACCCTGTAATTTAGGTATCTCCCTTAATATGCACATATACTTTAAGAATTCCAGGACCTCAAAGTTTTTATAAAACTGAGGGAATTGGGGTAAATACCCGATATAGGATAAAAAATCAACTCCGAAAGATTTTATGTCAGTGCCGTTGATTAGAATTTGGCCTCCATCACTCTTTAAAATGCCTACAAAAATATTTATTAGTGTTGTCTTTCCAGCCCCATTGGTACCCAAAAGACCATAAATTCCATGTTCTAATTCAGCTGTAAAATTTTTCAACGCATACTTATTTTTATATTGCTTAGAAATATCTTTGAATGTTATTTTCAAATTCAACCTCCTTTGGAACCGACACAGTGGATGATGTTCATTTTTTTATTAAAATTGATAAAATTGAATTTTTGTTTCAATATCTGATTGTTTTGACCCCAAGATAACAATAAGAGTTTTCGTAGCATCAATTATTTTGATTACTGGATTATTTGCCAGATAAAGGGATTCTTTTTCTTGTGGAAGAGACAGCTCAGTTTCCAATTCAGCCGTTTGTGTTTGATAAATTCTGACGATCCAATTTGAATTTTTACCTAAGGTTGCGGTAGCATAATATGCTCCTTTGTCTGATCCATAAATGATTCCGCTTTCTACCCTTTCTGTAAGTGATTGAATTTTTGTAGTACCATTGGAAACATTCATTATCAACAGTCTTCCGGAAGCCGTTTTGATGTCCTCCGCAAAAAGCAGGAATTTATCATAAGCAATTAATTCTTTAGGATTGTAATTATCAAATTTTTGATTTAACAAACCGGACCCATCAATATTAACAATTCCACAGGTATCGAAGGAGGGCTTTCCATCGATCGGAGGAATGTCAAAACTATCTGCTTTATAAGCAATACTTTTGTTGTTATTTGTAAAGCTGATTTGATCCACAGTGGCAATTCCATGACATGCAGTAACATCGTTGCTTGTAAAATCCAGTATGGTTGACTTTTTTCCTTTATTAAAATCGTAAACATACATGCCGGATCGTGTTGCATATGTAACTTTGTTTCCATCTGTAGAAAATGAAACTCCGTTCGAAAGATTAAAAATACTTTCATCGTTGTCAAGTAGTGAATTAAAATTAAAATCTGAGATCTTATTAAGGTCTCTATCGTAGAATATACATTTATATTTGATAGTACGATTGGATGTTGTAAAACCATCATCTTCTGTAATATTCCTGTCTGATAGTTTGCCAATTACTGCATATCCACTTTTAATGGCCCAATAATTTTCATCAACGAAAGTATCTTTCGGTGACTCTGCTGAGACCTTTCCTGCTTTTATATCATATAAGTATAGCTTGTCGGAGGAAATAAGAATTTTACCATTATCTGCATAATACACGTTTTTTATTTTACCCTGTAGATTTTCAATATTCAAATTTGAAACGGTATTGGGAACAGCAAAGCTGGATGAGTCAGTATGCTTATCAGGTGATATGTTATTTATATCTGATGAACCAGGTATTGTAGAATCATCAGAATGGTTCGAATTAATTTGTGCGTCTTTATATAATAAGATAGAACTTGTTTTTAATAAGATGACGACATCATCAGGAAAATCGGATGCATTACAGGGAACCGAAACAACATATAGCGTATTAAAGTTTTTTAATTTTTCCAAATCAATATCTGCACTAATTACTGAAACATTCCCCTTTGTCAGTAATGTTTCAAAGGTGATGCCATCCTCACTTGTTAATGCATGATGGTTAATATAAAATGTATTTTGATACCTGACACCCGGATGACCAACAAGTTTAAATGTAAGATGAAGGATTCCATTTTCATTTACTTGAAGATTACTATTATATCCAATATCAACATTATCAAAGTATAGTTTACTGAATACCTGCGTATTCAGCTGCTCCAGATCTGAACTAATTGTTTCTAAAAAAGCGGATGTAACTGATTCAGTAGTCTGTTGAACATTACTCAGATACTGGTACTTGGGTATGGACAACATAGGAGAAGGGTCAGAATGGAAGTCCAAAAGATTATTTACCTCAAGAGTTGTATGAAATCCTCCGTAGGAAGAAGTTTCTTTCATGTCTGGAATAAACGCAGGGTTGTACACACTCGCAATGCAGATGTTAAGTGTTTCATCTTTTTTACCTGTTATCGGAGTAAATACAAAGGAGAAGGGGGTATCTTTGTTATCCTCCTCTAAATCAAGAATATGCATATATTCATAAGGTGCGCTTGTAGTGTTAAATTTATAAGGTTGAGGAATGCCATCAATAAACACAAGAAAACCTATATTTCTAGCTGTACCTGAGGCACGCACAAAATAATCGATTTTTAATTCGCCTCCATTATAAGATAAGGGGAGTCTATTCCCCTTTTCGTCCAATTTAGGATTAGCGAATCCATGTCCGAGACTTCCTAAGACCTGGGTATTTTGATCCTCAAATGGATCGGAAGTTATTTCTTCCGTGGTGTTTTCCTTATCTTTATCAACATTCTTACTGGAACACCCTGATTGGAATAGAATAATGAAAAAAAACAGTGATATTAATCCAAAATAAAAAAAATTCTTCACAATATTATCCTCCTTGGAATTCCGGATAGTTAAGAACACTTCTATATTAGGCAGAAAAAGATGATGTAATCTTTTTCTGCCTGATAAGAAAAATATATAATATACTAACTGTTAATTATGTGTATATGTATATACAGCATATGCTCCATATGTAGATCCACCCTGCACACCATGTGTTCCATATAGAACGTATGTTTGCGATGGCAGACTGGTCCAACGACCCGAATAATTTATCCATGATCTTTGACTTTGACTGTATCTACTATCAAGTGTTACACCATTTATATCCTGTATAGCTGCTGTAATTGTCAGATATGCATTATCACTGTTAGTTGTAACACCAGTAGTATATTCTGCACCATATAAAGTACCTGTTAATGTTCCATAGCCTGTGGCTAGTGTCGAGCTTGAATTAGCAAATGCCGTTACTGTCAATAAAGATACACAAGCAATGGCTACCGCGATTCCTACTAACATTTTATTACGTATTTTCATTATAAAACCTCCTTATTTATACAAATATGTTTATCATATTGTATAATAAAAAATAACCAGTCTATATGGAAAGGAATACTTTACACTTAAATGAACAATGGAATCACCCTCTTTCTAAGTAATAATTCGATGAGAAGAGCAATTTAAATATGTAATTACATCTTTTCAATCCTATAAAATAAATTGTGGAATGAATTAATATATATAACTTTATCTAAATAATGGAAGCAATAATTCAACTGATATGGAAATATATATCAGAATTTGATTCCATAAAAATATCCCTTTGTTATAAATAACGGATAAAAAGGAAAAAACTTACAGTAATAATCATTTTATTTTATATTAATGCAAATAATAACAAAAATATCAGCAAGCTTGTCGATGATCCGCAGTTTCCTTATTCAGTTTACAAAGCAAGAGTATGTCTTTCTGTTAATAAATACTTATCGTATGCCGATAGAGTGTATATAAGGCGGAGGTGATAACGATGATCATAGATAGCAGATCCAACTTGTCGGCGTATCAATTGTTTCATAAAGAACATAAGGTTATCAAGGCAGAGCAAAACACCGGGAAGGAAAAGACAAAGGAAGAGATTTATACAGAATTGAGGGATCAGTTAAAAGACGTGCTTGACCCTGTAAGTGGAATGACGGATGAAGAGAAATCCGGCTATGAAGAGAAAATCAATCGGAAGTTGAAAAGCGGAGAAGCGCTCACCGAAGCCGAAATTCGTTATATTCGGGTTCATAATCCGTATATGTATGCAATAGTATTGAGAGTTCAGATGCAAAGAGAAGCATTTGAACATAAGCTGGAAAATTGTCGTTCCAAAGAAGAGGTGGAGGAAGCCTATCATGATTCCATGATGCGCATCGATACAAAGGATCCGGCAAGGGAGCCTTTGTATGCTGCTTATCATAATGTGTTACATAAATTCAAAGAGAGCGATGCGTACAAATGTCTCCCGCTTAAGACGGAGGAGGAAGAAAAAGAAGAGAAACCGCCGGAAAATGAGAAACACAAGCAGGTAAACCCGGAGAAGAGAAGCAGGTACCATCCATTGGAGGATGATATATCTGTATTTGATATCGTAACGTAGGTTTGGGGTATGGAGATGTTGTCATCGGGTCCGGAAAATGCATCAGAGGGTTTCTCCGCTTTGGAAAAATTCAACGGTGTATTTTTCTGTATTTTAAGTAAAACGATTACCTAAATATATTAATAATGTAATGTCAATATATATTATAATGCCTTAAAACAAGGCATCTATTAAGAGTAAACGGTTACCTAATTTGGCGTTGTAATTCTTCTTTGCAGATGATATGATTACCTTACGACATCATACAAAGTGACGTAGTTGATTTTTTTAGTTTGAAAGGAGATTAGGTATGAAGAGAGCAAAAAGAAGGGTAGTCGGAGTTTTGGTTTTGACACTTTTAATGAGCATGTGCTTTACAGCATCCGCATTTGCGGCGGAGAAATTTACAATTCACGCAAAGGTACCTGCACAATGGTCTACACCGGGATTATGGGCCTGGTCCGCACCGGACGGTACGAATGTATTTTCGGCATGGCCGGGAGAAAAGCTGGTGGCAGATGCTGCAAACGATGGATGGTTTTCCTATGAGCTTCCTGTCTGGACCAACTCAATCATTATCAATGAAGGGATAGATGGCGGCGGACAGACCTCCGATGTATCCATTGAAGCTAAAGAATTATGGATAACAGTGGCGGATGATTTCTCAACCACGCTATCCTATGAAGCACCCTCAGGCTTTGCTGCGGCCACGGAAGCCGCACCGGCAGATATGCCTAAGACCGGCGTAGCATCCACAGCGGGGGTATGGCTTGGCGCAGCTGCATTGTCTTGTATCGGTGCATTGGCTGTAATGAGAAGGGGACACATTAAGAGAACTGTATAATACATAATGTCCGGTACATAATAGCAGATAGTAACGACCGGATAATGAAGCAGCGCAGAAAAGCGTGTAATTACAGCTGCGATTGATGATGCAATTTCACAGGGGGGTTGCAGGTAAAGTAATATCCAACAGCTTTATTGGCAGCTTCCCCTTCTTAAATGTATCAAATCAGAGCAGAAGATGCTTGGGAGGGTCTATGAGAAGATTGGCAATCTATTTATTATCGATGATTTCATTGATGAGTCTGTTGTCCGGCTGCGGCAGGAATCCTGGACAGGATGATAATGCAGCAAATCAGCAGGAGGCAGGCAGTAACAAGGAAGACAATACATCGAAGCAGGAGAATAGCTCCGGTGTTGACAATACACAAAGCAGCAATGCGAAACCGGTGCAGTTGACCATCTGGCATGATAAGGAGGAAGCAGTTGCTTCGGTATTACAAAAGCAGCTGGATCAGCTGGCGCCGGAAGTGGAGGTTACCCTGGTTAAGAAGGAAGGGTTAACGGATGCGCTCAAGCTGGTGGGCAATGATCCAAAATCAGCACCCGATATGTATTTCTTTGCACATGATAAGATTGGGATCTATGCAGAGATGGGGATTTTGGCGCCCATAACAGATTTTATACCCGCGTCGGTTTATGATAATTATATGGAAGTCACCGTTGAGGCTGCCACCTATAAAGGGGAGATTTATCAGCTGCCTCTCTATTATGAAACCCTGCTCTTTATGTACAATAAAGAATTTATGGCAAAGGATGCTGTTCCTGCTACGACGCAGGAGCTGTACCAATATATGCAGGAACATACCAAGGGTGACCGGTATGGTTTTGTAGAGCAGCATAGTACCGCATATTACAGTGTACCCTGGATCCATGGGTATGGAGGCAAAGTAATTGATGATCAGGGGAATGTGGGACTAAGCTCGCCAGAGTCAGTGAAGGCTCTGACTTATCATAAGAAATTTATTGAGTTTATGCCCGGGGAAAGCGATTATAATACGGTGAATATTCTATTTCTTGAGGGACTGGCGGATTCCACCATCGGAGGCCCCTGGCTGGTGCCCAGTGCAAGGGCAAGAGGTATTGATCTTGGATTTGCTCCCATGCCGGTGGTGGATGAGACCGGGCTGCCCCTCGCCCCTTATTCCGGAACCCAGGGACTCCATGTACTGAAGGTGGCGGCAAAGACAAAGGCTGCGGCGATTACCGCTGTACTGGAGCAGCTGATAAAGCCTGAGATCGGGATTGCCATGGCCGGTGCCAGTGGCTGTGCGCCTGCCAATAAGCTCTGCTATGAAGATGAGTCTGTGAAGCAGGATGAGATGGTTATGATGATGAAGAATACAGCAGAGCGTGCGATCCCCATGCCCAATATACCGGAGATGGATGTGATGTTTTCTGTGACCAGTAATATGCTGACCTCCATTAATATGGGAGGGGGAGATCCTGAGAAAGAAGCTGCCAAAGCTCAGAAGGAGGCAGAGAATCTGATCGCTGCCATGAAGTAAGAGAAAGGTATAAGTGCGACGTGAGAAAAAAATTTAGCTTAAAACCTTATTTATATTCCCTGCCATCCCTGTTGATTATCCTGGTTGTGGTAGTATTTCCCATTCTTTATACCGGATATATTTCATTAACCAATATGAGTGTGTATCATTGGTATGATTATACCGTTCAGGGTCTGATGAATTATAAGAAGGCCTTGATGGTTGCCGATTCCGGGTTCCTTCGGGCAGTGCTGATGACAATTTTGTGGACGGTGGTCAATATCATACTACAGCTGGTCCTTGCTTTTGCCCTTGCGCTGATCCTGAATACAAGGAAACTGAAGTTTCGCAATGTATATAAGACGATTCTGATGTTTCCCTGGGCAATGCCCGGTTATGTTTCGATTTTGCTATGGAAGACGGGGATGTTTAATTCCAGGTTCGGACTGTTAAATCAGTGGCTGAACCGTCTGGGAATGGAACAGGTGCGTTGGCTGAGCAATGATGTTATGGCATTTATCTCTTGTACGGTAGTAAATCTGTGGCTGGCACTGCCCTTTATGATCATGATCATTGACGGAGCACTGCAGAGTGTGGACCGATCCTTTTATGAGAGTGCGGATCTGGATGGAGCAGGATGGTTTGTGAAGGCCAGGTCGATCACCGTTCCTTCCATACGCCCCATCGTTGCGCCAGCTGTCATAATCACCATATTCACCACCTTCAAGCAATTTGATATTATCTATCTGCTGACGCAGCAGGCTGGCAGTAAAACCGGGTCAAGTATTCACACCATACTGACCTATGCTCATGAAAATGCATTTGTTACTAATAACTATGGCTACAGTTCGGCCATATCGGTACTGATCTTTGCCATATTAATTTTATTTACCTTATTTACCAGAAAGGAGCTGAAGGGAGAATGAGTAAGAAAAGACGAAAATTTCTGCAGATGTCCGTGACGCATCTGGTACTGATTATTTTCTGCTTCATCAGTATGATACCCATATTATACGCTGTTTCAGTATCTCTGAGCGCAGATAACAGTCTCCTCAGTTCAGACTTCTCCTTTATCCCGAAGGGAATGACACGAAAGAACTATGTAGCGGTGATTCTTGAGAAGCCTGTTCTGCTGTGGATGTGGAACAGTCTGCTTCTGGCAGTCTCTACTGTGGTGCTGTCCCTGACCTTTGCCATACCCGCAGCCTATGCCTTCTCCAGGTTTCATTTTCCCGGCAAGAAGAGCATTTTGTATCTGCTGCTGATTTTAAACGCCTTCCCGTCCATCCTTTCCATGCTTGCTATTTATAAGCTGCTAAGTACCATGGGTCTGATGAACAGCAGGCTGGGTCTGGTGATTATTTATGTAGGGACTATGTCCATCTTTGGACTATGGAATATGAAAGGGTATTTTGATACCATTCCCAATGAAATAGAAGAGGCGGGTAAAATTGACGGAGCCAGTGACCGTCAACTGATATTAAAGATTATTCTTCCTTTGGCGAGGCCTTCTATTATCGTAACGATGGTAATGATCCTAATCTTCGTATGGAATGAATATATTTTTGCCATCACCTTTATGACCGGCACAGAGAACTATACGCTGGCCGGAGGTCTGTATTCTCTGCAGGCGACAGAGATGTCCGGCAACTGGCCGATCTTTGCAGCGGCTTCCCTGTTGATTTCCCTGCCCATTCTGATCATCTTCTTTAAGTTTCAGAAGCATATGGTATCCGGATTGACGGTTGGAGGTGTGAAGGGGTAGAAATCGGTGTGGAATACACGTTAGAATATTGAATTGCTGACCGGTAGGCTGTGTGAGTTGCAGACGATCAGGCAGCGGAATGGAGACACTGATGAAACGAGAAGCTATTTTACATATTCCGATGTCCAATTATGCCCATGGTCTGGATGAGAACCACGTGGTGTTCCGTCTGCGGGCCGCCCGGGGAGACCTGAGGCACTGCCGGCTGTACTATGGAGACCGGGCTTGCACAATTACGCCGGTGATATTTCAGTCGGTCCCTATGGACCTGGTGGCACAGGATCAGCTATTTGACTATTTTGAGGTCGTGTTGAACAGTCCTTATACGAGGATCTGCTATTACTTCGAGATCAGTGACGATAAGGAGAGCCTGCTGTATTATTCCGATCTTTTTCATGAGCAAACTGTCATAGACAGGTCGGAGTATTACCAGTTACCCTTTAACCGCAGGGAGGATATTGCGGATGTTCCCGAATGGGCGAAGGATGCCGTCATCTATAATATTTTTCCGGACAGCTTTGCCACCTCCAGGCGTTGGATCAGCGGGAAGGAGACGAAGACAGAGTATCGGGGAATGACGGTCAGCGGCAAGCTTGGCGGTACCATACGCGGGATTACGGAAAATATTGATTATATTGAGAAACTGGGTTTTAACTGCATCTATATTAACCCCTTCTTTGTTGCGGGGGAATACCACAAATATGATCTGATCGATTATTTTCATGTGGATCCCTGCTTTGGTTCGGATGAAGAGTTCCGGCAAATGGTGGAGTGCTGTCATAACAGAGGAATCCGTGTTGTCATTGACGGAGTATTCAATCATTGCGGATGGAATTTCTTTGCTTTTCTGGATGTGGTGGAACAGGGGGAGCACAGCAGGTATAAGGACTGGTTTTATCGTCTGTCCTATCCGGTAATCAAACCGGACAATATGGAGGATATTCCTAATTACGAATGTTTTGGCTATGAACGGCTTATGCCAAAGCTAAACACCTCACATCCTGAGGTGGTGGATTATTTCTGTAAGGTATGTGCCCATTGGCTGAGAGAATTTGAGGTGGACGGCTGGCGGCTGGATGTTGCCAGTGAGGTGAACGATGACTTCTGGCGGGCCTTTCGAAAAACGGCGAAGCAGGCAAGGCCGGACTGCTTTTTGATCGGAGAAGTATGGGAGACGGCAAGACACTGGTTGGCAGGAGATCAGTTTGACTCCTCTATGAATTATGACTTTCGAAAGAATTGTAAGGAATTCTTTGCTCTTCGTACGCTGGATGCACGAAAATTTGATGAGAGAGTGACCCATATGAGGATGCGGTATCATAAGAATATGCTCTATGGACAGCTTAATCTCCTGGACAGTCACGATGTATCCCGGTTTCTTTCCTTATGTGAGGGTAATTTGTCTAAATTCAAGCTGGCTGTTCTCTTTCAGATGGCCTTTATCGGACCGCCTTCCGTATTCTATGGGGATGAGCAGCAGATTGACGGTCTTTCGGAAGAAGAATACAGAAGTCCCATGCGATGGGATGAGGAGAATGAGATGTTTCTTTTCTATCAGAAGGCCATTGGGTTAAGAAAGGATGAGAGACTGCTGAGAAGGGGAGAGTATCGGACTCTTCTGGCACAACCAGGCGGCGGACTCTATGTCTTTGAACGGTTTATTGGGGAGGAACGCCTGATCATTGCCATAAACAGCTCGGATCAGGAGGAGGCCTTCACACATCCGAACGGTGTTTATGAGACTCTGTGGCAGTCCGGTTATGAGGCACCCCGGCTGTCAGCATATGGATATTACATTGCCAAAAGAGGAAACTTCGATTATAATAAAGCGTAGTGTAAGCTCGAGACATAAGCAAGGACGGAGAATAGGAAATGGAGCACAGGAGGAAGTCTATGGCAGTAACGATTAAGGATGTGGCAATCCGGGCAGGTGTGTCTACCGCAACGGTTTCGAAGGTGATCAATCATATCCCGACGATTTCCAATGCAACGGTGGAACGGGTGAATCAGGTGATGAAGGAGCTGAATTACCATCCCAACCTTCGTGCACAGAATTTTGCGCGCAAATCGACCCACAATATTATCTTTATTACCAACCTGGATCGTAACACTGCCTTTATCAATCCCCATATGTTTGAAATCATGTCCGGTCTTCAGAGTATCTTATATGCCAAGAATTATACGCTGGGGATATTAAGCGTGAATCATGAGAGTCAGCTGGAAGTCATAGACCGTATACTGGCAGAGAAAAGTGCGGATGGTATTGTAATCCATGCCTCGGTAATCACCAGGGAAATGGCGCTTAGGATTTTGAAGGCAGGATTTCCCCATATTGTGATCGGCTACCCCAGTTTTGAAAGCCAGCTCTGCTGGATAGACAACAACAATTATTTATCCGGTGAAATAGCCGCCGGACACTTGCTGGATCAGGGCTATCACCGGATTGCTTTTATCGGAGGGACGGAGGAGGACAGGATCAGTGCCAGAAGATTACAGGGTGCCGTGACAGCCTTGTCAGACCGTAAGTCCGGACTGAGCAATGCACTGATTAAGCGCGGCGATTCCACTAGTCAGGATGGATACCGGATGATGGAGGAACTGTTGGAGGGGGATTGGCTGCCTGACGCGGTGATCTGTGCGAATAATCATATTGCCCTTGGCGTGGTGAAGGCCATAAAGCATCAGAACTTTACCATACCCGGACAGATCGGAGTCATTACCTTTGATGATTATCCCTTCTCCCGTATTACTGACCCGATGTTAACTGTCGTAAATATCGATGTATATGATGTGGGTGTACAGGCAGGCAAATTGATTCTGAACAAGATTAAGAAGCCAAACCTTCAGGTACAATCCTATACCACCCTTCCCAACCTGATCGTCAGGGAATCTACCAGACGAAGATAACGTGCGAACCGAAATCCCGTTCCAGACTTAGGATACGTCGGGAATAATGCAATTGGTTTGTTGGTAACAGGATAGGAGATGATGAGGAATACTAACAAACCAGGATGTAATAATAACATTAAATATTAGAGTAAAAGACCGTGGCTCTTAAGAGCTTTGCCGGTCTTTTTTTATGTGTCCATCATATCCGTAACGAACTCCGGACGTAATTAAATAAAGATATTCATATAGGTAAAAATGGTAAAAATATTGCTTATTGAAGTAAATATATTACATTCATGTTAAGGAAAGATCATTATATAATGGACATGAAAGAGGGAATTGCATAAAAATAATAAAAATTCTACTAAATTTTTGGCTATTATGCTCATAATTGTTCGCGACAGTATGTGGAAAAAATACCACGAAAACAAGCAACAGAATAAGGATGGAAATGTGATTTGGACTTAATGATCATACCGTTGAAAGCCGGATACTTTAAGGATACATGGGTTCCTGTCACATTAACATAAATAAAATTAATTTATAGGAGGAGTATAATGAAAAAAGTAATTGCATTATTGATGGCTGTGATGATGATTGTATCTCTCGCAGCATGTGGGAAGAAAGAAGCCGATACCTCTAACGACAATGCAGCACCTACAGCAACCGATGCACCTGCAGCAACGAAAGCACCTGAAGTAACGAAGAGTGAGCCTGTCGATCTGACTATGTGGTGTATCGCAGTAGAAAGTGATTCCAATCGCCATGCTTACGAAACTGCCATCGCTGACTTCCAGAAAGCCCATCCGGAAATTAACCTCAAATGGGAAGCTACCCAGAACCAGGATTATAAGACAAAGATTAAAGCTGCGGCAGCAGCAAACGAATTGCCTGATATCTTCTTCACATGGGGAGGCGGTTTCCTTAGAGAATTTGTTGATGCCGGTCGTGTTTACAGCTTAGATGATGCCTATGCTGAGTATGCTTCTGAATTGTCTGATAAAGTGTTGGTAAACCACACTTATGATGGCAAGCTTTATGCGGCACCAACAAATTACAACGTTGTTGCCATGTTTGCTAATACGGATCTTCTCAAACAAGCAGGTTACGATAAAGTTCCCGGTACATATGAAGAACTGATGGCTTGCTGTGACGCTCTTATAGCAAAGGGTATTATTCCTTTTGGATGTTCAGGAAAAGAAACCTGGTGCGTTACCGAGTATCTTGAGTCGATTATCGAGAAGAGCGTTGGTGCTACCGCACTCACCGATATGTATCTTGGTAAAGCTCCATGGAATAACGAAGGTGTTATTAATGCAGTAAATAATTTCCAGGAAATGATTAATAAGAAGTATTTTGATCCGGAAGGAATTGCACTTAGTAATGATGAGGTTAAAGCAAACTTCATAGCAGGAAAGTACGCTTTCTATATTAATGGTACATGGAACTGTGCAAGTTTTGTTGATATAGCGGAAAAGGTTCAGGTTGCTGAGTTCCCGGTAATTGATTCTACCAAGTCTCAGCTGGGCGAGCTCATTGGAGGTCCCAGTGATTCTCTTGCTGTTTCAGCAAGTTCCAAGAATGCGGATGTTGCTGCAAAAGCTGCATTAGAAATCGCTAAGAGCGTTTGCCACTATGGCTACCTGGATGGTAATGGACTTCCGGCATGGACACCTGATTATGATACAAGCAAACTCAACCCTCTGACACTGTCAGTTGCTGAGATTATGAATAATGCAAAGCAATCTGTTCTGTTTGGTGATGGCATTCAGTCTGCTGATAATGCAAACATTTATCTTGAATATGTTGACAAGATTTATGCTTCTGCAATCGATGGTAAGAAATTTGTTGAAGGTCTGGATAGTGACCTTAAAAAATAATTTTGGGAAGTACATGGTAATTTAAGAAGTATGAATGAGAGCCGTTAAGCCATTAGGTTCTGATTCGATAAAGTAAGAAGCGGTTTCCAAACGATTGTCTGGAGCAACATCATCTGGGAACCGCTTCTAATCTATTAGGGAAGGAATTAAGATGAAAAAACTATATAGTAATAAACTGACAATTATTCTTTTTATTCTCCCTGCGCTGCTGCTTTTTCTACTCATTCTTGTTGCACCGATACTTATATCGGGCTATTACAGCCTTTTTGATATGAACGGCTTTGGAAAAAAGAATTTTATTGGATTAGAAAATTATAGTGAACTGTTTACCAGCAGCTCAATCGGCTTTCTGAAGGCTCTGGGCAATGCATTGCTTTTGGCACTTCTTTCAGTAGCAGTTCAATTGCCGATAGCGCTGGGGTTTGCACTTCTTCTCGGTAAGGGAAGAAAGGGAGAACGAGGTTTTCTTTCGATTTATTTTATGCCTGTACTTATATCGACGGTGGTGATCGGTCAGCTCTGGCTAAAGATTTACAATCCATCCTATGGTATACTTAATGTAGTGCTAAGATCTCTTGGTCTGGATAGTTTGGCAAAGATTTGGCTTGGCGATATAAAAACTGCACTTGGTGCTGTTTTTGTACCTATTTTATGGCAGTATGTCGGTTATCATATGCTGCTGATGTATGCAGGTATCAAGAGTGTTCCACCAGAATATCGGGAGGCTGCAATGATTGATGGAGCCAGGGAGGGACAGATAAACCGTTATATTATTTTACCTTACATAAAGCCTATACTGAAGATATGTACTATATTTGCTGTTACAGGCTCCCTGAAGTCGTTTGACTTAATTTATGTATTAACAAATGGGACACCACTACACGCAACAGAAGTGCCCAGTACACTGATGATAAGTATGTTGTTCCTGCGTAATAGATATGGTATGGGCAGTACGATTGCTTTCCTTCTCATCATTTTATGCTTTACATTTGCTTTGATCATAAGCCGAATATTCAGGAATAAGGAGGATTAATAACATGAAACTCAGTGATAGCTTTCCGGATAGAAATAAGAAATCCGGACATCAGAAGAAATCCTTCCGTTATAAAGAAATTAAAGCCAAAGAGATAGGGGTATACATTGTATTTGGAGTCTGGGCGATCATTAACCTGTTTCCTGTCTATTGGTTGTTTACCTTCTCCCTCAAGAGCAACGATGAGATATTTGGAAAAAATGTTGCCGGTCTTCCGAATAAATGGTTGTGGTCGAACTATGAAACGGCAGTAAATAGCGGACATATCGGAAGATACTTCCTGAACAGTACCATTATTGCCATTGTAACCATTGCAATTGTTATGCTGATTTCACTTATGGCGACCTTTGCCCTGACAAGATTTATCTGGAAGGGAAGAAAACAGATGAACGCATTTTTTATGCTTGGCTTGACGATTCCTATTCATGCGGCAATCGTACCCATCTATGTCACTCTTTCAAAATTGCATTTGCTTAATTCTTACTTATCACTTATTATTCCCTATGCTGCCTTTTCATTAGCGATGGGAATACTTATTTGCACCGGTTTCATGCAAGAATTGCCCATAGATCTTGATGAGGCAGGATGTATCGATGGCTGCAGTACCTGGGGGATATTTTTCCGAATTATTGTACCGTTGATGAAACCGGCGGTAGCAACCGTGTCAATATACACTTTCCTGCAGAGCTGGAACGAGCTGATGTTTGCGACTATCTTTATTAGTGACTCTGTGCACAAAACACTGCCTGTCGGTATACAGGCTTTTTACGGACAGTATAACACGGTTTGGGGACCTATTGGTGCGGCGTTGGTTTTAGCAACATTCCCGACACTTATATTCTACATCTTCTTTAGCAAGAAGATACAGGATAGCTTCATTGCAGGAGCCATCAAGGGCTAGTGATCAGTTAATATTTTTCTGTTGGGTTTCGGACTCTGCTTAAGGAGCTATACACATAACTGAGTCGGAGCCCCTTTGCAATATCAGAGATAAGGATAATTCTGGATCTGCCATGTTGAAAACAAGGAGCAGATGTGATACGATAATATATGTGGAAAATATAGGTAAGATTAACATATCCATTAATATACTTGATTGAGGTGTAGAAATGAGGCATGGCGGTAATAGATTAAAATGCGATTTTAAAATGTCGCTGCAGCAAAAGGCCCTGTTAATGCTTATTATTCTATTGCTTTTTTTCAGTGTGATGTTTATGATTACAACCTCTATTATAATAAAGAAAACGGAAGATGATTTCAAAGCAAGAACATCGGAAACTGCGGTCAACAATGTGGTGTCCACCATCAGAGCAAGTTTGGTGAACTATAATTATCTGACACGTTTGATCATGCTCAATGGCAGAGTCGTTAGCTTTTTAAAAGCAAAAGAAACAGATAGAGACAAGATCTATGAGGCACGGGCAGGTATCAACGAAATACAAAGTTTATATAGCTATATTGATTCGGTATATATCTTCCGCAACGATGATGTACATGTAAGTACAGGAATAGGTGAATATTCTATCGATATAAACAGCAGTGAGCGTTCTAATATATTGGATGCACGTGGTGCCATAGTTATTTCGATTAATGGTAATGGCACAATTAGTAAAAAAAGAAGTAAACCGCTGCTTACTATGTCACGTGCGATTTATGATATTAATTCGCAAAAGCTCCTGGGTTTTCTAATGATGAACATATCGGGTGATGTATTTGATGATGCGATTGCATTACAAAATTCCGGTGGTATGTGTATACTTGATAGTAATGGTACACTTCTATGTGGGAATGAAGAAATCGGTTCATTATATGACAGAGACTACGATAGTAATAGTATGGTTTATAAGAGTATTCGCTTAATAGGTGAGAGGGAGACGCTGACCGGCAAACTGGCAGTAAAACCGCTATTGGTTTTGTGTGTCAGCGGCAAGGGGGCAGAGCCGCTGCCACGGGATACCTTATATGCCTTGATGATTACGCTGACTGCATTTATCCTGTCAGCATTTGTTTGTGCCTGGTTTATTACAGTTAATATTGCGCGGCCCATCAGAAATCTCAGCGAAGCAATGGAACGCACAAGATCATCCGGGTGGCTTAAGAGGATTGATACCGTAATGCCAAACAATGAGATTGGCAGGTTGGCTGAGAGTTACAATAGCATGATAGAGTATCTTAACGAGTTGTTCAACCGTCTTTTGGAGAATGAAAAGAATGTGCAGAAGGCAGAGATACGCGTACTCCAGGAACAGATAAAGCCGCATTTTCTCTATAATACATTAGAAACGATCAGTTATATGGCAGTACAGGAGAATGCAGGCAGAGCGCATGATGCACTGGAGATACTGGGCAGCTTTTACCGCAATTTCCTTAGCAAAGGTGATCGAGAGATACCACTAAAGCGTGAGCTGCGCATTACACAGGATTACCTCTCTCTGCAAAAACTTCGGTATGGAAGTATATTTGAGGATGAGTATATCCTTGATGATACCACACTGGATTATATGATACCTAAGCTGATTCTTCAACCGCTTGTGGAAAACTGTATCTACCATGGCGTGCGCCTCAAGGGAGAAAAGTGCGTTATTCGCATCACTACCCGCATGGAGGAGGGCAGTTTGCATATCATTGTGTACGACTCAGGCGTTGGTATGACCACGGAGCAGATCAAGAACGTTCTGGAAGCAAGAGAGAAGGATGACAGGAAGGAACTGTCAGGCTTTGGTCTGCGTGGCACCATCAATCGAATTCGCTATTACTATGATTACGACAACGTAGTACAGATACGGAGTGACCCTGGCGAGTATACGGAAATTGAGATATACATTCCTAAGATGAGGAAATCAGAAGCAGAGGGGGAAGAGTGATGTACCGAGTTATGATTATAGACGATGAGATGTCTGCTCGTAGATTACTACAGGTATCCGTGAACTGGCAATCGCTTGATATGGAATTGGCAGGCGAGGCCGCAAGCGGTATAGAAGCGGTTAACATCATTGATGAGATACAACCGGACATTGTTTTTGTTGACATTTCCATGCCATTTATGAATGGGATAGAATTTATAGAGATTGCAACGAAGAGATATGCAGACTTGATGATAATTGTTTTGACAGGATTTGATGATTTTGAGTATGCACGTCAGTGTATTCGCCTGCCGGTGGTAGAGTATATGCTGAAACCGATTGTACGTCAAGAGGTGACCGAGGTGTTAACCAAAATAAAGGAAAAACTTGATAAACACGATACGCGTACAGAGAAGATCGAACAGCAGATTACTCCGTCTGATATCGAAAAGATTGAACAGCAGATTACTCCGTCTGATATCGAGAAGATAAGGCAGTATTTACGCGATAATTTTACTGACTCAAAAATCAATCTAACCTCTGTGGCACAGCATTTTGGGTTTAATCCGAGCTATCTTAGCCGGAAATTTAAGCAGGAGACAGGAAAGAGCTTTGTCGAATTTCTGATTAAATGCCGGATGGAACGGGCAATTGGGCTGGCAGGAACAAGCAGGAAGATGTTCTGTACTGCCAATGATGTCGGGATCCCTGACCCGAACTACTTTGGACGCTGCTTTAAAAAATATACAGGCAGCAGCTATTCGGATTATGTCAGTTCACATACCTTGCGGTAAACTGGGGATGCAAAATATGAAAATGTGGAACTGATAGCTATGTTATTTGAGGACAGCCCGGGCAGTGTTAAATAAAATGGAAGATGAGATTTTCTCTGAGAGAAGAACGAAGTTTTATCCCAGATAAATATGAGACCCTGATATTGACTGGAGGAGTTGATATGAGGGTCTCTTTATGGTAGCAGGGATATCTTATTAACAACCTAAAATCAACAGTAACGTACAAGTACGATTCATTAGTGGAGGGAAATCGATGGAAGAAAAATTAAATTATAAGATTAATTGTGAAGACAGCATGATATTCAATAATAATGCTGCCTTCTGTATTGGTACCGGACGTATGAATCTTGCATTGCGGCAGGAATACCATAATCAGTTAAAAAAAGTTCAGGAGGAAATCCATTTTTCGTATATTCGCGGACACGGTTTGTTCTGTGACGATATGGCCATATATCACACATATGAAGAGGACGGGATAGAAAAAGAGGAATATAATTTTACTTATTTAGACCTGGTATTCGATGACTATCAATCTATGGGACTCAAGCCTTTTATTGAACTGGGCTTTATGCCGGAAAAATTGGCGTCAGGAAGACAGACCATCTTTTATTGGAAAGGAAATGTTACACCGCCAGCCGATTATAATAAATGGGCAAATCTGGTAAAGGCTACTATCAATCACTTAATTCACCGCTACACAAGGGAGGAAGTGATTACTTGGCCTTATGAAATATGGAACGAACCAAATCTTCCCGGTTTCTGGAAGGATGCAGATATGGAGGAGTATTTTAAGCTATATGAAATAACAAGTAAGGCGGTTAAAGACTGTGATTTACGTTTCCGTGTAGGTGGACCTGCAATCTGCGGAGTTGATGATGAACGCTGGCTAACTTGTTTTTTAGAATACTGCTCAAAAAATAAGGTTCCGTTAGATTTTGTAACGAGACATGCTTATGCAACGGAATTACCGGAAAAAGACGGCCATTATGATTATCAAAAATTAAGAGAACCGAAAGTATTTATGGATGAGCTTAAGGAAAGCCGCCGAATCATAGATAGTTTTCCTGAGTACGCAGGTATGGAAATGCATCTTACGGAATTCAATACCTCCTATACTCCACTTAACCCGATACATGATACCAATCTTAACGCAGCCTACATAGCACGCTTATTAAGTGAAATGGGAGATGTCTGCACTTCTTATTCTTATTGGACCTTTGGAGATGTGTTTGAAGAGGCGGGGGTAGCATTTACTCCGTTTTCCGGCTGTTTTGGATTATTAACCAATGGGATGATTCCGAAACCTACCTTTTGGGCGTTTTCTTTCTTTCGTAATTTAGGAACTAAGGCGATTGCACGTAATGAACATTTTATATTAACAAAGGATCACGAGAGCAAACTTCAAGGTATCGCCTGGAATCCGGTGGAAGAAAATAGGGATAAGGAAATCACATTGAATTTATCAATTGATTTGGAGAATGGGGAATATATCCTGGTTAGGAAGCTGGTGGATGAACTTACATGCAACCCCCTTAAGGTATGGATTGATATGGGGACGCCGGCAAATCTCAAGAAAGAACAAATCGGGCTATTATTGGAATGTGCGAAACCTCAGGTGAATACAAAGCGGTTTGAAGTCATTGACAACGTTACCGAGTTGGAAATCTGCTTATCATCAAATGCGTTATGTTATTTTGAAATACAGCGTATTTACCCCAAAGCTGACAGGGGATTTCAACCGGAACGTATTCGGGGAGCAATAAAATAAGTAGTGATATTAACATAAAGTCGATTTAATTCCATTCATTGAATCCTAGTATAATACATACGCCGACATAAAGAAGACTTTGCATAGGCTTAGCGGGGCTTAACTTAAGCATCATTACTTCATGGATTTAGTTCGGAATTATAATCTAGAGGAGGAAGACCTATGAAATTGGTATGTGGTGGCTATGTCCTGATTTTTAGGGATGGCGGCATTGAGGTTCAAAAAAATAACAAACAACTATATATCAACAGACATCCGATGTTTGTGACGGTGAAAACTGCATTTGCAATTAACGAGTTTTACGATAGTGCTTACAGCAATATAACCGTATCCGATGATAAAATTATCGCAAAAGGGACACTGACAATACCCTCTGGCTCCGAATTCACCTTTGCAGATGTATATGAAACAACAGGCGAGGGGTTTAAAGTAAGCCGTAATGTTAAGGTAGAAAAGGCAGGAGATGATGATCTTGGCTTTTCCACGAAAATCTCTTTTACGACAACAGAATCGAAGAATGTTGAGGACTATGACTGTTTCGCTCCCGGTGTCTGGTATAAGCAAAATGAATTCGCACCCGATGATTCCTTTGGCAAAGATCTGAATCAGGAATATTTCTGGCGCATGGAAACCTGTTATGCTTTGCCATTGTTTGCAATGCAGAATATTGCATCCGGAGAAACAGCAGCACTTTCGCGCTGGGCTCCCAATGTAACCATGCGGTCATTGGACATTATGAGGTCTGAAAATAATATAGATCCGAAATTTACAATTGGTGCCATTGGAATGAGCAGACCGGAGAATAAAACCCTGAACTATTTGTATTATGGTTATGCCGTACGCACGGATAGTAAAACCAAAATGGATGGTCTTTCCATTGATTATGTCTATCCCGGTTGTGATGGGCAGATGCCCGGAAGAAACCGCTATGGCGGACTTGATATGATCGACAGAATATATTCCTTCCAGCGCATCAATCACCCGGTGGAAGTTGGTTTTGAGCAGAATTATGCAGTGGCGGTAAATTTCGGTCATTACGGAAGCTACCAGCCGATGATGAGAGATCTCTGGCGGATGACTTATTGTCGGCTGCGTGATAAATTATTCCATGTGAATAACGAAACCCATTTCCACAATTGCATGAAGATATTGATCAAATACACAAGACAATACGGAGATTCGTATGGTTTACCTTTTGCCTGCCAGCTGCCTGATATGGATATATCCAGTGTGTCTTTCCAGTTTGGTTTTGTAGGGCAGCAGCCTGGTATCGGCTATCAGTTGCTGCGTTATGGTGATAAGGAAAACATACCCGCAGCTTTTGATAAAGGCATAAATATGATTGATTTCTGGGTAAGGACGGCAATGACGGAATCCGGCCTGCCGCATATGTGCTACAATCCAAATACCAAGGGGTTTGAGCCGTATCCTCACTATATCAGAATGCTTGCCGATGGTATGGAAGCTATTTTAGATGCATATCGGTATATGCGTAAAAAGGGTGATGAGCGGCCTGCATGGCTGGAATTTTGCAGGAAGGCAGCCGATTGGCTTGTGAATATACAAAACGAAGATGGCAGCTTTTATCGTGCGTACAATACCGATAGTTACATGCACATGGACTCCAAGTCCAACACGCCAAGCCCCATCCGTTTTCTGGTACAGTTCTATCTGGTATACGGAGGGGAAAAATATAAAATCGCAGCTATTAAGGCAGGTGAATGGTCTTACGATAATTCTTACCGAAATTTGGAATACCGGGGCGGCACATGCGACAACACAGACATTCAGGATAAAGAAGCCGGAATCTATGCCCTGTTTGGCTTCCTGGCCTTGTACGATCTGACCGGTGTGCACAAATGGCTGGAGGGTGCTATCGGTGCTGCCGACTATACCGAGACCTGGACCTATGCCTGGACTTTCCCGGTACATACTCCCTGGCCGAAACATCCGCTAAACAAATTTTCCATCAGTGGACAGAGCATCATTACAATAGGAGGCGGGGCAGATGTGTATATGGCTGCCTGTTCGTACACCTATTACAGGCTGTATTTGATTACTGGAGACGAGCATTATCTTGATTTTGCCGAATTTATTCATAAGAATACCAGACAATCAAACGATGTGGACGGCAGCATTGGATATATCATGCCCGGGCTTGGACACGAAAGTGCTGACTTTACCAGTCAGGTGCTGCAAAGCCAGTATCATTGGCTGCCTTGGTGTACCTATGTGGAAGTTGATCCGTCATCGAGGTTATATGATACGTTTGGAGGCTATGAAATTTCAGATGCGCAAAGACTCCATCCGGAGGAACGGGCTAAAAGGAACCTGATCTATGACTCATTTGCATGACAGAAACACGCGCATAGAGGGGGCTATAAATGAAAGAAGGAATGAAGGGAAGCAACGAGATGGTTCGACAGTTCCTTCGGCCGGTCGTGGCCATGTTTATTAAAAATATAGGAATAGGAGAATTGTAAAATGGATTTGCTACAGATAAAGAACGGAAAAATCCTGGATAACAATGGGAAGACGGTTCAATTGCGTGGAACTTGTGTTGGCGGATGGATGAATATGGAGAACTTCATTAATGGTTATCCGGGATCCGAGGTCGGTGTACGTGATGCGATTGCGGATGTCCTGGGAAAGAGCAAAGCGGAGTATTTTTTTGACCGTATGTTAGAAAATATGCTTGGAGAAGATGATATCAGGTTTTTGAAAGAGTGTGGTTCTACTGTGATACGACTTCCTTTGAATTACAGGCATTTTGAAGAGGATAAAGATCCCTTTGCGTATAAGGAATCAGGTTTTGCCAGATTAAATAAAATGCTTGCCTGGTGTGAAAAGTACGAAATTCATGCTATTCTGGATCTACATGCCATTCAGGGATGGCAAAACACCGATTGGCATTGTGATAATGACAGTGCTCATGCATTGTTTTGGGAACACCCTTATTTTATCGACAGATATGTTGCCATCTGGGAGGAATTTGCAAGGAGATATAAGGATAGTAGAGTAGTAGCAGGGTATGATGTTATGAACGAGCCTTTATGCAATGCATCCAGGGGAAGATTCACCAGTATGGAGAAGTATAAGCCGGCCTGGGATAAAATCAATTCGGTTTTTCGCCGCGTCGTAGAAGCGATCCGAAAGATTGATTCCGAACATATCATATTTCTGGAAGGGGATTATTTTGCTGCTTTGTTTGAAGGCCTGGAGGCACCCTTTACGAATAATCTGGCTTACAGCAGCCATAATTACAATGACGCAGGCTTCGGGCCGGGAGCTTATCCGGGATTAATAAATGGAACAAGGTGGGATAAGGATAAGCAGCTTTCTGCCTTTTTATCTCATGAAGGAACAAGGCATACACAAAAGCACAATGTTCCATTGTGGGTTGGAGAATTCGGGTCAGTATATAATGGAGCCAGAGAAGAAGCTGGTGACAGATTGCGGGCATTAAATGATCAGATTGAAGTATTTGAGACGTATGGTGCCCATTGGACTACCTGGACCTATAAGGATGTGGGTGTAATGGGATGGGTAATGCTTGATCCTGAATCGGATTATATGCAGCTTGTAAAACATGAACTCGAGGCCAAGAGACTTTTGGATACGGACCAGTGGATGGGCTGGCTTCCTGAGACACCGGCCAAAGAAATAGTGAGAAACCTGGCAAATTATGCAAAAAGTGTAATAGGCGATGAGGAGATCGATGCAGATGCGGCTTATGTTTATTTTAAACAGAGGGCTTTATCCGGTTTCGCCGGCAGCCTGATGCAATTTTCCTATGCCAAGCTGTTTAAGGGAATGTCAGAAGATAGAATAGACCGGATCATGGATTCTTTTGCTTTCAAAAATTGTATCAAAAACAACGGATTACTTAATGTCGTAAAGAAACATATGGATTTCAGGGATAAATAAACATAGATCAGTTACCTTGGTATCGACTTCTTGCCTTGTGAGAATCAATATATGTACCCGCGTACATATATTTGGTTCTTGATAATATAAGTCCTATACGTGATAATAATTACGAAAGGTATATACTTATCTACGGGAGGATAGTGTGAATTATAAAAAGCTAATTCACACGTTGAATTTATGCGTGCAAGCAAGTAGCACGCGTGGACGTTAGTATGAATTATAAAAAGCTAATTCACACGTTGAATTTATGCGTGCAAGCAAGTAGCACGCGTGGACGTTAGTATGAATTATAAAAAGCTAATTCACACGGCAAATTTGTGCTGATGTCCAAATTCGCGGGCATTGGCAGCAGGGAGGATTACTATGGCTAAATTGATGATTGATACCAATGTTATGATTGGAAGAATTAACCGAAATATATATGGTCACTTTTCAGAGCACCTCGGACGCTGCATCTATGGCGGTTTGTTTGTGGGGAAAGAATCGGCCATCCCTAACACAAATGGAGTGCGTAACGATGTTGCCAAGGCGTTGAAGAAGATCGAGATCCCCGTTCTTCGCTGGCCCGGTGGCTGTTTTGCTGACGAATACCATTGGAAAGACGGTATTGGCAGCACGCGCAAGAAGATGATAAACACGCACTGGGGTGGTGTTGTTGAAGATAATAGTTTTGGAACGCACGAATTTCTTGAATTGTGTGAACAGCTGGAATGCGAGCCATATATTGCTGGTAATCTCGGTAGTGGTACGGTTCAGGAGATGTCCGAATGGATTGAGTATATAACGGATAAAGGTAGTTCGCCAATGGCAGATTTGCGAACCGAAAATGGCAGGGTTGCGCCTTGGATACTCAAATATTTTGGTATTGGGAATGAAAACTGGGGCGGCGGTGGAAATATGAGAGCAGAATTTTACTCCGATGAATACCGTCGTTATCAGACGTATTGCCGTAATTATGGCGACAATAAACTCTATAAGATTGCCTGCGGTTCTGGAACGGAAGATTATAACTGGACAGAAACACTTATGAAATATTGCACTCCGTTTATGGATGCGATGTCCATCCATTACTATACCATTCCCGGTGATTGGAGCGTAAAGGGAAGTGCAACGGATTTTGATAACAATACATATTATTTAACATTAGAAAAGGCACGTAAAATTGAGGAAATAATAGATACTCACCTTACTGTTATGGATAAATATGACCCGGAACATAAGGTGGATTTGGTCATAGACGAGTGGGGAACATGGTTTGATGTTGAAGAAGGCACAAATCCCGGCTTTTTATATCAGCAAAACACAATGAGAGATGCATTGGCTGCTGCAGTATCGCTTGACATATTTAACGCTCGTTGTACGCGTATCAGTATGACGAATATTGCTCAGATGATTAATGTATTGCAGTCTATGATTCTTACAGAGGGCGAAAAAATGCTTCTTACGCCAACATATCATGTCTATGATTTGTACAAGCGCCATCAAGACGCTATATGTGTTGCTCATTCCCTTGAAAATAGACTTGTTAGCGGATTGCCGCAACTTTCGGCAACCACTTCGATAAATAAGGATGGCAGGATTACACTTACAATTTCCAATATATCACTGACTGATGATGTGGAGATCAGCACCTTGGTCAGGGAAACTAATGTTGATACCGCCATCGGACGGATTCTTACAAATAAAGCTAACGCGTACAATACATTTGATGCACCGAATCATGTGAATCCTGTGACTCTTAATGTGAAGATAGTGAATGGGGAAGTAACATTCACATTACCACCCTGTTCGGTTGCAGAGATCATACTGTTATTGGACGCCTAAAACACGAAGGGAGGGCAATTAAGATGAACAGGACAGTTACAAGGGCAGATGTGGCGAGGGCAGCGGGGGTGTCGGTTGCTTCGGTTAGCCGTGCGGTAAATAATTCGGGTTACGTCAAAAAAGAGGTTAAGGATCGAATCCTGGAGGTGTCAAGAAACATGGGTTATAACCCTAACCCGATCGCATTGTCGTTGCAAAGTCAAAAGACAAGGCAACTCATTCTCTATCAAAACGATATAACTGCGCCGTACAACCTTCAGTTTTTTACCGGCGCAACGAGGGCTGCTTATAAGCGGGGCTATTCAATATTTCTTGACATTAATTGTGACTACGATAAAATAAGGAAACATTTGGTTGATGGCGTTATGTTTTCTTTGGAAGCTTTAGCTGAAAATTATATCAATACAGTTGGCATCAATTATCTTTTACCAGTAGTCATTGCCTCAAATGATGCGAACTTGTCATTTGCTCATCCTGTTCATAAAGTCGTTATAGATAATCATAAGGTAGTCAATATGGGAATTGATTACCTTATGGAAAAAGGGCATCGAAGAATTGGGCTGGTTTTACCAGAGAGGGGGAAGATCAGCGAAATACGGTATCGGCTTTGGAAAGCGCGTATGATGCAAAATAAACGAGATTTCGGATTAAATATGGACTTAGAAAAACTCGTTGTACGAGCGGAAATCGGTGATCCCGACAATATACATAATGCTTACCTTGACCCGCCACTCATATTACAATCTGCGGATGATAATTATGCAAATTACTCGTCCTTCAATACGGGTAAAAGAGCAGCGAAGAAATACTTGGAAAGTAGAAATCCGGCAACTGCATTGTTGTGCTTTAACGATGACATAGCGTATGGTTTTATCCGAGATGTGGAACGGAGTGGCCTGTGTGTACCCGAGGACATTTCAATTATGGGTATAGACGGTATTTATTTACGGGAATGGCTTGATAAAAAGGTAACGACGGTATCAATTGACCCGGAAAACCTTGGCACGCTTGTCACTGATGTTATGATAGATATTTTAGAGGACAAAAATCCAAAGTATATGAATTGGACTTCGCCAAAAATACTTGAGGGTGAGACGGTCAAAGCAGTTGCCGTGCATTGAGAGGATAATTTTATCGCTTGCATGTGCAGGTTTCCTTATTGTGTCCAAAAACAGAGGGAGATGTAATACCTGGGGGATTCGATCCCCTATATTTTACGTACAAGGAACTGGAGCAGTTGGTTTTTCTTCGTTCACATTAGACGAATTTATGCGAGGGTTTAATCACACGCGGACTGGTTTTACCAGGATGTGTACATGGGTACATATTTCTGATATTTGACAGTAATGCATAAAAAAGTTAAGATATAAGTGTAATCTATGTACAGATTACCTATGTTTGAAATTAAAGTGATGAAGAGGAGGGAATTTAATGAAAATCAAGAAAATTTTAGCGTTTGCTATGGTTCTTGCAGTAATGCTTAATATGGTAGCATGTAAGAATGAATCCAGCCCTAAAACCGAGACCACGAATACTTCAGACTCCGAAACAAACACAACTACCCCTACTAGCACACCTGTTACAACAGATCCGCTTGGAGATCCATCCGGCGTACTTTCACCCGACAAGGACACAACACTTTCGGTGTGGTTAATGACAGCTGAGCAGGCGCCTGCACCTGACAACAAGATTACCAAATTACTCAAAGACAAATTGGGTGTTACATTAAAATATGAAATAGTTACTCCGGATAATGCTGACCAGAAAATCGGCGTTATGCTGGCAGGTGGAGACTATCCTGACCTGGTTGGCACAACAGACTTAAAGATGCGTCTTTTGGAAGGCGGTGCATTGATTAAACTGGATGATCTCATTGCCTCAGGCGATTATCCAAATCTTAAAACCCACGTGGATCCATATATGAAAAAAATGAGTTATGGCGGTACGGAGGTGGATCCTGGGCTGTACATAATTCCGAACTATAATCGTTTTTATGGCAATATCACCGGTGGTATACACTGGGGTACAGCATTCTGGATTCAGAAGGCTGTTCTTGAGGATGCCGGTTACCCGGATCTTACCAACATTACACTGGAAGGATATTTTAAACTTATTGAGGATTACATGGCGAAATATCCGGAGATAAACGGTGCTAAGACAGTAGGCTTTGAAGTTCTTGCCTCCACCGGACGGGAGTGGGGTATGACCAACGCTCCGAACTTCCTTGCAGGTAATCCAAACAACGGTGGCGTTATTGTTGACAGTAATAATATTGCGACGATCTATGCTGACAAGCCGATTGCACATGACTACTTCAAGATTTTGAATGCGGAGAGCGCAAAAGGTGTAGTAGATCCCGAGTCCTTCACAGAGAATTTTGATCAATACACCGCAAAAATTGCAACAGGTGTCGTACTTGGTATGCATGACCAATACTGGAACTTCCAAACGGCTACTCAGGCTTTACAAGGTTCCGGCATGGACGAACGGACATATGCCCCGGTTATGCCGGTATACCCCGGTGCTAAACCATATTATGCAGATCGCGATGTTATGAATACGAACCAGGGCTTTGGTGTGTCGATATCCAGCAAACAGCCTGAGGCTGCACTCAAATTCGTAGATTTGATGCTGAGCGAGCCTTGGCAGAAGATTTTGTCATGGGGCGTTGAAGGAGAAGACTATATGGTTGACAGCAACGGCATGTTTTATCGTACGGAGCAGCAGCGAATTAACTACAAAGATTTGACATGGCGTTCCAGCAACCGCTTGACTGCGTTACTTGACTTATTGCCGAAGCACAATGGGCAGTACTCAGACGGTAATGCCTACAGCCCGGATGACCAGCCTTCTGAGTTCTATGATACTTTATCCGATTACGATAAGGCGTTCATGAAGGCTTATGACAAAAAGACATGGCGTGAGTTCGTAAACAGCCCGCCTGATAATCCTGTATACTATCCATGCTGGAATATCACACTGAGTGATGATGCCAATGAGGTTAACCAACAGCTTACCGATGCGGCAGTACAGTATTTGCCAAAAGCAATTACCGGTTCGGTAGATGCATTCGAAAGCAACTGGACCGACTATATTAATGCCATAAAGAAAGTGGATGTAAAGGTATACGAAGATGCCATAAACCAGGGTATTCAGGATCGTATTAGCGACTGGAAATAAATGTAAAATTGCAAGACTATGGGGGGCGCATTGCCCCCCGATTTTGTGGGAGGTACCAGTTTGAATAAAAAAAGAAAAAAAGGTGTGTGGGCCACCATCAGTTCCCAGAAAGCCTTGCTTATCATGAGTATACCGTTACTTTTATATCAGATTTTGTTCAAGTATGTGCCGATATACGGTTGGTCTATTGCATTTCAGAAATTTAAACCGGGCCGCAGTCTGTGGGAACAAAAATGGGTTGGATTTGACAATTTTAAGAAGCTGTTTACGGGCATAATGGGTGAGCGATTTATAAAGGACATCATAAACACATTGGGGCAGAGCATATTGTCATTGCTTCTTGGCACGATATTTGCGATTCTCCTGTCACTGATGTTGAACGAGGTAAAAAACATGGCGTTTAAGCGAGTCGTTCAAAATATTACATATATGCCACACTTTCTTAGCTGGATTATTGTGGCAGGTATTGTTTCGGTTGCACTCTCTGATCCAAGCTCCGGAGGATTTATCAACTCGCTGCTCATATCGTTGCATATTATTCGCGAACCGATACAGTTTCTTTCGAAACCGGAATATTTTTGGGGGATCGCAGCAGGCAGTAATCTATGGAAAGAATTAGGGTGGAATACGATATTGTATTTAGCAGCTATGACAGCCATAGATCCGACGCTTTACGAAGCGGCGGAAATGGATGGCGCAGGTCGGTTTAGAAAAATATGGAATATCACCCTTCCCTGCATTCGACCAACCATTGTCATACTGTTGATTATGTCTACGGGTTACATTTTGGAGGCAGGGTTTGAAATTCCATATTTCTTAGGTAACGGGATGGTAGTGGAAAAATCAGAAACAATTGATGTATTTGTTATGCGCTATGGCTATCAAATGGGAAATTACAGTCTGGCTGTTGTGGCAGGTATGTTTAAGACAATTGTAGGCATTGCTATCGTTGGGCTGGTCAACTTTATTGCCGGACGGCTTGGCGAAGAAACACTGGTATAAGGAGGCGAGTGAGTGAAGATTAAGAGGTGGAAACCAGGGAATATTATATTCACGATTATAAATTCAGGTATTCTTATTTTATTATCTGTACTTATGATTTATCCGCTGCTGAACACACTGGCGATTTCCTTTAATGACGGACTGGACGCGGTAAAGGGCGGAATTCATATATGGCCGAGAGTATTTACACTAAAAAATTATGATATTGTCTTTCATATGTACACGATATATGATGCATTTATTATTAGTGTGACAAAAACAATTGTTATTGTAATCACGAATGTTTTTTTAACATCTATGTTGGCATATGCAGTTAGTCGGAGTGAGTTTGTTTTAAGAAAACCAATTACGATTATATTTGTGTTGACAATGTACTTTAATGCCGGTCTTATTCCGAATTATTTATTGATAAAGGATTTACATATGATAAATACATTCCAGGCTTACTGGGTACCGAATATCATCAGCGCATTTAACCTCATTGTTATACGAACCTATATGAAGTCAATCCCCGATTCGCTCATGGAGTCTGCGAAAATAGATGGGGCGGGACATTTCCGTATATGGTGGAGTATTATTATGCCGCTGTGCAAGCCAACGCTTGCGGTTATCGGACTTTTCGTAGCTGTAGGCAGCTGGAATAGCTGGATGGATACGCTTTTGTATAACTCCGGTAATCAAAAGCTTTCCACGCTTCAATACGAGCTGCAGAGACTGCTGGCCAGCGCAATGAGCGCAGGAACGAATCAAGGCGGTATGGCAGGCGCATCGGCAATAGCCGGACAAGGTGGGAATGTAACGACGCCATTGTCTTTACGTGCGGCGATTACCATTGTGTCTGCTGTACCAATTTTATGCGTATATCCGTTTTTACAACGGTACTTTGTCACTGGTCTGACCATTGGCGGCGTCAAAGAGTAAATTACCTATAACAAGATAGAAAATTATTGAAGAAACAAATAAATACGATTTGATGATGATAACAGCCGGAGGATTTTCCTCCGGCTGTTATCTGTGTGCTGTTTGTTCAGCGAAGCTGAATAATGACAGTCTATCAAGATACAGATCGGACAAATGAAATAAGCATACTGAATTATGCGTAAAGGATTTAGGAGTGCGGCAAAAAAGGGAAATAGTATGCATATTTAAAAAATATCGGCGAATATATTTTAGTACATCGATCCATCTAAAAAATTGATATATTCGGCAGGAGATTTTTTGCAGAAGTGAGGAGGAAAATGAATACCAGGTCAGACCTTGATACGAATGAATACATCAATATACAAATGGGCGGGATGCAGTATGATTCGACAGGAGTGCCAATCGCCGGAGTCAGGATGGATGCCTCCAAAGCATATGATCCGATCCCAAAATTACTGCAGCGCTTCATAAACAATAAAGAGGAGTCGGCATGGAATAACATGGTAAGTATTATTGATTACCTCTATTATCATATTGATATTGCCTTGACGGAGCTGGATCAGGTGACTGATTTTAGCAAAGAGGTAACAGATCAGACTAGGAAGGGTAAGAAATTACTGTTTAAGCCCAATTTACTTGCACCCAATTCCATCGATGAGAAGGAACATTGCCAGGGGGGAGGATGTGTCTATAGTACCCAGTGGACCTTCGTTGCAGCCGTTATGAGATGGTTTCACGATAAAATGCAGCTGCACTATTCACAAATGACGCTGGCAGAAGCTTCTCCCTATATTATCACATTATCACACGATTACAGCTTATCGGAGGGCAGACCAATTACAACGGAGGCAGTACTGGAAGGAAGAGACGGAGAGTTTTACGGCGGGTGGGGATTTTATTTCGTACGGAAGTATCTGGCACAATGTGAGCCTGTAAACCCTCAGGATGATCCGATGAAAGGCTATATGGACAGCATCGCAGGCAATTACCTGCCACCCGGCAGGGCCGGAGACAGATTGATGGTGTATGACTTGAATCAGATTCAGGAGGATATCACGAGGGGAAGAACAGTATCTGTCCCGGAAGGAGAAAACTATCAGGAAATCACCATACATAAAGCAGTAATTGGCGGTGATCCAGAGGATGCGAAGGACATCAGTGACTATCCGGGCTGCATACTGATTAATCTTCCCAAGCTAAAGATTCATGCACAGGATCTGATTACAAATGCGATCAAAAATATTGGGATCGGATTATATCCGATGAAAAGTGCCAGAGGGAAGAGCAAAGACGATACGGACTGGAAATATGCATTTCCTGATACCCAAAATCCCAGCCTGAAAGCAAAACTGCCCCATTCCCGCTGGGTAATTCCGCTGGATGATAAAACCTGCCTGCCACTAACCAATCGCTGCAATGAAATGTTAATCAAAGAGACAGGGGGAATAGGTGCAACCCAGTGTGATATTATCAGAGCAGTCCAGAATCAGAAGATATCAATGATCCATATCACGGATGCAATATATGTTTTAAATATAAGTCATGATCCGGGGGCCAAACCGGAGCTGATACCGGAAGGATATATCTTTGCATCTCTTGACTGCGTAGCGCTGGATTTCTTCTGCGCCAGATTCTGCTTTAAGACGCTTGCTATGAATCAGGCGCTTTTCCTGCAGAGAAAGAACAACTGGCCAACCGAATTTGTACGCCATGTACCCGTTCCCTATATTAATGGAAGGAATATCTCGACCGGAACCGGTCTTGACACGCCACTGTTTCGTTATGATTTATATCGCTATGCACAGGACCGGGGAGTTGGAAGCCTGAATTATTATGTTATAGGGTGGAATGTCCTTTCAGATCTGCCCCTTGTATCGTATAAGGGTCATTTGGGCCAAATAAAAGAGGACAGTTTTGTAGAATTGATGACCAGTACAATGTATTATAACCCGCTCACCATACTTCACGATTTGCAAAAGACGATGTTATGCTATGCCATTGCCTGTGATACCCTGACAGGTTCTGATGTTTACCGGGAGATCATGGAGTGCTTCGATGAAAACTGTGATGGAGTGATTGATTATGATGAAAAGTCCGGAGGATTTGAGACCGTACAGATTTGTGTTATGTCCTATATTTCTGATTTGAAGGCCGATGAACCCTATGGAATATTAAAGGGAAATTACATGACAAATGCTTATTTTGCCAAATATGGCGATAGTAAGAATAACCGGCAGGGTTATGATTATATGAAGGGTAAGATTCTGATTATTAATCTGGGAGAAGCCTTTGAATTATCCCGGTCAAATGAAGTAAGGATGGATCGTTTCTTTCCGGGGATGCAGTATGGCAGGGGGGACTGGCCCAGCTGGGAGACAGTAAACTATATGGTGACAACAAAGTCTATTTATGGAACCCAATCTGTGAAGGAAATCAGCCTTAGCTCCCTATATGGCTGTTCCTTCCAATATGCAGATAAAGTCCAAAATTATGGGAGGTATACCGGAAGTACGGATCAAAATTCAAGTAATCCCGATGCCATTCAGACCTATCTGCATGCCGTGTCTGTGGGAGCGAAGCCATTGAACTTTACATTATATGTTCCGGGTGGGTATGGATGTCTGAATGGGGTGGCAATTCCTAATGTTGTGGAGACGAAGGATCCGGATAAGCTCTATACAGCACAATTCATAGAAACCTGGTGAGTCAATTATGATAGGTTATGCCAGTGAAATCCCCGACCGGACAATGGAGGGTGACAGGCAGGTATTCGTCAGCAGGTATTAAGATAAGGAGGATTGGTATGTTTATATATGATAATAATAAGCGGTATGGGTTGGCCCCGCTCTTTGGCGGTTACGAAATCAATCCCAACACTGCAATCGTAGCGAAGGATGCGACGCAGCTAGCCTATTCCTTTACTACGGATGCAAGAAAGCTCAGTGACTATTTGCATCCATGTTATACCTTATTAAGGCCGGAAGTATCCGTATCATATGCACAGTTCCGGGACTGCGATTTTCTGGCAGGCTCAGGATATAATGCGGTACTGGTTACCATTCCGGTGTACTATCATGGCAGCAGAGATCATCTTGAGGGAGATTTAAATCTTGTGGTCTGGGAGAATAGAACCATCCCGATTATCGGAGGCCGTGAAGAGAGTGGAATTCCTAAAATTCCTGCGGATATTGAGGATTTATATGAATATAAGGGAGAATATTTCACAAATCTTAGTTATAAGGGAAATACTTTCCTGGAGATGCAGATGTATGAGGCACAACCCATCTCAGGCGTTGAGTTGGAACAGCTGCAAACAAAGGTGTTTAACCTAAATCAGTTTGGATGGCGCTATATTCCCAAGATTGGCGGCCCCGGGGCAGATTTAAATCAGCAAACCCTCTATCCCCAGTCCTTTGAGATCAGAAGTGCCAGCAGGGGTGCCGGTTCCTTTCAATGGACCGAGCTTAGCGTAGAGCAGAATGAAAGAGAATACTATATTATCAATGCGCTTGCACAATTGCCGGTTTATTCCATGGGCCCTGTTTATCTGTGTAAAGGCACCTTTCGCTATATGCCGGATATGGGAAGGGTTTTGGTGTAGCATTGAAGGATAAACCAAATCGGGAAGTCAGTGGTGATGTTATTCCTATTGGCAAGTTCTCAACAAGGCGGGTTATGCAAAACATTGCATAGCCCGCCTTGTACTGATATACTGATTTCTCTGCAAAGAGTGTACTTTATTAATGAGAAAGTGTATGTTATCAAATCCCTTCACTCATTTCCTGTATTATAGTTGAAGAGGAGATGAGCATAATAAGACCTTTTTTAATGCTCTACCAAGCGTTTAGGAAATACAGGCGGACCTGTACAAAAGCTATGAAAAGGAGAATGAATATGACAATACAAAGCATTATTGATGGGATACTGGCGTACCATCCTAATATCGGAGACCGAAGAACCTGTGATGTGATTTCAGGCGGAAATCCGGACGTGGAATGCACCGGCATTCTAGTGTCGATTGCTCCCACGGTGGAGATCGTGAGAAAAGCAATTGAATTGGGGTTAAATTTTATTTTTGTCCATGAGCCCACTTTCTACAGCGGCTATGATGATGAATGTGAATGGTTAAAAGGAAATGATGTCTATGAGGAAAAACTGAAGCTGTTGGTAGAGAATGGTATTGTTATTTACCGGGATCATGATCATATCCATGCCCATAAGCCGGATGGCATCTTCCACTATCTGATGAAACAATTAGGCTGGCTGGAGTACGTGGTTCCGGGAGAAGGACATGCTCCTGAAATTAAACTGCCGGAGACAACCCTGGGTGAACTGGTGCAGCAGGTAAAAGAATCCATGGGACTGGATACCATACGCTATATCGGAAACGCTGATGCCAAGGTATCTACCGTCGGATTCTGTGGTCATCTGCTTCCCAATGAGCAATCAAACTGGAGCAATAATGCACAGGTGGCTGCTTCCTGGAAATATGATGTGGTAATACCTGGTGAGGTTGTAGAATGGACGGTACCGCTTTATATTCGTGATGCGGCTATGCTTGGTAAAGCCAAGGGGATGATCATTCCCGGACACTTTATCCAGGAAGAGGCAGGTATGCGCTGGGCAGTTGAGTGGCTGAGACCCATCGTTGGAGATGAATTACGTATGACCTTTGTTTCCGCAGGGGATATGTTTAATTATATGTAGTGTAAAAATAAAAGTACCATTTTCATACGTTGAATTTATGCGTGCGAGCAAGTAGCACGCGTGGACGTTAGTGAGAAAATTCATGGGTATCCGCGGCACAAACTTTAGTCGCGTTGAAAGGAGCATGGCTTCTGGTATGAGTAGAATAAGAATGGCAATGATATTTCAAAATGGAATGATACTTCAGCGTAATAAGAGAATTAATCTATGGGGAGAAGCTGACGGATGCCGGAGAATCCATATAAAATTAAATCAGGCTGTCGAAAATGCAGTGGTTGAAAATGGAACATGGCGGGTAAGCCTGCCTGAGATGGAGGCGGCTTCCGGTCTGACCTTAGAGATCACTGCGGATGATGATGAAAAATTAATATTGACAGATATTGCAATCGGGGAAGTTTGGATTGCCGGTGGACAATCTAATATGGAATTTATGCTGATGTATGATCAGGAACGCGACCAAACCATATCTCAGGCAAATTATGCTGATATTCGATACTACGAATGCCCGAAGATTTCCTATGAAGGTCAATTAGAAGACGAGGACTATTCGGAACAGGGTTTTTGGCGCAAGGCGGATATTCATAATGCGGGCTGGTTTTCCGCGGTCGGTTACTATTTTGCTCAAAAGGTATATGAAGAAATGGGAAATATTCCGATTGGCATCATCAGCTGCAACTGGGGTGGATCTTCCGCCGCTGCATGGATGACAGAGGATTATCTGGAAGGCCCCCTACAGTGCTACCTGGATGATCGGGATGAAATACAAAAGGGGATGGATCGGGAGGCAGAATTCATTAAATTTAAAAAGCAAAGAGCGGATGAGAAGGAAATGAAAAAAAGCGGGTTGATGCCTGATCTGGGAGTCCCGGTTCTGGAACCGTTTAAACTTGAACTTTCACCCGAGATGCTGGAAGCATTTAGAAGATCCAAACTTAGTCCATTCTCACCCTTTCGACCTTGCGGATTATTCCATACGATGCTTTCCAAAGTAATCCCTTATACGATACGCGGTGCTATTTGGTATCAGGGAGAGGAAGATACCGGTCGTGCTGAGCTTTATGATCAGCTTTTTGGTTCCATGATTTGCTGCTGGCGTGAGAAATGGCAGGAAGAGTTTCCCTTCTTATTTGTTCAGCTGGCACCTCTGGGTGAGTTTGCTTTAAGCCGTGGTGTTGAATTTATCCCCATCCGTGCCATGCAGGATAAGGTATCAGGAGAAATCCCCGGGACCTATATGGCCTCCATAATGGACATAGGGATGCGATATGATATCCATCCCAAGAGAAAGCGTCCCGTGGGGGAACGCCTGGCAGCATTGGCCTTAGGAAAGGTGTATGACAGGAAGATCCTTTGTGAAGCTCCTGAGATTGCTGCGGTGAATAAAGAAATTGGTTATATCCGTATCAAGTTCAGACATTGCGGGGAAGGACTTCTGGTGAAGGGGGATACAGTAAATGCCCTGGAAGTATATATTGATCATGTGCCTGCACAAGATTACAGTGTTTCAATTGATGTAGACAGTATGACGATTGATTGCGGCAGAATCGTTCCGGAGAGTAGTGTGGAGATTCGATTGGAGTGGGTTGATTATTGTGAAGCCAATCTGTATAACAGTGGGATGCTTCCTGCAAAACCGTTTAAAGTGGAATTGTAAGTTGAGTGATACAAAAAAAGATAGGACATTGCCATAAGGCAATGTCCTTTGTTAACTTAATAGAATGATTCCGTGTTCGGTCCATCCTATGTAGATCTTACACTACATTCCTACTTGAGGCTCTTTTGGCATTGTTCCGGATGTGCCACATATTAGGATGAGATAACCTTATCTTTGGGGGAAAAGAGAAACCGGCGGACAACGAAAAGCAGGGCAATCGAACCGATACCGATTACGATATCCATGCTTGTAGAAGAGCCTACGATGAGCTTACGCGCCAAGGCAAACAGCAGCACTTCCACAACACTTTCCGGTGAATGCTTCACCAGCATTTTCACAAATTCTATGCCGATAATCAGTTTAAGTGCATCTCCCATAAAAGCTTCATAGGGAATGATCATGGAAGAAGAATAGATACTCTCTATGATAGCCACCACATCCTTGATCAGTTGAACTGACATAATCAGGATTCCTGCAAGTAGAATCATGGACAGCATGATTTCAATATAATCTGATATTTTAGCAATTTTATCACATAGATTTAGTTTCATACCAGGTTACCTCCGCTTAATTTAATAAAAACAGTATAAGAGACAGGAAAAAGCCTGTCAAGGCTACTATTCAAAGCGTTTTGCGGCAACCATCATGGGAATAAAAAAGCCAAGGCATGCAAATAATGTAAAATACAACTTTCCAGAACTCCATAGTACCGGAAAAAACCAACTTACCGTAAGATAAAGCAGTGGGAATACAATAGAAACAATCATCAGCCACAGTCGTCCGATGTGAAGAATATACGGCCAGTTGCGGTTGTTAAAACTGATGCCCGCCATGTTCATACGAAATATTCCATCGCTGAACGTATGGATTTTATTCTCATCATAATAAGCAGGTAATGTTTCCTTGGCAAACAAGCAGAGCCATCCTCCAAAGAACAGGCTGAGAGCTTCAATCAACAGAATATTGTCTGTTAACTGATCTAAGGAATATCCCAATGCATAAAGTAATCCAAATTCTAACAAGATGATAATCACACAAGAAAGATAAATAACACCTCTTCGCTTACGCTGTTGTCCGCGTTGCTGTTCTTCCTTTGCTGAGAGCTTCAAGGTTCCGCTTACCAGGTTTTCCACCTCCTTCATATTCAGATGTTCTGGCTCACTGATAAATTGGCCGCTTAACAATTCGGTTATGGTTACACCGAGCAGAGTGGACAATGGTGAGAGCAGTGAAATATCCGGCATACTCAATCCCCGTTCCCATTTACTGACTGCCTTATCTGAGACAAATAGCTTTTGCGCCAGTTCTTTTTGTGTAAAAGATTTTTGTTTTCGCAGCTGCGCTAAAAATACGCCAAACTTTTCATTGTCAATTTCATACATAGGATGCACCTCCGATTAACATGATAAGCTACATAATGGTTTCGGGCAACCGACCAGCGGTAGAATTGGGTGTTTTGCCAGTCATGCAAATAAAGAAAAACGCTACAGCTCCGTTTCCACCCGGTTGCGTCCATTGGCCTTGGCCTGATAGAGAAGCATATCTGCCCGGTTTATGAAGGTGCCCACCGATTCGCCTTGATACAAGGTGACTCCTATGGAAATACTGATGTTTCTGTGCTCGATTCCATAATCATACTGATAGACAGCCAGACGAAGCTTCTCCGCCAGTTCTGCGGCCTTCTCCAGGGTAATGTCCGGCAGGATGACGATGAATTCCTCTCCGCCGTAACGCCCGGTGATGTCCTGCTCTCTTGTATTGCGAATCAGCAGGCCGGATATGGTTTGCAATATGGTATCGCCAGCCGGATGCCCATACTTATCATTAATCTGTTTAAAATGATCGATATCCATCATCATAAGACACAGACGCTCTCCGGTCATGGGATATTCTGTGATCTTAGCCTCCAGAACTTCGTTAATATACTGATGATTATACAGATTCGTCAGACCATCTTTAATGGATTTATTTTTCAGCACAGTATTGATTTCCATAAGCTCCCGGTTAAGCTCGAGAATATGGTTATTATATTCTTTCAGCTGATCAGCAGTCCTTTTTTGCTCCGTAATATCAATGATGCAGCTTAACGCCACCTCTTGCTCATAATAAACGGAAGGAATGATAGTGACGAGACCGGTAAATCGGGTACCGTCCTTTTTGTTCAGTTCAATTTCACGATTACTGATTCTTTCATTCCGGTTAAGACTTTCGGTAAGAGCCTGTTCATTCGCAGACAATGCGATATATTCAGAAACATGACTTCCTACCAGATCCATACCGACAGCACCGAATAGTTCCTCCGCATAAGAATTAAGATATAATACGGTTCCGGTGCCTTTACCGGTAAGAACGATGGAGATCGGTGCTCTTTCCAGGATATTGCGAAACATCATTTCACTATTTTTTAACTTCTTGTTTGTCAGGGTATGCTTCTCGATTTCATCCTTCAACCGCTTATTTGCCCTGATGTCCTCACAGACGAACAGAATCCCTCCGAGCAGATCCGGATCGATAAATAAGGGTACGATTGATACATTGATGGGAAGGAGTTCGCCGGATCTTGAATTAATCTCCAATTCTTTTAGCCGTACCCGCTCCCGTAACACCTCGCAGTCCATCATGATACGAAGGATATCAGGATGATCCAATAACTTCGTAATGTATTTGCCGGTGAGTTCGTCCCCTTCATAGGTAAGCAATTCATAGGCTTTTTTATTCGCTTTCATAATAATACCCTGCGGATCTGTCAGAAAGGTCAGGCCATTTAATTCATGAAATAATTCATTGGTTATCATAGAGGATGGAATGGACATAAACTGGTATCTGGTAATGGCATAATAAACGCCAAGAAGCATGATCAGTGTAAGAATCTGACCAATGTAAGGCAATTTGATGATATGGAGTGCAGGTAATACGTATTGTACAATCAGATTCAGGATAAAGGGCAGGAGACTGCTTATGGAGATGATGAGGGCCTGCTTCTTTCTGATTTTACTATCAGAGCGGTACCCCCATATGCTAATCAGTACGATACTGGTCGCCAGATAAGAGAAGTTATACGCAAAATTGCCGATATTAAAGAAGGTTCTGACAAAATTGCTTGTCTGAAGATCCGGACCAAAGAGAAATAAAACCATGCATAAGAAAACCATTGCCGGGGACAGGATCAATAATTTAATATACCAATGTCTGATCTGCTTGTTTTCAATCAGAACAAGAACAAAATACAGAACAAAAGCTTCGAAGGTGCACCAACCGAAGGCAGCAACTTTATTCCAGAAGGAATATTCATAGATATCCACTGCAAGATAAACAAAGCTGTCTCCAAATGACCATATGGTCATACAGAGGTTTAAGAGAAAGAATATGTTACACAGCCGGGATTTTGGATTTGCCTTAAGGGCATGCAAGCCCACATAAAAATACAATATAGATGCTGTCAAAGAAATGACTGCCAAATATTTCATACCGTATAGCTCCTCGTTCGTATGTTATTATTTTATAATAGCATAACGGTGAAAATAGTCAACAGGCTCTGGAGCAGGTCACCTGGTGCTGGAAATAATTTCTGAAAGATAACGTCCCAGCGCATCCTGCCAGGACGGCAGCGGTGTAAATCCATTTTCTATCAGCTTCGTCTTATCCAGGCGGCTGTTAAAGGGTCTTGCTGCTTTGGAAAGACCATACTCTGCACTAGTCACCGGAGTGACGGTCAAGCGATCTTCTCCATACTCCTTCTGTCCCAGTTGTGCTGCCTGACGAAATATTTCAACGGCAAAGTCATACCAGCTGATGTATCCGCCTTCATTGGTGGCATGGTAATACCCGTAGCGCTTTGTCTCTATCATATCAATCAGAAGTCTAGCCAGATCAAAGGTATAAGTAGGCGTGCCAATCTGGTCATTCACAACCTTCAACCGATCCTGTGTTTTACCGGCACTCAGCATGGTTTTTACAAAGTTTTTTCCGTTTACTCCAAATACCCAGGCAATCCGAACGATAAAGTATTGCTCCAATGTCCGGGATACGGCAAGTTCACCGGCAAGTTTTGATTCCCCGTAGACATTTAACGGCTTATAGTCCTTACAATCCGGTGTCCAGGGAGCCGTTCCCTGTCCGTCAAATACGTAATCGGTGGAGACATAAAGCAATTTAGCGCCCAGTTCTTTGCATAGAGCGGCTATATTTTCTGTCCCGGCTGCATTGACCAGAGTTACTTTTTCTATATTTTCTTTTTCTTCTGCTGCATCTACGGCTGTCCAGGCAGCACAGTGAATAACTGCATCCGGATGAACAGCTTTCATGACCTGATCCACAGAAGCGGGGTCTGTTATATCCATATCTTCGATATCCACACCGACAGCTTCATGACCACGTTTGGTCAATTCATTGACACAATCATATCCAAGCTGTCCTTTGACGCCTGTAACCAATACTTTCATATAAATTCTCCATCCTGTTATAGTAATGATCGATTTTCGTACATTTTCTCATAATAATTACGGTATTCACCGGAGATAATCGTTTCCCACCATTCTTTATGATCAAGATACCACTGAATGGTCAGCTTAATGCCATCTGCAAATTTTGTCTCCGGAAGCCAGCCAAGCTCGCGGTGAATCTTTGCCGGATCTATGGCATAGCGCATATCATGGCCCTTTCTGTCAGTTACATAAGTAATCAGACGTTCCGGTTTAGAGAGCTCTCTGCAGATGATTTTTACGATGTCAATATTCTTCATCTCATTATGGCCGCCGATATTATAAACTTCGCCGACGCGGCCGTTATGAAGGATCAGATCAATGGCTTTGCAGTGGTCCTCCACATAAAGCCAGTCACGTACATTTTCACCCTTTCCGTATACGGGGAGCGGTTTGTCATTTAAAGCATTAGCAATCATCAGCGGTATCAGCTTCTCCGGAAAATGATAGGGGCCGTAGTTATTGGAACAGCGGCTGATGGTAACGGGGAGTCCATAGGTACGGTGATAAGCAAGGACCAGAAGATCAGCGCCTGCTTTGGAGGAACTGTAAGGACTGCTGGTATGAATGGGCGTTTCCTCGGTGAAGAAGAGATCGGGTCTGTCAAGGGGAAGATCGCCATATACTTCATCTGTAGATACCTGATGATAGCGTTTAATGCCGTAGTTTTTACAGGCGTCCATTAATACGGAGGTTCCGATGATATTGGTGCTAAGGAATACCTCCGGCGTCTCGATGGAGCGATCCACATGGCTTTCTGCTGCAAAGTTGACAACCATATCAGGGTGTTCCTCCCCGAATAACCGGTACACCGCCTCGCGGTCTGTAATACTCTCTTTAACAAATCGGAAATTTGGATGATTCATGACAGGAGCAAGTGTTGACAGGTTACCTGCATAGGTCAGGCAGTCCAGACATACGATACGGTAGTCCGGGTATTGTTTCAGCATATGGAAGATAAAGTTACTGCCTATGAATCCGGCACCGCCGGTTACGATAATATTCATAATTACATCAAATTCCTTTCCGTTTCGTTGGGCGTATCCAAATATTTGCCGTTTAAGACATCCATCAGGTACTGACCATACTGGTTCTTTTTAAATAATTCATATACGTTCCTGACATCTTCCCTGGTAATCCAGCCGTTTAGATAAGCAATCTCCTCCAAACAGGCAATCTTACGGTGCTGATGCGTTTCTATAGTTTTGACAAAATTCGTTGCATCCACAAGACTCTCGTGGGTACCGGTATCAAGCCAGGTAAAGCCCTGTCCCAATAGCTCTACATTTAATTCATTGTTCTCCAGATAGATACGGTTTAAATCTGTGATTTCCAGCTCGCCCCTGGCACTCGGCTTTAGGCCTTTGGCATAGGACACCACACGGTTATCATAGAAATACAGACCGGTAACACAGTAATTGCTCTTTGGGACCTGCGGTTTTTCTTCAATGGATACCGCTTTTCCATTGTGATCAAATTCAACGATTCCAAAACGCTGCGGATCATCCACATAGTATCCGAATATCGTTGCCCCTTTCCCGGTCTGGGCATTGATGGAAGCTGCCTTCAGGCGTTTGTTCAAGCCATGTCCGGCAAAGATGTTATCACCGAGAACCATGGCAACGCTGTCCTCTCCGATAAATTCCTCCCCGATGAGAAAAGCCTGCGCCAGTCCGTCGGGACTTGGCTGTATGGCATAGGATAAATGAACGCCGAATTGGTGACCGTCTCCTAAGAGCTCATGAAAGCGGGGGGTATCCTGTGGGGTGGATATAATCAGAATGTCACGGATGCCTGCATTCATCAGAATGGACATGGGGTAATAGATCATCGGCTTGTCGTAAATAGGCAGCAGCTGCTTTGAAGTTACCATGGTCAGAGGATATAGACGTGTGCCGGAACCTCCTGCTAATATAATTCCCTTCATAATAATTCTCCTTCTATATTATTAATATGTACGAATCATGATTCAGTTATAAGGAAAGGTATAATTATATTATAAAAGGTGCCCTAAGGGCACCTTCAAGTACTTTTTGCAAAATTTGCTTAAATTATTTTTCGCAAAGGAATATACCGGCATCCTTGGTGATGTGAAATCCTTTTCCGGTTTTCTTCTTCACGAAGGATCTGAATTCCTTATAATGATCAATAATATACTTATTCTGATTGCCATGGCAGGAAAGGATATAAGAGATCAGCGGTTCCGGGGATGGAACTGTCAGGGAGTCATTGTATGAAATCCATGCTGTATTGGGAAAGAAGGGGGACAGGATCTCCAGCCCATTCTCCCGCCCAAACCGTTCATACAGCTTATCGGCTGACAGAATAATCCGATCATCAAAATCTGCCACAAGCCGGCTGACCTCCTTCATATGGTCACTGCCGTATGTGCTGCACAGGAATACGCCATTTGGTTTTAAGACGGCTCTGATGTTTTCGCAAACCCTTGGAATGTCATCACAATAAAACAATACATGATTGGCGATGACAAGATCAAAGGTGTTATCTTCGTATGGAATGTTATGACAGTCAAATGCTTCAAATGAAAATCTCAAATCTTGTGTACCGAGAGCTCGTCTTGTATCGCGTAGCATCCCTTCCGAACGATCCGACAGGATAATATGCAGCCCTGCGGGCAGTTCAGACAGATTATCCCGCCAAAGGGTTCCGTCCCCGCAGCCAATCTCCAGAATCTTCATACCCGGTTTGATTTTGCATTGCTGGTAGATCCAGGGAAACCACCCCTGCTGGTTCTTAGAATACAGGTTGTGCAGATTGATTCGTGAAGAGAGGTTGGAGGCATTTTGATATTGATTTTTCAAGCTCTTCTCCATTCCGGTCAGGTGAATCAGATTTAACATCTTGGTCCAGTCAACAAAACGTTGTGATTGGATGGCTGTGTAAGTATCCTCAATTGTCTTAGCAACAAGCTGCATCTCTTCTATTTTGTCATGCACCAGCTTGAGCTGAATATTCAGAGAATTGGCCATAAAGTGATAATCAGAATCATCGATCAGCATTTCACGAATATCGTCCAGAGAAAATCCCAGGTATTTTAATAGAAGGATCTGCGAAAGTCTTGCAAATTCCTCATCGGTATAATAGCGGGCACCACTTGGGGTAACATAGGAAGGTTTCAAAATAGTATGTTCGTCATAATAACGGAGGGTTTTCTTGGTAATATGAGCCATACGGGCAAACTCACCGATAGAGTAGTAGCCTTGTTTCTTCATGGATGGATTCCTCATCATGTTGTGATTCCTCATTTTCTGCTTTTCTTTTCTGCCATCTGTTATCTTGCTTGCCACAGTTCTTCCAGGAACGCTATGGTTTCCTCTCTGGAACAGGTATGTTTAGGGATCAGTTCATTTTTTATAAAATCATCGAATAAATCCAGAAATGGTTTCGCAGTGATAATTCCTTCATCCAGATCCTCATCATAACCGGAGCAGGAGTCAAATAAGTAAAGTGCATTATGTTCATAATAGATATACTCGATATTCCCTATTTTGTAATCATCGTTCAGCAGATAGATCTGGAAGTTGGGGTTTTTGCTCAGCGCCTGAAGGAGATAACCAATGGTGTATTTCACCTCGGCATCGGTGAAATCACGAAACTGATAAAACTGATCGGATAAGATATGATGCTTTGCAAAATCTATCAGACCTCTTCTGGTATATAACTGTACCTTCTTTTTATCTGAGTGATAATAGTTTTGAAATCTCTCTGTATTAATTTGAATCAGTTTCTGGATCTTTGGATGATCCTTATCATAACCCAGGTAATTGGCATCCTTTAACATCTGGTAGGAGATATCCACGGGAATTATCTGAAAACACATATTCTGTTTTATTGCATAATCAGAGGATGTTTTTTCAAGCTGGAGCAGGAATTCACAGATACTGATAAGCTTATCCAGGGCACCCGGCGCATCGTAGCTTTTTCTGATGGGTCTGCAATGGGACTTCACAAAGGTGAGATTCTCCTGATAGAAACGGAATAAGGAGTTGCCCGGATTATCCAGTAAGATTGAGAGATTCTGATCCTGATCCAAACTGATCAGATCCGTCTGTAAGGTTTCATCCTGTGACAATTTCTCGATAACCATAAAATTAGACCGGTTCATCCTCGATAGGGGAAAGGCAGCATTAGAATCATAAAAGGAGTCAAAATAAGCAAAATAGTTCTTATAGTTGATTAGTTTTAAGATGGCAGAGAAGGTCTGGGCATTCAGAGCAGGGTCATCATGGATTAAGATAATGTGTTCAATATGTATCGCTGTGCCTAAGGAGGCCCGGATGAAGGATGAGATGATAGGAAGCAGCTCTCCCGCAATCAAATCATAAACAAATATGGTGATTTTTTTATAATTACGGTAAGATTCAAATGTTTCTTTCAGCTTACCGGAAACGGCACCATAGTGATTTGGCGTATCATCACACAGGTGATAAAGAATATGTCTGGCTTTGATGGTGTTCTTGCCATATCGGCTGACCTCAATGGAATCATTCATCCTGGCGATTTCCTCCCGGTCAGATGAGAGAGGCAGCAAGGTCAAAAGCTTATCCGCAAAGGCTTCGATGATTTCAATGCCGCATTCATCATGCAATAGCCGGTGAATGGAATTTCTGCTTTTCGTATGGGTCAGGCTTGCCAGTTCGGTAATGGTAAGTCTCTTCCTGCGCAGCATAAGATCCAGGAATTCTCCAAAGGTTAACAAATCTGCAGACATGATCAAATCCCCCCATAACATAAAGTGATGTAACTGCCTGGGAAACACATGCTTGAGATGTCTTGTAATCACTTATCGTTTTAACATCATTCTATCATGGAATGATTCGGTTATCAAGACACAACTTCTTTGTGACAGCATATGGAAGATGTTGCTTATTTTCTCATAAAAAAATGTTAAAATATTGAAAGAATAGAAATAGAATTGTTTCATGAAAACAGACTAAGAAGTCATATGTAATTGTTATGACTTCTTCCTTTTGTGATACAATTCGCCGCCCGAATTTATTTTAAAATTGATAAAAAGCAGGAGGAATCAATATGCAAATGAAACAATGCCCCAACGGTCATTTTTATGACCAGTCAAGAACGCCGGAATGCCCTTATTGTAATAGTGCATCTGCTAATGTGAATTTGACGAGGCCGGTTTGGTCCGGAGCAGAGGCAGGGAATCCAATCGGTGCCACCGTTCCTGTGAACAACGCACCGTCCTCTGATCGTACCCGCTCCATCAATGCGGCTAGTGCCGGTGATATGGAACGTACGCAGGCAGTCATAAAGAAGGAAATCGGGATAGATCCTGTTGTAGGATGGCTGATTTGCATTGATGGACAGGAAAAAGGAAGGGATTACCGGATTCATGCGGACAATAATTATATCGGACGAAGCGAGAAGATGGATATCTGTATCCGGGGCGATGATACGATTTCAAGAGAAAATCACGCGGTGATCAGCTATGATTCCAGAGAGAATATCTATTATTTTTCACCCGGTGAAGGCAGAAATATTGTACGCGTCAATGAAAAAGCAATCTTTAATACAGTTGAAATCAACATCTATGACAGAGTGGAACTGGGCAATACGAAACTACTGTTTGTCCCGCTGTGTGGAGAGAAATTTAGCTGGTAGGCAGAGCTGAGTAAGAAACTTGAGTGGTATCTAATATTAAGAAAAGGAATAACATTCAGATATGAGAAATCGTATATTAAAAGTAACAATAGGTAATGTACATAATATCGGGAAACGGGAGAGCCAGCAGGATTCCTTTGGAATATCCGATCTCTCCAATAAGAAACTATGCAAAGAAAACGGAATCTTTGCTGTTGTTGCAGACGGTATGGGGGGCTTGTCCGGAGGGGCACAGATCAGTGCGATTGTGACCTCCCGCATGCTCAGTTACTTTGCCGGCTCAAAGGAGAAGGAAAGCCCGAAGCTGCTGTTGAATATGTTGTTTGATGCGAGCTTAGAGGTAAGAAATTATCTGATGAGCCAGGGCAATCAGCACAGCGGCTCAACTGTAGTCAGTGTCCTGATCAGGGAGAATGAGCTGTATTTTCTGACGGTAGGTGACAGCAGAATCTATCTGCATCGGGGAGGTGAGCTGCTTTTGTTAAACAGGGAGCATATCTATGGAAGTGAGCTGGATGAAAAAGCGGCCAAAGGTGAGATTACGGTGGACGAAGCCAGAAATGATCCGCAGAGATCAGCTCTGACCAGTTATATTGGCATGGAGCATATCGCACTGATTGATCGTAATCTTCATCCTGTTACGCTGATGAAGGGAGATCGTATTCTGTTAATGAGTGACGGAATCTTCGGTACGCTGACAGGCGACGAGATCGGTGCAGTGGCAAAATATCATGCCTATGATGCTGCAATCAGTATGGAGAAAGCGGTTTTGAAGAAAGAAAAGAGCAATCAGGATAATTTTACTTCAATCATTATTGAGTTAGAATAGGGTGGATGGGATGAAGCCGAAGAAATTTATGATATATACAGTAATTGCAGCTATTTTATTCCTAAATGTCGTTCCCGTCAGTGCTGCGAATAAGAATGTGCAGAATGCCAGATATGGGGTTGTACGTGTTCTGTGTGCGGGAGAAGATGAGCAGGGTTCCTTTGTCTCTGCCGGATCGGGCTTTGCCATCGGGAAACAGGGAGAGGCGGTCAGCTATTTCATCACCAACAATCATGTGATATGTGATGCGCCGGAGAATGTATATCTGATTTTGAACAGCCTGGAGGATAGCAGCAGTATGATTCCGGCAAAGGTACTACAGACCTGGCAATCTCCGGACCTGGCGATACTAAGGATTGATACGCCTATAACAGAGCGGATGGCTTTGCCCTTATTATCGGGCAATAGTTTTGAGGTTACCCAGAATGTATATGCGTTAGGATTCCCCGGAGTATCAGACAATATGAATGATAACGGCGGAAGCTGTCCTTCCACCATCGATGATATTACGGTTACGACAGGTACGGTAACAAAGGCAAGCACCAAGCTTTTGGATACCGTATGTGTACAGATTGATGCGGTAATTAATCATGGTAATTCCGGCGGACCGCTGGTGAACGAGAATGGTGAAGTGTTGGGAATCAACACCTATGGCGCTGTGAATCAGGATGGCAGCGCGGCGGACGGAACAAATTATGCCATTTATATCGATTATATCATGGAATATTGCGACAGCAATCAGATCCCTTATTATCAGCTTAGCACTGAGGCTATTGCAGGTTCAGAGGGGACCCCTCAGATAACTGAGGGCAGGAAGAACCCTGATCCGGGAACAGGAGGTGCAGGTGCCGAAAGCAGTGATAACACCATTTATTATAAGATCATCGTCGGTGCAGCGGTACTTGGTCTCGTCATCAGGTTTATCATAAGGAAGAACAAGCGAAACGTAAAATCAGGTACGCCGTACAGCGTGAATCCCAATAGCATTCAGCAGAAGAATCCGGTCGCGGAGGGGATCCGGATTACCGGCCTGAGCGGATTCTTTGCCGGTAACAGTTTTCCACTCAGGGATAAGATTGTTCTGGGAAGGGCGCCCGATCAATGTAATATTGTATTCCCGCCGGACGCACCGGGGGTAAGTGCGCTTCACTGTGAGCTCAGATATGGTGGCGGTCAGATTGAGTTGATGGACCGTGGGTCTACCTATGGTACCTTTCTGGGAGACAAAACAAGGCTGAAGAACAATGTCCCGTATCAGTTAAAACGCGGCGATATTTTCTATCTTGGCTCTGAAGTGAATCAGTTTCGTATCGGTTAGCGGGGTAGGGTCGAACCGGTACAGTAATCTATCGATACAGAAATGAGGCAGTATATGAAACAGGAACATAGAGGGACAACAGAATTTTATCATAAAGCAGCCAATTCTACGTTGTCATTAAAGGATATCTTCTCCGATGTTTTCAAGAAGCATGATAAACATGACGGAGAAACGTTATTTATGGCCGGTACCTCCATATCCACGCCCAGTCCCGAAAGAATGCTTTATGAGTGGAGAAAACCATGGCTGTTTCTTAGAATATTAGTTGCGGGCTTTATTCTGCTGTTTCTTTTATATATCATGATCATGCAGGGGTTCGGTGCTTATGCCATCAGTCCCTTTGCCTTTTTTGGTGCGGCTGTGGTTCCTTTTGCAGTCCTGTTATTCTACTGGGAGATGAATATTCCACGCAATATCCCCATTTATCAGGTGTTGGTGATGTTCTTTGCCGGTGGTGTGATCTCCTTGATTCTGACTGGGATTTTTAACGGATATCTGGGGGAAATGCCTGCATTTCTTGCACCGCTTACGGAAGAACCGGCAAAACTTTTGGCGCTGTGCTTGTTCTTAAGAAACCGGAAGTATCGTTATACCTTGAATGGGATTTTAATCGGTGGTGCCATCGGCGCCGGATTTGCCGTAATAGAGACGGCGGGCTATTTCTGGAACAGCAGCTTTTTACTGTCCACACTGGTAATCAGGGCGGTACTCTCACCGGGCGGTCATGTGATTTGGGCGGCGATCTACGGTGGAGCCCTTGCGATGATCAAAGGAGGAAATAAGTTTACTATTTCTTACTTTAAGCATCCGGTGTTCTTGAAATATTTCTTTATCTCCTTTGGGCTGCACTTCATGTGGAATTATGATTTTAGTATTTTACCCCTTCCTTTCTTTGGGGATGTGAAATATTTACTGTTAATGATAGCGGCCTGGCTTGTTCTTTTATCGTTGCTGAAGAAAGGAATCCGGCAGATTTTAGACATTGGGGACAGTATGGTCTTTGCACCGGAGGGAAGGTCCGAAGGTGAAGACGGCGCACCTGTACAGGCGGAGCTTTATGCTGTGTCCGGTCTTTATGCGGGTCAGTCCATTCCCCTGATGAAGGGTAAGATTGTATTAGGCAGGGACCCTTCCAGCTGTAATCTGATCTTTCCCTCAGATCAGGAAGGGATCAGCAGAACTCATTGTACGGTTACCTATGATGGTAAGACCGTTTGGATCTGTGACAACGGTTCGAGTAACGGGACCTTCTTAAGCAATGGGGAGAGGCTGCAGGCAGGAAGGATGATCAGAATCTTGCCGGGGCAGAGATTTTATCTGGCCAATGGGAACACGATGTTTGAATTACGTAATTAACAGATCATGTGAAACGAGCAGGCAAACAGAACGTGAATGAGGTGGGTTATGGAATTTATGACTGCCGGTTTTAGTGGCAAGGGTGGAAGATCCGGGAATGAAGATGCTATCTTTATCCGGCAGGAAGGAAGTACCTGTCTGGCGGTGGTGGCAGATGGTCTGGGAATGCACGGTGGTGGCGAAATAGCCTCTGCTGCTGCGGTAGAGGCCATCTCTATGTACCTGGAAAACGAGGCGGATCCGGATAAAAAGCTTCTTCAGGAGTGCATTGAAGCTGCCAATCAGGCGGTATTATCAAAACAGACGGTTACCTGCAAAATGAAAAGTACGGCTGCAGTTCTATTATCGAGGAATAGAAGGCTGGCTTTTGCACATGTGGGAGATTCAAGAATTTACTACTTTGTGAACAAGAAGATCAGCTATCAGTCTGTGGATCACAGCGTTTCACAGATGGCGGTAAATACAGGTGAGATCACGCCTGCTCAAATCAGATTTCATGAAGATCGCAATCGTCTGCTGCGGGCCCTCGGAGGCGGAGAGAAAATCAGGCCGGATATCGTCCTTGCGGATCGAAAGGCAGCAGAGGGGGATGCATTTTTGCTCTGCTCTGACGGTTTTTGGGAATATGTTCTGGAAGCTGAGATGGAGCTTGATTTGCTAAAATCGGATACACCTCAGGAGTGGTTGTCTTATTTGCTGGAGCGGGTGGGCAGGCGCATCGACGCCAGTCATGATAATCTGTCTGCAATTGCGGTTTTTGTGTGTGGGAAGTAGTTAGGCAGCGGTTGTATATTTAATTCATACGGGGGATATAAGATGATGAAGAAACTGATAGTTTTTATTTTGATCGTTCTATTTTTGCTGCCATCTGCGGCATATGCGGTGCAGCCGTTAGCTGTAAATCTGGAAGGCATTGATCTGCAGACCAATCAGCTCTCCCTATATTTTAATACCAATTATGATAAAGCGTTATCAAAAGAGCAATTAACCGTTAAGGCGGGTGCTATAGAGCTGCCGGTACTGGATTTGAAATCAGTGGAAGCATCGGGCTGCGGAATTACCTATCTGTTTCTGGTGGATGTATCAGGATCCATTAAGGAGAAGAAGCTGGCTGATATGAAGTCGATGATGAACGGCATAGTAAGCCGTATGGGGGAGAAGGATAACGGAGCCATTATGCTGGTAGGCAACGATTCTGTTCTGAAAGCCTTCGAATCAGGTAAAGACAATCTGCAGACACAGATTACAGCCATTGAAAATTCTTCACAAGACACCAACCTTTATGCAGCCATCATTCAGGCGCTTGATATTTTAAACACAGATGCAAAGGTACAGACAAAAAAATGCCTCATTGTACTATCTGATGGGGAGGATGATTTTAAAACCGGTTATACCAGAGAGGAAGTTAATACCAAGGTGGAGGAAGCGAATATCCCCATCTTTACCATTGCAATGCTGAGTCCGGATGCTTCCTCCAATTTAATTGAGGCTTCTAAGGTTTTTGCAAGCTTTGCCAGACAATCGGCGGGTGGAATGGGCGTCACTTACGGATTGGACCAAACAACGACAGAAGACATCTCCGGGCAGATTCTTAACAGCATTCGGCAGGGGTATATCGCGGTAACGGATTTATCCGGACTGACGATAGAAAATGATCAGAGTTATCTGGAGATTAACATAGATATCGCAGATTATGGGAATGCGAAGGATGGATATACCATAACGTCATCCCTCTTAAGGGACCAGATCATAGCGCCCACTCCGACACCGGAGGCAACTTTGGCACCGGCCCAGGCACAGGAGTCAGGGGCAGAGACGGCTGCAGAAGATACGATGGATGAGGGTAAGGATGAGAATCGTTGGTTGATTATCGTTGGTGTGACAGTCTGCCTCCTGCTGATCTGCCTCCTGCTATTGATAGGAATCCGTCGAAGAAGCAGGAAGAAAAAGCAATTGGCGGCTATTTCGCAGTCTGATACAAACGGGGAGAGGACTGCGATTGACAAAACCTCACCCATATCATTACAGCCGCTGCCTAAATTAAACCTGCTATTTACCAGGGTGGGAATCGTAGAGAACGAGACCTATACGGTTATCATAGAGAAGGAACTCATCATCGGAAGGGACTTTGTCAAAGCACAGCTTGTATTTTCCCAGGATGAGCTGCTTTCCTCCCAGCACTGCAGATTAGTCTATCAGAAAGGCGGATTGTATCTGGAGGATATGAATTCAACCAATGGAACCTATGTAAATGGTGTGCCTGTCAGGTATCAGCATTTATTGGAACAGGATGACATTATTTTAATTGGTTCCATGGAACTTCGGATTAATTGGAAAGTTGAATAGAAAGAATGTGAGGAATTGGTATGAATGAGGGAATATCACCTGAACTGCTGTGTATGAACTGCATGTCACAGGAAACAAAAGAAGGGATATGTCCGGTTTGCGGTTTTGATGAACGAAACGATCAGATGTCACCCCACCATCTTTTGTTACGGACCATATTGAACGGAAAGTATCTTGTAGGACGTGTACTGGGAGAGGGCGGTTTTGGAATTACATATCTGGGCTGGGATTTGAATCTGGATCTAAAAATAGCTATTAAAGAGTACTATCCTACCGGCTTTGTTACCAGAGAGAATACCTCAACGAATACGGTAATGCCATATGCCGGTGAGAAAACGGAGTTTTTTCAAAGCGGTCGTGAGAAGTTTGTGGAAGAAGCCAAGCGACTGGCAAGATTTTATACCTTGCCGGGAATCGTCTCCATCAAAGACTTCTTTCTGGAAAACAGTACCGCCTATATTGTAATGGAATATGTGGAAGGGGAAACACTGAAGCAGTATTTGGCACGTATGGGTGGCAAGGTCCCGGCAGATATGATGCTTGAGTTGATGAAACCGCTCATGAAGTCCTTAATTGAGATTCACAGAGCCGGTATTATTCACCGGGACATCAGTCCGGACAATATCATGATCACAAAGGAAGGCAATATTAAATTAATTGATTTTGGAGCCGCGAGAGATTTCGCCAACAGCGGGAATAAAAGTCTCTCTGTGATGCTAAAGCCCGGGTATGCACCGGAGGAACAGTATCGCACCAGAGGGGTGCAGGGACCCTGGACGGATATTTACGCCCTTTGCGCCACCATTTATAAGGCAATCACAGGGGTAACACCGGATGAATCCATTGAACGAACCCGTTTGGACGAACTGAAGAAACCCTCCGAGCTTGGAGCTGCAATTCGTAAGTCTCAGGAAACGGCACTTCTGAAGGGAATGGAAGTGTTACAGGAGCATCGCTTTCAGAATGTGGAGGAATTGATCCACTCCGTATATGATCAGGAGAGCGCAATACCTTCTTCGCAGCCTTTGCCACAGCCATCTCCGCAGCCTATGCCACAGCCTAAGCCACCGCTTTCATCAGCTCCATACCCACAGCAGATAAAGCAAAGAGCAGAAAGCAGCATTTCTCCTATATTTAAAGATAACTTCGTTGACAAAGTGCCCTATGAGGCGAAGAAACCGGAGTATATTAAGGTCTCGAAAAAATTTGTGGGATTCGCGGCGGTGTGTGTGGCCATCATACTTTTGTTCGCAATCAGGCCATTTAGCAGAGACAATCATGTGACACCATACATCTCGGAGCCTGCCGTCAATGATATTACAGAACAACCGGCTTCACAGGAGATCACCCGGGAGCCGTATCTGTCCGATCCGACAGAGACGCCTGATTCAGAGGAAACCACTCAGGAGCCGTATCTGTCTGACCCGGCAGAGACGCCTGATTCAGAGAAAATCACTCAGGAGCCGTATCTTTCTGATCCGGTTGATACGCCTGATTCAGAGGAGATCAGCGATCCGTATCTGTCCGATCCGGTATATGGATCTGATACTATTACGGATGCATCATATGATACCGGATCCCAGGAAGATATCACAAATATCAAGAATGTATATAATTCCCATTACGTGGACACGGTTACTTATACGGAGGATATCACCCAGAGCTGCAGCTTAGATCCCGCCCAGCCCGTATATGAGGAGATGGAGGTATTAAGCGGAAGCTTAACAACAGTTAGCGAGTGGGATTTTTATCGAATCGAGATCTTTGAGGATAACTGTGAGCTACATGTAGTTCTTGATCCCGAATATGAGTTTGATTTTCATGACATCAGAATCTGCATCTGGGATTCGGACTATAATTTACTGTATGACGGAAAGGCCTATAACCCAGACACGGAATTTATTCAATATAATGCAAGTTCTGTGTTAAATAAGGGCGACTGTTATATCGGGATCTATCGGGTCGATAATATGAGTGATTGGGTAATCAATTACCAGTTCTATTACTTCTCGTATTAAGAATATCAAATACGAGCCAAAATACTCATATCTTCGGTCTATAATTAAGGTGCAAATCACAGAGAAATGAAAGGGAGTGGTAACTATAATGAAGGATGAAATGTCACCAGAATTATTGTGTATGAACTGTATGTACGCCTGCAGTGAGGAAGGCTTGTGTCCGACCTGTGGCTTTGATGAGGCAAATTACCGGATCTCCCCTCATCACCTGCCATTACGATCCATATTAAACGGTAAATATCTGGTGGGGTGTGTACTGGGAGAAGGCGGTTTTGGAATTACTTATCTGGGCCGTGATCTGAATCTGGATTTGAAAATCGCCATCAAGGAATATTATCCCACCGGTTTTGTTACCAGAGAGAATACAACAACCAATACGGTAATGCCCTATGCCGGGGATAAGACGGAGTTCTTTCAAAGCGGTCGCGATAAGTTTGTGGAGGAGGCCAAACGGCTGGCGAAATTCTATACCCTGCCGGGAATCGTCTCCATCAAAGACTTCTTTTTGGAAAACGGTACGGCCTATATTGTTATGGAGTATGTGGAAGGGCAGACCCTGAAGCAGTATCTGTTACAGATGGGAGGTAAGGTTCCGGCAGATATGATGTTTGAATTAATGAAGCCGCTGATGCGGTCTCTGAATGAGATTCATCGTGCGGGTATCATCCACCGGGATATCAGCCCGGATAATATCATGATCACAAAGGAGGGCAATATTAAGCTGATAGACTTTGGTGCGGCAAGAGACTTCGCCAACAGCGGAAACAAAAGTCTCTCCGTCATGCTAAAGCCGGGGTATGCCCCGGAAGAACAGTACCGTTCCAGAGGAGTGCAGGGACCCTGGACAGATATCTATGCGCTTTGTGCCACAATCTATAAAGCAGTCACGGGGGTGACACCGGATGAATCCAGTGAGCGAATACGCGAGGATGAACTAAAGAAACCTTCAGAACTGGGTGTGGAAATACGGACTGATCAGGAAGCGGCATTGTGTAAGGGTATGGCCGTTCTTCAGGAGAAGCGATACCAAAATATTGATGAACTTACAAGGGATCTGTATGCAACAGGGAATGCAGGAAGGTACACTCAGAATGCCGGAAGCGATCAAAAACCTGCTCATGAGCAAATCCCAGCCCAGGATTCAGACATGAACCAGACATCTGCTACGGATCGGGATTCAGACATGAACCAGACACCTGCCACAGATCGGGATTCAGACATGAACCAGACACCTGCTACGGATCGAAATCCAGACATAAACCGGATGTCTGCCGCAAATCGAAATCCCAACATGAACCGGATGCCTGCCGCTGATCAAACGCCTGCGATTTATCATAATGGAGATCAGTTCTTTAAGTTGACGCGCAATACCAAAAGAATATTGGCCGGTACGGCTCTTGCTCTCATAATCGTGATTATATTTTATTTTCAAAGTCACCGGGATGACGGGAGATCATCAGGTAGTAATATGACTGATACGACACAAAGTAAGAGTTTGGTCGATCCTGTTCCCGAAGATAATGGCGGAGAGGATTTTACAATCCCTGCGGATAACGAAGCGTATAATACGGAGTCAGAGCCTGATCAGCCGGAGAATACAGAACCGTTGATCGGCTCGACCAACGGTGATGAAGGTGAGGATACCCAGTCTTTAACGTCTGACGATGACACACCGGAGAATGACATAAGTCCTGCAACGATCCCTGAAACTGCCGTAGACGCTGTAAATACCAGCGGTAATATTATTAATGAGTGTAATATCGTAGCACAGGGAGATTGGCTTTATTGCTCCTTTCGGAACAGCTTGTATAAGATCGGAAAAGATGGCGGTGAAAAAACTGTATTGTTTGATGGGCTGTGTACGTCCCTGGCAATTTCCGGGGATTGGATCTATTTCTGCAATATGGACGATAAGGAAACCCTTTACAGGATCAATATTGATGGAACCGGGTTAACGAAGATGGATACGTCAGAAAACTGCCGATGTATCAATGCCGCAGGTGAATGGATCTATTATTCGACCTGGAAAGAAGGAACTTATAAGATCAGGCCGGATGGCAGTGATAAGACGCTGCTGATCAGCGATACTACCTATGAGATGACCGTATCCGATGATTGGATCTATTACAGTACCAATCCGGCGTATTATAAGATGAGGACGGACGGAACTCAGATAACAAAGCTTCTGGATAGTGCCTATAATGAGAATGTTGTCGGGGACTGGATCTATTATAATAATAACAGTTTATATAAGATGAAGACGGATGGGACCGAAAATACCCGGCTGAATGATGTTGACAGTAATGATGTTAATGTAAACGGAGACTGGATCTATTATACGAGCTGGGATGAGAATAGTCTGAGCAGTCGGTTATATAAGATGAGGACGGATGGAAGTGAAGTAACGAAACTACATAACGTTGGAGGGGCTAAGATTAACATTATTGAGGACTGGATTTATTATCTCGATCCTTACGACTTGTATTATCATCAAATAAAAACGGATGGAAGCAAGGAGAAGAAAATAAAATAATTGCACGTTACCTTTAATTGTTAATTACTTGTATTTTGAAGCAATATAAGGTATGATTTAAATTATGTTTATTTTAAATATATAACTGGAAGGGTAGGTAATAGTGTTATGCATAATATAACGGTAGCAGGTACAGGCTATGTAGGGCTGTCTCTGGCAGTACTGTTGGCGCAACATAATCGTGTAACTGCAATTGATTTGATACAGGAGAAGGTGGATCTGTTAAATCAGAAGAAGTCTCCGATTGCAGATCATGAAATCGAGGAGTATTTAAGCAGCAGGGATCTGAATCTGTTGGCAACGACGGATAACTATAAAGCATATAAGGATGCTGAATTTGTCATTATCGCCACACCCACCAATTATGATCCGGAGAAGAATTATTTTAATACCAGATCCATTGAGAGTGTCATCGCAACAGTGCTGTCCATTAATCCCGAGGCGGTGATGATAATAAAATCAACAGTTCCCGTTGGCTATACGAAGAAGGTCAGGGAAATGTTTGAAACAGACAGCATTATTTTTTCACCGGAGTTCTTAAGAGAGGGGAAGGCGCTCTACGATAATCTCTATCCTTCCAGAATTATTGTCGGGGAGCAGTCAGAGAGAGCAGAGACCTTCGCAAGTCTCCTGGCCGAGGGAGCAATTAAGGAGGAGATACAGATCCTCTATACGGATTCAACGGAAGCCGAGGCAATTAAACTCTTTGCCAATACATATCTTGCGATGCGGGTTACTTACTTTAATGAGTTGGATACCTATGCGGAAGTCAGAGGCCTGAATACAAAGCAAATCATCGAAGGGGTATGTCTTGATCCGAGAATCGGGAGCCATTATAATAACCCTTCCTTTGGTTATGGCGGATATTGTTTACCTAAGGACACAAAGCAGCTGAGGGCCAATTATGAAGATGTGCCCAATAATCTCATTGGCGCAATTGTGGATGGCAACCGGACGAGGAAGGATCATATCGCTGAGATGATCCTGAAATGTGATCCCAAGGTGGTAGGGATTTACCGCCTTACGATGAAGACCAATTCTGATAATTTCAGGGCGTCCTCCGTTCAGGGCGTAATGAAACGGATTAAAGCAAAGGGTGTAGAGATTGTGGTATATGAGCCCACGCTGATGGAGGAAACCTTCTATAATTCCAGAGTAATCAAGGACCTTACTGAATTTAAGGAGATCTGTGATGTTATCGTGTCCAACCGTCTGGCAGAGGAACTGCTTGATGTGGAGGATAAGGTTTATACAAGAGATCTGTACGGAAGAGATTAAGGCGAGTGATAAAGTCTCTGAATCATAGCGGGTATGGGATAGAGAGAAAGCGGTATTGCAACAAAATAAAAGATTAAGGTAGTTGAGTACATGGTACAAGTTGTAATGGAGGATATCGAAGCAGCATTTCGGGAATATACAGGATATGCCATGCTTTCCGGTATCATCTTTGTCATGATAATCATGATTTTCTGGCTGTTGGCTGTAAATTTATCAAGGCCTCAGGCACGGATACGAATTCCTTACTGGATCTTATTGTATTACATCTTCTATGTATACGGCTTCCTGGTAGTCTCCATTACTTTGCTGTCAAGACCCCCGGGATCCAGGGAGGGAGTCAGCCTGAAATTATTGGGAACCCTGACCCATAACATCTACGGGGACAGATATCTGGTGGAGAATGTGATATTATTCATTCCGCTTGGGTTTATGCTGCCCCTTCTCTGGAAGGGCTTCTATATCGTTTATCGTAGCATAGGGATTGGACTTCTTTGCAGTATCTCCATTGAGATCTGCCAGCATATTACAAGAAGAGGGTATTTGCAACTGGATGATATTGTGCTGAATGTATTTGGGACGATTATCGGTTATCTGGGAATTTATATCCTTCATAAGTTGAAGGGGTTTTTTATGGAAAGGTGATAGGATCATCGGAAATTTTAAGTTTCCGATGATCCTATTTTTTTGGTTAAGTTGCATTTACAGATTTTGCGCATATGATTTTAATGACAAACTACATTAGGCAGAACGTTTATGATATCTGATTCCTTGAAAAAGTTAAATAAAGAGGTACTGGAGTTACAAAGATCCAGGGAATATAGCTTGGGAAGAACTATTTATCAGGGCCTTGCCACGATTCGTTCCTTTCATTTTCGTCATGTCAGGGCATTTTTAGAGGCCAGGTCACGAGACCGGAGGATACGAAGTTATCATAAGCAAAATGAGAATTTCTTTTTAAATCCTCCGGCTGTAACAGAGGAGAAAGTCAGATTAGCTGTCTATACCTGTATCACCGGTAATTACGATGTGCCGCTGGAGCCTTATTATGTGGATGAGAATATAGACTATTATATCATAACCGATATGGAGATTTCTGTTGAAAGTAACTGGAGAAAGATCGATATTCATACCCTGCCAATACCGGCGGAGATGGATATGACGAGAAAGGCTCGTTATGTAAAGACCCACCCGCATCTGTTATTTCCCGACTATCGATATTCTGTCTGGGTAGACGGATTGATATTGTGTGTCGCCGATTTACGGGAGTATATTCCTTACACAGGGAGAACCGGAATCGCTGCCCACTGGCATCCTTTGAGAAACTGCATTTATTCAGAGGCGAAGGTATGCAAGATTATGGGAAGGGACAATGGGGCCATGATTAACCGGCAGATGAGGAAGTATCTGTCCGAGGGTATGCCAAAGGAATTCGGATTAATTGAATCCGGGTTTTTACTCCGGGAGCATGGCAAAGCGGAATGTATCGGAATCATGGAAGAATGGTGGGAGCAGATCAGCCAATACAGTAAGAGAGATCAGATCAGTCTTCCCTACGCTATATGGAAGAGGGGGTTTACCATGAAAGATATTGGATTCATCGGAACGAATATATCGAATAACTACTCCTTCCGGGTTATGACTCATCCGGATCATAAATAATCAGATTATTGTAATGATCTAATTATTTAGTGATTAAATGATTTAATCATTTAATGATTTAATCATTTAATGATTTCATTACAACACAAAGTGAGGTGTATTATATTTGAAGGCCGTGATCCTTGCAGGTGGTTTTGGAACCAGAATCAGTGAAGAAAGCTACCTGAAACCCAAACCAATGATAGAAATAGGGGAGAAACCCATACTGTGGCATATTATGAAATATTATGAGGCCTTTGGCATTGATGAGTTTATCATCTGCTGTGGCTATAAGCAGTATGCAATCAAAGAATTTTTTGCAGATTACTATTTGTATATGTCCGATGTTACCTTCGATTTCCAGGAAGATAACAGAATGGTAGTGCATAGCAATAAAACGGAACCATGGAAAGTAACGCTGATTGATACCGGATTGAATACAATGACCGGTGGTCGTATCAAGCGTGTGAAAGAATATCTTAATGACGAAACTTTTCTGATGACTTACGGTGACGGGGTATCAAATGTAGATCTGAACCATCTTCTAGAGTTTCACAAATCACATCATAAGATGGCAACCATCACAGCAATTCAACCGGGGGGAAGATTTGGAACGCTGGATATCGAGGAGGATAACAGCATCAGGACCTTTAAAGAGAAATCACTGGAGGATGGAGGATGGATTAATGGCGGATTTATGGTGCTGGAGCCAGAAATCTTCAATTATATCCAGGGGGATTCCACGGTATTTGAACGGGAACCACTGGAGACCATTGCAGCAATGGGGGAATTGAAGGCTTACCTTCATCACGGTTTTTGGCAATGTATGGACACGATGCGTGATAAGGAACTGCTGGAGAAACTCTGGAGCAGCAATACCGCACCTTGGAAAGTTTGGAATTAATTGATAAGAGAGGGGAAATAGATGGGGAAACGAGAAAATTGGATTGATATTTTTAAAGGGATTGGAATAATTCTGGTGATAGCCGGGCATTTCGTTGATTATAATTCGGTATTTACCAGATATATATTTACGTTCCATATGCCGCTATTCTTTTTTGCATCCGGGTGTCTATATAGGAAAGTGAAGTATCATTCTGAATTACAATTAGCCCGGGCCAGGACGAAGAAGTTACTGCTTCCCTATCTGGCATTTTGTTTGGCTGGACTTATATTTACTGCAATCTTACATGCAATGGGGCTAAAATTTCCGGGTATTCCACAGATCTTGTATGAAGTATTCATAAAGGGACAGCCGGGTAGTCTGATCGCCAGTCATTTATGGTTTCTGGTGTGTCTGTTTGTAACAGAGCTATTGTTTGGGGCAATGTTACTTCATATCAGAAATCCGGGAAATATCATTCTTGCCATTATTCTTTGTGTCATCGCAGAGCAGGTATTCAATCGGTTGTTTGGACTGGAGTTACCGTGGAAGATGAATTCTGCTCTGATCGCTGTTGTCTTTTATGGAGCAGGATACGCATTAAAAGGCGGCATTACAATGGTTAAATCAAAATTCAATCATACAACCGCGTTGATTCTGGCCATCTTATTCCTATGCGGACTGCTCTTTGGTGTCATGCTGAACCATGACGTTAATATGGCGAATGCGGAGTACCATCATATTATGTTGTTTTTTATTGCCGCTTTTGCCGGAATCTTTCTGGTGGCTTACTTATCCAGAATTATTCATCGAAATAGGATCCTGGAATTTCTTGGTCGTAACAGTTTTATCATTTTTACAACCCATTATTTTATTATGTATATACTGGTATACCTGATCAGCCTGATCAGACAGACTCCCTTCACGTTATATTCCTTATCAGTGGGAATTGGCCTTCTGGCAACGATGATAACCCTGTTGCTGGAGATTCCCGTTGTCATCATTTATAATAAACTGCTTCGCATCATTTCCCGCTAAAGATTACATCAATGAACTTAGGATAGCAACCAAGTTATAACAGAAATCCGGTGTGACATGAAAGTTTCAGATTACATGATACAATTTTTCATAGACAAAGGAATAACAGATGGATTCGGTTATCCGGGCGGTATGGTGACACCTCTTATGGACTCCTTTGCAAAGAGGGAGGATAAGATCTGTGCGCATATAACCTATCATGAACAAGCGGCGGCCTTTGCGGCCTGCGCTTATGCCCAGGTCACTGGCAGACCGGGAGTGGCATATGCCACCAGCGGACCGGGTGCGACCAATCTGATTACCGGAATTTGCAATGCTTTTTTTGATTCTCTTCCTGTGATTTTTCTTACAGGGCAGGTTAATTCCTTTGAAGCCAAAGGAGATCTCAAGATAAGACAACGGGGATTTCAAGAGACTGATATTGTTTCTATGGTACGAAACGTCACCAAATATGCGGTTTATGCAGATAGGGCTGATAAGATCAAATATTACCTGGAAAGAGCTTATGATACTGCCTTAAAGGGGCGCAGGGGACCAGTGCTGCTGGATATTCCCATGGATGTATTACGCAGTGAGATTCATCCGGAGGGACTGACAGGATGGGACGAATATGATAATGCAACGGAGGACAAAGGGGTCTGCGAACAATACAGATGTAAACTAAAGGAACTTCGAACTGTTACAGAGAGGGAACTGTCAACTGCGAAACGGCCGTGCATCCTCCTTGGCAATGGAATTAAGCTTGCCGGGATGAAGAGGGAATGCCGGTTAATGGTAAGTAAGTGGAGAATTCCCGCGGTGAGCAGTATGCCTGGTATGGATATCCTGTCCGGTTCGGCCGGAGGTGATACGGATTATTATGGATTTATCGGTTCCTATGGAAACCGGACAGCTAATTTTATACTTGCCAAAAGTGATCTGGTGATTGCCCTTGGCACAAGACTTGACATCCGTCAGGTGGGTGCCGCAAGAGAGCAGTTTGCAGCAAAAGCAAAGATCATTCGGGTAGATATTGATTCCGGTGAACTGGAGTATAAAATCAGAGAAGATGACCTGTCTTATGAGCTCGATTTAAAGGATGCCATCCCGGAGCTAATAAAGATACCATATGCACTGTCGGATCCGTCCTGGAAGCAGGTGTGTGAAGTGATCAGAACAAAGCTTGCGAATATTGATGACAGGGAAGTAAACCGTTATATGAAAGTGTTATCCGGCCTTATTCCGGACCACAGGATCATCACTACAGATGTGGGGCAGAACCAGGTCTGGACAGCCCAATCCTTTCATGCAAGAGAGCACCAGGAAGTTCTCTTTACCGGAGGTCACGGAGCCATGGGATATGCCTTGCCGGCGGCTATCGGCGCTTATTATGGAGGGAAGAAGCCTGTTATCTGTATGAGCGGAGACGGAGGATTTCAGATGAATATTCAGGAGCTGCAATATATTTCCAGAGAGAAGCTGCCGATCAAGATGATGTTATGGAATAATGCGGCACTTGGTATGATACGTCATTTTCAGGAGATGTACTTTGAAGAACGGTATACACAGACGGTAGCGGAGGGTGGATATACCGTACCTGATTTTTGCGCTGTCGCAGGTGCCTATGGAATCAGAAGCCGTAGAATTCGCCGGTGGGAGGAATTGTCGCAGATTGATTTCGAGGATGGAATACCGGAACTTATTGAGATCATCCTGACGGGAAAGACCTATGTATATCCCAAATTGGAATATGGAAAACCCAATCAGGATCAGGAACCGCTGTTAGAGCGAAGTCTTTACGATTATTTGATGGATTTATAGAAAATATGACACGGAAAAAAATAACCTTAATACAATGATCATAGGCATCTGAATGATTGGGAAGGGAGATGGTAAGTATGGCAGAGATATCCATCAGAAAAGCAGCATTGATTAATTTCGCTGCGAAGTATTCTTATGTTTTTATTAATATCTTATACAGCTCAATTCTTGCCAGGTTATTGACACCGGAGGATTTTGGGGTGGTAGCTGTAATCTCCGTATTTATATCCTTCTTTTACATCTTCACGGATATGGGGATTGGAACGGCAATCGTACAAAATAAACAGCTGACAAAGGCAGATAATGATAATATTTTTTCCTTCTCCTTCTATGTTGCAATTATTCTGGCGATCTTTTTTTCCCTGTTTTCCTTTGGTATTGCCGGATTTTATAACAATACGGTGTATAAACCCCTGGGTTCTTTGCTATCGTTGTCCCTGTTTTTCAGTACGCTGAATATGGTGCCAAATGCCATGCTGCTGAAAGAGAAGCGGTTCAAGCTGATCGGAATCAGATTAATTGCTGTTACGGTTGTGACCTGTATCATGACAATCATCATGGCACTTTGCGGATTTAAATATTATGCCCTGGTACTCAACTCCATTATATCTACGGGCACCACCTTCTTATGGAACATGAAAAGTGTTAAGCTTAGAATCAGATTACATTTTAACATGAAGAGCGTCCATAAAATCAGGAATTATTCTTCCTTTATTTTTTTCTTTAGTATTATGAACTATTTCTCGAGAAACCTTGATAATTTATTTATCGGCAAGGTCATGGGGGATGTTTCTCTGGCATATTATGACAAAGCTTATAAATTGATGCTTTATCCTGTAGGGAATCTTGCCAATGTCATTACCCCCATACTACACCCCATACTTTCAGATCATCAGGATAACAAACCATACATTCTGGCGCAATACATTAAGGTGGCCAGATTCCTGTCATTATTGGGAGCGTTTATATCTGCCTTTTGCTTTTTTGAAGCGAAGGATATCATGCTGCTGATGTTTGGAAAACAATGGCTCTTTGCGGTACCCTGTTTTCGAATTCTGGCTTTGTCTATCTGGGCTCAGATGATCACTGCGGGCGTGGGCTCCATCTTTCAGAGTCTTGGAAAGAGCAATTTATTATTTTATTGCGGGATTATTTCTTCTGCTATTACTGTGGCATTTATTCTGATCGGGATCAGTTTTCGGGATCTGACAATGATCGCATTGTTTATTACCATAGCTTACAATATGCATTTTTTTATCGGCCATTTCGTTATGATGAAGTTTGGATTCGGATTTAAATCCAGAGAATTTTTCCTGAAACTATTACCCCATGTCGGGGTGTTTGCAATTACATTTGCAGCATTATATGCAGCCTCATTTTTAACAATTGACAATTTCCTGCTTTCCCTGATCATAAAGGGTGTTATAAGCGGGGCAGCATATCTTGCGGGACTAATCATTTTCCGCCAATACAGTCAATTATTTTTTATTTTAAAAAGAAGGGGATAAGTGATGTTATTTACAATTGGAATACCGGCTTATAATAAGGAGGATACTTTGGAACGGGCAATACTCAGCTGTATTCATCAGGATACGGATCAGGAATTTGAGATTGTCATCGTGGATAATGCGTCAACGGACAGGACCTTAGAGATTGCCCGCACCTATGCAGATCAATACGATAATATCAAGGTCTTCTCCAATTCCACAACCGTTGATTTATGGACAAATCATAATCTATGTATGAAATATGGCAGTGGATCTTATATTCTGTTCTGCCATACGGATGATATTCTGTATCCAAATGCTTTGAGAATACTCTATGATAAGCTTAATAAGCGCTGCTTTCCCACCAGATATGTGACCTGGGGACATAGTATGTACAATGATTATAAACCTATTTTGGATCTTTATCATTGGAGCATCGAGTCCCTGATCGTGGGAACAGATGCTTATAAGCTCTTCATTGACGGAGGGCTGACACCGTCTGGTACCTGTTACTCCAGAGCATCCTTCCTGGATCAAGGTGGATTTATCCCGGATCCTTATGATATCCTGCCCAATTCGGACAGCTTCTCCATGCTAAAGCTGGCTTTTCGGGGGTTTGCCTTTGAGATGGTGGACCAGATCTATTTTTTACGGGTAGGTTCTACTTCAAAATATGTTAATCTTAAGACGAAGGAGCAGGAACTGGAGGATATTGTTCATATGAAGAAACTGCTGCATAAGCATTTTTCCAGAGAACAACTGCGTTATATATTGGAGACCTCCTGCGAACGTCAATTTATCTATGCATTCTTTATTTCCAGATTTAACAAAGAGCTTCATAATCGTATTATTTTAAGATGTATCAAGCTCTCAACCAGGAATCCGTGGATTATCAGAAAAGAATATTTTATGAAAATATTCTCTCCATGGCCATAACGGAGAAATATGTGGAAGGAAAAAATGAATAATTATACAATGTGATGATAAATGTCGTAAATAGTATAATCTAATAGAATTACCTGAAATGCTGTAGGAATAAAGGAAAATCTGTAAATCGGATTTTCCTTTATTTTCTTTTTATGCATTGAATGCGCATAATGGCTAGGTTATAATTTATTGTGTGGCAAAAATAGGAAGTAACATGAGAAATGACAGGAAAGGTTGGCCGGGATTAGGTATGAGGGATAGAAAAAGGGAAAATGTTAAGATTCATGCATTGCAATTATGTGTACAGGTAGTACATAAGGTATGGTTGATTATGATACTGGGTATCCTCGGAGCTGTTGGTATCGGTTTCATACCGGGCTTTGGCCGAGGTCATTATATCCTGTTCGGGGGATTGGGCACGGCATTGCTTACCACATTTGTGATAAGTCTCAGATATCTGATTTGTCTTTCCATCAAAGTACCGGATGATGTGGAGAAATATCTGGGTATGGCAACATTGGGAATTATTCCTTGTGAGGATAATAAAAATAAACAGTTGAAATGATCGGGGAGAAAACGTATGTCAAAGATATTGTTGGAAATGGTGAAGGAACTGGACTATCAAAGCAATGAAGCGTATAAGTCGTTACGAACGAACATCAGATTCTGCGGAAACGATGTAAAAGTTATTTGTTTTACAAGCAGTATTCCCAATGAAGGAAAATCGAATGTATCCTTTCAGCTGGCATCCTCTTTAGCGGAAAGTGGTCTGAAAACATTATTTCTGGACGCGGATTTAAGAAAATCAGTGATTGTCGGCCGCTATAAACCGGATCATAGCGTGTTGGGGTTAACCCACTATCTGTCCGGTCAGAATAAATTGGATGAAGTTATTTATGAATCGAATATTACGAATCTGGATATTGTTTTTACCGGACCGGTTCCGCCAAATCCCGCAGAACTTCTGGGCAATGAACATTTTGCCTTATTACTGCGAAAGATGCGTTCCGAATATCATTATATTATTGTGGATACACCGCCGCTTGGAAGTGTGATTGACAGTGCCATTGTGGCTGCCCAATGTGACGGGGCTGTTATTGTTATCGAATCGGATGCCATCAGCTATAAGCTGGCGCAACGAGTGAAGATGCAGTTAGAGAAGAGCGGTTGTAAGATACTTGGTGCGGTTCTTAACAAGATAGATCTTAGCAGCAATCAATATCATTATTACGGTAAGAAATATAAATATTACGGGAAATATGCCAATGAATATTATTAATCTCTTTTCATAAAACATAATCTGTATTTAAAATTACCTTGATAAATCCTGTCCATATTACTATAATGGAGAAAAAGATGACTTAGGAGGAAAAAATATGTTTCAGGTTATTCAGACAGAGAAGGCTCCGGCAGCCATTGGACCATATTCCCAGGGATTAATATTCGGAGAGTTTTTATTTGCATCGGGACAAATCCCTATTGATCCTGCCAGCGGATTGGTGGTAGAGGGAGATATTAAAGTACAGGCGACCCAGGTGATGAAGAATGTAAGCGCTATTTTAGAGGCAGCAGGGATTACCTTTGAGAACGTAATTAAGACCACATGTTTTTTAAAGAGCATGGACGATTTTGCCGCGTTTAATGAGGTTTATGCAGAATATTTCACCGGGAAGCCGGCCAGATCCTGTGTTGCGGCACAGAAACTTCCAAAGGATGTGTTGTGTGAAGTAGAGATTATCGGTGTTTTAGCTAAGAATTCATAGAAAAACAGTCCAATTTACGTCGTAAATATTGACATGAGAAATGCAGTATTATATAGTAGAAAAAGCAACAGGCTGTTGGCTCTTGTTGCTTTTTTTAAAGAGAAGAACAAAAGAAGAGAAGAAAAGAATAAAAAATCAGAGAACGGGCTGTGAATAAAGCAGATAAGGTAATCCTGCAAAAAACAGGCAATAAAAGGGCAGTGTAAAAGAAAAGTGCAATAGTAAAGTGTAATAGTAAAGTGTAATAGTAAAGTGTAAAAGAGAAGAGACAGAAACAAGAAAAGGAACAAGTGAGAAGATTAAGGGGGAGAAACTTATGATGAAAAATAGGAAAGAGATCAGCAGGTTGAATGAAGAGGTCTTAACCATTGTAAGAAGTACGAATCAGATGCTTGGTGGTGATCTGGATCTTCAGATTGATACGCGGCAGTATACAGTTTTGGGGGAACTGGCACAGGATATTGATCAGATCAGTATTACCTTTACAGAGTATATTAATGAAATTGCACACATTCTTTCCCATCTTTCGGCAGGTAACATGGCAGTAGCCTTTACCAATGACATTCAGTATAAGGGTGATTTCAAACCCATCAAAAATGCATTACATAAAATCAGACATTCTCTTAATCACTCCTTTGAAGAAATTCAGGAATTATCCTTTGAAATAGACCATATGTGCAGTCAGGTAGAGCAGGGCTCGTCCATGCTGGCTGAAAACGCGCAAAATCAGGCGGATATGATCTCTAATCTGACCAATACCATATACGAATTAACGGAACAGACTGCCGGGAATGCCAAGAATGCCAAGAAGGTATCCAAAAGTGTTAATGATGTAAAACAGGAAACAGAGATCGGGAAGGATTATATGGATCAGATGCTGACTTCTATTCAGAATGTAACAGCATCCTCCCAAGATATTTCCCATATCATTGAAATGATCAGTGCCATTGCCGGTCAGACGAAATTACTGGCTTTGAATGCTTCCATAGAGGCTGCAAGAGCCGGGGAGGCCGGGGCGGGTTTTTCCGTCGTTGCCAATGAGGTCGGTAATCTGGCTGCAAAAAGTGCGGATGCGGTGAAGCAGACCACGGATTTGATTACGCATAGTATCACCATTGCAAAGGAAAGTATGGAGATTGCCAACAAGACAGCGGGCAGCTTTGCAACCATCCAGTCTTCCATCGATAGAATTGCAAGACACACATCAGAAATCGCGGACCGGTCCGAGACTCAGGCGCAGAATTTAAAGAATACCTCCGATATCATCACCGATATCGCCGGTGTGGTGCAGAATAATGCAGCCTATGCCCAGGAGAATGGGGCGGGCGCAACCAATCTAACAAGTCTGTCCGTAAGGCTAAAGGATGTACTTGGAGGTTATCGGCTCCTGAACCAATCAGGTTTATTTGTGCCCGATCTGGAAAAAGAGGCAAAATATGCACGGGAAATAGTTGCATTATTAAAAAAATCATTACATAATGTATACACGGAACAGGAGCTGGATCAGAAACTTACGGATATGATTCAGGCAGAAACGCAGGCAGAATGCTTTTATATTGTTTCAGGAAATGGCAGACAAATCAGTCATACGATTATGAATCCTAATATTTATGTGGTTGAGGATGAGAACTTTAAGCCTGCCATGCCGGGAGATGATTACAGCAATAAGAAATACTATAAACAGGCAATGAAATATCAGGATGACATTTATACCTCATATGAGTATATTTCAGCTGCTACGGGAAACCTCTGTAAGACCATTTCCTGCGCTTATATCAATGAACAAAAGGAAACCAATGTAATCTGTATCGATATTATCTGTCGGTTTTAGATGATTGGGTAAGGAGATTTTGATGAGAGAGATTATATTTTTAGAGCCGGTATTTAAATCAATGATCTGGGGTGGCGATAAATTAGCCACTGATTTCGGATATACGATCCCCAGTGATCATACCGGTGAGTGCTGGGCAATCAGTGCCCATAAGAATGGAGATTGTACCATAAAAGGCGGAACCTATGACGGAGCTGCCTTAAGCTGGCTATGGGAAAACCACAGGGAACTGTTCGGCAATGATGAGGGGGCACTATTTCCCCTTCTGGTAAAGATCATAGATGCGAAGATGGATTTAAGTATCCAGGTTCATCCTAACGATGATTATGCAGGGTCAAAGGAAAATGGTTCCCTTGGTAAGACCGAATGCTGGTATATTCTTAACTGTGAGGAAGATTCCAGGATCGTCATAGGACATAATGCAAGGGATAAGAAAGAATTAAAGCAGATGATTGAGGAAGGACGCTGGAAGGAACTGATTCGGGTGCTCCCGATTAAGCAGGGCGACTTCTTCCAGATTGATCCCGGTACGGTGCATGCTATCAAAGCCGGAACCGTAATCCTTGAGACGCAGCAAAGCAGCGATATTACTTATCGTTTGTATGACTATGACAGACTGGATAACGGGAAACCAAGAGAACTTCATATCGAGAAAAGCATTGACGTTATCTCATGCCCACATGAGGACCGTAAGGTAAGCGCCAAAGTGGAGCATTTTGAGAACTATGATGCGGAAGAATTAATTCGCTGTGATTATTATACCGTGGAGAAGATACAGATTCACGGGAGCGCACAATTTGTACAGGATCAAAGCTTCTTAAATATCAGTATCCTGGATGGATCAGGAGATATTGATGGAATAGCAATCAAAAAGGGAGACCATTTCATTCTCCCTTATGAATATGGAACCTATCAGCTGAAAGGAAACATGACCTATATCGCATCACATATCTAATTCTTCACGATATCATAAGGCCAGTCATTGATCCCTCCAAAGTCATAAATATTCTTATATCCGAGATTATGCAGTGCCTGTGCGGCACCTGCACTTCGTCTGCCACTGCGACAATATATCAATATTGTCGCAGTTTTATCTTCTAATACCGTTTCGGCTTTGTCACTGATCTCGTAATCCGGCAACAGGAGGGCACCCTCTATGTGACCGGACTCAAATTCTTCTTTTGTTCTTACATCGAGGATAACAACATCCTCCTGATCCATCATATCTTTCGCCTGCTCTGCATCAATCTTCTCCAGTATAGCATCCTCTGTTTCTTTTGATCCGGAACACCCAACCATGGTGAACAATAATAGCACGCAAATCAGGGATAGGCTTAAGTTTATTTTTCGTGTAGTCATAAAGTACCTCCTCGTATTGTTTGTGATTCTATTAAAACAATTATTGTTTTTAAAAGTATGAATAAGGTAGGATTCCTATCCTTATTTTACAATAAAAAGGAGGCCGGTACCAGCACAAAATGGAACAAGGGAAAGTAGTTGTCATATTATCATCTGAAATTCTATATAAATTACTGTAAATAACATAAAGCGAATCAGTAAAATAACGCAGAAATGAGGAGAAGAGTGAATGTCCAGCAGGAGTGTCCGCTTACAAAGGGGAAGTTCATCACAGCCAGGCGTATCACCCAGGAGGTATTGGGCAAAGTAAAAAATCAAAGTATCGGCAGAATGAATGTGATCTGGCTGGAGGCAAATGGCTGCTCCGGTAATATCATTTCCTTTATGAATAGTGATAATCCCGGGCTGTATCAGGTTCTGACAGAAATTGTTAACCTTACGTATGAAAATTCGTTGATGGCTGCAGAAGGAGAACCGGCGTTCCAACAACTGATTGATACCCTGGATACAGACTTCATTCTCGTTGTGGAAGGTGCAGTTTCTCTACGGGATAACGGAAGATATAACATAATTGCATACTATAATGGAACGGAGATTACCGCTTATGAGGCCATCATGATGGCAGGGGAAAGAGCCAGATATATGATTGCAGTTGGCACCTGCGCCTCCTACGGAGGAATATCGGCGGCAAGTCCCAACCCTTCCGGATGTGTCAGCTTACAACAGGTCTTTCCTGACCGTCAGGTGATTAAGGTTCCGGGATGTCCCACTCATCCGGATTGGGTGGTGGGAACACTGGCATATCTTGTCGGGTTTGGAGTTCCGGAACTGGATGAGCAGGGAAGGCCGTTGCTTTTCTACGGAGTTACAGTTCATGATGGCTGTACCAGAAGAGGATTTTTTGATACAGGATTCTTTGCGACGAAGTTTGGAGAAGACGGATGTTTCTTTCAGATTGGCTGCAGAGGGCCGGTTACCAGGGCAGATTGTCCGAGACGAAAGTGGAATAGCTATGTGAACTGGCCGGTTGGAGATAATACCAACTGTATTGGATGTGCCCAGGAATCCTTCCCCGACGGGATGGAACCATTTATTCGATTTTAGCAGAAGGTAAGCGAAGGATGCATCGCAGAAAAGAGGTTATATGAGCCGAATCATTACCATAGATCCGATTACCAGAATCAGCGGATTTCTGGAGATTAAAGCAGAGGTAGATCATAATATTATTATTAACGCTACGTCCAGCGGCTTGATGTATCGTGGGTTTGAAACCATGCTGCAGGGCAGATACCCTCCCGATGCAATCTACTTTACGGAAAGAATCTGCGGGATATGCTCTTCTGCCCATGCCTTTGCCGCATCCCTGGCAGTGGAAGATGCACTGAATGTCATACCTTCACGAAATGATCACTATATCAGAGAATTGATTCATGGATTTGAGTTTATTCAAAACCATATCAGACACTTTTATATTCTCAATCTTCCAAGCTACGTCAGAATCAGCAGTGTAAGGGCGGCTGAGGAACCATTCTATACGGATTTCAGACTTCCCCCGGAGGTGAACCAAAGACTGGAGGAGCATTATGCCATGAGTATGGAATATTCAATGCTGGCACATCAGGGTCTGGCAGTACTTGGAGGGAAGGCCCCTCATACCCATGGAATTTTCTTTGGGGGAGCTACGGTGAAGATCAATCCCTATAATTTGGAGAAGGTAAAATCGCTGCTAAGAAAGCTCCTTGGTTTTGTTACAACCATCATGCAGGAGGATTCCGATATATTGTCAGAGTATTATTCGGATTACTTTGAAAAGGGTATCTCATATCCGAACCTCATGAGCTTTGGTGTGTTTGATAATGGAGCTCCCGAGATCTCTTATGTGGGCCCGGGGGTAATGGTGGACGGTGTCAGATATGATCTTACGCCGGAGGCGATTAATGAACAGATACGGTATGCATGGTACAGGGAAACGGATACGGGAATCGATGAGGTGGATCTGGAAAAGCCGGAGGCTTATACTTTTATCAAGGCGCCCAGATATAACGGACTTGCAATGGAAGTAGGGCCGCTGGCCAGAATGATACTTTCCGGTGAATATACCAGAGGGTATTCTTGTATGGATCGAAATGTTGCAAGAGTGCTGGAGACAGAGAAGGTTACCAGGATCATGATCAACCTTACGGAACGGATTCAACTTCTTCCTAACGGACAAAGCGTATTTGCAATGCCTGTAACAGCGGAAGGAATTGGATTGATTGACACCACCAGAGGTGCTTTGGGGCATTGGCTGAGAATAGGGAATTCCGTCATACAAAACTATAACATCATTTCGCCTTCCGTATGGAATATCTCTCCAAGAGATATTGCAGGTAATCCCGGACCGATTGAGCAGGCTTTAATTGGTTCCTTCCTTAATGATGTGGATTCTCCTGTAGAGATCGGAAGGATCGTCCGTTCCTTTGATCCTTGTGTATCCTGCGCCACTCACTTGATACAACAGGGTAACAAGGATAAAGTAATTGAGGTTCTCGTATGAGCAGGAAGCTGTTTGCACTTGGTAATGTATTGATGATGGATGATGGTGTGGGAGTTGCTGTGGTGAAGCAGGCAGAGGATGCATTAACACTGCTTGATATTGAAGTAATTTATGGAGAAACAGATGTAGGATACTGTATTTCCAGATTAGAACAAAATGATTTCATTATCCTGGTGGATGCGGCCCGCCTAGGGAAGGAGCCGGGCAGGATTACTTCCTTTTTATTGGAGGACTTTGCATACGGAAGCGGTAAAGCTTCGCAGCATAATTTTAACTTACTCGATTTGATCAGAATCTATTATCCTGAGATGAAAGGAATGGTTTACGCAATTGAGATTTCAGAAATTGGACTGCATTACGGACTCAGTCCGTTGCTGGAGGATAAGAGGGTGAAAATTGCCGAGGAGTTGATCAGTCTGGTTAGAAAGGATCTGCTGATGCAATCCGATCATTAGCTGGTTGATACCGTTAGAAAGAAGTCTGGAAATGGTCAAGGATAGATACGGATCAGGAGAGATCAAAATGAAAATAGATTTGGAATTAAGAAAATCAGTGGAAGATTACATAAGGGAGATTTGTCACTACAGTCAGATGCAGGTGTTTTCCAATTCCTGTTATCAAAAGAACTTCTTTCAGCTTCAGATTGATGAGCGTATCAATGGATTAATTCATACCATTGCCAACTACATTACCTGTGAGAATTTGAAGTCGATGGAACAAGGTGCCGTGGAAGAAAATTTACAGGAATTCACACCGGAGGAATTGGCCCGGTATAACGGAAGAGAAGGGAAACCGTCCTATGTGGCAGTGGATGGTATCATTTATGATGTAAGTCAAAGATTTGGCTGGTCAACTGGCTCTCATTTCGGACTTCGCCCGGGACAGGATCAGTCGGATGCATTTCATGGCTGCCATATGGGAATGACAGAGGTTCTGGATACACTGCCCAGGGTAGGCAGACTGATTACACCTGAAAACTAATCAATTCGCAGGTCTGTGTACCGTGCTGCATCCACAGACAGAAATATTCATCACATTATGAGAACCGCTATGCAGCGCAGAACAGGAGGGAATTATGCATGATACATTATTAATTAAAAAGATTTCGGAAGAAGTAAACGAGCTTTCGAAGATGAATGAACTTATTAAAGTAACAAAACTGGTCGTCACGGTGAATCATAAAAGTCATGTGAATGAAGGGAATTTATATGACCATCTGCATCATATGAGCAAAAGAAGATTTGGACCCTGGACGCAAATTCAGGTTGTTAGAGATGATATTCAGGATCAGGTAGCAATTTTACAGAGCCTGGAAGGGGAAAAGGAATAAAAAAGAGGAATGAAACAAGTGCAATAAAAGAGTAGTGAGAAGTGCAATAAAAGAGCAGTTAATTAAAAGTAAAAATTAAAAGAGCGCGTTGTAAAATAACTTTTTAAGTTAGATTGCAACGCGTTCATTTGCTTTGTAAGAACAGCCTTCACAGCATTCGTTCGTTCCTATCGTGGCAGGAACCCGTACGTATCACAGCATTAATCATGTTGATCCTTTTTTAGTAGTATCAGAATACTCAGATATGGTGTGCCGAACTGAGAATATGACAATGTTTTAAAAATTATCTGTGTTAATCTGAAATAAGGTATTTATTCCCACCGGAGAAGGAGATTATATGCTATGTGGAAGAGGAAGACGTGAAGCCTCCAATGGTGAAGCTGGCATCCTTGGGTAATGATGCCGGAATGATTGGTGCAGCGATGCTATGCAAAAAGCTGTTTTAAAAATGCCGACTGCGCAGCGTATATTTTTACTAAAAATTAAGAAAGAGGTTTAGATGAATGAGTAATAAACTTAAAGTCATTACCGGAATTGTGTTAATACTTCCCATTTCTATTGCTTGCTTCGTTCCTGAAAAACTGACACATATAGCTGTACTTGTACTTCTTTTATGGAATATTGGTTTATTTGTAACTTATCTGGTATGCATTAATAAAAGTAATATAATAAGCTCTTATATTAAGATATTTGAAGGAATAGAAAAGAAGGAAATTGATAAATGCTATAACGAAATTATGTCTTTAGAAAGGACTGAACCAGGAGTCCATATTGAGTGTCTCAGAATGCTGCGGGATCTTTTGAAAAATATAAAATCATATACCCGCAATGTTTTACATAAGGTAGAATCCCTGCAAATATCAGTAAGTGACGTTGTTAATACCAATGAGGAACTGTCTCAAGCTGCACAAACCATTGCAGCAGGTGCTGCGGATCAAGCTGGTGATGCCGGAAACTGTCTGTATACAGCTGACACTATCGCACAAAAGATTGAAGAATTGTCATATTTAACAGAGAAATTGGATAATGAGACCAGGGAGGTAAAAGAAGTAAACGATTTAGGCGGAAGCAGCCTGAACTCACTAATAAAAAGTATAGAAATATATAAGGAAATAATATTGAAATTGATAGATAGACTAAACATTCTTTCAGGTGAAGTGAAAAGCATTAGAGGCATAACTGCTACAATCTCAGATATTGCAAGCCAGACAAATCTTTTATCCTTAAATGCGTCAATTGAAGCGGCAAGAGCTGGCGCCGCAGGAAGCGGTTTTGCGGTTGTGGCTGATGAAATAAGAAAGTTATCGTTACAAAGCCATAATTCAAGCACAGAAATTGGTTCCGTTATATCAAGAGTAGTATCCGGCATTAATGAAATAAGTTCTTTGGTTGATGAATCGAGACAGGTATTATTATCTCAGGATAAAAAAGTATCCGAAGCCGAAAAAGCCTTTGGTAATATCAACAGCTTTTTCTTGGGCTTGCTTCAAACACAGGAGAGTTATATTTCACAATTCAATGAATTATATGAATTAAAAGGAAGCCTCATCGAGTCAATAAGCAGTATAGCGGCTGTTGCGCAAGAATCTGCGTCCACAACCGAGGAAATGGCTTCGTTGACTATGGTGCAAAGCAATTCAGCTACTACTATCTATGATATGGTGAATATGGTCAAGTCTAATTTGGATAACCTGTCAAGTATTCTGGATGATTTCGATGTAACTTGTGAGGAGATAAAAACGAGGAAAATCGGAATCATATATATTGTCGACGATCCTTTCTTTGATTTTGTTACAGAAGCAGCCGAAGCCGCTGGAAAGAAATATAACTTTATAATTGAAGCGGTCAAACCGAAGACATTCGGTCCCGAAGAGCAGATTCAAATAATGGAACGGTTTATTAGAGAAGGGGCAGCAGGGATAGCGATATCTCCATCCGGAGACATAGAAATGGCTCCTGTAATAAACAAGGCAATCGATGCAGGGATTAAGGTTATCTGCTTCAATTCCGATGCACCCAGCAGCAAGCGGATTGGACTCATGGAGACAAATAGCCTGAAAGGCGGAGAAATGATAGCAGAAGCAGCAGCAAAAGCTCTGGGGAGAAAAGGAAAAATTCTGATTACCAGTATGTGTAATATAGGCAGCGATGAAAAACGGGAAGAGGGTTTTGTGTATGCCCTTAAAAAATATCCTGATATTCAGGTTGTCAAGATTTCAATACCGGGAAATGCGCTTGATGCGAAAGCTGCCGACACGAAAAAGATTTTTGAAAATGCAATAGATAAGAATCCGGATTTCGACCTTTTGTACTGTATCAATCTAAGCTGGAGCGAAGCGGCCAGTGACTATTTCAGAGAATACAATGTTAATAAGAAACTCATGACCTTCGATTCCTCCTCAAAGATGGTTGATTCCGTGAAGGACGGCATTACTACGGCTTCCTTTTCCCAGCGTCAGTTTGTATGGGGCGAACGGATTGTCAAATGGATCAGTGATTCTCTAGACGGAGCTGAAATTCCTCGATACGAAGATACAGGAATGTTTGAAATAAATAAATTCAATTACAAGATATTTGAAAAAACATTTAACTGTGATCTTTAAATGAAAACGAAAGAGCCCAAATTCATTCACTATTTGAAGGGTTTCTGTATTCACTGGGTGAAAGGCCCTTCAAATTTCTGAATACTCTAAAAAAAGTTTCAAGAGAATTAAAACCTACTTCATAGGCAATTTCATTTATCGCCTTATCGGTGGTTTTTAGCAGCGCGCAAGTATGAAAAATCCGAACTTCGTGTAAAAGACTAATAAAATTTTGACCTGTTTGAGCTTTCAGAAGAGAGCACAAATAGTTTTTATTGTAGTATAAATGGCCGGCTATATCTTCAAGGGCCAGTTCTTCCTTATAATGCAGGTGTAAATAGTAAATCACTTGAAAATAAATATTTGAAGAAACAGACAGACAGTTTTCCCGCTCGTAATCCGAATCATGTATTTTTTGGAACGCTTCCGGAGTGTGGCCTTTTATCTTTTTGAATGCACGAATAAATGCTCTTTTATCTTTAAACCCAACTATAAGTGAAATTTTTGAAGGCTGCATCCCAAAAAACATCATATAGGTGCAGGCATTTCTAATACGGACTTCCTCCAGCAGATCACTAAAATTTAGACCTGTTTGTTTTTTTATGAGTAAATTCAAATATGATTTACTATAATGAAATTTTTCTGCCAGAGTCATAAGCGTTAGATCCGTGTTAAATTCATAATGAATATAATAGATTACCTCCCATATATTCAGATCGCTATGTGACTTTTTAATTATGGTCTGTGCTGATGTTTGTTCTATCCTTTTACGATCGAATATAACCAAAATTTCAGCAATTTTTGCTCTAAACATCATTTTTTTCCAAGGTTTATAATCAGTATACTCAAGAAATAAATTATCTAATATGTCTTTCATATATTCAAAATCTGCACCCTCAAAGCATACAGATGTCAGGGCATCTGATTTGTTGAATATCAAGTCATCAAGCTCAAAATAGGAACTATTATCCATTAATATTTCAAACCCAAAGCTGCATTTTATTATTTCAAGTGTATTTGATTCATCCGGCAAGATTTCATGCATATGCCACGGGAATATAATACTAAAAGAACCTCTTTTAAGACTATGCTCGATTCCATTAATAATTTCCTTACCGGATCCTGAAAGTACAAATTCCATTTCGACAAAATTATGACGGTGTAGAGTAATGTGTTTACTAATATGATCAGAAAGTATTTGGTAGGGAAAGTTAATATACATTAGTGGTTGGTTTTTAAGATAGAACGGAGTATTTATCATTAATTATATCTCCCGACTTGGTCAATATTCCAAAACATTATTACAAGAATCAATTCTATTATAATATAGAAAACGGAAACTCAAACGCAAAATTATCTTATATCTTTCTGTAACTATCAGGTGAATCTCCTTTTAAGCTTCTGAATTTATGAATGAAGTCTTCGATAGAATGAAAGCCAACTTCAAGGCTAATTTCATTAAGAGCTTTCTTAGTATGTTTTAAAAGGTTGCAGGCATGAAAAATACGAATTTCATCTAATAGGTCTTGAAAGCTTTGACCGGTTTGTGATTTCATAAGAGACGAAACATAATCCTCATCGGCTTGGAATTGCCTGGATATATCTTTCAGGGTTAACTCTTCAGCATAATACAGATACAAATAATAAATTATTTGTAGATACATTTTAGGTACCACTGTCAGAGGAGTTTCCAAGGCAAAGCTGCTGGAGTATAACTTAATAAATTCTTCTGGATCTAACCCTTTTAATTTCCTAAATGCTTTTAAAAATTCTTGTTTGCTTTTATAACCAGGATAAACATAAGATTGTGATAAAGTTGGATCTATAGTTAAAAGATAGTTTGGGGCATAGATTAACAAAATGGTACAAGCAATCCGAATGCGAATATCATCCAATAAATCATTAAAATTGAGCCCGGTATTCTGCTTTAAGAGTATGTTCAAATTTTTTGCATCAAGATTAAATTTTTGTGCAGCATAGGAGAGTGTAATATTTTTATTGGAATAATTTACATGAATAAAGTCGATGAAATTCCAAATTAATTGATTGTTCACAGACCTTGTGTTTATGCTGCTTACTTCAGAAGGATAATTCTTACTGCGTCTAAATAAAACTAATATCTCAGTAATTTTCACCTTAAATATAATATCTTTCCATTTGTTTTGATCGGAATATTCATGTAAAAGTTGGTTAAATATTTTCGCAGCAAGTTTAAAATCGTCATTCTCAAAATTCGTATTTGTAGGAATATCCATAATGTCAAATAATAAATCATTAAGCTCAAAAAAATTGTTTTTATTAATAAACATTTCTAATTTGAAGCTGCAAGTTATCATCACAAGAGGGTTTTTTGCATCAGGCATAATTTCGTGCAGATGCCAAGGGAGTAATATACTTAAGGAACCGCTTTTCAGCTCATGCTCCATTCCGTTTATCACTTCCTTACCGAATCCTGAAAGGACAAATGCCATTTCAATGAAGTCATGGCTGTGCAGAGGAATGCATTTATCGAAGCGTGAATACACTACATGACATGGATAATTGTCTGCTTTTAATTGCTGATTATTTAAATCTACAGGAAAATATGTCATGACAACACCTCCGTATAATAGCTTAAAATCAACTAAATATTAAACTGCATTAAGAAATTTGTCAAGCCAGTCGTCACAGATACAGAAATATGTCTGGAATTTGTATATTAAGCATAAGAAATGACAGTATTTTAAACTGTATTATGTGATATTCTATATAAAATAATTGATAAAGGGAGACCAAAGATGAAAAAAATGAAAACAGCGGTTATAGGGTGTGGAAAGATTAGTGATATTTTTTTTGAAAATATAATCAACCGGTTTGAGATTCTGGAAATAGTCGCCTGCTGCTCAAAGAGTGGAGTTTCATCAAGTGAGAAGGCTGAAAAATATAAAATTAAGGCTGTCACGATGGAAGAGATTCTTAATGATACTTCCATAGATTTAGTCATTAATTTGACGCCACCCAAAGCTCATTACGATATTATCTCGCGATTATTATCTGCAGGTAAACATGTTTATACTGAAAAAGTAATCACAGCGGATTTTAAGGAAGCTTGTGAATTAAGAAAACTGGCTCAAAAAAACAATGTACGTCTTGGCGTCGCTCCTGATACTTTCCTGGGAGCAGGGATACAGACTGCTCGAAGAGCTGTAGAGCAAGGGCTCATTGGTACTGTGACATCATGTCATGCAAGTATTAATCGAGATATGGGTTCCTTGTATCCGTTACTCCAATTTACCACTGAACCCGGTGCGGGTATCGGTTTTGATCTGGGGATCTATTATCTTACAGCTTTACTTAGTATTCTTGGCCCTGTAGAAAAGGTCAGTGGAATGGTCAGAACTAACCATAAACAACGGATATTTGAAAATCCGGCTTTATATAATTATGGAGAATCCTATGAAATACAAAATGAAAATGTTATGGTAGGTACCCTCGCATTTTGCAATGGAGTATTGGGTTCGCTTAATTTTAATGGAGATTCTATTTTTCCTGAGGCGCCGGATTTAATTTTGTATGGCACAGAGGGAATTATTTCTTTACCAAATCCAAATGAATTTGGAGGTCAAGTTACTCTTCAGAAAAAAGGTTTGGATAAGCCGCCGGTTGTACTCCCAATTAATTATGGCTTTGAAACTGATTCAAGAGGTATTGGTGCTGCAGAGATGGCCTGGGCAATTCAGAAGGATCGTCCACATAGGGCAAATATCGATATGGCATGTCATGTTGTTGAAATCCTATCAGGAATCTTGAAAAGCAGTGAAAACAATTGCTCTCAGAAATTAGAATCGACATTTGTTCAACTACCAGGGCTTCCGGAAGGACATCTTGATAAGTATATTTTGAACAATCCGGAAGTAGCATTAATACATTAATCTCTATCTTTTACAAACAATAGATAATTATTTATATTGAAATGTGTTCGGAATTTGTGTATTAAGCATAAGAAATGACAACGGCTTAAGCTATATCTTGTGATATTCTATAAATAAATAATTGTAATGGAATTAAATATGTTGAATTATTTTGAACTAACAACTTATGGAGGAATTATGTTATATGAAAAGTATTGATTTGAATGGAAAATGGAAATTTAAGAATGTTGTAAAAGAAGAATGGATTGATGCAAAAGTCCCGGGAACTGTTTTTTCTGATTTGCTGAATGCGGGACTAACCGTTGATCCATTTTACAGAGACAACGAGGACAAGATACAGGAGTTGTTTTTAGAGGATTATGAATATGTTCGGGAATTTGAAGTTTTAAGCAGTCATATGGAGAATGATGAAGTTTTGCTTTGCTGTGAGGGTCTTGATACATTAGCGGACGTTTATTTAAACAAACAGCTGATTGCAAATACGGATAACATGCACAGGACATATAAGTTCGATGTCAGGAAAAACCTTATAGTTGGTATCAATGAAATTCATATTGTATTTCACTCACCTAAGAAGTATATAAAAAGCAAAGCTGAGTTTAGCAGACTTCCAAGTGTCTTAGGGAATACCGGAGTAGATCACATCAGAAAAGCACAGTGTGCCTTTGGGTGGGATTGGGGTTTGAGTCTTCCTGATTCAGGTATTTGGAAGAATATCTTTATTGATTGTAACAACACGGCAGTAATAGATGAATTCTACATAACGCAACACCATGAGGATAATAAAGTAACACTTCAGACAAGTATGGATTTCAAGATCTGGAGTGACAAGGCTCTTAATGCAGAGATTATTGTAACCGGTCCTGATAACAAAGCGATGATTGCAAAAGGACAGGTTGATTCAGTTAGTAAGAAATATACTGCAACGATCGAGATTCATGATCCTAAACTTTGGTGGCCGAATGGATACGGGGAACATCCGCTGTATAAAGTATCGATGAATCTAAAGGATGGAGATACTGTAATTGACTCCAAAATGGTAACCATAGGTTTAAGAACAATCGTACTTAGACGTGAAACTGATGAATGGGGTAAATCCTATGAATTAGTTGTTAATGGCATAGCAATTTTCGTAAGGGGTTCCAATCTAATTATCGAAGATAGTGTAATGACAAGATATACTCCAGAGCGCACCGAAAAAATGCTTAAGGACTGTGTAGAAGCAAACTTTAACTGTGTGAGAGTATGGGGAGGAGCTCTTTATCCTTATGATGATTTTTATGAGACCTGTGATAAGCTGGGACTCGTTCTCTATCATGATTTTATGTTCGCCTGCCATGCTTACCCAGTGTACGAAGAGTTTCTCGATAGTATTAGAGAAGAAATAAAAGACAATGTAAAGAGAATCAGACATCATGCATGCTTGGGCTTGTGGAATGGAAATAACGAAATAGAGACGATTATTGATATGTTTACTAACAAATATGAGCCAATGTTCCTAGATATCCAGAAGCGTTTTAACTGTAATATTAATTCTGATGAGGAAAGATCGGTAAAAGAAGAGTATAAACAACTTTTTGCAGAAGTAATACCTGAATTGCTGAGAGAGGTAGATCCAAATACTTCCTATGTACGATGCTCTCCGTCAAATGATGAATTTTTTAGTCATAATGAGAAAACCGGTGATACTCACATCTATATCACTTATCTTGGCAAGTTGCCTTATAAAAAACAGCGGGATTATTATTTCAGGTTTATATCTGAAATGGGCTTCCAGAGCTATCCAAGTATAAAGACAATTGAGACGTTCACGTTACCAGAAGATCGTCGGCCGGATTCACCAATTATGTATAAGCACCAAAAGTCCAATAATGGAAATCAGGATATAGAATTGTATATGCAGAGGGAATTTAATTTACCTAAGGATTTTGGACTGTATGTTTACGCATCGCAGATTATGGCAGGAGAAATTCTGAAATGTTGTATTGAGCACTTGCGCAGAAACCGCGGTCGCTGCATGGGAGTGATAACCTGGCAGTTAAATGATTGTTGGCCAGTAGTTTCATGGGCTGGTATTGATTACTTTGGCAGATGGAAGGCACAGCAGTATTATTCCAAGCGTTTCTATGAGCCTGTTCTGGTTTCTGCTTATGAGGAGGGTTCAAAGGCTGACATCTATGTTACAAACGATACCTTTGAAGCAATCAATGGAACCTTGAAGTGGGCATTGAAAGATAATGGATCAGCCGTTATTATTCAGGGTGAGGAAGAGGTAAGCATAGAATCGCTTTCTGCAAAAAACTGCATACAGCTTGATTTTGCTGATTTAGTAAAGGATTTTAAACCAGAGAGTAATTATGTAGAATTTACTTTAACATCTGGAGCAAAAGAATTAGGAAACGGTACAGTTATTTTTGTTCCAGCAAAGGAATTCAAGTTCCTCAATCCCGAGATAAATGTTACCGTAGAGGAGGATGAAACCTCTTTCTTATTAAAAGTAAATGCAAAAGCTTATGCTAAATCGGTTGGATTGGACCTTGAAAAAGCGGATTGTATTTTCAGTGACAATTATTTTGATGTCTCAGCTGATGCAGTTAAAGTAATTGAAGTCAAGAAATCCAGTCTTTCAGAAAAGCTTAACCTTAATCAATTCAGAAATCAACTCAAAATAGTTAGCGTTTATAATATTGCATAGATGCTGGAAATGATATAACTATAAGAATTAAAAATCGAGAGTAAATAACAATGGAAGAAAAAGCATTATAAGGACCAGTAATGCGAGTTTACTAAATATATTTTTTAGACCAGGAGGAGAACAAGGTGAAAAAAAGACATAAGCTAGGATATGGTATAGGGGATATGGGTGCAGGTACTATATGGGGGTTGACCGGTGGTTTCCTAATGGTATATATGACTGATACAGTGGGTATTAGCGCGGCTTTATTAGGAACATTAATTTTAGCCGCACGATTATTCGATGGAGTTTCCGATGCATTTATGGGTACGTTGATCGACAATACTCATACCAAAATTGGTAAAGCACGTCCATGGTTTTTGGCAAGTATCTTGCCACTGGTAGTGTGTTCAATTCTGCTATTTAATATACCAAGCAGTTTTTCCGTAACAGGCAAAAGCATTTATTTCTTTGTGATGTATTTTGCAGTGACTGTTGTTTTTTATACCATCAATAATGTATCTTATAATTCGTTTCCTGCGCTTGTGACTGATAAAACCGAGGATAGGATTGGGATGGCTTTATTCCGGTATGTATTAAGCATATCCACCGGTCTTGTAGTTAGTGTAATTACAATACCATTGTTAAAAAGGCTGGGAGGTCTTAATAATCAAGCTGCCTGGTCTAAAGTAGTTCTTCTTTATTGCGTAATTGGTCTTGTGGCATTGACGATTACAGGATTTTCTGTTAAAGAAATCATTACAGCAAAGAAGGCTAAGAGTGAAGCGAATAAAGAAGACAGTATTCCATTCTATAAAGCCTTCAAATACACATTTAGCAATAAGTATTTCCTTAATATGATCACTAGTTCCATAATGGGGATGACACGCATGGGTGTAGCGGGTGCGGGGATTTATTATGCTCAATATAATTTAGGTAATGCCGATCTAGTAGGCGTAATGTCTATTGCCTCCTTGCTGCCCATGATAGTGGGAATGCTGATCAGCGCTCCTTTTCTAACGAAATATGGCATGCAAAAATCCCGCATTATCGGAAGCAGCATTAGTTTATTTGGAGGGATTTTGGCCGCTTTGTTTTGTAATAATTTATCCATGTTATTACTGGGTACTGCATTGATTGCATTTGGTACCGGTCCGTCCTCCGCATCAAACTCTGCTCTTTTGGCTTATGTGGTTGACTATGGAGAGTGGAAAAACAAAGCGAAACTTGCCGGAACCATCTTTAGCTGTAACAGTGTTGGTACAAAATTAGGGACAGGCATTGGCAGTGCAATAGTTGGCTGGGGATTAGCTATAGGGGGATACATGGCAGGCAGTCCCTCACAGTCAGCAAGTACACTATTTGCAATAAAGGCTGTATGCCTCTATATCCCAGTTGTCTTATTAACGGTTGGATTGATATTGAACTGTTTCCTGGATATTGAGAGGAAGATTCCTGAAATTAAGAAAGAACTGGCAGCACGCAATGCATTGGAAAGCGGAGAGAATTAGAAGCACCGACAGCATGGTTCTTAAATTATAAAAAAATATAAGAAACTTCTAGAAAAACTTAAGCAATCCGTCCAAGGATGGTTGCTTAAGTATTTTTGTACTATTATTCGTTTATGAATGGAAGATTTCTATACTCACTGGGCGAAATCACCTTCTAATTTTGCTATCTTAGAGTTAATGAAAGATGGTAAACCAGTATTTGATAAATTACAAGAACTTGATGAAAGTGGTATGGACCCAGCAGGTAAAGAAGGGCAGGAACTTGCAAAACAATGGTGGAGTATGTGGGTGAGGATAGCGAAATCGTTCCGTTTGATGTAAGAAGCAATAAAGAAATTTTGGAGAATTTTCTTGGGAAGGCTCTAAAAATATATTTTTATGATAGTATGCGGAAAAGCGATAATTAGTAATAAAGAACGCAAATAAAATATATAATTTATGAAAAGAGGTAGCCTATATGAAATATAAAGCTAATATTTTTGATAATGTTGAATACTTAGGAGATGTTACAGGATTTAATGACCATCAGCTTCACTGCGTAATCTACCTTAAAAATCAGTTAAATGCTGATACTATGGAGAAAGCCGTTAAAATACTAATAAAAACGATTCCAATTCTATCGAGAGTATATCGGAATTACGGAGGAGATTGCTTTTGGGAGGATACCAACAATCCAAATTGGAAAGATCTCTTCACCATTGTACACAATAAAGAAGATTTTGATAAGTTCACCTTCTCAAAAACAGATGAAGCAACAGGACCGCAGATTAAGGTCTGTCTTTTACAATCGGATCATGATGCCTTATCCATCATTATGAACCATATGGTCGGTGATGCGGCAAGCTTTAAGCAATGTATCTATCTTCTGGCGGATATCTATTCGAAATTGATAAAGGATCAGAGTTATGTGCCAGATTATATCATTGACGGCGATAGAAGCATCAAGAACATTACAAAGAAAGTTGGATTTTTCTACATAATCAAGTCATTGTTTTTCGGCAGTAAGGATAACAATCTTAGCACAGAAGAATTTCCTTTTAGTAAAGAGGAGGAGGTTTCTCCCCTTATTGCAGTACATGAAATACTGCCTGGTACGTTTCTCAAAATCCGAAATTTGTGCAAAAGTGATAATGTTACGATAAACGATGTTATAATTACAGCTTACTTACGCGTACTCTCAGAAGAACTAAAATTGAATGGGAAAGAACTTGAGTTACCTTTTATGATAGATATGCGGAAATATTTAGAAGATAAGAGTTTTCATTCGCTTGCAAATCTTTCTTCAACCGCTACGCTTAGCAGTAACGTGATTCCGGGAGAAGATTTCAGGCAGTCTTTGAACAGGGTAAGTGCAGCAATGAATGCGAAGAAATCGGAACAATTAGGAATGCATACGGTACTTAATTTAAGAATGTTGTCTATATTATTTCCTAAGAAAAGTTACAGTATATTAGAAGATACATTGAACAACCCCAAGATCTGTATGACGAATATCGGAGTGCTGGATTCAGAGAGACTTATATTTGGTGACTCAGAAGTTACAAATGTTATAATGTGCGGTTCTATTAAATACCGTCCTCATCTTCAGATGTCTGTAAGCACCTTTAATGACAAGATGACTTTATGTGTAAATCTCTATGGAAGTAAGAGTGACCGTGATAATATAACTAGATTTCTAAAAGCAGTGGAGAAAGAGCTTGTTAATTATACTGCATCCCAAGACTAATATATTTTTATTTTTTATAATATAATAGTGCAATAGAAAGCAGTAAAGAAATGTATCATTATTTCTTTACTGCTTTCTATTGCACTAAAACTGACCTTTTTTGTGATATTATCATATGTCATTGAATTAATGAAAGATGGACAGAATAAAGCCTATGAAAATGACTAATACAAGGCATTTCCATAGGCTTAAAAGTTTTGATGTTTCAGTATCTTTTTGCTATTTAAGTATAACTTTTATTATGCCTGGTTAGGCAGGGATCTAAGAAGTTCTGCTGTTCTAGCTTTGATAGCTTCCTCAATTAGGTTATCAGTAAGAATGAATGTAGCATTTTCCTGAATACCCTTGATAACCATATCACCAACGACATCAATGCTGAGTCCTAACTTATGAAGCGACTTTCCTGCCTGCTCTACATTCGCATCTATCATCTTTTGTACTTCTTCCGGAAGGACCACATCACCCTTGGGCGTTGCATCAACTGATCTCTTAACGATATCAGTTGCTACGCGGGCAGGACAAAGTACGCTTACACCGATCCCAGCAGCTTCCAATTCGGGGCTGATTTTCAATTCCTCTGACAATCCAACCACCGCATATTTGGATGTAGTGTATAAAACTCCATTTCTAACTGCTGCAAGGCCTGCACCTGAGGAGGTATTTACGATATGTCCACCCTGACCGTTCATCATCATTCTAGGCAGAAAAGTCTGAATACCATTGATAACACCATTGAGATTGATATCAAGAGCCCAGTCCCAAAGTTTATAAGTAAGTCCTGCTACAGATGAAGCAGCAGCGACACCGGCGTTATTGAATAGGAGTGTTACCGGCCCCAGTACACGTTCCACTGCATCTGCAGTAGCTGCAAAAGCCTCACGGTCACGTATATCGAGTACGTATGTCTCTACTTGAGTAATACTCTCCAGTTCCGCCTTCGCAGTTGCGAGAGCAGCCGCGTCAATATCTGCCAACGCCAATTTTGCCCCCTCGCGCGCTAAAGTTCTGGCAATGCCCAATCCGATGCCATTGGCACCTCCGGTAATAAATGCGGTACGTCCTTTAATATCAATCATATTATTTCCTCCTTCTGACAATAATGTCATATTTAGTATTTGTTTGCATAATTAATCAATTGCATAAGCTGTAAAGAATCCGTTACGAACTGCTTCGCCGACTTGTCCAATGGAGACACAGTCACCAATTGCTTTTGCAGTCGGATATTTATTGCAGATTGCTTCGGCGAGAGTGTTAAGTGGCCTGGTACCAAAGGATGCTATTACGGTATCGGCGTTGACCTCTTGCTTACTGCCGTCTTTACTTTCTATGAGAACACCTTCATTCGTAAATTCCAGTATCTTCTTGCCGGTTAAAAGTTTTACTTTGAATTCGGCGAGTTTTTTAAGTAATGCAATACGGTTAGTCATATATGCATTAACGGCAACTTCGTCAAGCATTTCAACGATGGTAACGTCTTTTCCTTCCATAGCTAATTCCAAAGCACTGTCACAGCCGGATAGACCGCCGCCTGCAACTACAACTTTATTGCCGATTTCTGAATGGCGCTGAAGATGTGCATCAATGACCTCGATCACATTTTTCCCATTGATTCCTTTAATCGGAGGTAAGAATGATTTTGCTCCGAGAGCTACAATGATTCTATCTGCATTGGCTAACTCAGGAGAACTTTCAGTAATCTCAGTATTAAGATGGATTTTAACTCCCAGCTTTTTGTTCTGAAGAATGAGATACTTAAGATATTTTGCAAGCTGTCCCTTAAACGAAGGTGTTGAGGCAGCTGCAATCTGTCCGCCCAGTGAACCTGTTTTTTCATAAAGTGTTACATCATGTCCCTTAATTGCAGCTACCCTTGCCGCTTCAAGGCCGCCGGGACCTCCGCCGATTACTGCAACTTTTCTCGGGTTATCGGTTTTTTCTAATTTGAATACTCTTTCCTGTAAAGCTTGAGCATTAACCGCGCAGGAAGCACGTCGACCCCTTGTAATTCCGCCAACACAATATTCATTGCAGCGGATACATGGACGAATATCTTCCTCATTGCCTTCAAAGGCCTTGCGCACCAGATGCGGATCGGCAATCAAAGGTCTGCCTATCATAAAGAAGTCGGATTTGCCTTTTTCCAAAGCCTCTGCCGCAGTATCCAGCGTGATATTGTTGGTGATGAGTACTGGTTTGTTAGTCACTTTCTTTATCGCAACTGCGTCCTCCATAGAAGGTGCGTCACCATAATAGGCAGGTGGAAGCATCCAATCTGTGGTTTCATAGCATCCGGTGTCGATATCGAAGGCATCAACTCCTGCCGCGTCCAATACCTTGATGATTTCAAGGCTATCTTCTAAAGTACGTCCACCTTCAAAATGATGCTGGGAAGCCATTCTGAATAGAATAGGGTAATCGGGTCCTACGGCATTTCTTATCGCTTTTACAATTTCAGCCGGAACTCTAGCCATATTCTCATTGCTGCCGCCGTATTCATCCGTACGATGGTTCCATAACTTCATCATAAAAGTATCAAGTAAGTATCCTGCATGAGCATGAATCTCAATACAATCAAAGCCTGCTAATTTAGAAGAAACTGCAGCTTTAACGAATTCCACGATCATTTCTTGAATCTGTTCTTTGGTCATAGCATAAGTCTTCTTGGTTGAATCAATAAAAAGTGGTACCTCGGAAGGTCCGGGAAGAAACTTATCAATGGGAGCCGGCGAATTTCGCCCTGCAGCGACAACTAGCTGGTTGCACAACCTTGTATTATAACCTCTGAAACGATCGACGAGCATTGCCCATCTCATTGCTTGATCTACGGTCCCGGATGCTGGTAATGCGGCGAAAGATTTGTCTACTTTGGTGGAAATGAATTGACCTTCCAGGATAACCATTCCGGCTCCTCCGCGCGCACGTTCTGTAAAGTATTCTATCTGGTCATCCGATAGTAAGCTTCCCGGATCCCAAGCATGAGTCGACATAGGACACATGATGATCTTGTTACTTAATGACATTTTACCGATATAACTTTTTTCAAACAGTTTTTTATACTTCGGGTTCATTATTTTAGAGCACCTTCTTTCTTTCATTATACCTATCATTTGTTAATACATAATAGATTGTTATTAAATCTACAAATATAGTATATACAAGATTTAATAGGAGATAAAGAGGTCGGAAACCCAAAAATGTTGTAATTCATTTGTGATATCATCACATATATGTTACAATGATAAAAAAGATATTGGAGGCATGATATGAACATAACAGTAATTGTAGACTGGTTAAAAAAAAGATACGATACTACATTCGTTTTCCATTCAGAATGTTTTATCATACAAGTAATATATTACGATAAAACATTATTTGAACAATACGATCTACAAAGAGTAATTTATATCATGTATAGTGATGATATCCCGGCTAGCGGACTTGTTGAGAATGGAAATTATATCATTGTTGGTACTGACATCACGAATGACATACCACCTTCCAATTGCATAACGATTCGAGAAAGCATTGATAAGCAGATGCTATGTAACGAGCTCAATACATTGATTGCTGAAAAAGCAAAGACAAACTATAGATTGGCTAATTTAAACAAATATTTGCTTTCCGACGATTTTATGGAACAGTTTATGGATTATTTTTTTGAGCTATTCAAAAACAGTATTTCGTATGTGGACTATTCACATCATGTTATTTCATACAGACCGCATGAAGTAGCGCAGGAAATTCTGAAAACCGCGTTCTTCGACAATACCATGAAATATGGTCGTTATGATCCTCAAATGATTGACGACAATTTTCAGCATTATGTTGACATCGTAGTCAGGAGCCCTTCCCCTTTCCATACGAAATTGTTCGAATATGATTATTATGTCTGGACAATTAAGAATGATACAGAATTGTATGGCTTCTTCGTATTGCTAACCACGAAACATCAGATGACGCGGGACGATCTGAGTATTATAAGCACAGCCGCAGATTTGATAGCACTCAAAATGGCAAATAATGGTGGGGGCTCCGGTAAAGGAAACTACAGCGAGATCTTATATGATCTATTATCTGATAACATCAAAACGGAACATGAGCTTAATTATCGCATGCTAACGCGAACCTGGAAAAAGTCTGAGCATTATCAGATTTTTTTGATTGACCAGCACGGGGAAAGCGAGAAATATATTCAATATGTAAAAAAAAGGATACAGACTGTTTCAAAAAATATTAAGCATATAACATATGAAGAATATGAACTGATTTTGTTTGAAGAAACTTCATTCAAAAATGACGAACTTACAAAAATCATTGACAATGTTAACCAATACAAATTTGTATCAGGATTAAGTGATACCTTTTATTCACTATTTGATATCAAGAAATATTATGAACAGGCAAAGAAAGCAATTATCCTTGGCGGCCAACATGGATCTGAAGGTGAAGTTATATTTAAGTATTCAGATTATCGATTTTATGATTTTTTGTATGAATGTGCCAATTCTATGGAATGTAAAAAATTTTACCACCCCGTCACAATGGATTTGGAACTATATGATGTTGAGCATAAGACGGAATTCTTCGAAACCTTGCTGACTTACTTGGAATGTGGGAGAAGTATTCATAAAACCTGTGCAAAAATGTTCTTGCATAAGAATACTGTGAACTACCGGATACAAAGGATCAAAGAATTATTCAATCTTGATTATGACGATGGACAGGCTGTACTATTTATTTATTTGTCGTTGAAGTTATATGCTGTTAATAAAATAAAAAACTAATGTAAAATTGAAAGTTGTTGTTCAGACTATTTTCATATGCTATCGTTGGATAGTGTATGTGCTCACATTAAAACCAAACTTGTCCATTAAAATTGAGTTTGCGCATAGTGACATCTTGGAATTGTTAAGCGGTGATGAACTCCTTATGAATATAAAGAAAAAATCACAACGCAGCTTAAAGGTTGCCAAATTAGAGGTATCAATGTTGGATGCAATCGTGAGGTTAGTTCCTACAGATTAAAAATAATAATTCATCTACCGGTATTAACATTTCGAGTTCAGGTCGTAATTTTAGTCGATAGACCTGATGGATCCGCATTTTTCATTTCTGAGCATAAAAAGGGAGCTTTTGCGCCATAGCTTATTCATCTATTATGCAAAAGCCCCTTTCTTGATAAAGGAAACGGATTTCCGATTCGGTTTTTAACATAATACCTTTTTCAAGATGTACTAAATTGCGTTATGGCAGAATGCTGCGATTTTATCAATTGGAATTTCACATACGGAGCCAACATTAGAACGTCGGTTATGATCACATCCATTACCATTGCCGCCGCCATTGCCGCCGCCGACACCACCGACGACACCACCGC
>JAEXNR010000052.1 GCA_023439505.1 Bacillota bacterium
GCTGTAGCCGAGGGACATCCTCGATTGGAGAACGTTTCTGAATATGCACTACGTCAAATTCTCGATAATGCTAAAATTCGTCCTTTTAAAGTAACATATTACTGCGAAAAACGAGATCCAAACTTTGATACAAAAATGCACGATGTTCTTGTTGTTTATAAACAAGTTAATTTGCAATTTGATGAAGATGGAAAGTTAAAACCATTTGAGGGCACTCCGGTTCATACATTATCATATGATGAAAAGCCAGGAATACAAGTGATTGAATCATCAGCAGAAGATAGACCGCCTGTTTCGAATGGTGATAAAAACAGCTCTTACATGCGGGATTATGAATATATTCGTCATGGAACGCTCTCCCTTTTGGCTGCTATAGATCTTCTAAGTGGAGAGGCAATACCGTTAGTAAGTCCTACCCATAAAAGCTCTGACTTTATTAGTTTTTTGAAATTATTGGATAATAAATATCCTAATGGAGATAAGATACGCCTTATCCTTGATAATCATTCGGCCCATACATCAAGAGAAACGCAGGAATACTTAAATACAGTACCTGGGAGATTTGAATTTGTATTTACCCCGACACATGGCTCGTGGCTCAACATGGTGGAAGGATTTTTTGGTAAACTTACAAAGCAAATGTTAAATAGCATCAGAAATTCAAATGTGGCTGAACTGGAAGAGCGTATTTACCAATATTTCAAAGAAATAAATGAAGTTCCTGTTCCATATCATTGGTCATACAAACTTGATGATATAGATCTTGAAGGAGAAAATATCAATCAGATTGTATATGAAGTTGTAAATCATAAAGCAGCAAGTGCTGATAGTAAGGGTAAACGTGCACCTGAATCAATAAAAAGAGGCAGAAAAAAGAAAGTTGAATAGCATTGTAAACATAAAGCTATTTAAAACAAGTTATACTAGTGTTTGCGTCATTCATAAAATGAGCCCTCCTGTAAAAGATAAATGTAAATGGTTACAAAAATCCATACAGGTGGAGCACGAATAAACTTGAAAAACAAACAAAAAGACTCTATACTCATACATGTGATTAAACCTTATAGAATGAGTTGCGCGGTCGCCAAACTATGCTATCATCTGTGAGGTTTTTCCTTTTTAAGATGAGAATAGTGTAAAAGAAAAGCTGCGCCAATGCAATATGACACAGCAAAAACTGAGAAGGGCTATCACGCAGCATGCGTGATTTGGTTCAAGAATTTATTGAATGATAATAAATCGTTCTTACGAGCATTAATAAAACACTTTTGGATATAATGTTTTATAAAATATAGAAAAAATGTTATATTTTCATATTGTAAATTAAGTGCTATTGGGCTATAATAAAGATGCCAGAAGAAATATTTTGTTTCTTCTATACGGAGATAAGGAGCTTCTCCCGTTGTGCTAACAACGTTAAAACCCTGCACCCACGCTAGGTAAGGCTAACCACAGATGTTAGATAAGACTAGCAACAATAATGCTAATCAATTTAGCAAAACCGTAAATCGGAGTTGGCGGGCAACTGAAAAATTAGTATAATACAGAAGATTGAAAGTGCCTAATTCATAAATTAGGCACTTTTTTTGAGGGCACGTATGGGAAGAGAAGTTCGTTTAAATGCTGAGGAAAGTTTTAATGATGAAAGATTATTAGTAGAATTAAAAAAATCAGCAGAAAGATATAATAGGTATGCAAACAAAAAAGTACTCTTTATTTATAGAAAAGACATGAAACCCTCTTCTGAATATATGTGCTATGAAGTTCTTTTTGGAGAAGAAAATTTTATACATTTGGCTGGATTTCAAAGTGATAAGATTGATGCATCAACCTTTTTTACAAAGTGTTTATTAGGAACCTTAAGCCCTAAAGAATTAACTTTTAAAGAAAGCAGAAAAGCAGCCTCTTCTAAGCTCTCTATTTTGCCAGAACTTTTAGATTATCACTATGTAAAACTATACATGATAGGAAAAAAGAATTTGGAAACGTTAAAAAACAAGTTCGAAGTAGGATTAGGAAATTACCAAGGTATTATAGGCTTTGATAAAAGGAACCTTTATCCACCTGTACCCATACCTGTAACAGCAATGAAAAGACCTCTTCAAGACTATGTTTCTAATCCAATGAAAATTCTTGCTATCTTAATGAAGAACAAAACAGATATTAGCTATAACACAGTGGTTGCTTGTGTTACATCAGGTATAGAAGTTTCAGATTTGCCCAAATACATATCAGAAAAAATAGATGGTTCCTTATATCCTAAAATCGTAAAATCAAAATAAATGAGAGGATGTAGTCAATTGTTATAACTACCTCCTCTCATAGTCTGAAAGAGCTCTATTTACTCCTTTCCCGATGACAAACTGTTAAACTACTGTTAAACTTTCATTTCTAACCTCAGCAACCCGCATAAACAGGGGCTTCCATGAACTGTGTTAAGTTCAAGTCCCCTCAACTGCATCCTTATAAATGAAGAGCTCCAGGGTTTTTCTCAAACTCCGGAGCCCTTCATTTTTGTGTTTGGAATGCAACGGGAAAGGAACCTGCTTGCCATTTCGAGAAATAAAAACAATTAATAAGCTGTTTCATTTTGAGTCGGCTTAAACTATTTTGTAAAAATGTTTGAGGTTGAGATATCACTTATGAGCTGTTAAAATGATACAAAATTATAAGTCAAGAAAGGGAGCATACCATGACCACTCCAGTATATTTTGCATAGCGAAGGCTATTGCAAATAAAAAGTTAATCCTGTAATAGCCTTTGCAAGTCCAAAGTCAACTAAGCGGAGATGCAAAATGAGCTATTTAAGAAAATATGAATATATAATTATACCTGATGAATCTTACACAATCATACGTCATTGTCCTAACTGTGGTATCAAATCATCTTATATCAACAGTACTAATTTTCGTGTTAATGCAAATGGTAATCGAATTGATGTTTGGCTGATTTACCAATGTAAAAAATGCAAGCATACTTATAATCTTTCCATAATCGAAAGAATGATCCGGTACTATTACTTTTAATGATTGCACCGGACAGAACCTGGAAATATTTATAAAAGAAAACATCTGCAATGAATCCTCCATTTAAAGGTTAATCATTTTGCAAACCGTGATACAGAGCTGGCGGGCAGCTTAGAGATTCGTATAGTACCCAAGCTTGAAAGTGCCTGATTCAGGCACTTTTTTGTGAAACAGATAGACACTTTTGGTATGAATAGCATTGAAAATTTGAGGGGCTTTCATCCATTCCTGGTTCGCCGGATCTGGTATATTCCACTGCATCATGAAACCTCATTTAATAGTCCGTGACTCATTTCAAAGGTACGATCTGCGATACGCAGCGTGGATTCTCTATGCGACACCAGTACTACGCTCCTTTGGTTGCCGGCACGTATCAATGATTTCAAGATAACGGCTTCGTTCAGGCTGTCAAGGTTGCTTGTCGGTTCATCCAGAAGAAGCAATGGCGCGCCGTGCAGAAAAGCGCGGGCAAGACCAATACGCTGGCGCTGACCTGCTGAGAGCCCGTCACCAAGTTCACCCAGACGGGTATCATACCCCTTCGGAAGCAGAGATATAAACCGGTGAATTCCGGCGGCCTGCGACGCCTGATACACCTCGTTCATCCCGGCTTCCGGCTTCGATAACCGGATGTTCTCCAGCAATGTCCCCTCAAATAAAAAGGTGTCCTGCGTAACATATCCCTCCATATCACGCAGGCATTGCGTGTTGATACGGCGGATATCCTCCCCTGACAGCAGGATGCGTCCCTGCTGCACATTCCAAAATCGCATAAGGAGCTTTAAAAGCGTTGTTTTTCCCGACCCGCTTTCACCATATATTGCGGTTATGCCGGTTTGTGGGATATTCAGGTTTACGTTATGCAATATGTGTTCAGATTCGTAGGAGAAACTGACATCCTCGCAGACTGCGTCCCTGTATGGTGTCGTAACCCCATTCTCCACCACCAGCGTTTCGGGCTTTTCATCCAGAAGTGCCAGCACCCGTTCTCCGGCGTTCACGGTGTGGGTCAGATCGTTTGACAGACTCGAAAGCGCAACCACAGGTCCAAAAGAACTCATCATTGACACCGTGGCAATGAGTACCTGTGAAAATTCCATCTCTTTGTTATGCAAAAGCAGTATACCAACGAAGAGAACTGCACCGTAAGAAAACAAAACAGCTGCATCCGTCACTGCACTTGATCTACCCTCAAGGTGCTTCAGCTTTATCTGATGACGATCCATATTCTCCGAGAAGACATTCATCGCGGCCTGTCTATCTGCTCCACGTCCAAAACGGAGCGTTTCGGTGAGACCATAGAGACTCTCTAGCAAGTAGCTGTTTGCCTGCTCATATTGAACCTTATAGTTCATTCCGGCTTCTTTTCTTACTCCCATATTCAGGGCCGGAATAATGATGCCAACACAGACATAGCCCAGAACTGCGATTATTCCCAGCAAAATATGCTGAGTTCCAATGTAGAGCGACATGATGACAGAGACAATAATGGCAATCATGGCAGGTGCCAGCGTATGCGCATAGAAAACCTCAAGCAGCTCAATATCGTTTGTAACAGCAGAGATCAGCTCACCCTGATTGCGCTGTTCAAGCTTTGCCGGTGCAAGTGTCCTAAGCTGTGAAAACACCTTATCCCGCAAAACAGACAGCAGCTTAAATGCCATATAGTGCCCGCTTAATTGTTCGAAATACCGCAGCAGGCCTCGTGCAGCAGCACATACGCATACCGCTTTGAGCATTGAAGAAACAGAACTCGCCACTCCCCCCTCCACTTCTGAAAGGGCATGCGCGCCAAATATCATGATAAAGGACGCACATAGATAACCCAAAACACCGAGAACCACTGCCAACAGAAGAACCGGTATAAGCCTGCCAATCAGTGCAGTCAGGCGCACCATCACAGAGAAACGGTTTTTAATCATAACAAACCTCCTTGCTACTCCCCGTCAAACGCTCAATATCATTTTGGGTATCACACAGCCCGGCGTAGTAAGCGTTACGCCGATACAACTCGACGTGGGTTCCATAATCCATGACATTACCATCTTTTAAGACAAGGATGCCCTGCGCGCATTCGGCCAGCTTCATCCTGTGCGTGATCAGTATCACTGTTTTGTGCCCAGCCATACCTTTCAATGTTTCTGTTAATCGAGCTTCATTCTCCGGGTCAATCCCCGAGGTCACTTCATCGAATATGTAAATATCGGCATCATGCAACAGTGCACGAGCTGTGGCAAGGCGCTGACGCTGTCCGCCGGAGAGATTTGCACCACGTTCGGAAATAACCATATTCAGCCCTCCTCCATCTGTAACGAAGTCATAAAGACCGACTTTCCTGAGCGCCTCCAACATCGCCTCATCAGTAGCTGTAAGACATCCAAAACGCAGATTTTCACCTACCGTACCCTTGAATATGTAAGCGTTATGTTCTGTCATTGAAATATGACGGACAATGCTTTTTTCTTCCGCCTCCATAAGTTCCGTAGTACCGATTTTGACCGACCCGGCATAATCACGAAGTTCACCTGAGAGTATTTTGGCCAATGTCGACTTTCCACAACCCGATTCTCCGACGACCGCGCTAAAGCTGCCAAACGGGATGTGCAGGTTCAGTGCATGCAGTGCCGGGCGTTCCTCTCCGTATGCATAGGAGCAGTCAGACAGCGTTACATCAAGACCATCGATCTCCTTACTTCCCGACGCCGGCTCAGACGAATCCAAGAGTGAAAATATCTGCTCCGCCGCGGCGATGCCGCTCATAGAGGAATGAAAAAAAGAGCCGAGCGCACGCAGCGGCAGAAAGAACTCAGAGGTAAGCAGAAGAACGAACACACAGGCACCCAAAGATATTGTCCCTGACGCCATTTCCGATACGGCCAGACCAATTCCCAGTGCCGTGCCACCGTAGGCGATAAAATCCATGAATGCAGCCGAGCTAAGCTGCATACGCAGAACACGCATGGTTGTTTTGCGAAATCCTTCGGCGGTATTGTTCATCTCCTCATGACGCTTTTCATCGGCATTATAAATCTTCAAAGTTGTGAGACCCTGAAGGCTCTCCAGAAAGCTCTTTCCCAGATCGGTATATTCTCCCCAGTGCTTTTTCATCATTCTTCCCGCGACTTTACGTATCAGCAGGAGTAAGAGGGGAATCAGCGGTACGCACGCCAATAGAGCGAGTGCGATTTTAAGATCAATAAAAGCAAAAACAATAAACAGCGTCACCGGCGCCAGGATACTATAGAAAAGTTGTGGCAGATAACCGCTGATATAAACCTGCAGCTTTTCGATACCTTCCACCGACATCTGTACAACAGCGGCAGTTGACACACTTCTTCTGTAGCTAAGCCCCAAGCTTAAAAGCTTACCAAAGATCTCTCCCCTCAGGGTTTTTTTTGCGCTTTCTGCTACCCGCTGTGAAGTCTCTGTGCTCTTGCGTATACAGTAAAAGCGGATCAGCAGGGCTAACAGAGAAATGGATATGGGAGCAGCAAGGCCACTGCCCAGGCTGCCTTTAAAGCCTTTTTGAAGCAAGTCTGCAATGCTCCATATAATCGCTATATTACATAACAGCGCGAGCCACCGATAAAAAACGGTAAGTGCCAGAAGCCTCCACGCACCGCCGATCATTTGCAAAAGACGGTTCTGAACAGATGCAGGTTTGCCGGAGGGAATTGTTTTCAGCCTCACGAGAAAGTAATAGTAATGTCCCAGCAAAACGACACCCATGGCAATCCTTGCGTGAAGGCTCCCGGTCACCAGACAGCCGATCAGAATAAGCAGGGATACCATCAGGAGGATTCTGGCCTTTGATGCGGCGGTCATGGCGCGGCTTTTAACGTAATCGCCAAGATATCGCCGATACAACTTCGTCCCGGTAAACCAGGTATAAAACCGCGTCGACCCCCGCGCCAGGCAAAACGCCGCCGCAAGTAAAAACGGTGTCGTAGGCAAAAACGGCAATGCAACGCCCAGCGCGCCTAACGCAATAAACAGAAAACCTAACACAATAAATAAGGGCTTCTTCATAATTCCTCCAAAATGATAACATAGTAAATTCAACAAACGCATCACCATAAAAATCACCCGGCAAATTAAATATGTGCCGGATTTCAGAAAATTTGAACGAACCAACTCGCAAAAGCATTCAATCCCGCCTACAAAATCTTTGGATTTATGATTGGTTTAGTTAGCTTCAACTAACTAAACCAATCATAACATAGAGTTAATCAGATCGTCAATCCGGGAATACACTTTTATCCTTTTGACTCCGGAATTATTTATCTGCATATTACTCATTTTAAATCATTAAAATAACTTCTCATAAATATGGCAGGCTTCCTATTCATAACCGTCCCTCCTGTTATTTAATTTGATCAAGAATTGAATTCCCCCTTGACAGGCCCAGACTATTGTGATAGTCTAAATGCATAGCAGACTATCGTAATAGTCCAAAGGAGAGTGAATGATATGGATCTTAAGCTTTTTGACTCAGAACTTAAGGTAATGGAAGTTTTGTGGGAACAGGGAAGCATGCCCGCCCGCGACATTGTAGACATATTGACAGAACGCGTAGGCTGGAATAAGAATACCACCTACACGGTTATAAAAAAATGTATTGATAAGGGTGCCATTGACAGGGAAGAACCCGGATTTTTATGCAAACCTCTGGTTGCCCGGGACGAAGTTCAACAGAGCGAAACAGAGCAGCTCATAGATAAGATGTTTGGCGGCTCCAGTGAGTTATTTTTTTCAGCCTTCCTCAAAAATCAAGGCATTTCAGAAGAAGAAGCCAAACGGCTTGCAAAGCTAATAAAGGAGGCGAAATAATATGCTGCATTTTAGAATGGATATGCCCCTGTATCTCATGTCTCTGTATGGCAGTATTATGATCGTCATCCTCTTGCTGCTCAGAGTGGTTTTGAGAAATCGCCTGCCCAGACCTGTTTTCCCTATTCTGTGGTGCCTGGTGCTGTTTCGCTTATTGATCCCTTTTTCTCTGTCCAGCCCCATCAGCGGACCTGTGCCCAATTGGCAGTTTCAGCTTTCAAACAACTCGACTGCCTATAGCAGTGCCCTCGCTGAAGATACCGCCCAAATCGTTCCTGGCACATCAGGCACTTCAGGCACTTCAGGCACTTCAGGCACTTCGGAAGCTGCAACCTACAGCTTTGCAGAAAGTTCGGATACCTTGAAACCAAACGGCCAGTATGCATTAATAATCGTATTCAGCTTAGGAGTAATCGTTACAGCGGGCGTGCTGCTGATTCAAAAATGCCGCTATTCCAGAAGGCTAAAAGACAGCCTGTTGGTGGAGCATAACCAGACTATCAACAGCATTCTCAGGGAGATGGGCATGGGACACATCCTTGTATTCACAAATGATGAAATAGCTTCTCCTCTTGTATGCGGCCTCTTCAACCCACGGATCTATCTTCCTGCAAGCATGGATTTTCTGCGGCCTCAGCTTCTGCAGCATATCTTTCTCCACGAAATTATGCATATCAAACGAAAAGATAACTGGCAGAAGGTGCTTATGCTGTTTGCTGTATGTCTGAACTGGTATAACCCGCTGGTGTGGCTCATGTCAAAGCATCTTTCCTCTGATTTAGAGGCTGGGTGTGATGCCGATGTGCTCCGACAGATGAATGGGGATGAACGGGTAAGCTATGCGGAAAGCCTTCTTTTTATGGCCATTACCGGCAATCGTTCCACGCTGCTTTACAGTGCATTTTCTAAAACAGAGGTAGAGCGTCGCATAAAGAATATAATAGGCTATAAAAAAGCGACTGCATTTATTGTGGCATTTTCTGTACTTTTTGTATTCTGCGGTGCCATTGGGATTGCGTCCGGGGGACAGGCGCCCTTTTCCGCTTATTTAAGCAGCTATTGCAGCAGCACTTCCTCTCGCTGGGGTGTCAATGCGGAACTTGCAAGAGACATCACATTAGGTGAAGATGCAGATCGACGTGCAGATAATGTTATTATTAATGTACTTAAATCTGATGTCACGAATGATCCCGATATCATCGCGAATCAGGTTAAACAGATGCTGGCAAAAGAATTTAAGGTGGAAAAAAGCGCGTTTAAGCTAATGGTCAGCCTATGCCTGACGGAGGAAGAAGTGTTACAAGAGTATGCGACACATGGAATTACGAAGGGGGCAGATGGATTTTATCTTTATAAGGGTGAACCCGTTCGAACCTATGAGGATGAAATGCTAGGTTCCGTGCAAACCCGGGAGACAGGTGCGGCAGATATTTCCGTACATCGTGATCGGTTGGGTCAAATCATCTCAGTAACTGTTTTAAAGAAGGGCAATAAAGAATTTGACCGTCGTACAGATATGATTGAACACCGTTATGATGCAGCCATCTCTTATACAGCGGAAAATGCACAGGGTAATTATCCTTTGGTTGAGCAGGTTACGGTTGTGGAAGATAAAAAAGGAAAATAGGCTTTCAAATGAGCAGGAGCTTTCAGAAGTTTATGTACGCATTCTATCCGCTTCATTTGCTTGCCTTAGCTATCATTGGATATCTAAGAACTTCCTTAATGTGATCAATAGGGAAATTACCGCCTTATCAAAACAGCCTTTTAAAAGAGGTATTCCCTTGCATAGGGAAAATCAGGGTCCCAGAATCATATTCTACTCTGGGACCTGTATATTTTTACATGGGAATCATTTTCAACATATCTTTTTTAGTAAAACCTTACATTCTGTTTAACCAAAACCCTTTTCCCTTTTTCCAATCCGTTGGTGCATCTGCTAACTGGCAGCAGATCGATTATCTCCCGATCGAATAAGAGGAAATAACATGAAGCGGAGTAGCCGGCAAAAGCGCATCCGCATTAACAGCATCCTGATCCCTTATGAGCTTGCTGCAATATACCAGAGAAGCCCCTTTATATTTCCCGCGAAGGTACTGTGAATTATGAAACGGATAATGAGCTGCCCCCGTGTCATATGTGGGAGATGAACAATCCGCTACTCCAATGATTTCCCCGCTGATGATGCCTTCACATAAGGTAATAAACCAATCAATGTAGGCAGAAGAAACAGGGCTTCCGTTATGAGATGGATAGATGGCATCAAATTGCGGCTTTAACGCATCCAGCTTTCTCATGGTTCGCAGGCAGGTCTCCACGGTAGCTGCCGCCGACGCATGTACTTGACCCGGCTCCTCGGCAAAACCAGGTAATAACAAGACCTGCCCGGAGTCAATTTCATCTCCGGTAAAGAGCATCCGATGGGTGATATCCAGTATCGCAATATCTCCCGGACTATGACAGTCAAGTTCGATGATCCTCAGCTCTCTATTTCCCAGATTGATTCGATCACCGTCTTTTACGAATGTAAACGCATAATCCAGCAAAAACTTGTCCGGGTCCTGACCCATTGTATTCTTGGCACTTCTTGATACCTTTTCCGTACACAATACCTCGTCGAAAAAGCCGTTACCGCCTGTATGGTCAAAATGACTGTGGGTATTAATTACCCGCCTTAACGGCTTCGAAGTAAATGACTGGGCATACGCCCTGATATTTTCATTCGAGCATCCGGCATCAATCATAATCGCCTCATTTTCTCCTTCTAACAGGTAACAGTCACACCCTTCCCCGGTAATAATCCAGGTGTTTTCACAGATTAATCTTATTGAAAATTTCATATTTTTCCCTCATTTCTGTACTTCGTCTTGTACCTCTTAGTTTACGTCTATATTAATTCTTTCGTTATCCGGTTATTCATAGATTCATTAGATTCATGATATCACGGTTGTCCTGAGATAAATACAAATTTTTATTTTATTATCTGAATTTCATGCTATAATATTTAAAAACTACAAAATAATACAAGTTATGACATATTTTCTTACCAAAGAAGGAGGACGTTTTCTTGGAAAAACAAGCAAGTTCAAGTTTATTTGACTTAAAAAAAATGCATCGGGTTAATTTAGCCATTACAGTGGTACTGGTTGGCCTTATTGTAGGACAAATACTGATATTTAGAGGATTTGCGGATAACATAAAGTTCCTGTTTATCGGCATAGCAATTATAGCAATTGGCATCATCAACTATTTTCTCAAAATGAGCGACTACATAAAAGGATTTTTCTTTGCATTCCTTCCATCCCTTGTTATGTTTGCTTTATTTTTTCTGGACCGGTATGCATTAAATAAACATTATATTCTTCTTATCACCGTTTTGATGTGTGCCATTTATTTCAACCAAAAGATATTTCTGATTTATTGGATATTCCTCAATGCCGGAATGATACTATCCTATGCCTTCCATCCTGACATTGTAATGGGCACTGATACTGCTATTCCCACATTTATTATCGTCATGACTGCATTTAACGGAATACTGCTGTTAATTTTTCTTCTGACGAAATGGGGGCGCAATTTAATCTTAGCCTCGATCCAAAAGGAAACAGATGCCACCTCCCTGTTAAAGGAATTGGAGAATACTTTTAAAACATTAGAAAAAGGGGTGGCCACACTGGACGAGAATCTAACAGGGTTTTCCAATAGAGCCGGTGCCATTCATACCTCCGGTGCCACCATAGTAGAGACCGTAAAGCAGATGTCTCAGTCCATCAAAGAGGAATCCGGTTTTGTAGACAATATTAAGGCTACAATAGACTGTTCTCTTGCAAAGATAGACACAGCGCTCACCGGTTCAAAGGATATTGTATCCAAAACCGATGAAATAAACGAAAAGGTTGACCACAATTATAAAAGTATTAATGACGTTGTCGAATTTGCTATTACCGTAAATGAAGTCATAGGAGCAACAACCGAAACTGTTTCTGATCTCAAAAGTAATCTTGATGTTGTAAGTTCCCTGTTGGATGGGATCAAAAAAATATCCAAACAAACGAACTTACTGGCATTAAACGCCGCAATTGAATCCGCCCGGGCAGGGGAACAGGGGAAAGGCTTTGCCGTTGTTTCGGAGGAGATCCGTAAATTAGCAGAGCAAAGCTCTTCCATTGCAGAAAACATCTCAAAAGTGACAGAATCCTTGTCTTTCAAAGCCAAAAATGCCGATGAAAAGGCATTGGAAGGCACAAAGGCCGTAGGTAAAATCCAGTCTCTGCTGGAAGATGTTAATTCAGATTATATCAACTTCATGGAAGACTACCGTCACACAAATCAAATCCTTGGTGATAATATGGAGAAGATCAACCAGGCTGCCGGTGATTTTCTGGAGATTCAGACTCAGATCGATCTTATTGTGGATCAGGCTGCCAAAAACACCTCCTCCGCCAACGAAATCTTATCCACTCTAGAAACCCAAAATGATTTCATCGGTGAAATGAACAGTTCTGTCATTGAATTGAATACCTTAAGCAGTGATTTAAAACAGTTAGTACGAAGATAAATCAAGAGGGGCAGGCTACGCCCCTTTTTGTATCACTTTTCCCCCGATTATCTGTTCATTAACATAATATAGATCACCACAATTGAAATGATGATCTGTATGGTTGCAAACCGGAAAACTACCTGTGTATTGGACCAATTCCAGGACTTCCTCACATGATCATGAAGGGGTGTCCTGATTTTGGTCAGAATTCGAAGCTTTAGAAAACGCAGCAAAGATACCTTAACCAATCCCAGTCCTCCATCCATAATCAATAAGAACGCTACCGGAATAAAAAGAAACGGACTGCCTGTCTTTAAAATGGCGATCGCAATAAAGATTCCCATTGCCCTTGATCCGGCATCTCCCATGATCATCAGGCTTGGCGTAATGTTGTACCATAAGTATCCCAGAATGCACATACAGAACAGTATAATAATATGGTTAAAATTCTGATCCGTATCTTTTATCTCGTTAATGGCCAAAATGGTCACCAGGGTTACAATAGCTAATATTCCGGATAATCCGTCCACCCCATCCGCACAATTTGTTACATTGATGGACGCCCAGATTAAAATAGTTGCTAAAATAATAAAAAGGACCGGCGGAATTGTCATATCTATGTTCAAAGATTCTATTCTGATTTGACTGGAATTGAATTGTAAAAATGATACAGAGACCATAAATGCGATTGCAAAATCCAATGCCCCTTTTCTGTACTCCCCCCAGGGAGTCTTGGCACAATCATCAAGAAAGCCGGTCAGCATTTCTGCCGCCACAAAAATTAAATAAACAATCATTTCGTTATTTATTTTAACAAACAGGGCGCTGGACAGGATGAAGACTATGATAAATAAGAAGCCTGCCCCCCTGGGCTTTCCTGCTGATATTTTCCCTTCGTGAGCAAAATCCCTGCCCATATCTCTTGGCAGAATTGAATTAAGACTGTATAACAAGATACAGGTAACTGTAAATGCAAATAATATACCAATAAACAGAATCAGATTTCCATCATTTAAATTCGTAAGTTTATAAATCATTTCTTAACATCCTTTGCTTATTTATTCTTGATTACTTAGATTATTCTTTTCAACTTTTCAATCAGTTCAACATCTGCCGGCAGCCATTTTACACTGCCTAGAGACGGCCCGTCCAGCCACTTCTCCGCCGTATGTTCCTTTAAGATCAGACGCTCTGATTTCAGGACGCACAGATAACAATGCATGGTTAAATGAAAGCCGGGATAATCATATTCCACCGTATCAAAATACGACAATACCCCAATCTCTGCCTCCAGCTCTTCCTGGATCTCTCTGATCAGCGCCTGCTCCGGTGTCTCTCCCTGCTCCATCTTCCCTCCGGGAAACTCCCAGCCTCCCGCAAATTCACCATATCCTCTTTGTGTGGCCAGGATCTTATCTTCTCTTTGTATGATTGCAGCAACAACTTCAATTTTCTTCATATCTTCCTCATTTCTGAGCTATGTATTAAATCCTTTCCATTCTCCTCCTCATATTATCTTATTTCTTACCGTTTCCCACATTTCCCACTATTTTATTTGCTAAGATTTCCTGATTGTGAATTCCCTTACATAAAACATGGGTCTAAGTTAACTTTATCTCGCATTTTATTATATAACAACAAAGAACAATTTTATATAGTAACCTGATATATTTGCTCATGACGGATCCTCCTGCATATCAAAAAAGTGTCAATATAAGTCTCCTTATTACGCCTTATATCAACACTTATTGTATTTATGAACTTCCATAGGAAATCAAAATTCATTTATTATTTATAAATAGACGCCTATTTCATCCTGTTTATTCCTTCTGTATTCTCCATGCTTCCTTAACACGTTCTGCAACTGTCTGTGTAACAATCGGATCAAAAATACTCGGGATAATATAATCTTCCTTTAAGCATTCATCTGAAATACAGGATGCAATTGCTTTCGCAGCGGCTATCTTCATTGCCGGTGTAATATTTCTTGCCCGAACTTCCAGGGCTCCTTTAAAAATCCCAGGAAAGGCCAATACATTATTAATCTGATTAGGCAGATCACTTCTTCCTGTCGCCATAATGCAAACACCAGCCTGAAGCGCATCCTGATACATGATTTCAGGTACCGGATTTGCCATTGCAAATACGATCGGATTCTTTGACATTCCCCCAATCATCTCCGGCTTAAGCGCTCCCGCTACGGAAACACCAATAAAAACATCCGAATCAACGAGTGCTTCTTCCAGAGAGCCACTTAATTGTTCCTGATTTGTAATATTACATAATTCAAGTTTGTGGTCTGTTATCCCCACACAGCGTTCTTTATATAATATTCCATATTCATCGCAGGCTATGATGTTTTTAACTCCGGCCTCAAGCAGCATTTTGATGATTGCCGTTCCTGCTGCGCCAGGACCATTCACTACAACTTTAATATGTTTGATATTTTTATGTACAACCTTTAATGAATTCAACAATGCGGCCGTTACCACAATCGCTGTACCATGCTGATCATCATGAAATACCGGTATGTCCAGCTCCTTTTCTAATCGTGTTTCAATTTCAAAACACCTTGGCGAGGATATGTCCTCCAGATTAATTCCGCCAAAGCATGGGGCTAAATATTTTACGGTTCGAATTAGTTCTTCTGTGTCTTGGGTATCCAGACAGATAGGAACCGCATCCACATCTCCGAATTGTTTAAAAAGCACTGCTTTCCCTTCCATGACAGGAATCGCAGCTTTTGCTCCGATATTCCCCAGTCCCAACACTGCGCTGCCATCCGATACAACTGCCACCATTTTACCCTTTGACGTATAATCAAAAACAGCCTCAGGGTTTTCAGCTATCTTTTTACAGGGCTCCGCAACCCCCGGAGTATAAGCAATACTTAAATCATCACGCGTTGATAGAGGGACCTTGCAACTTATCCCGATTTTACCCGCGTATTCTTTATGAACCCGTAATGCCTCTTTATAGTAATCCATTACTGCCTCCTTTTTGTTATCCTGATTGGTCGATCTAGGCAAGCTTAGATTCTGCATTTTCAAAATTACTTTTAAACTGCCCCGGTGTGATCCCTTCATATTTTTTGAAAATGCGAATAAGTGATTTTGAATCTAGATAACCAATCGTCTCTGCAGCTTCTCGGACACTGTCTCCAAGTATCAGCCGCTTTTTGCACTCTTCAACTCGTTTCATATGAATAAGATCCATAATGCTGTATCCTGTATATTCTTTAAAAGCTCTTCCTATATAAGATAAGTTCATATTTAACCTATCCGCCAGTACAGACACATTTAGATTCGGATCATCATATTTTTCACTTACAAGGTTCATAATATCCAGTATCCATTTTGGCTGGTCGCCCTTAATATTTATTTCCAGATGATCCATAACCTCATTAAGAATTTCGTTAATCACCTGTCTGGTTGAAACAACAGACCCAGCACTTAACATCCGCTGCATTGGATGAAGTTCTTTCAAAAATTCACTGTCACTTTTGCCAAAGATATCACTCAGACAGTTGCAAATCGTATCGATCAGTCCGAATAACCTGCACTTATTAATCTCCATATATCGAATATCTTTAATAAAAATTTCATCTAAAATCTGATTAATCAGTTCAATTGCCTTGTCATATTCCTTTACATATAGAAAATTATACAGCTTTTTCTGTTTCTCCAGCATTTGGCTATCGCTATGATATAACAAATTCTCCTTTTTATAACTATCATGATAGGCGTAAAATGTTTTCGCTTCCTTCCCCCAGAATGCTTGGAACTCCAATGCCTGCACTGCCTCCTGATATGCTCCGGGTAAGGAGTGGATGTTTGAATGAACTTTACTTGCCCCCACATTTACCTTCAGATTTAACAAATCCTGGTAGACATCCATACTCTTTCGAATATCATAAGCCAACTGATCCATCCTATCTTCAGGAATATTTATGATGCATAAGTTCATTCCATCAATATCGCAAAAAAGTCCATTATATTTCGATAATATTGTTTCATCGAAAATGTTGCGAAACACAAATCTTAATAAATGAAATGTTTTTTCCTTTTCAATATCTTTAATACCATGAAACAATTTACACTCCATAACATCCTGATAAGTTATTACAATGGCTATATAGAATTTTCTTAACGATAATTTAGAATGAGCTTTTATCATGTCCTCAAGACTGGTCTCATCCATATTCCATTCTTTCACATAGCCGATAACCACTTGATTTATTAAGGCTTCTCTCCCTGTATTCCTATTCTTATTATGTATTTGATTTTCAGTATATAAATTGTCAATATAGGCCTGTGCGTTCTTAGAACAAATTCTCTCTTCTATCACATCCTTGTTTTTTCTCATTAATGAAATTATACCGGCGGCAGGCTTTAATATCTTTTTTGTGTAAATTCCTGCCAGAAAAACTGACAAAACGAGAATTGTCACGATTTGAGTAAGTACCATGTATCTTAACCTGTTCATTCCTTTCATATAATAACTTTTTGGAACTGACACGCAGTATTTAAAATCGTAATAATTCGAATCTAAATATGAAGTAACATACTTCTTATCTTCGTCACTAGTGACCATTAATTTGTTTTCATCCACATAATCTTTATACAGGGGATGATTAAATATTTTCTGGTCTGTGAGACTTAATATCTGATTTTTCTCATTCACCCAATAGACTTCCCCCTGGTCAAAAAACACAATATGATTCGACAATTTCTCCCGCGGTACTACCATTACAATGGATGCCAATTTTTCCTTAGAGTTGCTATGATATAAATTTTGTATAAATAATATGGCATCACCATTATTGGTATTGATAACCGAATACCCCTGTCTGTCCGGAATGTCTAAATGTTTCAGCAAGTTATCTTTTGATAGATTAAATGTATTTGCATAAATATCCGCTGTTTTAGTATTATATAATTTATCATCTGTAATAAAGCTCTCACTCTTATATAGATACACAAATAGATCTTTACATGAATTTATGCTCGTCTGAATCGTATTTAATTCATTTTCCAGTTGTATAATCCCAAGTAATTCTGAATTTGTAAAATCTTCGGTACTCATCAAGGCATTAATAATGGGATTGGTCTCAAGATTATGTCCAGTACTTATGATTGCACCAATATCATTATCAAAACTGTTTTTCATCTGCGATAAAATACGAACTTGTGACTTTTGCATTTCTTCAGATACCATGTTATGATAATTCATGTACCATAGCAGAGGTATTATAATTGGTAATATTCCAATAAGAAAACACGGTAAAAAATAAGAATCATATATTTTATCTTCAATTGATCTGTTCACCAATTTTACCTCCCATAATTCCGACCTTAAGAAATATCAAATTGAGAATTTAACTTTTTAAAAACGTTTTTATTACAGAAAAGAAAACTCCGGTTAATTTAGGATGCCTGGCAATTATGCTTATATTGCATGCTGCCACCCCCAGATACCAGCCGTCATTATACCGATATTCCTTTTATCCTTGCTGAATCTCTTGTGATTAATTCACCTGGCAGCTGTTCCGTCTTACCCTCACACTCACTGTGAATCAACTCCATCAACATTTCAACCGCTCTGATTCCCTGTCTCGCTATGGGGTTTCTGACTGTGGTAAGTGCGGGAGTGAAATATTTTGCCAACTCAATATCATCAAAGCCCGTCACACTGATATCCTCTGGTATACGATAGCCCATACTGTTAAATGCTTTAATGCACCCAATTGCACTCGCATCGTTTGCCGCTATGACCGCATCCGGAATTGGTAAGTTATCAAAGCGAAATTTTGATATAATTTCATTGTAAGTATAACTCTCCTCAAATTTTCCCTTTAGGAAATATTCTTCCCTGACTTCCAGGTCAAATTCTCTCATCGCTTTCGTATATCCCTTTTTTCTTTCAATGTTCCCATAGGTATATTCCTCTCCCTCTATAAAGTAAATACGTTTATGTCCCAGATTAATGAGAAATTTCGTGCTATCATATCCTTTTTTAAATGAATCAAATACAACACTTGAGATGTTTTTCTGCTTTAATTCCCGGTCTACAAACACTGCTTTGATCTGACGCTGGGTAATCAACTCAATTTCATGATCTCCTACTCGTTCGCAATCAAATATAATGATACCATCAAAGCTATTACTTAAAAGGTCACTGAGAAGCACCTTTTTATCCCTGCTGATGATAATATTTAAACCATATCCCCTGCGTCGGCATTCCTTAAAAATAGAATCCACCAGAATATAAAAGTAGTTACCGCTTACACTGGATGAAAAAAATCCGATTGTCATACTTTTCTTTGCTTTCAGCAGCTTTCCGTTCATATTGGGAATATACTTTATTCGCTCGGCAACATCGATTATTTTATTTCGTGTTTCTTCATTCACTAAAGGGAGATTGTTTAAGGCATTTGATACAGTTGAAATAGATACTCCCGCTTCTCTTGCAACATCTTTTATTGTAGCTTTCTTCATACCACACCACCATAGAAACGTTTTTATATATTATAACACAGTCTTTAATTCTCAGCAATAAATCATTATTAAAATTTAATATATTTCTGCATCATTTGTGTAATAAATTGTGAATTATGATGGGTTTGTTCATTAGATATCCATATACAGATAACTCATCAAAATAGTTATTATATTTTTTATATATTTTTGTAAAACGTTTTTATTTTCGTTTAAAAAACAGAACTACCGGATTAAGTAAAATAATGTCATTCAATAAGAAAATCAGACTATTCAGCTCCTGATCAACTGAAATATTCTTCCCCATTGCCTCCCAATATCTTATGGACATACTGCTTCATAATTTCAATAATATCCCCGGAGGGTACCATACCCTCTGTTTCAGGAGGAATATAATTATTTTGTAATAAATTACTCTTTAATACATATTCAAACCAGGTAGCTGCCAAAGCATAACGACCATAAATATAATGCATATGATATCCGTCTCTGCAAAGACTCATCCCTCCATTCCCGTATTGAAAAGGCGAAATTGTTCTCAATTTCTGAATAACTTCACCAAAGGGTATCATTTCAATGGATAATTCCTGTGCAACCGTATTGTAACACTGGGAAAGCCTCTGATACATTTCCAGCTGATTTTTATGATAAAAAAAGAATTGATCATGATTCGAATCAATCTCGTAAGCCCAAGTCTGTTGTATCATCAGCTTTGCTTGCGGAAGACGTTCTTTGATATAATTGGCCAAATACCCAATGTACGGATAATACGTTTCCAGAACCCCGCTAAAGCCGCTGCATTGCTGCATCGTTACAATATCCCATTTTTCTTCCGCAAGTGTATCTGATATTCCAACATATCTTCCTGTACTTTTCCCGTTTAATTGATAATCATAATCCAATTTATTATCGCAAACATTATTCCAGTGACGCTCCAGAGAACATCCTCCGATATACAGGTTGACAACCTTTAATTCTATGCCGCTGTTATCTGACATCTGATATAAATACGTAGTCGAGTCTTGAGAAAAACTGTTTCCTATCGCTAAAATTTTAAGCATATCTCTTGTTCCTTCCTTACTTTTCATATTACCTATCTTATATAAGTTATTATATTTCCGCTACGTTCTAATGGTTTGAGAGGCCCATTATTTTGCTTATAACCAAGAATTAGAGAACCACAAATCACCTCATCTTCACGTAATTCATATTCGGTTAAAAATTCTTTTATTCTCCTATTGTCCGTCAGCCAATGAAGTTGATTCACCCAGCAGCTCCCAATACCAAGGGAAACCGCCGCAAGCATCATATTCTCAAGGGCACAAGCACAATCTGCCATCGCGTTGGTGTAGCCTTTTTTGTTTGCCGCGATAACAAGCGTTGGTGCATGATAAGAGAAATTATACTCCCCTTGTTTGGAAGCAATGATAGAATTGCGCAGACTCTTATAAATTCCATCATATACTTCCATTTTAGAAAACTCCTGCCCAACCAACTGGTTTAGTTGATATAGAACTTCCTTTGCCTGTATGACAATAAAATGACAGGTTTGATTATTCCCACCGCTTGGTGCATACTGTGCGGCCTCCATAATTTGATCCAGTTCCATTTCAGAAAGTTGTTTCTCTTGAAATTTTCTAATACTTCTTCTGTTTTTGATAGTACTTATTACTTCGTTCATAAACCACACCTGCTTTCCAATCTTCACACGCTCAGACACACGAGCCCATGGTCGTTATAATAGCTGCTGTAATCTATGAATTAATCCTTTTTCACTGGGAAAATCGGATTTCATATGTTACAACAGCTTTTATTCCTAAATAAGCGATAAACTTAAGGTGTCCTTTTACTTATATCCATGCTCTTCGCAATATATCTGCCATTGCTTCTCAAATGCTTCACGGCAGATATCGAGTCCGGCTTCTTTTACTTTATTCCGAAACTCTTCTACACTTATCTCTACATCTTTCACAAGGCCAGCCTGAAGAGGTGCAAGATATTGCCTCATCACATCAGATACCGCGCTCCGCTCTACCTGATATTCGTTATAGTCCTCAGAGAAGCCACCATAGATATTTATATTTGGGAATTTTGTTTTATTTCCGATTTCTTCATATCTAGAAAACATTTGCTTTAATAATACATCTGTCTTCTGTGGAAGTTTATAGTCTCCATTCCTTAAAGCCCATGTATTAAACCCTTCATACGGAAAATCCTTAGAAAGATTTTGGTAAATACCCTCAGTGTCAATTGAATAATGCGTACCTTCAATTCCATATTCAACAAGATCGTTCACTTCCTTATCACAGAGCATAAGATTAAGTACCATCAACGCTCTTTGGGCATTTTTACTGCCGCGAACGACTGCTGTAGCATTTTGCGTTGCATGTCCCGGGTATATGGCTCCATTCACTTCTCCATAGGCCAGATACTCCGATTTCCAGTCCGGATGGTTTTCCGCAAATGAATTAACTGCATCAATATCCTTGTTCGGATTTTGACCACCAACCTTCATTACACAAAATCCATTCTTGTAAATATCCGCATCATTGGCGTCGGATAATGCACTCCTTGTCCAAAAGCCCAGATCCGCCCATTTTTTCATCAGCTTCATATCCGTTACAAAGTCATCGGAAAACCAATAATCATATATGTCTGACGGCGTATCGTAATCTGCTGTGAGTCCATATGGCAGGCCATTTGTAATAACCCATGAATACTTAAGATTAAGAGCCTGCGCTCCATCAAAAGCCACTTGTAATCCCGTACTGTCATTTGTTGTACAATTCAGCAGACCCTGTTGTGGATCATTCTCCTTTACCCCAAGCAAGAAAGCTTCCACATTCTCAAGCGAATCGGGAACCGGCAGATTATACTTTTCTCTCACGTCCTCCCGATACATAATTCCAGGGCTTGTATACTCCGCCCATGTAGCGGGAATGGCATACAATTTACCGGAGACCTTACATTGATCCAACAAGCTTGAACTTACGGTATTCAGTATATCCGGTGCATAAGTTGCCAGCATATCATCCAATTCCAAAAATGCTCCCGAATTAGCCAGTGTCTGATAATTATTCCAATTTGCAACATATATCAGATCCGCGGAACCTGATGTAAGCTCCAGATTGTACTTTTGGCTCCAATCCGTCCACGTTGCAAACTGAAAATCTACGGTCGCATTTAATTTTTTTAATAAAATCTTGTTTATCGCATCCTCGACTTTTAGCTCATCCTTTGGCGCATCTCCCATAACATAGAAGACCAAATCAACTCTTTCGGATGTATCGATTGCGCTATCCGGCGCTTCCTGTCCCGATGTTGCCTGATCTGAGGAATTGTTTTTATCCCCGGTATTGTTGTTTTGATTGTTTTTTGTGTTCCCATCACTCTTACCGCATGCTGCCGCAGACATCATTATTGCTGCAACAAGTAACAAGCATATCCATTTTTTACAATTTTTCATAAATATCCTCCTGGATTAAAATTTATATTATAGCATTAAATAATGCTCTAATATCAGCCCTTCACCGCACCCACGGTAATTCCGGATACAAAGTATCTCTGCACGAAGGGATAAAACAATAGTACAGGTCCGGTAGCCACTACGGCCATAGCAAGTTTTACCGATTGCGTAGGCATATCCGCTGTGGAAATACTGGTATTGGACGCCATCTGTCTTAGGGCCTGGGTCGAATTTACCATATCATATAAATAGAACTGTAATTCCCATGTCTTACTGCTGACGCTAAACATAGAAGACCGATACCAATCATTCCAGTAACTCAATGCAAGGAACAGACCCACCGTTGCAAGTCCCGGCCCGATCACCGGAAGTACAATCCTCATGAAAATTGTCGCATGCCCTGCTCCATCAATTTTAGCCGCTTCTGAAATTGCATCGGGTACAGACCCTTTAATAAACGTTCTCATAAGAATAACCAGGAACGGGCTCATTAACGCCGGGAACCAGATTGCAAATGTTGATCCCTTTAATCCCAACACATCGGCATACATTAAATACCAGGGAATCATCCCTCCACCAAAAATGCTGGTAAAATAGATCATAAATGAAACAGTGTTTCGAAATTTGAACTCAGCTCTGGAAATTACATATGCAGTCATAGTAATAATGAACAAACCGGTAAAGGTTCCTATCATCGTATAGTAAAACGTCATTTTGTAAGCTTGAAGAATATCCTGAGGCGCTCTGAAAATTGTCTTATAGGCTGCGAATGTTACATTCTTCGGTATCAGACCGTAGCCCTCTGACATGATGGTATAATTATCTGTTAAAGACCCAGAGACAATAATGACAAAAGGCAATACGCAGATAATTGATACGATTCCAAGTATGATATATACAAGTATTTTAAATGTAACGGTCATAGAAGATTTTTTGATTTTCATTAAGATTTCCTCCTTTAAAACAATGCATATTCCGGATTTTTTCTCTTAACCAGATAATTCGTTAACATAATTAAGACAAATCCAAACAGAGACTGATATAGACCAGCGGCTGTCCCTACCCCAATGCTAAGCGGCTGTGTTGTCGTGATACGGTAAACATAGGTATCAAAGATATCCGTTACGTCAAATAATACTCCGTTTGTTCCTATCAACTGATAGAACAACTCAAATTGCCCCTTCATTATGCTTCCAAGGGAGAACAGAAACAGAATAATAAAGGTAGGTTTGATTAATGGCAATGTAATATACCTGATTTGCTGAATAATATTAGCTCCGTCCACTTTAGCTGCTTCATAATATTCATCGCTGATGCCCAAGATAGTGGCAAGATATACAACCATACCATATCCAAGATTTTTCCATATATAAAAAAGCGTAATGAATATCGGCCAGTAACCCGGTTTATTATAAAAATCGATATTATCTAACCCGATAGAGGAGATCATTGTATTTACCACGCCCGTGTTATACTCAAAGAGGTTGTAAACCAGTACTTTGAGAATGACGTATGATACAAAATATGGCATAAACATTAATGTTTGGGTTGTCCTTTTAAACCATTTGCGACTAACCTGACTGACAAAAATGGCAAATGTAATTTGAAGCGTATTACCAATGACAATGAAGGCAAAATTGTATAAAATCGTATTTTTAGTTAATTTAAATAAATCCGCCCTAAATAGATATTCAAAATTTTTCAACCCGATATAAGGACTTGCCCATAAGCCATCTCTGAAGTTGAATGAGGTAAATGCATAATAAATGCCAATCATTGGAAGATAGTTATTAATCATCAAGTAGATTGCCGCAGGAATTAACATGACAAATAAAACCCAATTTTTTTTCAGCTCATGCCAAAAGCCAAATTCATGGCATCGCCTTCTTTCCTGTACTTCTATTAAGGTAATTGATATATATGCGATAACAGACAAAATGGAAATCAGGTAAACAACCGGTGATGCCATAAAACCAGTTACTCCAAATTTTGAATTAGCAAATATGGTATAAATTATCGTAGCCACGAATAGAAGCATCGTAAAAACTAAAGATGTTTTTGAAATAAAATACAAGCTCAAATTGCCTTTTGATCTTTTCCCTTTTCCCAGTGCTCTAACAATAAATATAATATGAAAGAACATAGCAGCAGCAAGAAGCAGCATTACTATCATAGAAAACAATCCGATATTACCCGCTTTTGTCTCTTTAACAAAGGATAATATGTGGAACAGGCTGTATCTGCTTTTTAATTGATGGATCGTCTCGACCTTTAATCCTAAATTCCCATATAGTTCTTCTGCATTTACAATATAAATCCATTTTACAACCGGTAAAGATAAAAGTACCGTAGCGGCAGAAACAACTATGCCAATTATTAGACCCAGCTTTTTCCCATAGTACTCTCTCTCACATAGCTCTGTTAGTATTGCTGTTCGTTTTTTATTTGTATCTTTTTTCATGTAATGTTTACCACCTTTAGAAGAGAATATTAATATTTCATTCATAATTTCATTCTGTCCTCAACAGATTCCATCTTGCATCTGAAGCAAAACATTCGCCACAAGAATATTTACCAATGAAATAACACGGCCTCATTATACCGTGCTCCAAATATAAAACAAAATGGTCAAAATATGACTTACGGTTAAAAAATCCTGTTTTCATGTTCTCAGATTTGTATTTCTATTATCAATTTATGATTTTTTACCTTTCATGAACAAAAAAAGAATTTCGATCTTGCACTTAAGCACCTATCGAAATTCCTTTATATTTCTTCTGCTTCCCATTTTACACTGTTCTTATCTCATAAAAGATCAAACCCGCTTTTCCCACCGGTTCTTTCTTCCTGTTCGACTGATACGCATAGCTCCATTCCAGCATTACATTCTTTCCCATCCTGATCTCCTCCTGAAATTGCCCCTTGATGCCAGAGCAGTAATCAATCAACTGAAAAATCTCCTCCTGGGTAAGGAAGGTAGTATTTCCGATTAATCTAAGATCATCCTCCTCGAAAAGAATGGTTACATCCTTCTTATGATACGTGACCAAATTCCACAGATCGTCCTTCACTGCTTCGATGGCAATCCGCTGTCTTGAGATATCCAGAACTCCGCTTTTTATGGCAATAAAATATGGGTAATAAATAATCAGATCCCCCGGAGTCAGCGAATCATATAATGCATCGGCAAAGCTTTTTGCTTCAATAGAATCCACCCCTATCCTTCTGGGTAAATTCAGGTCGTCCCCTGCCATAACAGCGCATCTGATTGTCCATAGGATCTCCGGATTTAATTGAACCGAAGGATCATATCTTCTCCAGGGTACAGAAGGTAAATTGGATTTTTCCAATGCATAAAAGCCTTGTAATTTATTCATGTAAGCCTCCATTATCTAAAGCACCGAACTTCCAACGCAGCTTTTGATCAGTTACATTTAGAGTTTCCTATTCCGCGTTTTATTCCGTTTTAAAATTCCCCCTCTTAGATTACCATAGTTCCCTTATTTTGTACAATATCCTTTGTAATTTCTGCATTCCGTCAGTAGACCCATTTCCCATATAGTGATATAATCATTTTGATTTTATTTACTTTATATAAAATTTAAATCTAAATCTTGTATTTCAGGAAAAGGAGGCTCCACATGGAACATGCACAGATGATCCGGATGATCAAGCATAATCCTTATGTTTTAATCTCCATAGACCACCCAACCGATGAAATGAAACTAACCGCAGTGAAAACCAACGGCCTTCTGATTGAATATATTGATAATCCTACCAGAGAATTGCAGGAATTGGCCCTGGATTCCAATCCCAGAGCCATTCGATTTATTCCTGATCCTACCCCCGAAATGATGATAAAGGCAATCCAGGGAGGGTGGAATAACCTGGAGTACATCAAAAATCCAACTGACCAGGTGATCCGCGCAGCAATCAATCAAGCCGGTTGGGCCATCAAATATGTGAAGCAGCCAAGTGAAGAACTGCAATTACTGGCTGTTGCAAAGGATTATGATGCCATTCGATTTATCAAAGATCCCTGCGAAAGTGTGCAAATCGCTGCGATACGCAAGAATTATAATGCCATCAGATACATGAGTTCCCCCTCCATAGAAGCACAGCTCATGGCAATCCGGGAAAATGAAGAAGCAATTAAATTCATTCCTGATCTTAATAAGAATAAGATCCTGGATTTTTTAAAAGTGAATATCCTGGTAATCAAATACATGAAGAAAGAGATCCTTCCGGAGGAATTGGAAGCGGTCTTAAAGGAAGTCTTATCAAAGGATGATGTAGAGGAGAAATATGTCAGGGATTATTTAAATTATAATCTGATGGAACACGGTGAGACCAGTCAGATGGATAAATTGATGTTGATTAACAGATATGGCAGCAGGAAGGCAAGAAAAATAGCTGTAGATGAGAAGTTGACACTTCTGTAAATAGATTATCCGTCATTCCCTTCTAACCGCATGTTAATACTGATTCACCATATAAAATCCGAGAAACGAGGACAAGCATGAACTATAATGATACATTAAAGAGCGTGGAACTGGTGCTGTCTACCAAAGAAGTGCCATTAATCATCGGCGAGAGCGGAATCGGAAAGACTGCTCTGGCCAAACAGCTCGCAAGGACAAATGATTGGAGGCTGATCGTAATCGATGGAAACCTCTTAAAGGAGGGTGAAATCGGCGGTCTTCCTGCCATAGAATCTTACAGGAAGGTAAATGAGCACGGAGAAGTCACCGAACTGAAAACTACCGTCTATGCCATTCATAACAAATTGAGAGAAATAGACGAAGCATTGGCAGAGAAGAGAACTGTTCTTTTGTTCGTTGATGAGATCAACCGTTGTGAGCACACCGTACAACAAGAACTTATGAATCTGATTTTAAACAGAGAAATCAATGGCTATCAGTTACAGGAGGATGTCAGGATATTAGCTGCTATGAACCCTTCCGGAAAATACGGCGCCGCATTTGATTATCAGGTTGTGGACATGGATGCCGCACAGGAAAACCGGTTTGTATGGTTATACATGGAGTCTGATTCGTTGCAATGGCTGGAATGGGCAATGGATGCGGGAATCGATCAGAAGGTTCTTGACTTTATCTCCACCTTTCCGGAATACCTGCACAGGGTGAACGAAGATGATATAAGAGCGACACCAAGAAGCTATGAGAGAATTTCAAAGGTATATAAAGTCTGGCAAGAGCAGAAGGATACCATTCCCAGATCCGTATTTTTTAATGTCCTTCAGGGGAATGTGGGCAAATTTATCGCACAGGAGTTCCTTACCTTTATGGAATCAAACCATTCTGCCTTGATTTCCTTTGAAGATATCTTTACCGGCAACATACTTTCAGAAACAATAGTTCAGAGCATCCGAAGCGAAAGCCATACCAGGCTTTTTCTGGCCACACGAAATATATTAAAGAGATTAACCCAAGTGATCCGGCATGATATTGAGACCGATTATTATATTGACCGTGTCATTGTATTTCTTGAGAATTTTCCTGTCGACCTAAGAGTTGGAATTATGAAGGAGATCAAAATAAGTTATCCGCAGCTATACCACCTTGCCATTGAAAAAGAATCCTTTGTGGATTTATATTTTAACGCAATTGCCTCTGTCAGGGAAAGATAACCCGGGAAAGAATCTATGAATAATTTCACTGTCGTCCTGATTTCACAGGACGCATCGGAAAGGAGCTCCTATGGAAGATGATTTTAAACACCAGGTGAAGAAGCTGCTGGCAAGTGCCTATGACCTGATTGATAATTTCCGTAATACCCATCATAAATATGAGAAATTAACAATATCCTTTCCGCCCTCTTATCAAAAGGATTTTTTATCGTTGGTTGACAAGGTTAACCTAAGCTTGATGGAGGATAAGGATAATTTCTATGGTTATTTTCTCTTTCAGATGAACCGGGAACTAAGATATGATATCAGCAGTCCCACTGCAATTAATTTCCGGGGGGCCAACTATGTCATCTATTTTAACCCTGTTCTATTTCTTAATTTAAGCCTGAAACAAATGGAAAGCACCATAAAGCATGAAATCCTTCATATATTATCTCTTCATCTGGTTAGAGCAAGGGAATTAAATGGGCGTTACAGTACCCTGGCTATTAATATGGCCATGGATATCGTCGTCAATTTCTATCTGACCAATCTTCCTCCTTATGCCACAACCCTGGAACGGGTGAACGCAAAATACGGGCTGGAGTTAAAGCATTATGCATCTTTTGAATATTATGCCGATCATCTTCAGACTGCCATCGATTTATTGGAGCAGGAGAAGGATGCGCCGGAAGATGACAGCAATCAGAATGATGGGATTGAAACACAATATCAGGCGGGAAAAACTCACGATATCTGGGATGAATCCGTGGAAACAGACGAAAAGACACTGAAGGACTTTACGGAAAAGGTGATTCAGGTCTCAGAAAAAGGAGAACTGCCCACCCACGTTCAAAGCTTAATATCAGCTCTTAGAAACAGCCGGGGCGAATTGCCCTGGAATCTTTATCTTAACCGACTGATGGGGACGGTTGAGAGTAACAAGAAGAAGACCATCACAAGAAGAAACAGAAGACAGCCTGACCGGCTGGATCTAAGAGGAGAACTAAACAGTCACAAAGCAAAGATCGTAATCGGAATTGACATCAGTGCAAGCATCAGCAATGAGGAGTTTCTCCAGGCCATGGTTGAAGTTCTGAGTATCGTGAAAAACTATCATCATGAAGTCACCCTTGTCGAATGCGATGATGAGATCCGGCGGGCGTACAAAGTGAACTCCGGGAAAGATATTAAAGAAAGGATCAGCAGTCGGGGAGGTACCCGGTTTAGTCCGGTTTTTGAATACGCCAATCAGAAGAAAATTAATTTATTGGTATATTTTACTGATGGAAAAGGGGAAAATCATTTAACCCAGATCCCCAGGGGGTATCAGGTGCTCTGGGTCATATCCGGAAGCGGAGAAGCACTTTCCCTGAAAAAGCCTTATGGAATTGTGAAAAAGCTGAGTCAGGCAAAAGGGAAAGAAGAGATGGATACAGGAGATGCTCCGTCCGGAGGATTTTCCATGAATTATCATGAAAAATAATTCTCTGATCTATGTTGTACTTATGATTGAAGAAGTCAGTAATAGCATAGGATGATATAAAGCACATAGACGATTTTGGCTAAATTTTATTATTATTTTAGAATATATTTTATGGCGCTGTGATGATTAACAAATCGCATGATTTGTATCTCAGAGAAGAACTCTTTTCTTACCTCCTCCTCCAAACGTTGCATTTGCATTCTGGTAACAGTTCTGTTGCCATGTACAATGGCTATTTTTTTAGCCCTGGCCAGGCATAATTCAATGATTTGTTTAAAGTGTCCCGCACTTTCCTGTGATAAAGGATCTAATTTACTAATTGTTCCGATGAATGCACATTCCTTTGGATGAAAACGATGAAATAAATTCCAGAGGTCATGATAATATAATATCAAATCATCAGCATCAAGTTTACCTGATAGATCGGTGGTAATTATTTTATTGACATAATCCAGTTTTATCTTATGCAATCTGCTGTTTCCTTTCAAGTAAAAATCCAGTAGTCCATCATCATCTATGTGCTTTATAAGCAAAAGTAGAAGCAGAAATTATAGTTGCATTTATTGAATACTAATGCAACTATACTACTATGATAAACACCAGATTGCAACCCGTTTTTACCAAAATACAGCATACCTTACAATGATCACTCTCTTCATTTGTCTGTTGTGCAAACCTGAATTAGTTCCTCAAAACATGTCAAATGATAATCTGCCGGAGGATAAGAAAATGCATCTCCTATGGCGGCACTATCCATCCCTGCTGCACGTGCGGCATCAATTCCCGCCCTGGCATCCTCCACCACAAGACAATCTTCCGGCCTGACATGAAGATAGGATGCCGCCATTAGAAACACCTGAGGATCGGGCTTTGATTTTGTTATGTTATTTCCATCAGACACAGCATCAAAGAAACCTTCCAGCCCAATCCGGTGCAATATAAATCCGGCATTCCTGCTGGATGAGCCTATGGCCAGCAGCAGTTTATTATGCTTTAGTTGTTCCAGCGTCTCTTTTACCTTCGGACTCAAATCCTTACAGGACATCTGCTTTAACAGTTCCTGATAAATCTGATTTTTCTCCTTCGCCAACTGCTCTTTCTCCTGCCGGCATAAAGGCGCGCCCTCAAAACTTTCCAGGATAATCTCAAGGCTTTCCATACGGCTTACCCCTCTTAACCTGTTATTTATGGTTTCGTCAAAGGTAACCCCCATTCGATCCGCCACCTGCTTCCAGGCCATATAATGATATTGATCCGTATGACAAATCACTCCGTCAAGATCAAAAATCACAGCCTGATACTTCATTATAAGTCACCCTTTCTTTACAACAATTTTATCCTTCAAGTCATAAACAGTTCCAAATATATGAAGTTGCTTTGCCGTCCCGTTCAACAGCGTAAATACCATCTCTGCTGTCTTCACTTCAATCTTTATCCTGCTGTCTTCATAATTAATCTTAAAACAATATTCATCCCAGCTTTTCGGAAGCATCGGCGCAAAATAAATACCGCTCTCCTTAATCCGAAGTCCCGCAAACCCATAGACAATTGCCATATAGGTACCGCCCATATTGGCTGTATGAATACCATCCTTGGTATTCTTATGGGTGTTGAATAAATCCAGCTTGGCAGAATCACCAAAATAATCATAGGCTTTATCAACCAGGCCCAGCTTTGATGCAACAATACTGAAAATACAGGTAGATAATGAGGAATCATGGGTTGTAACCTTCTCATAATAATCAAAGGACCTGCGGATTGTTTCTTCACTTTGAAAATCCTCTAAAATAAAGTGGGATAATACAGTGTCAGCCTGCTTACAAACCTGGTGTCTGTACAGCGTCAACGGATGATAGTGTAATAATAACGGGAAGTCCTCCTTGGGGGTCTTCCCAATGTCCCATCTTTTTTTATGTAAGAAAGAATCATCCTGTGGATTAATTCCCAGCTCCTCATTGTATGGCAAATACATATTCGCCGCCGCATGATCCAACTCCCAAAGTTCCTCTTTGGTGAGCCCAAGTCTTTTCACCAGTGTGTTACAGGAATCATCTTCCAGCAAGTCAATTACTTTTATAGCCCATTCCATATTAAATTTTGCCAGTGCGTTCGTATAGTAGTTGTTATTCACCAGACATGTGTATTCATCGGGACCAGTCACTTCGTGAATTTCGAATTTTCCGTTTACAAATAAGCCTGTGTCCAACCATAGTCTCGCGGTTTCAATGATCAATTCCGCACCCATTTGATTCATAAAGGCCATATCTTTTGTGGCCAGATAATATTGGACTACGGCATAAGCAATATCCCCGCTGATATGATACTGGGCTGTCCCCGAAGGAAAATAACCGGAGCACTCCTCACCGTTAATTGTTCTCCACGGATATAATGCACCCTTTTCATGTCCCAATAACCTTGCATTACTCCTTGCATGAGGCAAAATCTTATATCGATAGGCAAGACTTTCCCTGGCCAATTCCGGATTGGTTAAAATCATACAGGGCAATATATACATTTCCGTATCCCAGAAAAAATGTCCCTCATATCCTTCCCCGCTTAATCCTTTGGCTGATATGTTACTGAATTCATCCTTACCGATAGACTGAAGCAGCTGATAGATATTATAAGTAGCCGCAATATCCAGCTCATCATCCCCTTTAATATCAATGCTGCTGTTTTCCCAGAAATTCCTCAGATATTCTGTTTGCTCCATATATAAAATCTCTGCCGTTAGCTTTCTGATATCCTTCATCTGTTGACTGCAAAATTCCATAAAGTCAGGATGTCTTATGCTGTCACCAAAACAGGTATATTGATATAAGGTATATTTTTCCCCTTCATTTACCGTCCCACGGATACACCCCTTAACGCACCCTTCGGATACTATGTATTCTTTTACTGAATCTTTAATATTTGTAGTATGTGAAACAGCCGTACATAAGGAAAGTCTGGATTTTCCGGTTTCCGAAGTAATATATGAGGTTTCATTATCAATTGAAATATCCTTTATATTCAAATATTGGGAGCTCTCATCAGCAACTCTTGGATCATTGGTATCGCAGTAATTTACTACCATTCCATTATGCGAAGTAAGAAATTGTATCCTTCCGCTGTAATTTAACGGTATCATTGAATATTCAATAAAAAACAGGGGCAGGCGCACAAAAGATGTCATCCTCTTAATCTCTATCCTGGTACGCCTGCCCTTAGGTGATTCCCACTCAATCTTCCTGATCGTTACTCCCTCTTCCATATCAAGGGTTCTCTCGCTGCTAATGACTCTGCCGCTAAACATGCTGAATGCTTCCCCATCAAGCAGTACTTTGATATCTTGTGTGTCTGCAACATTTATGATCGTCTGCTTGCCCTCAACAAGTCCAAACAGTTTTTCTGCCTGTTTCATTTCTGTATAATCATAAAAGGCATTGATATATTCACCCCGGATTGATACCATATCTTCCGGGTAACCTTCTTCAAAGCACCCACGAATGCCAATATATCCGTTTGAATTGTGAAACAAGGTTTCATCTGTTAAAAGATCATTCTGATTTAAAGAAAAATCATGTTTTGAATATTTTTTTGTGCCCTGCATAATTAATTTGTATGATGCATTCTCAGATAAAACACATCGATACACTCCTTCCTTTTTACTTCCCCATTCATCGATATCACATGCTTATTTAGAAGTTGTGACCAGTTTTATATATTCTGTTTTTATCAAAAGCAACGCTAATACGCTTATAAACTGCCCTATAAGCCGTCCCGGCCGCACTGACCTCAAGAACCTCTTCGGCACAGCCCTGGTATATCAAATCGATACATTCCAGATACTCCTCTAGAATATCCTTACTTAACAATCTGTCATGATGCGCGGGCAGCATGATATCGTATCTGGAGCCGAACGCCTTCATCTTCTCTATGGTCATTCTATATTCTTCTACGGTCAGCGAAAATTTCAGTGAAAGTAAAACGCCCTTGGCGCAGGCCGTATCACCGGTATAAAGCCATCTGCGTTCTATATCAAGCAGGCATATGGATCCCGGGGTATGTCCGGGGGTTAATATTACCTCCACATTGCGGTTTCCCAAAGAAAACAGATACCCTTCCTCCATATATTGATAGGAGGTTCCCTGTTTTATTTTGGCAAGTCTTCTGATAAGCAGTCGAACTATGGGTGAATTAATAAACCAGTCAGCAACCCCCACTTCTTTTAAGATTCCGCTTATAAATTGGCTGCGTATCACTGTGTCACTGGATTCCTTTTCTACTTCCTTCTCAAGATGATGCAGAAAGACCTTATTAAAATACGCATTCCTGCTGATATGATCCAGATGTCCATGGGTATTGACTACCTTGACAGGCAAAGAGGTAAGTCTTCTTACCACCTTTTCCAGCCTCTTATACCCTAGTCCTGTATCTATTAATAACGCTTCCCGTTCTCCTTCCAGTAAGTACATATAGACCCTGCCGGCTCCGATTCCTTCTTCAATTCTCCATGTATGTGCATCTAACTGATTAACCGAATGATTGGTACTGCTGCCCATTAAAATACCTCCACCATAAAACGGTATACGTCCTCTTGCGGTTTTGCCTCATCATATCTTAGGGTAGTAATATTATGTTCTGTGCAAATGCGTTCTGCGATTCTTTTCACCAGCATCTGATATTCCATATCTCTAACAAATGCAACTTCTTTCTCGCCGGCATACTTATTTCTGCACAACAGCATTTCACGGCTGTTTTTTGCGGGATGCATAACAGAAAAATAAAGCCCCTCTTTTAAATACGATATCCATTTCCTGTAATAATTCGCGGTCTCCTCAAGGGTAGTTCCCTTTTTGGGCTCATACTGTTCCATTGGCATCCTGTAATAATAGATTTGATTGATTAATCCTTTTTTAGCGGTCCAATCATCAAAGGCCTCTCTCAATCCGCTGATATACTTCAGCGGGAACATATGCGTGTCTGCATAGGTAATATCAAATCCCAACTTAAATAATGTTTCCAGTTGGGCATCATATTCCTTTATCACTTCCTGTGAGTCTGCACCGTTTACTGCAAACTCTGCCGGATCTGCTATAAAAGCACCCATAGAATCAACCAGATGAGGAACTTCCTCTGCCGGCAATATGGGCATCCATTTCATCAAATCCCACTCTGCATTAATGGTGGCATGCATTCCGAAACAAATTCCATCACATTTTGCCGCCAGCTCGGCGGCCTCTTCTATCATCGGAGCCGGAGCCATTACCGATACATTCTTAATATATTTACTCTGTTGTATCCCTTCAAATATTGCACGGTTTGCAGCATGACTTGAACCGAAATCATCTGCTCTTGTTAATAACTCAATTGACATTACTGCACCTTCTTTCAAAAAAATCTAATACAGGCATTACATTACTTTCCATAAAGAATTCCGGTCCGGCGCCTGCATGTGCTACCCCTTTTAACACCTTATATTCAAGATCTTCTTTCTTGAGTATAAATGCGGCTTTTTTCGCAAATTCATCGGAATGCTCAATCGGAACAATAGGATCTTTATCTCCATGCATAAGATAAATGGGTGTTAATCCATTTTTCATAAATGTCATGGGATTGCTGTTATCCAATACTTCCTTCTTAGGCCAGACCTTACCGAACATTCTTTTTATCATGACTTTAATCATCAGTCTAGCCAATAATCTCCAGAGTATATTTCCCTCTCCATGCATCCTCCTGATATCAATGGCAGGGCAGAAAGCTGCTGTTGCCCGGATCTGCAGACCATAGGGGAATCTATTCCCTTTCATAGCCTCCAATCCTTTATGGCAGGCAGCCTGCAAGACCAGATTACCCCCGGCAGAAGTTCCCCATAAGAACACATTATTCGTATCAAGATGATAACTGCTGCCATTCTTTGAAAGCCATTGCAATGCACATTCTAAATCTCTTAAATGAGTCGGATATTTTATTTCGGGAGACATACGGTAGTTAACAGCAACAATGGCAAAATTCCTTTTTAATGCATATAAGGTTGGATACAGGTGAAAGTCCCCCTTATCGCATTGATAAAATCCTCCTCCGTGTACATTGACAATTACCGGAAATGGGCCCTGCCCTTCTTCCGGCAGATAAATATCCAGCTTTTGAAGCTCATGATCTTTATCATAAGCAACATCCAGCCATTTTCTGCTGATCCACTCAGCCTTGGTTCTTGGCATCTTATAAGATAGATCGATCCACTTTTCATCCAAATCTTTTAATGACATAATAATCCTCCTTCCTAACGAAACACCGTGAATTCCGGCGCCTGCATTGAAATGCAATAAACCTTTAATGATTAACCCTTAATTGCACCTTCCGTATAACCTGACATAATCTGCTTTTGCAGAATTATATATATGATGAGCATTGGTAAAACTGTGATCAAAATAGCTGACATGATTAATTGCCATTCATTTATCGTACTTCCAAAGAAATTACTTAAAGAAAGAGGAATGGTTTTCTTGTTCTTGTCAGAGAGCATAATGAGGGGTAGTGTAAAATCATTATAAACTCCAAGCAAATTCAGTACCGCCACCGTAACCGTCATTGGTTTCATAATCGGGAAAACAATTCGGAAAAATACCTGATACTGGTTGCAGCCATCCGTATAAGCAGCTTCTTCAATTTCCAGCGGTATACTCTTTATAAAACCCTGATATAAGAATATTCCCAGTGGCAGTAAAAAGCCCCAATACATTATGATCAGACCAATTTGAGAATTCACCAGCTTTAGGTTATTGGCAACGATAACAATCGGTACCATTAATACCTGAAAAGGAATTGCCATGGACAACAGCAAACCCACGAAAATCAGTTTACTGGTCAGACATTTTTTCCGTACGACCTGATAAGCCGTCATACTGCTGAACAGCAATACCCCAATCAAACTAAAGGCGGTAATAAATATGGTATTCTTCATCGATACAATAAAATTCATTCTCTTGATTGCTTCTGAGAAATTCTCCCAATGAAACTTCTCCGGCAAAGCCAGCATGTTTACCGTTACCTCCTGTAAACTTTTTACAGAGTTAATTATTACAAAATACAACGGAAACATTACTACCAGTCCGAGTGCTATCATAAACACTTGAAGCAACAGCGTTCCTAATTTCTTATTCATTATGCCTCGGTCTCCTTTCGTCTCATAGATGCCACCTGTAGAAACGAAACAATAATTATCATAATACAGAAAATAATTGCCTTCGCAGATGCATAGGATAACATGTCACGTTTAAACGCATCCGTATAAATTTGAAATGATATGGTATTTGTTGAACCAAAGGGACCTCCTGATGTCAGAGAATATATCATATCGAAGGCTTTTAAACCTCCGACTATACTGAGGAAAACACATACGGTAAAGGTCGGTCGGATCATCGGAATCGTAACATGAAGAAATCTTTTAAATTTCGTGGTCCCATCGATCTGTGCTGCCTCCAGAAGTTCTTTCGGAACGGATTGGAGTCCTGTTAAATATATAATCATATAATAACCAAAGGATTGCCAGACAGAGGCGATAATAAGTGCAGCAAAAGCCGTACCCGGGTACGCAACCCAGTTCCTGGCGAGTATATCGATCCCCAATGAATTTCCAATAAACGGAAACATTTTTGAAACAATAATATTCCACATATATCCCACAACGACAGCACTGATTACAATTGGCACAAAGTAAACCGTTCTGATCAGACTTCTGAACTTTATTTTCGAATTTAATCCCAAGGCCGTCAATAGTCCTATGAGATTTAGTAAAATTGCCATAATCACCATATAACTCAGGGTAAAGAAAATGGAATTGATAAACGCTTTTTCTTTAAATACATCCGTATAATTTTTCAGACCAATAAAATGATAAACGGTGCTTATTCCGTTCCAGTCATGGAACGAATAATAAATTGCCAATCCCATTGGCCATAAGATAAACAGGCAGTAAAGAATCATGGCCGGACCTGTAAACGTAAAATAAACCAGCCCCTGTTTTATTTTTTTATTTTTCATCGGATTCCCTCTCTTCAAGATAAGGCCATTGCAAAATAACAATCGACAACCATTTTACAACAGCCTTATCTATTTACTTATTCATTTGACTTTACACGATTATCATACAAGGTCTGAAGTTCATTGATCGTATCTTCTTTTGACATAGAACCTGCTGCATATGCCTGAAGCGGAGTGGCTACGTCAATGTTATAGCCTGCCGGCCAATAATCGGTTCCAAAGGATGGATAGGTCATATTTTTCTCAACATAAGAAAACATATCCGAATTCAGTGTTGTCAAGTTCTTTTGATCGACGGTATCATACGGTGCCATTACTCCCATTGGTTCAACAATGTATTTCTGGATGTTCTTACAGAACCAGTCCAGGAACTTGCAGGCTTCTTCATAATTTGCAGACTCTTTATTCACTGCTAAAAATCTTGATGCCGAAGTCATAAGCTTTGTATCTTCCGGATTGTCATTCAGCGGTACCGCCATCAGGCCCATGTTCATGTTTGGATTCGCTGTTTTAACATACATATCTACCCAGGTTCCCTGTTTGATCATTGCCATCTTGCCTGCTGCAAAATCGGGTACCTGAGTACTTGCATTATACCCGATGGATTCTGCCCCAAGTCCGTAATTTAATGTCAAATCGAATAAATCAAAGAAATTATTTATGTATTTCAAGTCTTTCAGCTTCAGTTCACCGCTGCCTAATTTATCCTCCAGATCTCTGGAGTCACCTTCATAAGCAAACGGCACGCCATAAATATGCATTAAATAGCCCCAATCAGCCCAGGCCTCACCAAATGCCTGATAGCCTGCAGCCTTTAACTTCTCACAAACCTGCTTTAACTCAGTCAAAGTAGTCGGCACTTCTACGCCTGCACTTTTAAACATGTCCTTGTTATAGACAAAGCCGCTCCCTTCAAATGCATATGGGAAACCTAATATTTCATTATTTATATTTGCGATATCCAGCACACCCTCAAAGGCATGATTAACAAATTCACATTTTGAAAGGTCAGCACAGCGATCAGCCCAAGAAGCAAAATAGGATCCCTCCAGATCAAATAAATCAGGTGCTTCTCCTCCTGCAAATCTTGTTTTTAATACGGTATAATAATCTTCTCCGCCTACCTCAACATCAACCGTAACTCCGGTTTCATTTTTATAATCCTCAGTCATTGCAGGTAATACATCGGAATATCCCGGTGTAAAACCGTATATCTTTAGTACAACATCTTTATCTTCCTTATTTGCTGCATCTTTTGTATTATTCTCAACTGTTTTATTTGCATCTTCTTTCTCATCTGTTTTCGTACCGCACCCGGCCAGCAGCGTTGAGAATAACATTAATACCAAGACCAAACATAGATTTCTTTTTACCCTCATAAAACTTCTCCTTTACTATTATTATCATTTGATAAAACGTTTTATACAAGTGTATCTTAGCATTTATATATGTTTTAGTCAATTATCTTATAATATTTTATATATAATGCACAATTATACATGAAATATTGTAAGCTGCAGAAGCCGTAATCCAATACAATGTATAATATCTTGTAAAAATTTTAGTAAACTGTTTACATACCTATTTATTCGTCTTTCTCTTTTTCACCGAGCTACGCCAAATTACTTTGGAAGGTACTTGAAAAGTTTCATATTTTCCCTGCCCCCTCATGCTTTCTATCAGGTACTGGGCTGCCAGATAACCCCTCTCATAATTGGGAACAGATATTGTTGTCAGCCCCATGGAGCCGGCAACATCAATATCATCAAACCCGGTAACCGCTACATCCTCCGGAACTCGAATCCCATTTTCCTTAAATACCTTCATCGCACCTATGGCCATACTGTCATTCGCACATATGAGGGCATCCGGCAGCTGTCCGGTGAGCATCAGGATTTTTGCCGCTCTTGCTCCGCTTTTTTCATTGTAATCGCCGGATATATAATTCTTCTGCAGAAATTGTATTCCATGATTTTCAAGGGCATCTTTCAATGCCTGATATCTTTCCAGGTTATCCTCCGTACTTTCCACTCCGCCAAGAAAGGCAAACTTTTTGTATCCCCGGTTTACCAGTTCTTCAACCATTTGATACATCGAATCATAATTATTAACCAGTATGCTCTTTATATACGGGGAATTCAGCTTTCTGTCCAGGGCAATAAACGGATAATTCCCGCTCGCCTTTCTTAACAGCGTTTCATTCTGCATCCTCCGGTCCAACATAATACAACCGCTTGTATAGCCGGGATTCATAAACCGTTCACAAGACTTACTTGTACTTATGATCAGATCATAGCCCTGTGCCTGGGCATAATCATTGATGCCCTTAATGATCTTAAGATAAAAACCACGGTCAAAATCACTGAAATTAAAAAGCAGAATATTATTAAGCTCCAGATTTCTCAAGCTCTTCCCCAGCATATTCGGATAATAATTATGAGAAGTACATATTTCGAGGACCTTTTTTTTCGTCTCCTCTCCAATATTTGTTTTACCATTTAATGCATTCGAGACGGTGGATGGTGATACTCCCGCAAGTTTTGCAATATCCTTAATCCCTATCATGGTTCCTCCTATCTGCAATCTCTGTTTCTCGGATTGTCTCTCAGGCAAAGTTCCTGTCAATATTTCTTAAACGTCGTTTCCATAAAACCGAATAATATTACAAAACAGGGGCAGACTTTTCCAAAGCCGCCCCAAATCATTCTTTCTTTTTAGAAACCAGCACCCCGCTTCGTATGTTAAAAATGCACAGTATACCAATTCATAAGAACGAGCATACCAGTATATAAATCATCGACCCTGCTGATTGTTTTTAAAAATATTTTCCGGTGAATAAATGATAATCGCTCTCTTATATACTGCTTTCAATGCATTATTTTGATCTTTATCTGCCACCGGAGTAATCCTTCCATTCATAATACCCCGGCAACATTCCATGAATTCCTCAAGGTAATACTTATCCAGCGGAAATTGATGATGTCCGGGATAAAGTTCCTCGAATTTATTTCTTTCTTCCCAAATCTTTGCCAGAGCATCGTAATATTCTTCCACCGGACAGGCTCCGGGAAAGTGCAGCAGTACTCCATAGGTTGAGCAACACGAATCCCCTGTATAGATTCTTTTTCTTCCTTCTTCCAGCAAGAATATACTCCCGGGTGTGTGACCCGGAACATCATATACCATTAGATTGCGGCTTCCCAGCTCAATCATATCCCCATCTTTCAGTGTATGAACAGGCGGTCTTTTTTGCCGTTCCTTTTTATCCGCCAATCCTTTTACATAGTCCTCTTCCGGTGTTTCCGGTCCGTATACCATCCTCGACAGATACAGAATCAATTCCGAGGGTGCCGCCATTGCAAGATTGTTTACCAGGGTTTCAGAATCCTTTTCCGAGATATACACTTCATTAAATTCATAATTAGCCCCCGTATGATCCGGATGACTATGAGAATTAACAACCATAATCGGTTTATTAGACAGCTGTTCCACAAGGGGACGAAGTTTAAAAGCTCCTATCCCCGTATCAAATACCAGTGTCCTTTCTGTTCCTTTCAGCACATAGATATATGCATTGATCTGATCACTGATATGCCATGTTGTTTCATCAATTTGCGTGATTTTGTAATCAGGAAAATATTTCATTCAATCGCCTCCGTCCCGGCCTCTATCCCTTGGCCTGTCTTTTCTTTTCCAAATCAGATGAGATTTGTGGATACATTTTGTCCACATTATAGAAAAACAACATCACGAACATTAACACACATGCAATAACGCCAACCCAGGCATAATTAAACCTTATCGCAGCCAGAGCACTCGGCTGTTGTTCTACATCAGGCGCATATTTCCCTAATGTTAGCACAATAGCACCGAGGGCACCTCCTATCCCCTGACCGGCTTTTACGCCCATACTGCAGGCAGAATATATAATCCCGGTCGCTCTTACTCCTGATTTCCATTCCGTATAATCAACCGTATCGGCAAACATTGCCCCCATCAATCCAGCCGGTATGCACAGTCCCATATAAGTCAAAATCGTACCTATTATCAGTAAGGAAATACTTTTATCTGCAATTATGACAATAATCGAACCCAGAACAGAAACTGCCGTTCCTAGCAAAGACGAATTTCGTTTTCCGAACCTTTTTGATAATGCAGGCGCTGCTATGATCATTAAAATGCCAAATATCGCAGGTACAGTCAGCAGGGTCGATAAAAGGTCAGGTCTGCCAAGATAATATTGTAAATAGTACAATGTCGAAGTACTTCTTATCGCCATGCAAATATTAATCACTACCGCTGTTATCAGCAATAACAGCCAGGGTAAATTGAGCACGGATTTTAATCCCTGTTTGACCGGGATCGGTCTTCCTTCATCTGCTTTTATCCTTTCTCTTGTATTCGCCCATCCGTTGATCAACAGTGCGGCACCTACAACTCCATATATAACCGCTGCCAGGAAAAAACCTTTCCGGTTATTCCCTCTTCCCAAGGCATTGACAAGAGGCCAGGTCGCAGAAGCAACAACAATGCTCCCCAGCGTACCGGCGATTGTACGTACAGCATTAATTACGGTCCGCTCCTGAGAATTACCGGTAATGCTGGGCAGCATCGCCTGGGAGGGAAGACTGACCAGAGAAACAAATAAATTAAAACAGATATATGTAACATATACATATATAATTTTTCCTACAGCGCCCAGTTCCGGTGCCAAAAAGGTCGAAATACCAAAGGCAGCATACGGTATGGAAAACCACAGCCAAAAGGGACGGCATTTCCCCCATCGGGTGTTGGTCCGGTCAATCAGGATACCTTCGATTGGATCAGTTATACCATCAAGAATACGTCCGATCAGGAACAATGGCGCTATTGCCGCAATCGGAATTCTGAATATATCTGTATAAAAGTACATTAAATATGTACTGACCATATTAAATAACAGATTAAATCCACCATCCGTTAATCCATAACTAATCCGTTCAGACCAAGACACTTGTTTTGAGTTCATTTTCTTCTCCTCACTTTCCTTTTTAAGTCACCAACCACCACTTCAAGTGGTGGTTGGTTATTAGCCCTATAAGGGCTGGTTGCATGCCCACCTAAAAGGTGGTGTCGCAAGCATTGTTACCATCTGCCTCTGAAAGAGGCTCCTATTCTCTTCTTAATTCTTCTGCTTTTGACTCTTCCTGTTGTTCTTGTATATACTTCTTTATCGCCTCTTCAGTGATGTTTCCGACAGTCGATACATAATACCCTCTTGCCCAAAATGACTTATTCCATTTGTTCAGTTTTTCAGGGTACTTATCATACACCATTAATGCTGACTTGCCTTTCAGATAACCCACTATTTGCGACACACTATACTTCGGCGGAATACTAATACACAGATGTACATGGTCTTTACAAACTGCAACCTCTACTATTTCTACTTTCTTATATTCACACAATTTCTTTAAGATTTCTTTTACATCTGCTTTTACCTGACCATATAATACTTTCTGCCTGTACTTGGGTATGAACACTATATGGTACTGGCATTTCCACCTACAATGTGATAAACTTTTACTGTCCATTGGATGCCTCCTACGTATTTTGATTTTGGCTTGCGACACCATTATCATTATAACATAGGAGGCTTTTCTATTGTCCTCTGGGCTACTGCTTATTCCATTCTCCCCAGCATAGCCGGGGGATTAGTGTTTTCATTTAAAATAGCTCCATTATAAATCATTATTAATCCTTTCATATGGTACGAAAATATTTATGTAAATCGTTATATCTTTTATGATAGCAACGCATATACATAATGTCAACAAAAGTTTATAATTAACTCCTTTATTATGCATATAATTCATTTTTAGCTCATTTTTTCTTATATATTTGTATTATTTTAGTAAATTTCCATTAAACATTTTAGTAAATTTTACAATCATTGTTCATATACCAAGAATTTAAATTATCTAAATACCGTTTATCACACCATGTTTCCGTTCATCTTTGTCAAAATGCCAGTAATCAAAAGACATCAGCTCAACATTTTTACATAATTTGATAAGTAAAATTTACAAATCCGCTTCCTTCTGATATAATCTTCTTAAACTTATGGAAGAGGTGTTACAATGTCTGTTACAAGGATCAAAGAAATTGCCGAGTTGGCAGGGGTATCTCCTTCAACTGTATCTAACGCATTGAACGGTCAGAAAAATGTCGGGAAATCAACCAGGGATCGAATCCTAAAAATCTGTAAGGAACAAGGATACAGTCCTAATATCATTGGTAAAAGTCTCAAAACCGGCCGGTCAAATACCGTAGTATTTAATTTCAGCGATTTTGACCGAAGCTTTTATTTAAAAATAATTCAAGGAATAAGTGATCATCTTACTCAGAATGGTTATGACCTGATTATATGTACAAATACATCCAGTAAGAATTTTATGAAAAGCAGTTTTGCTCACGGAGCAATAAGTTTAGACAGCAAAATGGCCAATGACGATCTTATTTCTTCAGCGGAAGAAAATTTTCCGATTGTGGTCATGGATAGAATGGTTGACCACCCTTACATCAGAAGTGTTATTGTCGATAACTATCCCATTATGTGTCAGCTTGTACAGAAAATAATTGATAAAGGTGTCCGTCGCTTTAGTTTTATTGGAGGAATTTCAGATACGCTTGATAATCAGGAACGCTATCAGGCCTTTCTGGATACACTTAAGAAAAATGGAATTGAATTTGACAGTAAGAATTATTATCACGGTGACTTCAGAGAAAAAAGTGGTTATCAGGCAGCGAAAATAATCATGCTGAGTGAATCCTTACCCGAGGCTGTTGTATGTGCCAACGATAATATGGCAGTTGGTGCCATGCATGCCCTTCAGGAGAGTGGTTTGCAAATCCCTGCTGATATTGCCATCTCAGGTTTTGATAATGCTGATACCTCAAAACTTGCAGGACTGACTACTGTGAGCATCCCCCGTTACGAAAGCGGTTTCCTGGCAGCCAAATACCTTTTGGAAATGATGGAAGGAGAAGCACCTCCGGCGCCCTTCAAAATCAAGGCAAATATTGTCTGGCGAAGCAGCATCTAGATGTTTATGTTTTATATTTAGTAAATTTTACATATAGCTTTACTTACTATTTAAGTAAAACTATATGTATTTTTTAATTTTTACTTGATTTTAATCAAATTGATTAATTATGTATAATTTAAATTGACATTTTATAATCAACTGCTATATTTTATGTATATCGATTTATAATACAAGAATACGAAAGCAATAAAGACTGATTTTAACTTTCAACCACTTTAGCCGAAACGTTTCTTTATAGGTAAACTACGACTTTAACTAAAACAAATCTTGCATCTTATAAATTATTGATAGAAAGTAAAAGAAACTATGTTGCTACTCATTGATCTTGCTCATAACTATGTCAGCGCCGAGGTTGATACCAAAGGATTCACACGCTTTCACCGCTTTACACCGGAACAGATTTCGTTATACAGCAATCATTTTGTATTCCGTCTTATGGCCCAAACATCCGCTGGTACATATCTCTCCTTTACAACAACCGGAACTGAGTTTAGTTTTCAATGTCAAAAAAATTCGTTGTTGAAATCTATGATGAAAGAATTAGGTGTTTTAAAGAGTATCCTCATTCTGATTCTAAACTTCATAGGAAAGGTACGCAAAAGTAACTCTAATATCGGTGATACCATGGCGGATTACTTTGATATTATAGTAAACGGCAAGCTGATTTCTTCTGTAAAACCCAAAAACGGAATAATTAAAATACCCCTTGGGAATGCCACCAAGGAGCCTGTTCAGGTTAAGGTGTATCTTCCTTATCTTCAAAGAATAAAGGATTTTCTCTCAAATGGTAAGATCATCGCAGACAATACCAACAAAGAACTCATCTTTTGCATGGGAGATTCCATTACACAGGGCTGCTTTTCCGGAAAGCCTTCTCTCAGTTATGTTGCCCGACTGGGGGAAGCTCTCCATGTTGATGCTCTTAATCTGGGGGTATCCGGCTATATCTATGACAAAGCAAGTTTAAACGGTCTAGAAGCCTTACCAAAGCCAAAATTGATAACAGTAGCTTATGATACAAACGATTGGTCACAATTCCGTGAATACGATACTTTAAGAAATAATATCAGGGCTTATTATGCAAAGCTTCATACACTATATTCAGACATACCCATCTATGTTATCACACCTCTTTGGCGTAAAGACATGAATATTTCAAAACCATGCGGTAAATTTGAAGATGTGGCGCATTTAATCATGGAAGAAACCAGTCCTTATTCCAACATTACCGTGATTGATGGATTAAGGCTGGTTCCTCATGATTCCAGATATTATTCAGACAGAATTTTACATCCTAATGACCAAGGCTTTGCAATCCTTGCCAAAAACCTTTTGCAAATCCTTCCGCTCCAGATGATGTAAAATTCCTCCCTCATTTAGATTGTCTTTCATTTTTCTATCAGCTGTGGGGATATCGTCAATTACAAAGAATGCACAGAAATGGCTGAAACATGATCCAAGTTATCTTCCTTAATAGTTGTTATAGTAGATATATTCCTCCTTTGGCGCTTTTGCTTTTTCAATCGTTGTATCAATCAGCATCGGTACCTCCGTACCTTCATATTCGCATTTTGATATGGTTGCTTTTACGGTAACCCAGGCATTTTCTTTTAACTCCTTTGTCTGCTCACTGTTACAGATAAAACCATATCCGGTCAGATCAGCGGCACAGCAGACCATAAAGTTCCTTCCTGCCAGAAACTGATTTTCCTTTAAACCTTCCATCGGAAATACCTGAGCCAGAAACTGATATTTCTCTCCTTCAAAATCATTCAGGTGATCATACAGGTCCATAAACCAATCTCCGAAAACCGGATCCTCGATCACATAATATCCGTCCTGCTCCATCTTTTGATAAGCCTCAGACCGGTCGGAAAGTATCTCCTCCTGTCCGGCTTGGGCGCCCTGTTCCCCCTGACTGCTTTGTCCGGCGTCCGGCGCCTTCCCGCTGTCCTGCGTCTCCTGTAGATAGTCGGAAACATCCGAATAATCTTCATAGATGTCTGTTACACCGGCGCCTGAATCTCCTGATAAATCAATTCCCGACTTCACATCCGGCGCTGTGAGACTTCCGGCCAATACAATATCCGTCTTACCGGCAATGGGCGGAAACAGCAAAGCCAATAAAATCGGCATCAGATAGATCATATAATGCCTGTAGTCCATATTATGTCTGCATCTTCTTCGTTCCAGAAGAACACTTCCAATAAATACGATTAATACGACAACTGAACTCCATAGGGCAATATTGAATCTGGGATGTACATATTTGTTTATCTTCCCGCTGATTAATCCAATGACAAGCAGTACAATAACGCCCCCAAGTGTTACGGATTGCAATATTTTCTCCAGATTTATTTTCTTCACAATCATTCTCCATTCCTATCAAATTCTATGCAACAATCATACTGCTCTCAATAACCCCTACGTTTAGGCCGGGGATTTTGCAGACGCAAACGTTAAAAATACAAAGCCAGCAGATAAAACAGAATGTACCCCGTCAACGCCGCAATAAGCCCCATCAGAGCCAGGTACTTCTTCTTTATCACACCGGACAGCATCAGCATATTTTTAATATCCAGCATTGGTCCAAGCACAATATAGGACATAATCGGCATAAGCGTAACGTTCTTTGAAAAACTTCTTCCGATAAATGCATTCGAGGTAGAACAGGTTGACATAAACACGCCTGCACCAATCATCACCATTAATTGCAGGGGAAGGTTTCTGCCAAGTGCAACTGCCCAGGTCGCCGGAATGACATTTTGCAGAACCGACGAGATCAGGGCCCCGAAAATCAAATATTTTATCACGCGGAAGAATTCGTATCTGGCTCCCTTAATTACTGCTTCTAATTTTCCCGGCTTCCCTTCGTATTTTAAGTCCAATAGATCGCTGCCGACATAGGTCTGGCTCATCTTCTGCACCACATCCTTTGTCTCTATCCTTGCAAGCTGAAAGATCAGTCCGGTAAAAACAGCAATCACAAGTCCTGCAGCCATACGGGTAATCACCAGCGCAGGCTGCCCGGGAAACGCATAGTATACCGACAGCAGTACCAGAGGATTGACGGCAGAAGACGCCAGCCAGAAGGTAATTACCTGGGGAATCGGCGCATTCTTCCTTAGAAGGCCGGATACAATGGGCACCGTTCCGCAATCACAAATTGGCAGCAGGAAACCGGCAAAGGAGGCGAAGAAAAAGGAACCGATCTTCCTCTTTGAGAATTTATCAAGAATCCATCCTGACGGGATCAGAAATTGTATCACCGAAGACACCAGGGACCCAAACAAAACAAAAGGGATCGCTTCAATTAATACACTGATAAATACCGTCGATATCTTCTGTAAGAATAACAGACCCTGCATCAGGCTGTTATTGGGTAAGAATACCGCACATATTAAAAGTATAATGGCAAGCTTTGTTCCATTTCCAATTTTAAAATACTTCTCATGGGGTTGAAAATACCTGCTGATGATATACCCGCGATCCGCTTCCTTATCAAAGAACACCTGTGTCCTGGGATTAATTCTTCTTACCCCGGTTACAAGCTCCTTTTGTTCTTTTTTCGTCAACCGATCCTGCCGGTTAAACAGTACCACATCACTGTTTATAATATGAGGCTGTAAGACTGCGGCCATATTTCCAAGATAGTAGTGATATTTATCTGCTTCACTGATAAAGATCATATTTCTATACTGATAAGTAAACGGCAGCTTCAGATTCAGCAGGATGCTAATCTCCCAGGTCCCGTTATATTCTATGAGGATATAATCCGGTTCATATTCTTTCTTAATCTTTTGAAAGAATTCATCTGTGATATCCGTCTGTTCTTCCACAGGGATCAGCTCGATCCGGTGCTTTTTTAACAGCTCCTCCTCATACCCTGTCATCCCTTCCTCACACACGACTAAAACTGTCTTTTGATATTCCATCAGACAATTATGTTCAATTAGTCCGCTGATAAAACTGGTTTTACCGCTTTCTAAAAACCCGGTTATTACATCAAGATATACAGCCATAATTTCCTCTCATATTCCGAATAACGCAGTAAGCTCCGACGCATCAAATCCTTCTCCTATTACGCATATTCTCCCTGTATAGTCCGGTTTTGTTTCTCTGAGACTGCTTTCCCCCGGTACATAATCAAACTGAATCCAACCGTTTTTTTCAACGGGCACAATACCCTTTGCTCTTAAGATCGTTCCTTGTACGTTCTCAAGGGATTGCAGTATTTCCTTAAGTCTCACGCAGTCAAAAACTTTGGCTGTTTCCATGCCCCACACCATAAACACTTCATCGGCATGATGATGCCCCGTGGAGTTCCAGCCGGGATGAAACCGGGTTTTAATATCATCCGACTTCTTTCTGTTAATGATCCTTTTTCCTGATTTATCTGTGCTTCCTGATGTTAAGAGTTCTTTCATCACTTGATCTTCCAGCTTATGTTCCCTGGCATTCTCAGCAACTTCCAGAATATCCTTACCGGAGATAAGCTCCCACTCCGTTGTGATGATCGGAGCGCAAGAATTGTATTTCCTGATCTCACGGTAGATATGCTCCAGCTGATCCGGTTTCATACGCTGGGTTCTGCTAAGAATGATTGTCTTAGCGTGGATCAACTGATCTTTGTAAAATTCTGCGAAGTTCTTCAGGTACATTTGATACTTTAATGCATCAATAACCGTCATACAGATATTCAGGGTTATCGCTCCATCTGTCATGAACTTCCCGCACCCCTTCATCACATCCGAGAGCTTTCCGACCCCCGAGGGTTCAATCACAATTCGTTCCGGACGGTATAACCGGATGATTTCCTTCAATGCCTGATGAAAGTCCCCTGCAATGGTACAGCAGATACACCCGGAATTCATTTCTTTCATCTCAATTCCGTAATCCTTTAAAATGGTACCGTCAATCCCGATTTCACCATATTCGTTTTCTATTAAAGCCACTTTCTCTTTTGCAAATGCCTGATCTTCTAAGAGTTTTTTAATTAACGTCGTCTTTCCTGCTCCCAAAAAACCGGATATGATGTCTACTTTAATCACGGTCCACCTCCATTTTCTGATGTTATCGCTTTTTCTTCCTGATACATTCCGGACATTCTCCGATAAATTCCAGGTTATGTCCGGTAATATTAAAGCCTGTTTTCTCGGTGAGTTTTTCATCGATTTCATGCAGCGGACAGCCTTCGATGGAAACTCTTTTATGGCATTCCGAGCACACAAGATAATGGCTGTGATTATGGTCCTTCAATTGATAATAGAACAATCCATCTGAGCCCACACTTTTGAAGGTAATATTTTTCTCCGTAAGCGCGGACAGGATCCGGTAAACGGTGGAAAAATTAAGGGCATGCTGTTGCCGCACCTGTTTATAAATATCTTCTGCCGTCATGGGATCATGACCTTCTTCCAGCGCTTTTAATACCAATTTTCTGCTCTCCGTTATCTTTAAACCACTGTTCTTAAGAATATGCTCCTGCATCAGACATCCCTCCCGGCTCTATGCATAATGAAATAATGGCTTCTTTTTATTACAATTACCAACAGCAGCACAACAACCGACACAATGGCTGTAAATCCTCCCGGCGCCACATTGACATAATAAGAGAGGAACAGACCCGTCATGATATCAATAATACTGAATAGAATGGATGCAATGAGGGTGATGCGAAAGCCCTTCTCCAATTGTATTGCCGTCGCAACTGGCAGCGCAATCATTGAGCTTAACACCAGGACGCCAACGATGCGGACAGATGCAGCGATGCTGGATGCCACCAGTATGGAAAAAACATAATTGATCAGCTGTACTTTGACCCCTGCAACCTTTGCCGCTTCTTCATCATAGGAGATGTACAGCAGCTTATGGTAAAGGAAGATAATCGTTAACATGGATATGATACAAAGAATGAAGATGGTAAGCATATCCGTCTTTGTTACCGTCAGGATACTGCCAAACATATATGCTTCAGCATTCGCCCGCAATTTGCCGGAACTGATCACCGATATGGCAATACCGATACTCAGCGCCAAAACGATGGATAATATTAAATCCGTATATTTCTTAAAGTATTTTCGTAGAAATTCAATTAATGCCCCGCATAAAGAAGTGAAGATAAAAGCTCCCAGAATTGGATTTTGATTCAATAACAGTCCAAGAGAAATTCCGGCCAGTGAAGAGTGGGACAGGGTATCTCCGATCATGGAATACCTTCTGACAACCAGATATACACCGATGCATGGGCACAGTATGGCGATCATCAGGGAAACAATAATGGCATTTTGTATAAAAGCATATTGCAGCATATAATTTAATCCTTTCTCTTATAGTGAAGATATTCCGCGGCATAATTATCCGTGGTACAAAGATGACCATGTCCGTTCTTCAGATGAAAGATTTTAGTAGAATTTAGAAATACCGCGTCCAGATTATGTTCCACCGCTACTATGGTAATCTTCTGATGTTGGCTCATTTCCTTTAATGTCTTATAGATCTCCTGCTGACTGTCTATGTCCACCCCCGTAGAAGGTTCATCCAGAATCAGTAATCTTGGATTTCCCATCAGCGCTCTTGCAAGCAGCACCTTCTGCGTTTGTCCTCCCGATAAGTTACCCATCAAAGAGTTCTGAAATGATTCCATTCCCACAGACCTCAGGGAATCTGAAATGATTGCTTTGTCTTTCAGTTTCAGGATCCTGCGGTAAGAGTTCATTAACTCAGATACGGTAATCGGAAAATTTGCATTTGTGAAATCATTTCTTTGAGGGACGTATCCGATTAATTTCGTATCGATGGCAATTTGGCCTTTCGTGGGCTTTAAGAAACCCAGCAGAATTCGCATCAGTGTAGATTTACCGCAGCCATTCTCACCGATCACCGAAATATATTCTCCGTCCGCTATGTCTAACGTAATGTCTGATAGGATATAGGATGGCACCCCTGTATAGGAGAACCATAAATGTTCAATATGAATCATATCTTTCCTTTCTTACTGCCTCTCTCAAGTAAACCTTCTTTTATTTATTGATTTTAATCCACTTTTTTGCTTTTGTAAATAGCAAATGCAAATCAGTTGCAATAGCAGTTGACAAATGATCCCTTCTGTTGTATGATTTAATGCAAACCAATTGCATTTACATCATAAGTTGTATTGTTTATAGCGAGTCCCTCGCTTCTCAGGCCTGTACAGACGCTGCCGTCAGGCTTGTTCTTTCAATAAGAGCAGCGCAGAAATGAGGTATTAATACTATGAAAAAGCTTTCTATCCTTGCCCTTCTTATTTGCATGACATTATTGCTCACATCCTGTAAGGGTGCTTCCAAAGATACCGCAACCTCTCAGGATAAGCTGCCGGTTTACGTTTCCTTCAACGCTTTATATGAATTTGCAACAGCTGTCGGGCAGGACAAGGTTGAGGTCTCATCCATCATTCCCAATGGCATGGAGCCTCATGATTTCGAACCAAAAGCCGCTGATATTGCGGGGCTTAGCAAGGCCAGGGTATTCATTTATAATGGTCTTGGTATGGAGTCCTGGGCAGAACAGGCAATCAGCGCCGCCGGTAATCAAGATCTAGTCGTTATTACTGCATCCGAGGGCGCAGACATTATTAAGAATACTGAGGAAGAGGAAATAGAAGAACATGGTCAATATGATCCTCATCTATGGCTCAGCCTTAAGGGGGCCGAGAAGGAGGTCGAGAATATTGCAAAGGGTTTTTCCGAGGCAGACCCTGATCATAAAGAGTTCTATCAAAAGAATGCAGATCAGTATATCAGTCAGTTAGAAGAATTATACACGGAATACAACAGCAAATTTTCTGCCCTGGAGAACAAATATTTCGTTACAGGCCATGCTGCCTTTCAATATTTTTGCAGAGATTTCGGTTTAATTCAAAATAGTGTGGAGGACGTGTTTGCAGAAGGAGAGCCCAGCACAAAGCAGCTTGCCGAGTTGGTGGATTACTGCAGGGAAAATCATGTATCAACGATATTCGCGGAAGAGATGGCCAGTCCCGACATCTCCAGGACTCTGGCAAATGAAGTCGGTGCTTCTGTTGAAACGATTTACACCGTCGAGAGTGCGGAAGATGATATGACCTATCTGGAACGCATGAAATCTAATTGCGAAAAGATCTACAAAAGCTTATCCGGTGACAACTAATATATCATCCGCTAACAAACCGGACCAATACGCAAGTATCTGGTCCGGTTTGTTTATTTTAATCTATTCCATCATAATTTTTAACAGGGTCAGAAAATACCAGTCCGATTCCGACTGATAAAGCACTTCTTTGGCATAGGCAGGATTATCGGTAATGATATTATCCACACCAATCCTTCTTAGACGTTCCATTTCCGCTTTTGAATTCACCGTCCACACCACAAGTTCTTTACCATTATCATGTATCTTACGCAAGATGCTCTTTGAAATCAAATTGGACTTCATGCTGAAAAAGTCAATCACCGGATTTTCAATCAGCCCCGGGTGCAGTTGATAGGTGATATAACCGGTTCTGATATCGGGATTTAATTCTTTGATCTGTTCCAGACAGGAGAGATTCGTGGAGGTGATGACACACTGCCATTCCATTTCATAATTCTCGATCAGGGATACCACCTTCTCCGGTAACTGCTCCTCAGGATTACGATATTTTAGATCCAGGTTAAGAAACACCCGGCCCTTACAGCTCTCCAACACCTCTTCCAGTGTGGGAATTCCGGTACCCGCAAACCTCTGATCCAGCCATATTCCCGCATCCAATCCGGCGACATCCTCATAATTCATATCCCATATATTCTTTTTTACCCCCGTTGTCCGTCTCAGACTGCTGTCATGGAGCAACATTGGTACACCATCTTTGGTAAGTCTTACATCAACCTCTACATAATCCGCCCGCTCTTCAATTGCCCTTTCCACCGCCGGGATGGTATTCTCCGGGATATCGTGGGAAAATCCGCGATGTGACGTAACCTTAAGCTCATTTAAGTTCATGTAATCCAGGGGAGACCCGTTTCTTAATATCTTTACAAAGAAGTATAGATTAATGATTACCAGCATCAGAAACGTATAGAGTAAAATTTTCCTGTAGGAACTACCCCCACCCTGCCTTTTACGAAGGAGATTCTCTCTGATCTCTTCCTCCTGGTCGATCTCCTTCTCCGTATTTAAATGATAGAAATAGAACAGGTGCGTATACAATGCCATGTTACTGATGGTGCAGATCAGAAAGATAAAGGTCATCAGATACACTTCCATTGTCTCATTCAGGAAGATAAAAGTGGTAATGGCCTTATGTTTATCAAAGGCAGTGGAGGCAAACAGCATTGTGACAGCCATGATAAATAGATAGAACGCTATAATCACAATGGCGACAAACAGATTCCACCCCAGAAAATATAAGAGGGTACGCAGGGGTCTGTTCTTCTCACGTTCCCTTCCATTTTTTATCGAATCAGCATAGGATGATTTATTAAAGATATAATAATGATAGGTAAATGCCCGGCGAAGCAAATTAAAACAGATCAAGCCAACTACCACCACAACAATCAAGGTGCGAAAGGCGGGACCCGGCATCTCATTGGCGACAAAACGCATCATCCGTGTCTTATATAGTACAAACAAGAACAAAGGCAGATTAAATATTCCCAGCGTACTCCATACTGCGGGAACAAAGCGAAGGCTTCCTTTTGGTATGTAAAAAATAACTTTGAATATCGCCTGTAAAACGATCCGGTGAGCTTTTACCCTCTTATGCTGTTCCAGCTGTCCAAAAAAGAGAATGAGGTAATGAACCTCAAACAGGAGAAACAAACCAATGATATAAAACAATAAAATGATCATGAGAACCGATACCGGATTTAATAGAAAGTTCTTAATATTATCCACGGTTACATAGCGAAAGCCTGTAACCTTTAAGGTTAATTGATACACCGCGGACATGGTTGGGGTTAATACAACAAAGAATAGTAAAAGCAGAACCATTTGTCCGATAAAAAGTGATACGATATTCTGAAAAATCAACTTTAATGAATTAATATAAACCCTGTTATGAAACACCTTTTTCATCATCCATTCCCTCTTTGCTGCCCCTCATCTGTCAACTCATCTGACAGGGATTATTTAATTCTATTGTATTGCAATAAAGAAATTTCGACAAGTAGATCGTGAATAATTTTTTTGCCATAAACAAAATGGAAGCAGCGGTGAATCAAATCACTTTCTACTTCCATTCCTGTCATTATGAAAACGAATATTACTTTTTTGTTGGTCTTCGCACCTATATAATAAACAAGGCCACGATAATTGTTGCTCCAAATCCGCATAATACAGGGATCAAATTCTTTCTTGCAAGATCCTTTGCCTCAACACCGCAGATTGCCGCTACCGGAATAACGCCCCAGGGAATGATGGTTCCGCCGCCAACCCATATGGTAATGATCTGACCAAGTGCTGTTAAGGCTGCAACATTTAAGTGTCCTATCGAAGAGAAAGTCTGTGCAATGGAACCCACCAGCGGAAGTCCCGAGAAACCGGATCCGTCTAAACCGGTGATAATCCCGACTGCTGTTTCTGTCATTACTACTGAGAACTTTGATAATGGTATCTGATTGGATAGCCAAAGACCGATATCATTTAAAAGACCTGTTACATCGGGTCCGAGTACACTCTTTGCAAAGCCCTCACTGCCCATAAAGAAGAATGCGGCGATTACGATTACCGGTGCAAAAATTTTAATTGCAAATTTGAACCCTTCTTTGATATGTTCTGTCGTTATTTCCAAAGAAGCTCCCACCCCTTTATCGAGAATTGTGATAATACAGGTAAGGATCAGTGCGGTCCCTGCAACAAGTGCGGTGGCATCTCCTCCGTTAATTTTAAACAGGATCATAATAACGATATCTGCAATGAAGGATAATGGCATAAGTATGGCTACGAATCTGGCAAGTCCCGGTTTTTTAATTTCCTTTAATACCAGTTCTTTTTTTTCTACGACAGCTCCCTTATTTTGCTTCATTTCTCTTAGCATCATGAAGAAGGCAACACCTGCCGTTACCACCGACATGGTAATCCACAGAGGAATACTTGCGCTGATCACATCATTCACATCCAGTCCTGCTGCCTTTGAAGAGATCGCCGGTGCTCCCTGAATGACAAAGTCGGAAGAAAGTCCCATACCATGACCGAAGATGTTCATTGCTACAGCTGCCCAGATAACCGGAAGACCTACTTCTGCGGCAACCGGAAGCAATAAGGCTCCGATTAAGGCTACAGCAGGAGACGGCCAGATCAGCCATGATACAATCAGCATGGTAAATCCGATAATCCAGAATGCTGCTTTGTTGTTCTTAATGATTTTTCTGACCGGATGCATCATAACCTCATCCGCTCCAAGCGCGATCATCGCTTTTGACATAGAAACGACCAATGCAATAACAACAATAATACCCAGCAGTTCCACACAGGAACTAATCAGTGCATTATTCAATACCTGAATGGACTTAATAATGCTTCCTGAATAAACAAAACCCATAATCAGGATACCCGCGATACACGGAACAACAATTTCCTTCTTAAATAATAATGCGATGAGTACAACTAACGTGATGATGATGTAAGCGATATGCAGCGATGTAAGTGCCATACACATTTCCTCCCTTTTTTTATTCTTACAGGCGAATATATCCTTTCGCCTGATTAAGATGCAAATACATTGAAAAGTCCTTCGTTTTTCATAGTTTCACGGATTTTATCCACATCTGTTTCATACAATCCGAGTTTTTTCATATGTTCAAACAGTACGGAACCGGAGAACGTATACTTCTTACCAAGCCCCTCTTCTGTCTGCATCTCTTCATTAACAAATGCAATGGCCTCACCAATCGCTGTCTTTCTGGATAATTCCAGCAGCGGCAGATCCTTTAAATATCTGGTGGTGTTGTATCCGGCAAGAACACCGGTTACAATCGCTTCCGTATGTCCAACTAATAACCCTGCTTTCTCACCCGCACAGAACAAATTCTTTAATCCGATTACCTGCAGCGCATTCGTTCTCGGTGACATGTCAAAATATCTCATGGAATTACCCTTCCCACCGGAATACGGATCCTCGTATCGTGCGTTTTCAAAGCCGGGAATTTTATGCAGTTTCTCTATTGTATAATAAGGTGTCATTAATTTTGCATGTCCTGTGTCAAGAAGCACTACATTTTCGGCAAATTCTTTTAAGGCATACTGTTGACAGGCTTTTACGCTCAAATGATTTTCAATCAGCTCTTCGGGCAGAGGGATTACCGCTACTCCGTCTCTGTTGAGAGTCTCAATGATTTCCGGTGCAAGAGACTCTTTATACAGTTTGCAGGAACCGCTCATGGCACCGATGGATCCGTCTGCCTTCGTTCCCCTGATTTCCTTTATTCCACAGATGCCCGCAAGGCTTACTCTTCCTCCATAGCTTGGACATCTGAGAATACACATTGCACAGCCATTGCCATACATTCCGCAGTTATTCATGGGTCCTGCGGTTCCGGTTGCATCGATAAAAGCATCTGCCTCAAACACCTCACCACTTGCTGTCTTAATACTTTTGATCACACCGTCTTCTACCTCGGCTTTTACCACTCTTTCCTGCAGTCTGACATCAACACCGATTTCTTTCAGATAATTTGTGATGGCAACGGGTGTTTTGGCAATATCATAAAGGTTCGCATGCTCATGTCCCGGAAAATTAATATTGGTATGACGGCTATTGTCATCGATAATCTGAAAGATATCCCCGCCGCCCATGGCAATCATTTCTTCCGTTGCGGTATATCTTCCGTTATTTCTCATAATCCCGCCGACAAGGCCTGTCCCCAGAAGTAAATCCGTTCGTTCCAATAATACTACATCAGCTCCCTGTTTTCTTGCTGCATAAGCTGCGGAGCATCCAGCCCATCCGCCACCAGTAATTACGATCTTCATTCTTTTTTCTCCGCCTTTCATAATTAAACTCTATCCTTACTACTATAAAGGAAAATAACAAAAAAAGCAAAGAAAGCATTTTTCTCTGCTTCTTTGCTTTAAGAAATATCATATCAATATGTTTTGTTAATGAAAAGAGTATACAAAATCTTTACATGAATTACAAGCACCACTTTGTACATTTATCGACATTTATAGTGGACATGATGTACAGTTCCCTGAAAGGTCTGCGACAAATTCTTCCAGCCTACCCAGTGCTGTCTCAATATTCTCCATAGATGCGGCAAAAGAGATTCTGATCTCCTGCGTACATGATTTGCCAAGGCCCACTCCCGGGATAACCGCCACATGCTTTTCCTCCAGTAATTTTCCTGCAAATTCCATGCCGCTTAAGCCGGTTTTTGATACATTTACCATAAGATAGAATGCTCCCCCGGGTACTACATAAGAAAGACTCTTAATCTGATCCAGACCCTCCATCAACCGCTTTCTTCTTCTGGCAAATTCGCCAATCATCTCAGCAATTTCCTGCTTGGTCTGATCCGTATCCATACCCCGAGCCACCCCGATCTGAAGAAAGGTGGGGGAACAGGTGGTAGAATACTGGTGAATTTTTAATATGGCGTTGATTATCTTCTCTCCCGCACAAAGATATCCCAGCCGCCATCCGGTCATTGCATAGGTTTTCGAGAAGCCGTTAATAATAACAGAGCGCTCCTTCATTCCCGGAAAAGATGCAATGGAACGAAATACCGCGTCGTCATAACATAATTGACTGTACATTTCGTCTGAAAGGATTATAAAATTATGCTTATGTGAAAGCTCACACAGCTTTTCCAATATGGCAGGGTCATATACCGCACCTGTGGGATTGTTGGGATTATTCAGAATCAACAGCTTTGTTCTGTCGGTGATGTGTGCCTCCACCTCATTGATATCAATTTCAAACCGGTTTTCTCTTTTTAACGGAAGTATTACCGGAACTGCGCCGCAGATCCTTACCATATTTTCATAATTGACAAAGGCGGGGGAAAAGATGATTGCCTCATCCCCTTCCTCTATCAATGCCAGAATGGCATTGTTGATGGCTTCGGCACCACTGCTGGTGACAAGGATCTGGGTCTTCTCGTCATAGCTGACGCCGGTCTCTTCCAGCGTCTTCTTTGCAATTTTCTCTCTCAGGCTTTCATGGCCTCTGTTGGAGCAATAATGGGTAAAATTCTGGCTCAGTGCTGACACCGTCTCCCTTTTGATATCGGCAGGGGTATTAAAATCCGGCTCGCCTGCACTAAGGGCAATGATTTTATGCCCTTCCTTTCTTAATTCATCCACCCGGTTCAAGACCGTTCTGATCAGGGAAGGCTCCACGTTCTTCACACGCCGGGTTTCCTGGTTCAACTCGTATTCTATTTTCATCCTAACCTCCATCTATGCGTAGATTACAAAATTCATGAATTCGTCACTTCATTGATGCAATGACCCTGTCTCTCATACTCTCTGAGATTTTCAAAGGACGTCATGATCATATTCTCAACAGCAGTATCCGTATAGAAACTCATATGCGCCGTATAAATGACATTCTCTTCCTCAATGAGCCGCCTTAGTACAAAACTTAATTGTTCCCCATTCACTTTTTTTCTGATATAAGGGATCTCATTGTCATATACATCAAAAGCCGCAGCACTGATTTTCTTATTCACCAAAGCCTCAAGCACCGCACCGTACTCCATAAGTCCGCCCCTTGCCGTATTGATTAACACTACGCCATCCTTCATGGAAGCAATGGTACGAGAATTAATCAATTTTTCATTTTCTTTGGTAAGAGGGCAATGGAGTACAATGATATCACTCTTTGCAAGTACCTGCACCTGTTCCGTATAGGTGACAAGCTCCCTGATCGCCGGATTTTCATATAAATCATAAGCAAGAATCTCACAACCAAACCCATGGAGGATTTTAATGGTTTCGGCCCCGATTCTTCCCGTACCGATAACGCCTGCGGTCAGATTACGAAGTTCCCTGCCCTTAAGGCCCGTTAGCGTAAAATCATAATCATTGACCATTCTTAACTCACGCTTCATTTTTCGCAGTGCCATTAAAATGAGGCAAAGGGTATGCTCTGCAATGGCATTGGGTGAATATCTGGGAACATTGGCGCCTTTGATGCCTGCTTCCTTCATGGCCGCCGTATCCAGATGATCCGTACCGGCTGCCCTGGATACCACATATCTGATCCCGGCCTTTCTGAGCTGCTCTGTCTTCTCTTTATCTACTTTACAGTTGGTGGTAATCCACACCGCATCATAACCATGGAATTTATCCTCCTCTGCAAGATTAAAATCAAAGTCAGCCAAAACCAACTCAAATTGAAATGTATCGTTACATTCTCTGATATATTCAAGTTCATCTTTACTCGCATTAAATAATAAGAATCTCATATCTGCCTCCCAGCTCAGGTGCTTTTAATTTTCTTCTCTCCCTGTCTTTACCAAGTATCTATACTTCCATCTACCGCTTTTCGCTTACACGGCGTCCTGTCAGACCAGAAATAAGCTTACCACCGGTATGGTAATTAACGATAGTACCGTACTTAGAAACACACAGGTGGATGCAAATTCTGCATTTCCATCGTATTTGTCTGCCAGCATCACAGTGGTACTGCCCGCCGGCATTGCTGAGAGCAGTACAATCACTCCGGTAACCAGGTTATCTACCTGAAAAAGTTTCAGGATGACCAGGATTGCCGCCGGTATGGCAATTAAACGGATTGCAGAAAAGCAAAACAATTCCTTATCCAGAATATTTCTCACATTGATTTCTGCCAGGATGGAACCGATGATAATCATGGAAATCGCCGTATTGCTGCCGCCGATACCGGATAGGGTTTTTAACAGAAAGCCCGGCAGCGGTATCTGGGTAAGCATCAGGAAGAACCCGACAAATACTGCGATAATGCAGGGATGGGTCATTAGTTTCTTAGCGGTGGATTTCCCGTCCGTCTTCGTAAATAAGGCAAGCCCGGAAGACCACATGGCAAATCGGAGGGGAATCAGGGCGACGGATGCAAACAGGAGGCCCTGACTGCCAAAGACAGATTCTACAATGGGATTTCCGAGAAATCCGGCATTGGAGCATATAATGGCATAGCGAAGCACCGCCTGCCTGTCCTTTGGTGCCTTTTTAAATAACAGCTTACTCAATAACACATACAGTACCTGAGTAATAATTGCCACGATAAAAACCGTAAGACAATTTCTTAGCAGCTCATAAGACCAGTCAATCAGAAAAGAATTCACAATATTGCAAGGCAGAATGATCTCTATAATAAGATCTGTGAATTTCTTCCTGTTTCGATTTGTGATAATTCCCTTTTTCTGCGCATATATTCCCACCAGTATTAATAAAAACAGGGTTCCCTGCATGTCAATCATCGATCTCATCCGCTCATCTCCAATTTAATACTTATTGCCGAACTCATAGCGGAAATAATTCATTACCGCCGAAATCCCCTTGTTCTCTTCAAAGCTGTCCGTAATTTTATTCACCGGATAGGAGACAGGCCGCCTTCCTAACACTTCTGATATCCCCAGTGCCGACTGGTATGCCATTCGCTCCAGTGCTTCCGTTGTAAAAGCTGCCGTATGCGGGGTAACAATAACATGCTCCATATGAAGCAGGGGATTGTCCGGTTTGGGCAGATTCCCTTCAAATACATCAAGTGCAGCTCCCATAATTTTATGTTCCTGCAATGCCCGGATCAGAGCTCCTTCATCGATTATTTCCCCGCGTCCCGTATTAATTAAGAATGCTTCCGGTTTCATCAGTGCCAGTTCCCTCTCTCCGATGATATGTCTTGTGGAGGGCCCCCCCGGCAGATGCAGGGATAAAAAGTCCGCACCTGAGATTACTTCTTCCAGACGATCTGTCAGCAGAGCATATTTGGTTTGTTTCTCCCCTTTAATTCTCCTGTTATACCCGATTACCTTCATGTTCAGACCAAAGGTCGCCATATGGGCTACTTGTGTCCCGATATTTCCCATTCCGATAATCCCCAGGGTCTTTCCTGATACATCACTTCCGTATAATTTTCTGACGTCAAGATCCCCACTTTTTAATCCGTTATTATAATGAATGGATCTCTTTGCCAGCATCAGAATGAGTCCGATGGCATATTCGGCCACAGAGCTCTGATTGGATGCAGCCGCATTTGTTATCTGTATTCCAAGCTTTGTTGCCGCTTCCACATCAATACAATCCACACCGACTCCGTGCATGGATACCACTTTTAATTTTTTGCATGCCCTTAATACCTGTTCTGTAATGTGACCGTTACGCGTTAGTATGCCGTCACAGTCAGCCCCTTCTTCCATCAGGACGTCTTCTGTGATTCCTGTCCCCATCTTAAGCTCATAACCCTGTTCTTTCAGAAATTCAATTCCCTTTTTATCAATTGCCTCTGTAATAAGAATTTTATATCCCATGGCAGCACCTCCTATATTTTTAATTTTAATTGACTCGTTGGATTGTTTGTGTAATTAAGTATAAAAGTATCCCTATTTTCTGACAATAATCACTGTGTACTGATTTGAATAGAAACAGAGGACATATTGTCCATTTTCAGTAATTCAGTGATTGACGAATGGATTACTTTGGCTGTATTCTTAGTTTAAAGATATCGGGAATCAATTCAGACTTAATTGACATTATGTTCGAGGGGGATTTAGATGGAATTAATGATTAGAAATATTGTCGAAAACCAATTGCTAAAGGGTGTAAGACTCGCCTCCGGGTTTGCCGGTGAATCCAATATGATCTCCTGGGTAAACGTTATGGAGATTTTAGATTCTCCGGATTCGGTTCAGCGGGGAGAACTTCTCGTAACTACAGGATATAATCTTCAGGATGAAGGGTTATTTTCCAGTCTTATTATGACCCTTAAAAATAATGGTGTAAGCGGAATCGCGATTCAAACCGGTTATTACATTGATAAAATCCCTGATTATATTTTGAAAGAATCTGACCGTCTGGGATTTCCCGTACTTGAGGTTCCAAAACATCTGACCTTTTCAGAGATTCTACGCATCTTAATTCAAAAGATCAACACCAGCAAGATTGACGGGGATTTATCCGATGAGGCTGCCAAAAGCCTGTTCCTGTCCATCAATGAGACGCTGAAGAATTATTCTTCCATGCTGTATGAAGAGGATAGTGCAAGGATTGCTTATCTCTTCTATCTTCAGCCGATTAACCAATATGCCGTGAATGAAGCGACCTCGCTAAGCTGTATGAACCGGATCAAATCTTACCTTACAGACCGGGCAGATGTATGTGAATATACCGTAGCCAAAAATGGAATCGCTGCTTTTCTTATGATCTTTACCGGTGAAGAAAAGTATCTGTCCATGATTTATGATTTTAGCATTGAACTGACCTTTCTTTCAGAGCAGCAGGGCATGAATTATTACGTAGGTGTAGATAAAATAAAATCCTACAAATCACTTTCCCTTTCCTTTGAACATGCCACAGAATGCACAGAGTTATTACATTCTATTCATGCCAAAAGAGGGGTGTGTGCTTATGATAATATGACCTTTATCAAGATGTTCGGTCTTCTCCATCAAACGGAGCATTCCATCGTATCCGATAATCAGGCGCTGCAGATCCTCTTAAATTATGATAGAATCAACCGCACCAACTATGTACAAACCCTCCGTTTCTACCTTGCAGATAACTGCAATGCCTCTAAGACAGCAGCCAGACTTTATATTCACAGACACACCCTGCAAAAGCGTCTCGAGAAGATCCACGACCTGTGTGGAATCAATCCGGATGATTTTTATGCCCGGTTGTACATGTCCATCTCCATGCTCTTTCATGATTACTTCAATTACTGATTCACAGATCGCTGCTGCGTAAGGAACGTCGGTGTCAGTCAGTGGACAACATGTATAGGTTTCCTTACAAAGTGACTACTCTTTTGGGGAATGCAGGATATCTCTTTACATTCATCCGCAGAATGTGCTATTTTAAACTCACAAAATGCCGGCGCATCGATGCGCCACGAAAGGGGACCGGTATATGAGAATAACAGGCGGTTATACCAGCTATGGACAATATATAGGAATTTTAATGATGGACACTGTTTTCCCCAGATTGATCGGAGATATCGGTAATGCGAGAACTTATAAAATTCCTGTGAGATATTACACCGTAAGAAATGTTTCTACAGATAAAATGGATGCCTCCAATGCAGAGAAATTACTGCTTCAACCCTTCATCGATGCCGCAAGGGAACTGGAAAAGGAGGGCTGTAAAGCCATCACCACAAGCTGCAGCTTCCTTACCGGATTTCAAAAGCAGCTTGCAGATGCCGTAAACATTCCTGTATTTACAAACACTTTGATTTTGGCTCCATTTATACACACCATGCTTAACAGTAAATTATCTATCGGTATACTGACCGAACGTGCTGACCTCATCCATGATGACTATTTCGGACAACTGGGCTGGTCAAGCAGGGATATTCCGGTGAATATCAGCGGAATGCCGGAAGATTCCCCCTTCTCAAGACTCTTTATCCAGGATAATCTGGAGGAGGATCTGGAAGTTCTTGAGCAATGCATGATAGAGCTTACCACAAAACATATGCAGGAACACCCGGACACCGGTGCAATCATATTGGAATGTACCAACTTTGCACCTTTTACCAATCTCATCCAGCGGATCTCTGGTGTGCCTGTTTTCGGAATTAATCAATTACTGGAGTATATGGATTCTTGTATCCTCGCTCCGAAATATTATGAATAAGTCTCAGGCGGGAACGCTTGTCCTTTAAAAAGGGCCGTTATGTAACAACAGGAACCGTTAAAGATCATTTCCATAGATCTTTAACGGTTCCTGTTGTTACTAATGCTCTTAAGCTTTTCTTGATTATGCCCAGCCGAACAGTTTGAATATCATGGTTGTAATAAAGCATACCACTATGGCAACCACCGTTGGCAGCAATGCCGCAACCAGCGTCCACTTCATGCTTCCGGTTTCTTTTTTTATCGTTAGTAATGTTGTGGCGCAGGGCCAGTGGAGAAGACTGAACAGCATGGTATTCAATGCCGTTAAGTAGGTCCAGCCGTGTCCTAACAGAATCTCTCTTAGGGATTCAATACTGTCGAATTCGATTAGCGCACCGGTGGAAAGATACGCCATCAAGAGAATAGGTAATACAATTTCGTTGGCAGGCATTCCAAGGATGAATGCCATCAATATGAAGCCGTCAATTCCGATGAGATGAGCAAAGGGGTCTAAGAAATTCGCAATATGGCCTATGATGCTAAAGTCCCCGATATAAATATTGCCCAGCACCCAGGTAATCGCACCTGCAGGTGCTGCGATGATAGCAGCTCTTCTAAGCACAAACAATGTTCTGTCAATTACTGACGTGTAAAGTACTCTGCCGATCCGGGGCACCCTATATGGCGGCAATTCCAGAGTGAAGGTAGAGGGAATTCCCTTTAGTATGGTTTTAGATAACAAATAGGAAATCAGCAATGTCACTCCGATGCCGAGGACAACCAGGACTGTAACCGAAAGCGCCGGCAGGATACCCAGCCTTCCTCCTCCTAACGCCACAAGAAATACGGAGGAGATTGCAATCAGCGTGGGAAATCTGCCATTGCAGGGTACAAAATTATTGGTTAACGTAGCAATCAGGCGTTCCCTTGGCGATTCGATAATTCTGCAGGATATAATCCCCGCTGCATTGCATCCAAACCCCATACACATAGTCAGACACTGTTTCCCATGTGCGCAGGCCTTCTTAAACAGATGATCCATATTAAAGGCTACTCTTGGCAGATATCCCAGATCCTCCAGGATCGTAAACAACGGAAAAAAGATGGCCATCGGCGGAAGCATAACCGCCACAACCCAGGCCAGCGTTCTGTATAAGCCCAGAATCAGCACGCCATGGAGCCAATCGGGAGCATTGATATACCCAAAAAATACCGTCAGTTTATCCTCGATGCCAAACAAAAAATCTGATAATAACGCCGAGGGCACATTGGCTCCGGTAATTGTAATCCAGAATACTCCTGCCAATACTGCAAACATAATGGGAATTCCAAAGATTCTTGATGTAATAATATTATCAATCTTCCGGTCCCGGCTGTATTTCTTTGTTCCCTCCCGAATATGTCTGTTTTTGATTTCCTCCGCTCTTTGATAAATCATTTCGGATATGATATCTCTTACCGTCTTACGGTCTTCCAAAACAGTCTCTACATCTGCTATCTTCAGTTTTTCTTCCAGGGAGGTTCGCTGTGTATAATTAAATACCGATTCCGTCAGCTTCATGTCACCGTCAATAATTCTCAGTGCCAGCCATCTGGAATTAATTCCGCTGATATTATCTTTTACAAGGGGCAGCAGCGCCTGGATCCTTCCTTCAATTTCTTCATTATATCGGACGGTATTAGGAACCGGTATGGTTGCTCCTGTGACAACCTTATAGACTGCATCCTTTAGTTCGTTGATCCCGATGCCGCTGCGAGCCGAACACAGAACAACGGGAATTCCCAGCTCCTTTTCCATCCCCTTTGCATCAATTTCAATATGTTTTTTATGTGCTTCGTCAATCAGATTGATGCAAAGCACCACCTTACTTGTCAGCTCCATTACCTGAAAAACAAGATTCAGGTTCCGCTCCAGGCAGGTTGCATCCGCTACCACAATTACCGCATCGGAATTACCAAAGCAGATAAAATCCCGTGCTACCTCTTCTTCCACGGAAGCTGCAAACAGTGAATACGTTCCCGGTAAATCCACCAATATATTCTCTGTTTTGTTATATTCAAAGGTTCCTCTCGCATTAACAACTGTTTTACCCGGCCAGTTGCCTGTATGCTGGTGCAGTCCGGTCAGTTCATTAAATACAGTACTCTTCCCCGTATTGGGATTTCCCGCGAGTGCTATGATATACTGACCCTCTTTTTTTTCAATATGAAACAAATCTGTCATGGCACTATTTTGTGTGGATTGAAATGTTAAGCCCATAAACGCCCCCTTAATCTTTATTAAATCTTTTATCGTTAGTTCAATTTAATAAATTTTCATTAGGCTAATTTATAATATGTCTTTCTAAAATGAAAGGTTCCAATCCATATAAAATATTAATATCAGATCTGTTTATTCCAGCGTTTGGGCCAGCCGCTCCTTATCCAATATCCTGAAGCTGTGCCCGTAATAATCAATCAGACTTTCTTCCTTCATTCTGGATAATTCACGACACATGGAGGTTCTGGAAACATTCAGATAATCTGCCAGCTCTGTCTGGTTCAGAAGGATTTGAAAGGTATTGCTGTTCTGACCGGCCGATTCACTGAGCAGATAGCAGGCCAGTTTCTCCCTCATCCCTTTTAAGGTTAACAGCTCCAGTTTTCTGTTTAAGACTACGTTCTTCTCACCAAGTACAATCATCATATTCTGGATCAATCCAATATGAAAACTGCAGCTGTTTCCGCAGGACTTAATCACCCTCTCATAGGGGATCAGTAATATCTCTGCTGATTCTTTCACCCTGACTGTGACAGGAGAGGTACGTTTTGCCGTGCAGACTATCCCCTCGGCGAACATATGGGAGGACTCCAGAAAGGCCACAATGTGCTTATTCCCGGCAAGACTTTCTTTCATGATCTCAATCATTCCATTCAGAACGATACCGATGAAGTTTACCTGATCTCCGGCCAGAAAGATATATTCCTCCGCTTCATATCTTTTGATCTGGGCGCCAAGGCATTTTAACAATGGGTCAATATCTTTCTCCTCTATTGTCCGAAACAGACTGCAGTTCTTTAAAACAGGCACGTATTTTTCCATAACGTTATCCTCCTATCGGTTTGTCAAAGTTTAATTTTTTCTTATCTTTTCTTAAATTGTAGCTCCAGCTACAATGTTTTCATGTTACATGTATTATACTCAGCTTATTCCAGGAAAGTCAATCAAATCAATGAGAATTGATAAGATGAATCGACAAAAGCGGTTCACTTGTTTATAAAGAAAAGGAGAATACAAGTATGGAAAACAATATGTTTTGTTATCAATGTCAGGAGACTGCCGGCTGCACAGGCTGCACCAAATTCGGCGTATGCGGGAAATCTCCCGATTTGGCCAGAATGCAGGATTTATTAATTTATGTGACCAAGGGCTTAAGTGCGGTTACTACACAGCTGAGAAAACAGGGCGAAGAGATATCAGCCGGGGTGGATCATTATATCACCATTAATTTATTTACCACCATCACCAATGCAAACTTTGATGATGAGATTTTCTACCAGAGAGTATTCGAAACTCTGGAACTGAAGCAGCGTCTGATCAGCAGAATTGCTGACCAGACCAAATTAGCGGAAGCTGCTCTTTGGAATGGGGTTACCCGGGAGGAGCTTAACCAGAAATCACTTACTGTCGGCGTTCTTGCCACAGAGAATGAAGATGTCAGAAGCCTCAGAGAATTAATCACTTACGGATTAAAGGGTCTTGCCGCTTATTTAAAGCATGCCAACGAATTAGATTATGACAGCAACGAAGTAAGTGCTTTTATGCAAAGAGCATTGGCAGCAACACTTGATGATACCTTAAGTGTTAACGATCTGATCGCCCTGACACTGGAAGCAGGTAAATTCGGCGTTGACGGTATGGCATTGTTAGATTCAGCCAATACCGGCACCTATGGTCATCCCGAGATTACCAAGGTTAATATCGGGGTAGGAACAAGACCCGGTATTCTGATTTCCGGACATGATTTGAAGGATCTGGAGCAGCTGCTGGAACAAACCCAGGGTACCGGCGTAGATGTCTATACCCACTCCGAGATGCTTCCTGCTCACTATTATCCCGCATTTAAGAAATATAGCAATTTTATCGGCAACTATGGTAATGCATGGTGGAAGCAGAAGGAAGAATTCGAGAGCTTTGGCGGACCGATTTTAATGACCACCAACTGTGTTGTTCCCCCTGCAGCTTCCTATAAAGATAGATTATTCACCACCGGGGCAGCCGGCGTCAGCGGTTGTGCTCATATTGCAAAAGACGAAAACGGTCATAAGGATTTCTCCCGGATCATTGAACTCGCGAAAGAGTGTAAAGCGCCTGTAGAAATCGAAAAAGGCGAGATCATCGGTGGATTTGCCCACAATCAGGTACTTGCTCTCGCAGATCAGGTCGTTGGAGCTGTAAAATCCGGCGCAATTAAGAAATTCTTTGTTATGGCAGGCTGTGACGGACGACAGAAGTCCAGAAATTATTATACTGATTTTGCCAATGCTCTTCCAAAGGACACGGTAATTCTTACAGCAGGCTGTGCGAAGTATAAGTATAACAAATTAAATCTGGGAGATATCAACGGCATCCCAAGAGTTTTGGATGCAGGTCAATGTAATGACTCTTACTCCCTGGCACTCATTGCCCTAAAGTTAAAAGAAGTATTTGAGCTTAATGACATCAATGAACTGCCCATCGCCTTTAACATCGCCTGGTATGAGCAGAAAGCCGTTATCGTACTCCTTGCCCTTCTCTATTTAGGGGTTAAGAATATCCACTTAGGACCTACGTTGCCGGCCTTCCTTTCCCCGAATGTGGCAAAGGTTTTGGTTGAGAACTTTGGCATTGCCGGTATCGGCAGCGTTGAAGATGACATCGCTCTCTTCATGAAATAATCCTGACGGTTTTATCCCCCCTGCCCGGAGGCCGTTACAAGATAACGCCTCCGGTATCAATAACATAACGGTATTCTTCTACTTTATTGAGGAACATGTCGTTGTTCTTATCTGCCGATCGCATCCTTTCCTGTGCGCTAAGGCGATCAAGATCAATGATGTGCTCCTCAATTTTGCTTATGAGGAATCGATATTGGGATTTTGTTCGAATATTGTCATTTTATATCAATTCTATTACGGCAACCGCGAATGATACACTTTTTTAGCTGTGATATCTTCAAATAATGCCATTACAGTCATTGGCGGTTCTATCATCACATGGTATAATTTTACTGGAAGAAATTGTATTTCATTCTTCACGGAATCGTTTCCAGGAGGTGTTTTCCATCGTAAACTTGATTGATACGAATGACATCAAACCCTATCTTTTGATTCAGGCTGACTGCATGGATATTTTGGAGCATATTCCTGATGGCAGCATCGATTTGATTTTAAGTGATCCCCCCTATAACCTTGCCAAGTATTCTACCGGGAATATGAAGTTTGACTGGAGGGGTGAAATCAATAATGATGTTGCGGGGTGGGACCTGAAAGAATTATCACCCATGGATTTTATCACTCATTTCAAAAGGATACTCTCTCCTTCCGGTAACATTTTTATTTTTACCAGTTATAATCTGCTCGGAAAATGGCATGAGGTATTCGACAGTGAATTTGATACCTTTCAGTTTATGGTATGGCATAAAACCAACCCTGTACCTAACATCAGAAAATCCTCCTTCCTAAACAGTTGTGAACTGATTGTATGTATGTGGAACAAAGGTCACACCTGGAATTTCTCCCGGCAAAATGATATGCATAATTTTATTGAAAGTCCTATCTGCATGGGAAGAGAACGGTTGAAATATCCTAAGCACCCCACGCAAAAACCCCTGAATATTTTAAAACATATCATCAATGTGGCCAGCAAAGAAAATGACCTGGTATTGGATCTGTTCATGGGCGTCGGTTCTACCGGAGTTGCCGCCCTGGAATCCAGGCGGCGCTTTCTCGGCATAGAAATCGACGAAACTTATTATCATGCCAGTGAAGACCGTATGAGAAATTCCCTGACCAGAAATTTCTGAATAAGATGAAGCTGTAAGCTGTTTCACTTGCCGTGAATACGATTTACTTTCATGCATGCGTTACTTTTATGCGTACGTTACTTTCCTGCATACGTTACTCTCCTGCATACATTACTTTCATGCATACATTACTTTCCTGCATATGTTACTTTCATGCATGCATCTCACTTGCATGCATAAAAGCTCCTGGAATACAGCCAATCATAAATCGTATTCCAGGAGCTTTTATCTGCTGCCCCTATTTTATTTTCTCTTATACGATGAAACTTGAGATTTCCTTCTTTAACTTCTCGGAGCTGTCGCTGGTCACACCAACCAGTGCTGAAACCTCAGACGACATATTCGTCACACCGGTTACCTTCTCTGCAATATCTCCTGTTCCGACCGCTCCCTCCGTCGCCGCATGAGCCACTTCATCCACCGATCTTATAACGCTCTCAATAGATGCAAGTAATTCCTCAGAGGTGGCACTAAAGTCTGTGATTAGAAGATTCATATAAACAGCATCCTCGCCATACCGGTCCGTGACCTGTAAGAATCTCTGAAAAATCTCCGAAATATCAGTTGATACGAACTTCAGTAATGCACTTGCGCTTTCCGATAGATTTGACACCGCTTCCACTACCTCCGCGGTAACTTCCTGAATTTTAACAACGGAGTTCTTAGACTGTTCTGCCAGCTTACGGATCTCCTCTGCCACCACGGCGAAGCCCTTTCCTGCCTCTCCCGCCCTGGCAGCCTCAATGGATGCATTTAAAGCAAGCAGATTGGTCTGACCGGTGATGCCCATGATCGCCTCGGAAAGCACGGTAATCTGGGAAACTACTTTCGCCTGTTCCAGCGCCTTTAAGAGCTTCTCCTCCATCTCTTCACTGATCTGATGTGCTCTCTCCTGGGAGCCGCGAACATCTTCCCTCGTCGTGATCGCACGCTGATTAATCACTTCCACCTGCAATGCACCTTCCTGGGACTTCTCTGCAATTGTCTTCGATGCCGCCTCAATCTCTCGGGAAGTGGTTGCCATGGACTGTGCGGAGGCGGCCGTTTCCTGCATACTGGCTGCCAGCTCCTCTGTAGTCGCGGCAACATCCTCGATATTGGAATTCAGATCCTTCATATTACTGTTGACATGTCCTACCACATCAATAATCTGATCTGCCTCTGCTTTTGTATTTCCAACCAATTTGGCCACCGACTCCTTCATTATCTCAAGATCGGCAGCCAAAATCCCAAAATCATCCCGCCGTTTTGTATAGGCATCCGGCAGCTTTGCTTTAAAATTACCGGTTGACAATGTCTCCAGATACTTACTGATTGTGGCAAATGCATGATTTAAATTCCGTGACATATAGATGGTAATTGCAACAGCGACACCTATGGAGATGATGAATGTCACAATATATTCCACGACTTTTTTATTGAAGCTCTCCCGTTCCTCTTCTGCCATGTTCTGTACCACATTGTCAATATTATCCACATAATTTCCTGTTCCGACTACCCACTGATAGGGTTCGAATGCCATCGTATAACTTCTTTTCGGATAGGTATGTTCTGTATCATCCGGCTTCGTATACCAATAATCAGTAAATCCTCCGCCCTCTTGTCTGGCAACCCTGATAAAGTCCTTGATATACTCAAAGCCATTCATGTCCTTTGAATCCAGACGGTTGGTTCCCTCCGTCTGTGTCCCTCTCAGTACTACATTGACACCTTCATAGGTATCAATCCAAAAATATCCACTGTCCCCATAGCTTAAAACCCGGACCATATCCGCTGACATCTTCTTCGCTTCCTCCAGCGTATAATTACCTGCTTCAAACTGCTTATAAATTCCATCCAGCAATGAGATCACATTCTGCACCTGATCTTTAATATTCTTGTCATAATCTGTCCGTATGCTCTTCTCCAGTATCTCCAGATTCTTCTTACTTGCATTCGTCTGGTTTATCAACGAGACGCCTGCCATCACTACCGCTGTCAGCAGTAAAAATACGGCTAATACAATGACTTTTGTTCTTACCTTAAAATTATTCAAACCCATCCTGATCATCTCTCCTTTTAATATGAACTTACCACAAAAGAAGATCCCTTTATATTCTTATTATGATATACCCTTATTCTACATTATTCGCCAATATTTTTCAATGTTAGACATATTCTTTTGCATTTATTTTCACACCAGCGTCCACGCGTGCTACTTGCTCGCACGCATAAATTCAACGTGTGAATTAGTTTTTTATAATTCACACTAAGATCCATTGATGTGTCTTGATATGATACTTTATATTGACTATCTGCAAACATTCTCCGCGCATTATATTGCAGCAAAAAAGAATCGCCTGCATTCCGGCATAGTTCTCTTCCCTGCTGAATACAATACTCTCAATTTTATAGGTATACAGCATATGGCTCTCATCTTCCAGACGAATAAAATTAGGCTTGATTTTCCCCTGCACATTAAATGTGGCAATGACATCCACCGGCATATGATCCATCACTTAATCCCTTCTTCATATTTTGGTTTTCGTTTTTCCGGCGAAATACCTCCCGCCATATGATAAATCCGGTTGTTTAAAAAGGCGGCCCGTTTGATTGCATCATCTCCATACCGTTCTCTCACCGCATCTACCACCGTGTCCAGCTTCGACAATTTTTCATAACGGTTCAAATCAAATAAATTTATCTGGCGCATAGCATTCCCGCTGATGATTCTACTGGTATGAATCCCAAGATTTCTGATGGGTTTTCCGTCCCACAATTCATCAAATAGCCGACATGCGGCCCGGTGAATCTCATTGGTTGTATTCGATGCACTAAACAGCGTCATCTGATGAGAAGCATGATGAAACTCAAAATCCACAAGGCTGACTGCCACCACGGCTGCCATTACCCCATCTGCCCTCAGACGGGTACATACGGTCTCTGCCACCGAGAGCAGAACCATCTTAGCCACGTCCTCGGTTTCCACATCAAAGGCAATGGTAGTGGAATTTCCATACCCCTTATTGGCCGGGGTCTCTTCCGAAATTACAGAGAGGTCAATCCCATTGGCAAAGGCGTAAATCACCTCACCATGCTTCTTAAAATGGGCTCTCAAAATATTCAGATCCGTCCCTGCCAGCTGTCCGATGGTTTGAATGCCCAGAGAAAGGAGTTTCTTTCTGGTCGCCGAACCGACATAAAACAGATCGCCCACCGGAAGCCGCCATAATTTTCGTTCTATCTCCTCGGGAAACAGGGTGTGCACCATGTTGGGCTTCTTAAAATCCGAGGCCATCTTTGCCAATAGTTTATTCGTAGAGATTCCGATGTTCACCGTAAACCCCAATTCCTGATATATTCTGTCCTTGATAAGATTTGCCGCAACGACTACCGACCCGTAAATCCCCAGGGTTCCCGTCATATCGCAGTAAGCCTCATCAACGGAATACTGCTGTACGCAGGGCGAAAACTCCCTCAATATTTCCATAAAGGCCTGTGAGCAGGTCTCATACAGATCATAATGAGGTGCAACCAGCATCAGGTCGGGACACAGCTTCTTCGCATCACTGATGGTGTCCCCCGTTCTGATTCCAAACTTTTTCGCCGGCAGAGATTTTGCCAGAATGATTCCATGACGCTTTTTAATATCTCCTCCCACTGCGGACGGAATATCACGCAAATCAGTTTTCTGTCCAAGGATATGCAGGCGATAAACAGCTTCCCAACTAAGAAAAGCCGAATTCACATCAATATGAAATATCACATTTTCCATACATATGTTCACCTCTGAATCGCATTATATCAGAACTTATGTTCGATGTAAAGCAGAGAATTTTTGTCAATTCTAATCAGGTTATTTAATTACTTCCCATAAAGTTTAGAAAATAATGGTTTTAAAAAAATCGGAAGCTGCATCTTATATGATAAGCTTCTTACACGCGCACAGATTTGAAGAACAGGCTTATCGTTCTTGCATGGGGATTCTACAATTAGCTAAGGCTCATGGAAATAACGCATTAAATGCAGCTTGTCACAAGGCAGAAGAAATGCATTCTGTAACCTATACAACTATAAAAAACATCCTGAAGAATGGTCAGGAGACCACCCCTTCCGTTCGGAGGAAACGGCCAATACCAAGTCATGAAAACCTCCGAAGTGGATCTGGGAATAGCAACTGTAAAAGGAGAATAATTATGATGACTTATCAAACCCAGAGATGAAACTCTATGCCATGAATGCAGAATACCAACGTCAGTCAGAACTTCCAGAAATGGATGAATTCGATTTTGATAGCCGACTAGGGATGCTTGTAGATGCACCGTGGTTGTCTCGACGAGATGCACGTTTTCAACGTTTTTTTATATACTGCCGATCTACGAGAACCTTCCGCTAACTTAGCAGATATTGATTATGCCCCAAGCCGCAATCTTAAGAAATCACAGATGTCACAGCTTTCAGATTGTAGATGGATTAAGGGACAATAATCTAATCGTAACAGGAGCTTGTGGCACTGGTAAAACGTATATACTCAGTGCCATAGGCAGAAAAGCTTGCCTACAAAACTATAAGGTTAAGTGTTATCGCATGAATCGCTTAATCACAGACCTTGCGATTGGAAGAGGTGATGGATCGTATAACAAGCTGATTAATGAATTGAAAAAGCCAGACCTCCTCATACTCGATGACTTTGCTATGCAAGATTTAGAACCTTCTGCAAGTAGAGATCTTTTAGAAGTTATAGAAGAGCGACATGGTCGTAAATCAACAGCTATCTCAGCGCAACTTCCAGTAAAGCTGTGGTCGGAAATATTTGAAGACCGAACCAGTGGCGATGCCATACTAAACCGATTAATACCAAATGCATACCGCATTTCTTTGGAAGGACCCAGCTGGCGAAGATTTGCAGGCTTCTTAGGGCAACAAAACTTTTGACTGTCCAGTTATATTATATAAAATATCTTTTTTGTATTTTGAACAATTATTTATTACGGGTAGTGTTCTATAGTATTTTCTATCTTTTGGAATTCGTCTTCCATAAAATCTTTTGGGAACTCATTTTTCATTAATGTAGACAGTTCCTGCGCAATTTCATAATATTCTAGTGCCATTTTCTTATTTTCTTCTATACCCTTCTTAAAAAATTTTTTTTGCAACCGCAGATATTCATTATTTTTTTGTCCACCTAAAATTAAACACCTCTTTATTAAGTTTAAACACAAATATTTGACTTTCTGTTTATTATTCTCGGATATTGGTTGAATAAAAGTGGTTCCTTCGGGAAATTTATACTCGTGCCCGAATACACATGATAATTGATGTATTAGTTTCTTTACTATCCAAGCACTGTCTTTAATCTTTGTATCATCAAATTTTTCTACAACACATATATCACGTAAGAAATCTTCATAAATACTTTTTGATTTTAATTCTAATATCTTTGATGATTGAACAATATTTTTCTCATTAGAAATTGTTTTTTCTCTTATAGAATTGATATATGATTCTATTGAATAAATAAGGTTTTTACTGTTTATTGTATCAGGATGATTTTTCCCTAGAGCGGTTATACGCTCTTTATAAACCTCTTCAGCAACTTTTAGTGCATCTTCATATTGTCCAAGGTTTTTATAACGTGTAACAAGTTTATCTAAAGCTTTTAAAGTGTTTGGATGTTCTTTCCCTAGGACATTCTTATAATTTGCATAGACATTCATTGATACTTTTAAAGCCTCTTCATATCTGCCAAGGTTGGTATAACGTATACTAATAATATTAAGCGCATCTATTGTATCGGGATGATTTCCCCCGAATAAATCCTTTCGCTTATTATAAAATTCTGTTGATATCCGTAAAGCTTCATCATATAATTTTAATTGAGAATAATCAACACTAAGGTTACTTAATGCGCGTAATGTATCTGGATGATTTTCTCCCAGAAAATTCTTGTTACCTTCATATACTTCCTCTGATATTTTAAGTGCTTCCGCATGTCGTTCGAGTTTTGTATAAATAACACCGATATTATTAAGTATACCAAGCGTATCCAAATGATTTTTGCCAAAGAGTGTTTTATGTTTTTCATAGGCTTCATATAACACTTTAAGAGCTTCCTTATACAGTTCCATTCTTGTAAGTAGCAATCCTAAGGTGTTAATTATAGCTAAGGTATCCGGATGATATTCTCCATAGACTAAATTATACTTTTTGTGTACTTCTTCTAAGACTTTTATCGACTCCTCATATTGTCCAAGACTAAAATATCTATTGCCTAGACTGTATTGTGCTATTAAAGTATCCGGATGTTCTTCACCAAAAACATTCTTATATTTTTCATAAGTTTCTACTGATATTTTAAGTGCTTTTTCATACCTTCCAGAAACAGTATAAGCTTCTCCAAGATTATTGAGTGCATCCAATGTGTCTATGTGATTATCTCCAAGGGATGCTTTATACTTTTCATAAGCTTCTTCCGACATTTTTACTGCATCCTTATATCTACCGAGCTTAACATAGATATTAGCAAATTCTACTAATGCTTTCAGGGTATCTGGATGATTTTCTCCAAGTACTACCATATAATTATAATAAACTTCTTCCAATGTCTTTAACGCTTCTTTAAATAACCCAAGGTCCATATAAATTCTACTTAATCTATGAAGTGCTTCAATAGTATCCGAATAATCTTTTCCAAAGGCATTTTTCCATTTTTCATAAACATCTTCAAATACAACGCGAGCCTCCATATAATCTTTATGTGCAGCATAAGTTATCCCAATGTTTGTAAGTGCAATTAAAGTATCCGGATGGTTTTCCCCATGAACAACCTTTTGGATTTCATAAATTTCTTTTGATATCTTAATTATATCTATAAAATTTTTTTTATTAGAATATTCTACTTGTAAGTTACTTAGTGTATTTATAGTGATTGGGTGATCATCCCCCAACACAAGCTTATACTTTTCATAAGCTTCTTCTGTTGCTAAAAGAGCATCTTCGTAACGACCCAACTGAAAATAATGGGTACCAAGAGTACTTAATGCCGCCACAGTTTCCGGATGGTTTTCCCCTAGAATATCTTTACATCTTTGATAAACCTCTTCAGATACTTTAACAGCTTCATCATATCTCCCAAGGCTAGCATAGCGAATGGAGAGATTGCTAAGTACGCCTAGTGTGCTCGGGTGATTTTCTCCAAGGATAGTTATTAATCTTTCATAAACCTTTTCAGATACTTTAAAAGCTTCATCATACCGTTTGAGACTTGAATAACGAGTGGACAAGTTATTAAGTTCATACAAAGTAAGCCGGTGATCTTCACCACATTGAATCGAATACTTTTGATAGACTTCTTCTGACACTTTTAAAGCTTCTTCATACCGCCCGAGTTCAAAATAAATACCACTTATATTGCTGTATATACCTATTGTACCTAGGTGATCTTCGCCGTAAATAATTTTATACTTTTTATATACCTCTACACACAACTCTAATGATTTGTCATAGTTTCCATTCCTATATAATGCAGTAACTTCAACATTGTTAAACTTTAACAATTCATTTTCAGAAAGCTGATTCATTCCTAAGCTCCTATTACATTCATTAAGAAGCTCTAGCATCTCCTTATACTCACCCTTCTTTTCCAAATACTCCGCATAGAATGTAGCCGCAATAACATATACTTTTGATTGTTTAAATTCTCGAGCTTGTTTCCATATATAATCAAATGCACTTTCAAAGGCTGTCAATTCATAATTATTTATATAGTTATCTAATATTGAGCTCATATTAGATAATACATTATATATGCTTTTTTCTATGTTATCTGAAGTTTCAAACTTAATCTGGTATATAGCTAATTTTTCTCTAATCGACGAAGGTATACTTTCGTTGTTTATGATTTTACTAATATATTTATAGTACTTTTCCTTAATGCTTATCGGGCACTTCTCAAATATGATTCTTTGTATCTTTCGATTAATATAATAATGCGTATTATCTTTTGTTATAATAAATGATAAATCTTTCATTTTATCATACATTATTTTTGATAGGTTATAATTCATTTCATTATTTACCTTATCAAATTCATCATCTGTCCAATTTTCCATACAAGATAAAAGATAAATGAGAGTCTTCTCATTATCATTCATATATCGTAGGAATTGCCCTGCAAGTTCACCTAAGTCACCAGATAAATCGGCAAGTTTTAGCATTTTCCCTGTATCGTTTTTATAGTAGGTATCAATACAAAGCTTCAGATGATCTGGCATCCCTTTTACTAGTTCATAGATGTCTTCGCACAAATCAGCATCACTAATACCTACCTTTTTTAAATAAGAGATAGAATCTTTTTTTGATAACTCATTAAGCATATGTTGTTCAAGCGATTCCTTGTCCCAGTTTCTATCAAACTGTTCCCACTTAAGTCGCTCTCTTCCCATAATTATCCAAAGGGTATTTGAGACTTGGAATATGATACCATTTTTTCCTCTGATCCAGAGGTCATTCAATAATGGATCTCCGATAGAATTCATTTCATTGACTAGCATCTCATATGTATCAAAAAATATAACTAGTGGTTCTTTCTCTTTTTCCCTGTTACGCTGCATATCTTTTGCAAAATAGAAAGGTAGTTTTCCTTTTAATTCTTGAATATCGTAACTTTCCATTTCGGCTAAATATTGTTTATGTTCTAGATAAAAATTTCGCCCTAGTGTTAAGGCTGAATCCATTGATTGTATAATAGTTGAAACCGTACTAATTACTGGAATAGCACCTAGTATTTCAAAAATATGATTTAAATATGAACTTTTTTCAATGATACCTTTAACTTCCGGTTTATCTATACTTTCTCCACGCTTAATAGCATAAAAATAAAGCGCATATTCTAATAATGGAAAAGTGTATTTATAATGTTCCACTAAATAATTTTTTAATTTTGATATAGTAAGCCATGATTCCTGTGTATCATTCAAGTCCAGATATGCATATTTTGTTTCCGGTTTTTTTTCTTTTAATTCATTCATCAATTCATTACATAGCCTTGTCTTACCAATTCCACTTACTCCATAATAAGATACAACTTTGATAATGTTCTTATCCATATTTGCAGATACTTCATCATAGTTATTCCAAAATATAGCACGTGGTACTTCGCGATCAATAAAAACAAATGGTCTTCTAAAATCATCCGTATGGTTTACAATATGCTGAGGCACTTAAATCACACTCTTCCCTAAACATCTATGATAATATCAGAATATCAAACGAATTTAGAATTATCAATATTTATTTACATATTTTGTTATCTTTTGTGGTGTAAATATAAAAGATATTTTGAAACTTTTAAATTATTGCCGGTTTATACTTTTTATTTTCAAAAGTTGCAATATACCGAATTAAAAGTAGTACTAAAAGTTTGTATATACCTAACCACGACAAGGCACGGAAAGCAATATTTTCCGCGCCTTGTTCTTTACTATTTTGATTTCAAACTTTATTGTCAATAATTTTAGCAGTTTTAAGTTTTTACAATTTATTCTTCAAACTTTATTGTCTTTTTTACATTTTGTGAGTGCAAAAAACTCCCTAAAAACGTATCAAATATTTCAAACTTTATTGTCACTCAACAGTTATTGCATTCTGCGCCGCTCAGCGGTCACTGATGCATTTGACAACGGCCACTGTGCAATGAAAACGGCCAACTACTACAAAGGTATCTTGGTATCAATGGGCAAGGGCTAAAGCCGGCGCAGAAGCGCCCCATTGACACCAAGATACCTTTGTAGTGAATAGTAGTTAAGCAGACCTATGAGACGGTCTGCTCCACCATATTTTAATTATATGAGAGCGACCGCCAAATCGCAGAGTTGGTTTGTATATGTTATTCGCCTAATACCACGCAGATATTAGGTAAATATTCAACAGATCTAGATTTAAATTCCTACTCTATTCTTGATGTTAATCTTCAAATAATTCAATCGTGACAACATTATCAATAAACTTGTACTGAAACCTAACTACGGTATTGTCCTTTTCTACTTTAAAATAACCTTTATTGGAGGATCCACTTCTTGGATAAGTATCATAACAATAGGTTGCTGATAACGTTCCGTAAGTAGAAATAGCATAATCATACTCTCCTGCAAAGGGAATTATGACCGAAAGAGTATAAGTATTATGCCCGATATAATACATTCTGGTAACTTCGCTATTGGAGTCATTCACAACAGCACCAACATAAGGCTGAAAACTACCATAGACAACTACCTCTTCCGGTAACTTCATTCCAGTTTCCTCATCGAAGGTATTCTTTGCCCCATAATCGATTAAGCTTTCCGGGTTACCAGCTTTCTTACGCAAACAGTCACCCATTGCCCACAGCTGTTTCACGGTTTCTTCCTGTCCAAAGCCCATTGGGCAGGAAGGACTCTTGGTATTAATCTGATAATAATCCTGCACATCCATCCTCCCGTTATCTGCACGCTTCATCGTTACCTTTGCAGCATCTAACGATCTACGAAACGGTATCTCAAAATATGCGTTCACATTATTGATCGCCACCCATTTGTACGTATATTCAAGGAAATGTCTCTGACCTTTCTCATCCTGATTCGCAAACCAGCCAATCTGGTCATAGCCCCACCAATCTTTCCAGGCACGTTCCTCATAAGTGTAGCTATTAAAATCATCTACTACTTTTCCACCCCAGTTATCGTACTCCATAAGATATGGCATCACGTCCGCACTCCAGCCGTTGGGATTTAATCCGCCCTCACTATATCCCTCTCGAACCATAACCAGTTTCTCTCCTTCTCTATCAAGGACAGGATATCTGGTAAATGGCATAGCATGATAGTCTAGTAGTAGTTTCCCACGGATATTAATACCGTGGCTATGTGCATCCATCAATATCTTGTGTCGTCTGGCATGTTGCTTAGCATAGGATCGGATCATTTCCATCAATTCAGCCATTTTTACCATACCTCTGTCATTGGCTGTGTACAGATGAATCTGTCCCATATGAAGTGCTTCGTAGCCAGCATCAATATACCTGGTCGCACGGTAATAGAACCATATTCTTGTTTCCAGGCGATCAATATCAGGTAATGCTCCGTCCTCTCCCCAGATAAAGCCTCTGGGTTCCTGCGGAAAACGCATCTCTTCAAAATGAAAACCTCTATCCTCCGGTACAAGACCGAAGGCCTCAAATACGTATTCAGGTATCTTAAAGTTTTCAATTTGACGATAAACTGCTTCAAAGATACAAGCCTGCAAAATGATCTCAGGATCAATCTCATGTACACGATCTGAAAGGTACTTTGATTTTCTGAAGTGCTCCTCATCATCCGGATCAGGCTCCCATATTCCAGAAGCTCTTCCAATAAATTTAACACCAATATTCTTAATTGCTCTTAAATCATCCTCTAAGGTCTTCGTATGAATCATGAATGCTGCAGTTACTGATCTGGATAGATAATTTTCCAGCACTTCCTTGTCTATTGTCGTATCAAATGTATAATTTTTCGTAATTGTCATCCTGCCTTTCTGAAACTGTGATCAAATATATATTCTCTGGGTCTTTGAGAACTGGAATGTGAATTGATTCCAGGTAATATAATAGTTCTTCTCTTCCTCCTGCTTTAATTCATAATGAACCTTAATATATTCTTTTGTATTGATAAAATCTAATTTATTCTCTAAAAGTATAAACCCTTGATCAAGTTGAACTTCTTTTACCCTGAAATAATTGAATGTACAATAATACTTGTTTTATGAATATAATTGCATAACAAATAGTGAAAATAAGGAATTTGCCCATGCAAACCATTCTCTTGTAAATTGGTTCGGATCATCACAGCAAAAGCCTTCATGCATGACGCCCTTACCAGCATCCGTATTCAGTAGCAGCTCAAGTAAATTTTCCTTTTCTTGCACCGTTTGAGCTGTTAATCCTTGCATGGTTAAGGCAATATGCCAAATATATCGATCCGGAGTATGAGGACTTCCGATTCCCTGGGCAATGGACCCCTCATAATAATAGGGATTTTTCTTACTTAATATAAATCTTCTGGTGTTCTGATAGATCGCATCGTCGGAACCTTTATATGTTAACCAAGGAATGGATAACAGACTTGGCACATTCGCATCATCCATTAGATGATAATTGCCGAGGCCATCGGATTCATAGACATAGATTTCGCCAAACTCATCATCTCGTATGATTCCGAAGTCCCTAATTCCACCTTCTATCTCTTCCTTTAGTTCTTTTGCTCTTGTTGCGAGTGCATTATCTTTATATATATTTACAGAGAATTCTGCTATATAGGTAAGAACAACCGTTGCGAACATATTGGAGGGTATCAAATAACCATACTTACAAGCATCGTCACTCGGGCGAAAGCCTGACCAGGTCATACCGGTATATGCTGTGGGTTCCCCTTTCCCTTCCCTTGTCAGTGTATCTGAAGGAGGGCAGTTCAACCTTACAAAGGAATAGCCAGAAGCACTGTCATGTCTTTGTTCCTTCTTCCATAGATCCATCACTATGACGAATACTCTCTTTACTTCTTCCGTAAAGATACTCTTATCTTTGGTTCGAGTAAAGTATTCGTGAATTATCCAGATAGGATAGCAAAGGGTATCTACTTCATATTTACGCTCCCAGTCCCAAGGAATGGAATCTGTTATGTCAACTTCCCAGCAATTACCGTTCGCTTCTTCATTGAATGCATTTGCATAGGGATCTAGTAAAATATAGTGCATCTGTCTTTTGATCAGCCCACGGACAAATTCCTTTAAAATTGGGTATTCCATTAGATATGGCAGATAATGTACAACCTGTGCCGAGGAATCTCTCAACCACATAGCAGCAATATCTCCGGTGAACACAAACACTTCTTCATTCTCCAAAAATTTTGTCGTCGTTTTCGCTGTACTGACATAACAATTGCAAAATGTATCATATAACTTCTGTTTGTTGATAAATTTAGCAGCAATCTGTTCCGCTATTTCTTCGACTGCTTGATTTAATTGTAACTGTTTTTCTTCTAAATTCATAATAATCTCCGTTCTATCTCCAACCCAAGTATTCGGGTGACTGCATAGAGAATAATTAAAAGAAGTTAGTGTGAAAATTAAAATTTTCACACGGCATTGGCAGCATGGAGGATTAATATGAAAATCCTAAGTGTTAGCATGTTCCTTCCTAACACTTTTAGATTCTCATTTTGAGTCCTTCTCAAGATACAAAGAAATCTGTATCATGATACAATTTAGCTCTTCCACCTTATCCAAGAAAAGCTGCTATCGATGCCGCAAGAACACTTAAAAGATACTTAGACACTCAGCTTAATTTTTTTATATAAATGTTATCAACAAAGTCTTAATCTCATAAGGTTTGATTTCAACCCGAACAGGTCCTTCAGAATAAGTGCCTAAGGACTGCTCCATCAAGTCGCATTCACACCAGGATTGAATCGAAATTTTACTTTCCATTGTAACACTACCTCTAGCACCTGCATATTCATGGAAGCGGATCACGGTAGCGTCAGAGTTTTCTGCTTGTTTCATACAATCAACTACAATGTGCTTATTATCAAAGGTAAACAAACTTCCTTGTGTATACTTGCTCATACCAGCAACCGCTATTAAGGGATTATTCAGATCAAAGGCTTCCATTTCCAGATCACTTTGGTACCACTCTTCGGTGTGAGGATAGAGGGAGTAGGTAAATTCATGATAGCCCAAATCCGCCGAATAATCGGGATCCACTGCGGACTTGATTAAAGTCAGACGAATTGTATCTTCCATTACATCATGACCATATTTACAGTCATTTAAAAATGCAACTGCGTAGCCTGTCTCACTAATATCCACCCACTTATGTGCAACTACTTCAAATTTTGCAGCTTCCCAACTAGTATTTCTAGTTATAGGACGGCGGATATTCCCGTATTGAATATCAAATCTTGCGTCTACTGCACGGATATGAACGGGGAATGCAACCTTCATTAACTTTTGCCGTTCCTTCCAAAGTACTTCTGTCTTAAAATCAATTCTCTTCTTGTCATGGTATAGACACATGATTTGTTTGATTACAGATTCATGATAAGTCCAGGTAAAGGCAACGAAGATGCCTAGTTTATTCTCGTTAACTTGGATTGCGTTACATTCCTTTACGATTTCCTTCTTGTTGTCTATAGTAGGCTCTAGCTCCCAAGCGTCAAAGCATCTTGGTTTATCCTCAAAAATCTGAAGAACATTACCGAATTTTCCTTCCGGTAGAATCTCTCTGGCTGCATCCTTATCAAAAATACTTGATAGATGCCCTTGTTCATTCCAGGTAACTGTATAGTAGTCGGTAGAAACTTGATGTTCTGTTGATACTCTATTGTTTGTTATTAACCTATAGCTGGCATCTAGCTTATTGTTAGTTTCTAACATATCGCTTGCATCTGCTTCATTATTTTCTACTAGAATATAGCTAGCGTCTATCTTATTTTTAATATCTACTTTTACCACCTTTTTAATTGTTACAAAAGAGAATGGTTCCATATCTTTTACGAATACAACGGCATTACTATCTTTTACATCACTACTGAGAACTGTTCCCTGTTCGTCTTCAAAGGAGCACGCTTCACTAATGCCCGGTATCATAATATAAGAGCTTCGTTTCCAGTTGGAATTGTTCCAGACTGTATAAGTGTCTACTTCCGCTGTATATAAGCCGTTGTTAACCCGGTTTACAACAGAATTTAATATAGCAATTGCTTTTTCATATTCTACATGACTATCATCGTAGACTTCTTTTATAGAGGAACCCGGTAAAATATCATGGAACTGATGACAGAGTACTATTTTCCAGGCTTCTAAGATAGCTTCCTTATTGTAAGGTACGTTAGCAAGTTGCTCTGAAATTACGGAAAGCATCTCCACATTACGTAACATAAATTCCATTCGGCGGTTCATTTTCTTATTGTAAGCTTGTGATGTATAGGTCCCTCTATGGAACTCAAGGTATAGTTCACCATCCCAGATCGGAAGATATCCCTCCATTGCATTGTTACGAACAGTTTCCTGTAAACGTCTGAAATATTCAGTAGCCGGTTCCACCTGAACATGTGGAATTCCCGGAATTTTATTGATGTGGCTGATGGTTTCAATCATATCACGGTTAGGACCACCTCCCCCATCTCCATATCCATAAGAAATGAGAAGATCTTTATTTAAGTCTTTATTGTTATAATTATCCCATACACCTTTTACAGCATATGGTCTGGTATCTCCATTATAGGTATAGGAGATAGATCCCTGATCCGTAGTGGTAATAAAATGTGATAGGATTTCGGTTCCGTCAATACCCCGCCATAAAAAAGTATCATAAGGCAATTTATTCGTATCGTTCCAACTGATTTTCGTAGTCATGAAGGTATTAATCCCTGATTTTCGAAGAATTTGTGGAAGTGCCCAGGAATATCCGAATACATCAGGAAGCCATAGGAATTCGTTCTCATATCCGAACTCCTTCTGGAAGAAATTCTTACCTAATAAAATTTGTCTTACTAAGGATTCTCCACTGACCAGGTTACAGTCACATTCAACCCACATAGAACCTGATGGCTCCCATTTACCTTCAGCAACCCGGGTTTTAATATACTCATACACATCGGGGTAATCCTGCTTGATAAAATCATAAAGTTGAGCCTGAGACTGTAAGAAGGTATAGTGATCATATCGATCCATCATTCGGTTTACCGTCGAAAAAGAACGAGCTGCCTTCTCTCTTGTGTGGCGAAGTCTCCAAAGCCAAGCCACATCAATGTGCGTATGACCAAGCATACTTACATTAACCTCTGGTTTGCCCCTACCATCCATCTTTTGATTCAGATATAGATACGCCTGTTCTACCGTCTGATAAAATTGCTCTGAGCCTGGTTGTGTATAATCTACGAACCGGAAGGCTTTCACCAGGGTATTCAACATCCATTCTTTATATTCATTGTTCTTATCCAGCAAATCATAGGTTTCCAAAACACTTCTTGATAGAAAATACAAATCATCCGTGGGATGATCAAGTACCCCAAACTGTGCACGTTTTATTTCCATTGCCATATCTTTAGGGAAGCCGCCACCATTTAAACCAGACCAGACACGGAACTTCAAATCTAATTCCATTCCGTTCCTATCTACATCAAAGAATACTTCCTTGTGATTTCCATCCACTCCCTGATAAGGCTCGCCGTTCAGATACAATAGACTTTCAAAATGGCTATTGTTACCGCTACCTTCCCTTACTCCAAAATCAAATAGACCGATAACCTCTTTGTCTTTTAATTCCTGAGGAATCACGATATTTGTACAAAGCCAGTTATACTGGTCCCAGCCCTTCCAGCGAAATCCTACCTTAACCTCGGTTGGTGAGCCTTGAGGTATACGATTTCCTATAGTGCCATCATCGCTGTACCAGGAAAAAGCTTCGATATGATGGAGCTCTTTATAACGTAATTCTTTTATTTCCTCAATCAGATTCTGAATACGATCTCTATTATGAAAATCAAAGGGCATGAGAACCTCCTAATATACCGTTGTAAGCCTTATCAAAATTCTCCACCAATAGCTTAGCCAAGGAATAGGAATTAATCAGAGGATGTAAGGTCAGAGCCTGGATGGCAGTAACCTTTGAATTTGTTTCAATTGCTTTAATTGTTAATTTTTCATACATTTTAATCATACGCATCAAAAGATAGCAGCTTTCCGGTACTTCGCCTATCGGTACCGGATGTATTCCTTCTTTCGATACCTTACAGGTTACTTCGATGATATCTTTGTCTTCCAGTCCTTGAATACATCCATTGTTTTCAACAGAAAGAACCAGATGATAGCCTACCTCACTTTGGAGTCCTTCAATACAATCCAACATAACACCGGCATATCCCATACCATCTGGAACTTCAAGTGTTCCATTAATAATCTCTTCCTTACGGTCACTACCGGTCTCTATGCTCATATAAGAGCTTTCTCTGATCGCCATATAATATAAAAAGATCTGTAACGCAGCTTCCGGGTCAGCATCAATGTCGATCTCCTGTAATTCTTTCATCATCTGATCATTGACTTTCTCAATGGTCTTTCCTCTTGTTGCTCCTGATTTAATTATATTAGTCAAGGCTTTCTCTCTATGATAATAATAATAGAGATACTCGTTCGGTAAAAATCCGAGGGAACGAAGTAGCTCCGGATCGAACATGGAGAATTCCTGAATACTTTTTAAGAACTCATCATCCTGTAATAAATCACTTAATATTTCATTCCTGTGTTTTTTAACACTTCGAATCCAGGATAGATGATTTAATCCGAAGAATTCAACATATAAATCTTTTTCTTCTACTTTTAGCTGCTTTGCAATACGGAACTTAGTACTGCTAGGTGCGTCACAGATTCCGATAATGCGATCAAAGCCTGCATTACGGAGTGCCTGTGTCACTAATCCAGATGGGTTAGTAAAATTGAAAATCCAGGCATTCGGAGCATATTGTTTTATTAATTCACAATATTCCAGTAGAACTGGGATGGTACGGACAGCCATAGAGAATCCGCCAACACCTGTCGTCTCCTGCCCGATCACTCCCTCTTCCAATGCTATCTGTTCATCAATTACTCTGGAATGGTCTCCTCCTACTCGCAATGTTGTTACAATATAATCCGCTCCGGTAATTGCATCGATCGCATTATCAACTACTTCAAGTTTTAACTCCTCATTGCGACGATGAATTACATGGTTACATAGTTTACAAATGATTTTCTGCTTTTCCTGATTGATATCGTACAAAACTACCTTATCGATATGTAACTTTTTATATCGTGCCAGCAACCCATTGATAAAAATGACTGTTCTAACACCAGCACCTCCAATAACTGCAATCTTCATACATTCCTCCATCCTCCGCCTTAAGGTGATTTTTTAAGACTACATAGTTTATACTATCTCTTAGGTTTGTTTTATTACTTCCTGTTCGTATCTACGAATTATATCGTATATTATTTTATATTCGTATAACGGTTTTGTCCTTACAGCGTTTTCTATTCTTAAGCACTTTTGTTCTTAAAACACTTTCCGTTTATAACATGCTTTCTATGTTTAAAGTTCCTTCTTTACTTATATTGATCTTTACTCATACAGCATTTGCATTAAATAATGTTCACTATTCTAACAGCGTCTGCAACTTATAATTACCTCTTGTTCTTACAAAGCTTCCTGTTCGTTCATGAATTCAATTAATCTTTCCTCTGTAGGGAAAGCTGTATTTCCTCCATATGCAGTGACCGATAAAGCTCCACAAGCATTTCCATAGCTTAAACATTCGGTGATAGTTTTTCCTTTTAAGAATCCACTAATAAAGCCTGCATTAAAGGAATCGCCAGCGCCGGTAGTATCAACTACTGTTACCTTATATGGTTGTGCTACATATTCTTTGCCCTCAGTAATTGCAACTGAACCATCTTTACCGAGTTTTGCAACTACCAACTTACAATACTTTGCAAAATCTGTTATAGATTCCATAGCAGTTTCTTTTCTTCCATAATGAATTGCTTCGGTTTCATTCATGAATAACACGTCGATATAGGGAAACAATTCATAAATTTTTTGGTACCACTCTCCGGAATCATCCCAACCAACATCCAGACTTACTGTGATATCACTGTGTTCCTTAACATTCTTCAATAATTTCAAATACTGTTCATGATTTTTGCTTCCACCATAACCAGTTACATGGATATGTCTTGCCTTCTGTAATTGCTCCAGTTGAATGGCTTCCATATTAATCTCATCATTAGTACCTCTATACGTTAAAAAAGACCGATCGTTTTGATTCGTGAAACTGAGTGAAATACCAGTTTTATTTTTATCACTTATTGTTAGTAAGGAGGTATCAATATTCGTTTGTTTCAATTTTTCTAAGATATATTTTCCATAGCAATCATCTCCGATGATACCTTGAAATACCGGGTATAATCCAAGTTTACCTAATCCCATCGCAAAAAGCGCAGCTCCTCCACCGATATAGGTATCCATAATCTCAACAACATCTTCTTGTCCCGGCATAGGGAAATGTTCCACACCCGGTATTACGATATCTACATTAACATCACCATAAATGAATACATCCCATTTTTTAGCTGCCATTAAAATCCTCCTTGGATCTAATATTCGTGTAATTAGACAATTGTAACTCTATATTGTTTCTGTAATGGTATCCATTCCATGATTTTCGCAATTACCTAAGCTTTTACAGCTCCAATCATGGAACCCTTTGCAAAGTATTTCTGAACAAACGGATATACACATAGAATCGGACCGGTTGTAATCACAACCAATATTAATGCATGGTACAATGGATAAAACTTTGTTATATCGTGTATATTTCTACGCATACCGGAAAGTGATCGGATAGATAGATACCTTGGCTACAATCATCCCAAATACTTACTTGACTACATCTAAATTCCTTGTCCGTGATGATATAATCAATCTTTTCCGGCTTTTCTAAGGCTCCAAACTCATGAAATGTTCCTTCGATCGACGTAGTCAAATCCACCATATTCGCATACTGTTGTAATACTTCCATCTCAGCAGAGTCAGGTAACATATTAAAATCTCCTGCTAATAACGCTGGTGCAGAAATAAAACTACGATCCACTTTCATCTTATCTAATATCAAATTTAGACCTAATCTTCTTGCTTGAAAACCTATGTGGTCCAAATGTGTATTATAGATGTAGAATAATTTGTTATTCTCCAGATTCTGAAATAAGGCTTTCGTACATATTCTTGGGCAGATGCTTTGATCGCTATATCGGGAAGCTATAACATACGGTGTTTCTGACAACCAAAATACTTCCATGTCTATTAGATTAAATAACCTCTTCTTATACGCGATACTTGTTTGTTCATCCACCAAGTTCTCATCTCTTCCACATCCAATGACATAATAATCCGTCAGATTATCCTTCAACCAGATTGCAACATGGGGAAGTACCTCCTGAAAACAGATAATATCTGGCTTCTCTTTTTCTATCTTCTGTAATATTAATGGTTTCCGATATCGAAAGCTATTCGTATTCTCCTGATCATAATCACAGCGAATATTAAAGGTTACTACTTTCAAATTAATCTACCTCCGGATTGTTTTCTATCAAAATATTTATTATTAACTTAACTTTCCCAGCTTAAATTGCCGAATAAAGCCTTGGTCAAATCACTTGCATTATCAGGTCCATAAACGGTATCCCCTGTAGCTATTACGAAATCCGGATTTTCCTCTCTAACCAACCGTTCTATTCGCTTTGTTGTCTTCTTCTCCAGTTCATTATCATTCTTATAATGAATATCCGCAAATTGCAGTATCTTAAATTTTCCATTCTCATGGCATGGATATTGAATTTTTCTTTGATAAACAGCACTATTCTATGATTACTGATGAATTGAATAAAGAAATATTAGAGGTATGTAACGGTGAATATGGTTTAAAATCCGAATCTGATGAACAGATAACGAATGTAATCAAAGATAGTTCAAAAATATGCAATACTTGTTAGCAATTACTTGCAGAATTCAAGTTTTATATAGATCATATTCCATAATTGAAAATAATTACCAATAAAACTTCTTGGCATAATTTGTTTGGTATATATTTTATTAAAATCATATACCAATCTTGTACTTTGGTATATTTTAATATATACTATGTGCTTATAAATGTCAATATAAATTTACAAATCACTAAGGAATTTGCTTATAGGTTAATAATTACAGAAAAAACGGAATGCTTTTCTGTAACACTGCTCTTCTACCCGGTAAAATATGAATTCCTCATTAATCTTTGTTATATAGATTGATTCTAAATTTCTGCATTTAAAAATCACCTCCGAAGAGATACTATGGATTGTATTATATATTCGATATCAATGACATTCTCTTCTATCTTCTATCCCTCAAACAGTGTTTTAAGTGTATTATTAACTTGAATTCGGCAAGTATTTTCTAAAGTACGGCCAATTATTGATTTTACTGTTCGGAAACTGTATGACAAGAGATAATTTGCCGAAACAATTTAATTTCTTTCATATCGTATTCAAAACAAAATAGATGACTAAATACAATTAATATGTTAATATGGGAATAATGATATAAAAGTTTTGATAGAGAACATTAATAATTATACTACTCGATTACATCCTACCGTGCAAAGAAGTCATTATCAATCAATTTATATATCTTATACATATCAAGTGTTGCAGAAAAAATTACATAATTCTGTTTTATGGTTTATATAATGATATGAGTATGCTGGAATTAAAAGCATCATGTTAGCATCTTTATAAATTTATATTTCAAAGTGTTAAAGTGAGACTTTGATCCCAGAATCATATCAATCAATCTACTAACTCAGGAGGTCTCTAGTGGGAACAAAGGTAAAACCAATGTATCAAAGTATAGCTGAAGAATTGCAGGCGCGTATTTTAAGTGGGGAAGCTGAAGCAAACAGCTTATTATGTACCGAAATGGGCTTATGTGAGCAATACAGCGTCAGCCGAATAACAGCAAAACGCGCGATAAAGTTACTTGAAAGTGACGGATTCGTTTACCGCAGAAAGGGAGCCGGCAGCTTTGTCAACGAAAATGCCGGAAAATCCAGACAAAACGAGGAGGTTCGACCAACACCGAAAAATATCGCTTTGGTTATTCCCTTTGGTATAGAAAAAGGTGGTATATTCAAAACGCTTGGAGAGGTGACAGAGGTTTTGAACGAGGCTAACTTATTTATATCCCTGCATATTTCTCATAACGAAAGAGATACGCTTGAATCCTTAAATAATTTAGATATACATGGTCTCATTTATTATCCTATTGCAGATATTCCCGTACCACTTTTGGATGTTTTTGTCGCCCGCAATCTGCCAGTGATTATTCTTGATAAACCGCATAATTATCCCCAATTCAGTAGTATCACATGTGATAACCGAATGGGACAATCGTTGCTTTGTGAACACCTCATTGCCTACGGACATAAAAAGACTGCCTATCTCTCAAGATTTACAGAAAACTTATCGAGTGTCCGTGAGCGTTTTAACGGTTATGTAGACACGTTGGAAGCAAGTGGAGGAGGTAGAATGCCCCGTTTCGTCAAATTAGACGACATTCATCTGAATCTTGATGCTCTGAAACACAACATTATAATGCTGCGCAAGGAAGGCATAAGCGCATTGCTATGTGAAAACGACGAGATAGCGTTTTATGTACTTTTATGTTGCCGAAGCTTGGGTATCCGCGTACCAGAGGATTTAAGCGTAACCGGCTTTGACAATATTGAATGGGCAGTTTCCGAAGAATCTCGGATTACCACAATTGACCAGAATTTTGCACGTATAGGCAGCGAGATTGTAAAGCTGCTTGTTGACCCGGATTACCATCCTCAGCATATCAAAGTGCCTGTAACCTTTGTGGCACGTTCATCAACGGGACTTCCCCCTGTCTAGACCGTGTAGAATTGTCATCTTATATATCTAGTAATCGTGCATGATTGATCTACTTATTCCTTTATTACATTGTTTGGTAGTTACAATGATATCATAATACTGTATCTTAATAGCCCGACTGATTCAATTAACAATAACAAAACCCGCTAGCCCTGTATTTATATGGGCTAGCGGGTTTTATATTTCTGAAAAAGTTTTCGTTAATCAATAGATCATACTTTTCTTCCAGATAGGCGCTTGTATTAGCAAACAATAAATTAAATAAGGAATTTCAAGCATTTAACAATCCAAGGTTTCAGTGCATTATTCGTTAGTACAACTTGAAACTTGCTTGCGTTAATATCATCTATCCTAATAAAAACTTTGCCATCGGGATATGACATCATATCCTCAAAATGTGAATGGTATACCTCTTTTAAATCCTCACCCTCTCCTGCAAGTATCTTGAACCTATAAGGTGTAAGACTTCCATCGCGCAATTCTGATATTTGACTGGAAAAGTACATCGCTTTACAGCAAATATTTGCCTTAAATTCTACACAAAGGTCAATACCTTCGTGTTGGTCGGTTGACGACTGCCAGTGAGTTTCTTTGCCGATAACTGCGTTTTCCGTGCCGTGTGGTCTATCCTTGCTCGTAATCGTCGCCTTTTGCATGTTTTGGAGCTTAACTTCGGCATCGTACAAACCGAACTTTAAATCTAACTTTTTTAAGTTGGTGCGTTTAAATTGAATTACTGGCATCGGTTGACTTTCACGGCTTATCAGAATAAGTTTGTTCCAACCCGCTGTGAAAGTCATACTTGTTAATGTGAAGTTTGTGCCATCTTTTTTATGCTCTCCATTTAAATATACCGATACGGTTTTCACAGCTTCGACGGTCATATCGACAGTATCGGGGTTAAGCAACAAATCCGTACGGTCTTGTGGAGAGTACACAAATACACACGACGCGCCTTTCATATCGCACTTCCCGGTTATTATCCTCCATACATTCCCTTTTTCTAAGCGGTTTAGTCCGGGATTAAGTGTCTGCGGCTCTGTAATCTCACTAAATTCGGCATTTAGCATACAGTTAAGCTTGTTGCTGTAGATTCCGTTATACAGTAATTCATCCAGGTCGTTTTTTTCCGTTGTTTCTATAGCACAACCTATTGAAGAAAGTAGCCTTGTAAGCAGGTTTTTCGTCTTTCTAGCTTGAGTATCCAGCGTTAGCTGGCTAAAATAGATACTGCTACCCGAATATTCATGCCGCGAAACGGCCGAATAATAGCTGTTGTCGACAAGCCCACCTTTATGGATTGCTACCGTCTTGATGTATTCTGCGTTGTTGTTCCACATACGCCAGTCAATATTTGGTATGCCAAGCATGATTTCGTTCGATGGATGATTGTAGTGTAAAAGATTCACCGCAATAACTTCTTCTCTGCCGGAGCCTAGGCCATAGAGATTGTTGCCATACACGCCGATTGCATCCACCGCTTGTTTAGATTGTAAATGAAACGACTTTTTGTCGCTCACTGAAAATTCGTAGTGGAATAAATTCGGTGTTTTCTCTAGGTTCATAATGAATATGTTGTCAAAGTTATGATTACCTACTCCTTTTAACCAGTCAAGCGAAAGCCTGCCGTCAACAATTAAAGGTGCTTTCTGTTTGCTCAATAACAGCTCTGATACCTTGTTCTCATCGATGCATTCATATACACACCGAATTTCGTCTAGCATAGCTGCGATGTTTCCGTAGGCGTCTCCAAGGAAATACACATTTGTCGGCTCTTTTGCTACTTTACCTTGAAGCAGCTTACCCAGTGCGATCTTGAGTAACATTAATTGCGGTTCATTATTTGCATCTGCCAGGTCAATGCCGCATAAAATGCGTTGAACACCAGCGTCCTGTAGACTTATTGCTATTGGTGTGCCAAGTCCGTCAAACAATACAGGTTTTGCATTCATATGAAGCATCTCGTCAAAACAATGTATGTGCTGTGTGGTGTTAAATTGCAAAGTGTTATCGGCTAGTTCAAGCGCATTTGAAAATACATGCTTGACGCTATGTTTCTTCATAAACGGTAAATATTGAGGTAATAAACGGCAATCTATTGCTGCGCCATCTATTTCCGAATTAACCTCGACGCTTTCTGATATACAGGAAACGTTCATACTATCCCATTCACGCTCAAGCGTTGTGTAATCATAGATCGAAACCGGTAGAGTTTCCCCATATATCTCATCGTAGCCGATGTAAATCGCAAGATGAAAATTGTATTTACCAACGATATCTGGCAAGGTTATCGTATGGGTGTCGTCTGTGAAGGTACAAGCCTCCAGCACGTAGGTTTTTTCAAGCGTTAGCAATACATTACCATCGGTCGATAGCAAGCGGCCTTTGAGTACTAATGTTTCATGTTGCCTGTGGTCATTAAATACGGCGGTGTTAAACGTAAACGCTTCATTACAATAGCCTGCGACAGGAGCATTCTCTACAAAAAACCTTACCGGCATGTATGCCCGTTTTGTGTACTCAAAAACCGGGTTTGGAATATAATCCGGTAAATCCTCTTGCGCTCCGGCGTTTAACGTACGTAGGTACGGTGTAATTCTGGAAGGCTTTATTCCAGGTGTGGTATAATCTTCATAAACAAGTGCTCTATCGTTAAATGGCAGTGGCTCTAGTCCGTACCAGATCAAATTGAACACACACACCTGAGCTGCCCATTTCCGCTGCCCGGTCAGATTGTGAAACGCGTCGCAAGCAACAGCTTCCAATCTGCCATGAAAACTTTCTAAAACGCTCTCTCCAAACTCCTGTCCGACATTATCCGGTGTAGAGAAATACATGCTGCCCATTTCACCGATGGTGATTGGTAAATCTCTGTGCGTAGGGCAGTCATAACCAGGGTAGTGTAGCGAATTAACCGTCATTCTCCCACCCAAATCACCGCTACCGTCACAGCTTATGATACGTGAGTGATCAAGCATTGGTATCACTTGCGTTAACTCATACAGCTTATCCTCTAAATCCGCTACGTTTTTAATATAAGGCGAGCCGCACACCTTATAAGCTGGTATACATTCATTTTCAGGACTCCACATAACCACCGACGGGTGGTTTCTGTCGCGGATGATTAAGCGTTTTAAATGCTCCACACTGTTCTTAAAAAACACGGGCGAATAGCTGAATATGCAGTGCGATGCCCAAACAGCGGACTCCGAAACTAGTAGCATACCCATTTCATCGGCTATATCATAGAAAAACGATGGGAACGGTTGGGCGTGAAGTCTGATAATGTTTACGTTGGCATCCTTTGCCATTTTATAATAACTTCGTGCGTATTCTTCAGTTTGAATGGAAAATCCCATGTAATGCCATGAATCGTTTGTCAGTTTTATTGGCCGCCCGTTAAGCATAAATCCACTGCCTTCGGCAGTAAAAGTTCTGAATCCTATCCTCGTTGACTTTCTATCAACTAAGAAACCGTTTTTATAAAGGTTTGCATGAAGCATATACAGAGCAGGATTGTCGATATCCCATAACTCAACGTCTCCTTCATTGTATAACCAAACTGCTTCATTGTTCATATTTTCGGTTTGAAGCTCGTATTCTTCTTCATCTTTCATTCCCCAGCGTGACAATGAGAATTTAATATCTAACCCTTCTCCACAATAATCATAGCGAATTGTTAGTGTTTTTTTATACACATCAGTTACGACGAAAACGTCTTTGATATATCCAACAGGACGTTCGCATAACCAAACATCCTGCCAGATACCCGCTATATGCTCGCCCCAAAACGAACCCTGTGGATAATCCGTCCTTTTCCTACCGTCCTCGTCATTATAATGTGCTATTTGAGCAGGTTGTGCTCCGACAATCAGCTCATTTTCCGCGTCATAGTGAACAAAATCCGTTATTTCTATCTCTATCGGTAAAAACGCCTCTACTTCAGTTGCTATCCGCTTGCCGTTTATGTAATATACGCTCTTATAGGCAACCGCTTCAAACACAAGAAAAATTCTCTTGCCTCGTGAATCCTCAGGGATGAAAATACTTCTTTTATAGAATCCAAGCTTAGTATCATCCCAATGAAGAGGGTATTCAGGAAATAAGCGGAAATCACCGCCACTAACATAGTAATCCTCACCAGCGGTTGTTTTAGGATAACCGTGCGCAAAGCTGTTAATATTGTATGGAGACGGCACTAATATTTTCGTATCTTCCCATTTCTCTGGTAACTCGTCAAAAGAATCTGTGCTACATGAGAATTCCCAATATCCATTTAAGCAAACCTTTTTTCGTTGTTCGTTCATTTTTAACCCTTCCTTTTAAATCGTACTTATGAATCTATACCTTAATGTAAAATAACGGCATGTCCTTATATTGGGCCCGCCGTTATTCAATATTGCAACGTCCATCGGATTAATGAAGATTATTATTCCTGCCTGCACAATATCAGGCTCAACTACATTATCTTTAAACGCGAAACCGTTAAATGTTCAATATTAAGAGCCCTTGCTTCCACTGTTCGCTAAGTTGAGCCATGATGACTGATGCCAGTTACTACTGTAGCATAAATTAGTTTGCAGCTGTTACTTCTACATCATCTACATACAAATCACTATCCGCTGCTCCCTTAGAATGGAAATTAACGGTTAACTTACCATCCTTAACTTCTACATTTCCTATCACAACCTTTGTATATTCAGAAACATTTTCTAATGGTAAAACCGTCTCGTTGGTACCATCATAATCTTTCACAGAAAGTTCAATGACATCATGTGTACCTGAAGCTTTTACATATGCGGATATATTGTAAAAACCATTTGGCGCTTCAACTGTCTGCCAGGTATTAACTTCATAATTACCACTGTCAGTCCAATGAGTCAGATGATAGCTTCCCGTTTTAACAGCTCCTCCTTCGGTATAACTAACCGCTTCATTGTCTGTCTGCCAGTCAGTATGTACTCTGGTATCTGCACCATCTTCAAAAGAAGGATTCTTTATCAAGTTATTAGTAAAAACATCTTCTTCTGCTTCTGCAACAGGTTCAGTAGATGATTCATCTACGGTTGCTCCGTTATCCGTGGAATCTGTAGTTTGATTAGTATCTGTTGTTGTATCTTCTGTTACGGCTGTAGTAGGAGCTTCTGTAATATCAGAAGTAGTTTCATCATCAACGCTATCTTTTTTGTTACATGCAGTGAGCATAAAAACCAATACCAACGTTACAATAATTGAAACAGTGAAACGTACCATTTTATTCATAATTATGTCTCCTCGTATTTTTTATCATATTCGCAATTCGCGACATATTTATTAGCTCTATTCGTTTACTTTATCTTACTATAAAACTCGGTAGCCAGCTCCGTCATAGAAGACTCAATAGCACCAAATTCTGAAGCCGGCTCAAGATTTAAATCCATGCATACTTTTTTGAAAACGCCACTCATATCTCCGAGTCCAGGAACGCTTCCAGCTCTATCCGGAGTCGCTGTGCTAAGCAAGGTTTTAAAAACTTCAATCCCTGTTTCGTCTAAACCGTAATCTCTGTAATTTTCAAAAACGGCTTCAGACCTAGCCTCACCGATACGAGAAGCTATCTCATGGAATATAATTCCGGTTTTTTCAGGATCAGTAAGTGTTTTTGGCATTACAAATGGGCGAAAGTCAAGCATCGGAGAACCGTACTCAGTTGCACTTGGCCCTTTTGGAAAGGGTATAAAACCGTAATCATTTTCCATATTTTTTCCAATTTCATTTTGCGCAGCCCAAATAAAGAATGTCATAAAAGCTGTCTTGTTATCCGTAAAATTCTTAGCGGCAGCCACCCAATCTTCTTCAGGGTCAATTACATTATCCTCGAAACGGAGTTGACGTGCGAAGTTTGCAGCTTCGATCGCCTCGGGACTGTTCATGTTATAAACATAAGAACCGTTGCCGTTATCCTTAATATAGCTAGCGTTGTTTGAAAACAGAAGGACGCTTTCAAGCATATCTCCACCTACACCAAATTGGTCTTTAACACCATCGCCATCCGTATCGGCTGATACACCTTTGCAGATTTCTCTGAATTTATCCCATGTCCACTCGCCTTTTTTATAAAGCTCGACAGGGTTTTCCATTCCCGCTTTTTCAATTACCTGATAGTTGACAAAAAGACCGGGTAGATTATCAGTGACGCCAAACCACAAACCGTATGTATTTCCATTTATTGTTGTGGCGTTAGTCACGATGGGTGTATAAATACTTGAGTCAAATTCCGCTTCAGGTATCGTATTTATTTTATAAAGCGTATCAGCTGCAAGTAACGACATATACTGTCCAAATGGAAGGTCAAGCACGTCAAAGGGTTTATCACCCGCCATAATAGATTGTGTAACCTCTTCTGCTATCATGTTCGGGTCGCTATAATGCTTAAATGTAATCTTACAATTATATTCTTTTTCGATTTCCGCAAACTGCTCAAGTATAAAATCGTCAAGTTCCGATTTACCGGCTACACGACTATAATCGTCAACCCAGTGTGACGCTAATACGAACTCATAACCTCCTAAATCAATGGCCGGTTTGGCGTCAACAGGTACTTCTGTTGTTTCAACACCTTTGTTATCGCTATCATTGGTTTTGTTTTTAGCTGTGCTGCACCCAGCAAACGAACCAATAACCAAAATCATCACTAACATTAGCGATATCAATTTCTTTTTTGAATTCAGTTTCACAATCAAATCCTCCTCTTCTTTTTCATTTCTACTTTTTCATTTGTACTTTTTTACTGCTCACTTTTTACTTCGCGTTTTGTACACAATAAAAACTCTCTCCTTACCTATTCTAAGCATCCCTCCTCCCATCGCACAAAACATAATCACCCAAAAGATCTTTATTTTGAACATTCATACGAATCACCCTACAATTCCGCTTTTCTCCAATCCTTCTATGTAATGTTTTTGCGTGAAGAAGTATAGTAAACCAATTGGAGCTAATATTAGGATCGTCGCAGCACTGAACAATGCCCTCCTTGTCGCGGGGTCTATATCTCTCCCGTAGTTCGCAATTGCAGACACGGAGGACGGTAAGGTAATTAACTGACTTAAAAATAGTCTAGGATAATATGTATCAGTCCAAGCCCAGGAGAATGAGAATAAGAACACTGTTATCATCATGGTCTTTGCCATAGGAAGCATGATTTTAACAAATATCTGAAACGAATTTGCCCCATCAACATAACCCGACTCTTCCATCTCTTTTGGTATACCTTTTAAAAATTGTGTCATAAGATAGATATAGAGCCCGTTTTTTAAGCCGAATCCCGTAATCGACAATAAAAGGAACGGCGTAAAACTGTCAAGGACATTAAGTGGTTTCCCGGTAATTAGCGTAAATATGCCGAAAAAATCAAAAAATCTAAATTTCATAAACAATGATGTCATTATCGTTTGCGGTGGAATAAGCAATGTTACGATAACTAAAACACAGAGTAGCTTTTTCCCCGGAAAATCAAATCTCCCTAAGCCATAACCTATAAATGTACACGAAAGAACTTGGATAAGACTAATACTCAACGCCAACAAAGTTGAATTCATAAACGATTTCAGGTATTTCATGGCATTCATAGCATCAGTGAAATTTTTAAGAGTAGGTTTTTTTGGTATATGATTAACCGTACTATCCATCAAATCATTATAGCTCTTAATTGATTCAATGCCCTTCGTTAGTATTGGCATTAATATTACGTATATAATGCAAATAATGAAAACCCACTTAATTACCGAAAGTACAAACTGTTTTATATCTAGATTGTGCATTGTCCTTAGAATATTACGCAAACGATCACCTCCTCAAACGAATTTTAGTTACTTTGTTTTCATAGAATACAAATTTGTTTAGAACTAACAACACTAAACCAACAACAACTCCCATCGCAACGAAGTTTATCCATGCCATAGCCGATGCCATGCTGTAGTCCGAGCTCTTATACGCCATATCGGTTATTAGGGTCATAACTTTATTTTCGATGTTTAAAAAGGATTCTGATATCGTCCAAACTACGCACACAGGGACAAGAGGACTTATTAACGGCAGCGTGATTTTCCAAAAAGCTTCCCACCCCGAGCAACCCTCTACCCGAGCTGCTTCATATATCGCTGGGGAAATGGATTGAAGTCCGGCTAAAAATATAATGATCTGAACCCCTGAGCCTTTTATGATCGAATATATCCCCTCGGCTGCCGATATGATGAAGGTAGAAAACGTTTCCCCAAGGTTAAGAGCCCTTACAATATCTACAATATGGTAGGAAGAATTTAAGCCCGCTTCCTGTAAATACGCATTCAAACCTGATGTCGCAATCTCATATTGAAGGTTTTGAGCTTCTATTTGGGCAATGATACCGGTAGCCAAAATAACAGGAAGGAAAAAGATAGCTCTGATTACACCTCGTCCTCGCATTTTTTGGTTTAGAAGAACCGATATAAACAAGGAGTAAATAATGACGATTGCCAAATTCCCTAAAAGGGTGGAGATCGTTTCAACTTCGGTACGGATAAAATTGGGGTCTACTGTAAAAATGTATTTATAGTAGTTAAGTCCTTCGCTTGTGAGTGAATAACCTGTATTGCTAATGTTAATCTTGTTGATACTAAAGATAAACGACTGTACTATCGAACTTAAATACAGTAACAATAACCCAATGATAAAAGGAGCTACATAGATATATCCGCTCAAACCTTTCTTTTGTTGCAGCGGCAAACCTTTTCGTTTCTTTTTGGTTTTCAATTGCACACCTCCTTTATCTTCTTATGTTTGCAAAATCAAGTGCAGGAACCACAACACCACTTGTATCCATGTATTCCGTATCACTATAATTCACAACAACGCGAGCACCATTTTCATAAACAGTTTCAAAGACATCCTCTGACAATTGATTATGTTCATAAATCGGAACAGTTGATAAACCTCTTAGTTCACTATTCAGGCGATCATAATTATCAATGATATGCGCTTCCCATTTTTCATAATTGGTGCTGTAATATTTTGAAAGATAGGTATTCTTAAACACAGTGTCTTTTTCATAATTAACTAAATAATGGAGTCCTGTTCCATGTTCAGCTGCACGCAGCACTGCTATTTCAGGGTCACCTGAAAGATTGATAGGCTCACCGCAAAACTCGACATAACCATGTAGCACAATTTGAGCAAATGGCACAGACAAAGTCTCAATATCGTATGCACTTGAAGTCGAGGGTACGTTAAAAACAACATCAACATATGGTAAAAGGAAGCTGTTTCCGGTGTCAACTGCTATCTTCATTCCACTTTCTTTTACATTTTCTACAATATTAGTTAAAACGTCTGCCGTCGCTGAACGCGTAACCACAGCATCTTTTTTAAAGTCACTATTTAGATCCTTGCCAAAATTCTCGATAGATATGTTATCAAGGTCTAATTTGTCATAGCTTCCCATAAAATCAGCCATATAATTCGTAAGCTTGTGTGGGGACAAAATATACTTGTATGCCCACCATGACCGTTTCAACGTAGCTATATTAAAGTCTTGATCATATACACTTTGACCGCTTAAATCCCTTGAAGCATCAAAGTACTCAACAAATCTATCAAACATACTGTTTTTTTCAACATACATAGGATCGACATTAGGATAAAACTTCCATTTGTTTTGTTCGGCTTGGTTTATAAGATTTTTAAAATCTTTTTTACTTCCCAGGGATGAAACATAATTAATTTTCGTTGAATATGATTGGTTCCCTATACCGCCATTTACCCAGTTTTTATATTTGTAAACAATGTCTTTAATACCCCTATCTTGAAGCTCTGCTGCTATCTCACCCACTTGCTTGTATGTTGTAATCGGTCTGTCACGCCACTTATTAAATCCCATATTCCTCTCAAGGGCATAGATCGCACCGATTGATTCGAGGAAAAGTGGAAGATCTCCGGATCCTGTGTCAACTGTCGTTTTTCCAGCAAACAGTACACTTCTGTACTTTCTTGCCATTCCCGAATAGTTTGCGTCCTTGCCTGTTAAAAAGTTAAATTGGACACATATATCACTTTCCATTGGCTTTGTTGAAAATTTGAGTAATTCCTTTGATTTAATATTGTCAAGAAGATACGCTTCCTTGTTTAAGTAATCAAATACTGGTGATAAATTACATACCCCCGCTCCAACTGCGGATGTATACGCCATAATCGACGCATTTGCAGCTCCGCCTTCTATAATGGCAAGAAAAGCATCATCCCCATTTTTCAAACCATATACCGGCATGATGGTTTGGTTTGAATATTCTTGAAACAGCTTGATTTGATAACTGTTGTCCGTTCCGTAAATCGGTTTATAATAATTGTTTTCTGTCTTTTGCAAAAAATTTATTATCGCTCCACTTCCATCAGGTACAAACATATAGCCATCATCATTAGGTTGTGCTGCTCCGAAATATCTTAAAAATGATATTGTGTTTAGCTTAAATTCGTTGGAGTCATACTCGATCTGCTCGGTTTCTATTTTTGCTTTTAAACCATCTTCGTTTAATGTATAAGTAACAGGTACAAAAAACAAAGCCTGTGCTGTTTCCGACGCTTCATGCCCAATGGCTGAATATTCATGAAACATATCTTCAGCTGTAAAATTATATCTTCTCAAAAGCTCATCAAGCTTTTTCCTTGCTCTAATAGGTACACTTCTTTCAACGTCAGGTGAAAGCTCCCTAATAATATAGAGGTCTTCTTTCTCAATGCTTGGATAATATTTAATACAATCTTTTTTCTTATCCTCTGGGATATTAGAATAGGATGCTTTGTAATACTGTTTATTCATATACTTAGCGTCTTCTTCATTCATTGCTGCAAGTAATGTTTCGAATGTTTTAACACGAAAAACCTTTGGAGCTATCATGATAGCGTCTTTCATACCTATTTCATATAAAATTTCCACTCCGTTTTCCAGCTTGTTGACAGTAAACTGCTTCTTAATGACACTGTCTGTATAACTGGATAAAACAACCTCCTTATCTTTCTTGTTATAATATTTCAGCTCTAACTGTGTCAGGAACCCCTCTTTCATCGTTTCGTTCTTAACGGACTGAAGATAGTCATCACTCGGGTTCGTACTCCAGATTTTCCCAGTACTTTTAACCAAGACTGAAACACCTGTCGTTTCACTGTTATAATACATCTCGTAATTGTTGTTTTCAGCTATTTTTGTAGTTCCCTCAAGCTTTGCTTCCTGATCATCTTCTACCTTTCGCTCATTTTGACCCTTATTAGTGTTCTCCTCCTTACCATCGCTCAATACATTTGAAGTGATGACCTTAAGTAAAAGACCTATAGCGATACCAATTATAATTAGTACAGCGATTAGCACGCTTGTTTTTTTCTTTGCTTTCAGTATAAGTTTCAATGTACTGCCCTCCTTAACCCCGTAGCATTAATTCTCTAATAATTTCTGATACAAACGTAATTATTTCGCTTACGGTACCACCAAAAACCAAAACGAGAAATATAATAACCCCAATTCCGGCAAAAGTAAGCACTGCAGATATGATTGATTTTAATAAAGTATACTGATGCGTAACTAAGCTACCAAAAAAGATAAGGCAACCCATCCAAAACAAACCTAATGTATTAGCCATATCGACAAATACACGTTCCTCCAAACAAAAGAAGTGAGTTAGTGCAGTGGACAATATACCCAATAACGCATATGGAAGAGCTGCATAGCCTGTCGCTATATAGATTTCTCTATATGTTCCTTTTCCGTCCATAAGAGATGTAAAGCACCAATTAGATGTTACCCACAGAATTAGAGGAAAAGCGACCAATGAAACCAGATACCAAACATTTACGACATAGTAATAAGCGTTAGGTGCGTACATAAACGAGGTAAACATATTCCTTATCAAAATATTTAAGAATGCAAGTCCTAATATGATATTAGCTGCAGCAAGGCTTCCTCTTTTTTCATGCTTCAAATCCCAGAAACCGTCAAAAGGGTGGAACATAATATAAAACCCATATATAAACTGATTTAAAACCCTCTGATGATACCTCTTATAATAAACACCCTTATTAACTTCTGATAGAAAGGCAAAAAGTTTGCAAATCAGAAATAATCCAATTATTAATCCGACAAAGACAAATCCAATATTTCTTTCAATCCACAGATTCCGCTGTTCCTTAAATGCTATTGAATAATTTTTTGCGTCCAGCGACAACTTAAAATACTCCTTCGCTTTGGCATAATCTTCTTTTCGTAAATATGACTTACCAATGTTAAGAAATGCCAAATCATAACTACCATCCTGTTCCAGTACTTGTTTCCATAAGACTACAGATTCATCAAAGTCGTAATCGTTGTATTTTTCCAAAGCTTCTATAATGGTATCTCCGAAGAGTGTTCTCTTATATTGAATTATTTCTCCGGTCTTTTTATCAAGAGCAAGAAAATCAGATCCTAAATAAGTGATAGCTGACACGTCAAGGGTATTTCCGTTTTGCTTTCCATAGCCACCAAAAGCCCCTATTAATTCTCCTTCTGCAGAATAAGTGAAGAAACGTTGCTTTTCAGCGTCCATCAACGTATAGGTACCGGCTTCCCCTAACGCTACATCTCTTATTAATGACGGGTTATTTTTAAAAGTAAGGTCGCCTACAATCGCCATATTACCTGTTCTTCTCAAGACATCGTCACCGCTTGGATTGAGTCTCCTTATTGGGGAAGTTTTCGGTGTTTTACTCGGATTCATGATATCGGCCATTAGTTCGCCTGTATTCAAAGCAGTTGTTGTGGCGTATAGAAAACCCTCGCTATCGATGGTAATATTGTTATATTCAGTTGGCACAAAGCTCCTCATTCGGGCCCGCTGCTCCTTTGTCATTCTTTGCTTCCATATGTAGTCAATCGGGTTATAAGCAACCTTTTGAGCTCCCATAAAGCCTTCAAAATCACCTTGGCTGGAAAGCTGTATAATTCCTTGATTAACATTCTCCGCAACCACATAGATTCGTTGCGCTGAGTCTATAGAAATTGCAATAGGGTTGTATACATAGCCTTCGGGGAGCATGGAAGAAACAGGTGCACCTAACTCCCTTACAAATTCGCCTGTGGCAGTCAGCTCAACAATCCTGTGGTTTCCGGTATCAGCGATATATAGATTCCCAGTGGTGGATACACCGATACCTTTCGGCGTATTCAGCATATCTTCACTGTCATTTTTAACGAATGTGCTCACTTCCAACTGTAAATTAAAGTCTCGATCAAAGCGTAAAATTCTGTTATTACCGGTATCAGCGATATAAATATTACTTTCCTTATCAACCAAAATATCCGATGCCTCTAAAAACACGCCCACTCCTAAGGAATCTCCCGAATATATTCTGTCCGGTAAATATAAGTGTGGCATTTCGGAATTGTATTGGTGCAAAGCAGGATATGTAAACGTTTTATAAGGCACGTACGAATTAGCAGATACACTAATCTGTGGAACGCTACATAGTATGGCACAAAGAAGAAACATAACCATAGTCTTTTTTTTCATCTTTCAGAATTCTCCTTCCTATCATAGACCTGTCTATTCTTTCATACCTGATGTAGCCATTGTTTCTACTATATTTGACTGAGAGAATAAAAACACAGCAATCGGAACAAGCATCATAACCACAGAAGCTGCAAGACCTGCACCAGCTCTTGATATCCCACCTGCCAGAATTTGGGAGATGGCATAATTTACAGTTTTCAATTTTTCACTGTAGATATAAGCATTACCTCCCATGTTCCACAACCCTTGGAACGAAAAGACAATCAAGGTAAGCCAAGCTGGCTTAACTGTCGGCATGACGATATTCCAGTAGATATAAAGCTCATGAGCTCCGTCAAGTCTTGCTGCTTCCAGTAAGGTATCCGGAACCATTGACTCCATAAATTGCTTCATAAGGTATAGTCCGAGTGGCCCCGCAAATGCCGGTATGATTACCGCGGCATAGCTGTCAATCCAACCAAGGCGGCTCATTATCAAATAATTCGGTACGCCTGTTACAGCGGTTGAAAACATTAACGATAGAACAATCATTTTAAATATAAATTCTTTTCCGATAAAATCATGCTTCGCCAATGCATAGGCACATAAGGATGAAATAATTACATGGCCAGCTGTGCCAACAATCGATATTAATAATGTGTTGTATACATATCTGGTGAACGGAACCCATGATAAGGACATAAGCGAAAACAAGCTTTTAAAATTATTCAAGGTTGGGTTTCTGACAGTAAGCCTTGGTGGGAAAATGAATATCTCATCCATTGGCTTTAAGGACATAACAACTGAATATACCATTGGTAAAAACATTATCGCACCTAATATATATAAGGCTATCATGATAGGCATATCGCCCATGACAGAACGATTAAGCCGTTTTATTTTTGATTTATTCGTTATCACAATCACTCACCTACCTTAGAAATAATACGTTTTACAATTAAATTTGAAGCTAACATAATAATAAACAGCACCACAGCAATCGCAGAGGCATAGCCCATCTCAAAACGCGTACCTCCATAATCCTCCAGGTGATGCATAATCGTATGCGTGGCATATTCCGTGCTGGGATTACCCACAAGTCCTGTTATAACACCTCCTATGCTGAAGGAGCTTGTAATGGTCATAACTGCACCGAACATTAATTGATTTTTCATAAGCGGGAGTGTGATATACCATAATTCTTGCCATCTGTTTTTTACTCCGTCAACAGAACTCGCTTCATAATATACTCTGTCAATCCCTTGAAGTCCTGCAATAAAAGCAAGAAACCCAACACCAAGACTTAGCCATAATACGACAACCACGCATAATGGCATCATATATTTCACATCTTTAAAAAATAGAATCGGGGTATCAATGATACCGAGTCTTAAAAGCCAACCATTAACAAAGCCGTAGGAATCACCCATAAACAAAATGTTCCATATTAGATAGACATTTCCTGCAATGGAAGGAGCATAAAAGATCAAGGTAATAAATGCTCTAATCTTTGGTGTCAGTTCATTGATAAACCAGGCAACCATAAAGCTCAACATATAACTTACCGGACCCGTAACTATCGCAAAAATCAGTGTGTTTTTTACGGCGATAATAAAAATGGGATCCCGGAAAAATAAGCGTATGTAATTTTTAAACCCAACAAACAATGGCGCTTCTAAAACGTTAAAATACGTAAAACTAAAATAAATCGAAATTGCTACGGGTAATACAGTAAAAATTAAAAATAATACCATGAACGGTGCGACAAAGGCATATGATACTCTGTCCTCTATTATTTTCTTTGTTACATATCGCAGGCTGTAATGAGTTTTATTTCGATCTGGCATATTTATATTACTCCTTTCAACACTTCCTGACGCTCTCTTAGTTATTCTTAAGATTAAATTCGGTTACTTTTCTTTCGATTTCGTCAACAATTTCCTTATTATATTTAAGAAGCTGTTCACCTGGATCTTCTTTTTTATCACCTACGATTGCTTTAAATGCAAAGTCTATGTATCTTGGAGTAATATAACCTCCGGGGATTTCAGGAATAGTCTTTGTTTTATCCCATTGTCTTGCTATATTCTCATATTCCGTATGCGACCAGGGGATATGCTCAAGAGCATATTTGTTAGCTGTATTATACCTTGCTGATTGCCCCATTAAACTTTCCAATTCTCTTGCAAAGCGAAGTGAAGCTTCTCTCCCGGTCCACCATTTCATAAACTCCCATGACGCATCTTTATTTTTTGAGCTTTTCATCATAATACAGGCACTCCCTGATGCGATGGAGGTATTATCTATTGTGCCATCTTCGCGTACCGTACCTGGAACATCCGTCATTATCCATCTTCCTCTAATTTCAGGAGCAAAGATTGAAAGTTGGTTATACTGAGTATAGTCCGTTATTGCAATCGGCATTTCACCCGTTCTAAAACGATTTGCAAAATCATAATCGACAGGCAGTTTGTAATTTGTGAAAAACTCAGTCATTTTTTTAAATGTAAATATATAGTTTTTCTCATCAAAATGGGTCTTGAAGTCCTTCAAATCATATATTTCATAACCCTGTTGTAATAAGAACATCGAATAAATACCAAAGGCGTTGCTTCCTGCGGGTATACCAACATTCATGTTACGTTTTTGAAGCTCCGGAATAATTGTATAAAAATCATCCCAGGTTTTAGGTATTTGAAGCCCCAAACCATCAAGAATATCCGTCCTGACAAAAAGCATGTTAAAGCTGTATGTTTCGGGAAGAGCATATACACCTCCCTGTAATGTATAGGGAATTAATGCGTTAGGATTAAACTCACTCGTTATTTCATCAAATCCCGGGAATTTGCTTAAATCAACAACTGCATTTCGAATGGCATAATTAACCGGATCACTGCCACCAACCTGCAACGCAATATCTGGACCTGTTCCCGCGAGAGTTGCTGAAAGTAGCGTTCCACCCGTGACGAGCTTAACATCGACATTTATTCCTGTTTGAGGACTAAATGAGTCATCTACCATTTGTCTTAATATTTGAGCTTGGTCGCGTCCGCCAAGGCTTCCCGTTCCAACCCATACCACAATGTTTTTATCAGACTCGCCTACTACATCACTATTGACTTCGTAATAATCTGTTCCGAAGGTACTAAAGAACAGCTTAATATTGTGCCAAATCAATCCCAAAAATCCAGCTTCAGATTTAGGAAGCTTTGCATCAGGATTGTCAATACTAATCCAATCAAGCTCTAGTGCTTGTTTTTTTGCTTCATAAATCCATGTTGCAAGTGCACCAGTATTATCTTTAAAGCTTTTTAATTTATTTGATATTAGCTCAGGATTTTTATACATTGCATCAAGGTCAAAAACGATACGGTCGACAACAACCATTTGTTTACCCTTTCCTCCAACAATGTCATTCATTTCCTTTGACAACCTTTTTAAAATCTCAGCTTGCTCCCCTATCACCTTGATGGAATCAGGTATCATCTGTTCAAAATTATAATCACGGAAAACGTCAGGAGTAGGTCCGGTTATCATCAAAATGTTTCGATAAACCTCATTCAGAAGAAGTATGCTTTCTTCAATTTGTAACATGATTTTTGAAAGATCACCTAATGTAACTTCCATAGCCAGTTCATGTTCGCCCTTGGTCAAATAGAACTGAAAATCTTCATCATCATTTCCAAGTGCCTGAACCGTCCATCCATCCCTGCTGTTAAATCGTATATTTTTTGCTTCCTCAAACGGAACCTCACCATCAATACGTAATTCTCGACTAACAAAGATTCCATTCAGGGTATCCTGCTTATAACGAACCGCTATTTTATAAAGCCCATCTTCCGGTACATTAATCTTCCATGAAAGCCATGCACCAGGATCTTGCCATTTCTCTCTACCTATTTCGTTGAACTTAATCACCGATGTGGAACATGGAGACATATTAGGCGAACCTCTGTCGTACAATGGATAAATCGTAGGGTCAGATTTTTCATACGGCAGCTCCGCTTCAATTTTTACTTTGGATTCGGCTTTTGTGTATCCCTTTTCACCATAAAGTATTTTTATTTCGTCGTATGTAGGAATCCTTTGAACAGGAACTAATTCAATTGACTTAATACCCATCGCTTCTTTTACGGATTCCAACCTCAAAGTATGTCTTCCCTTTTCGATATAAAATTCAAGTGGTTCGCTAACATAACCAAGTGAATCCCTCAAATAAATGCTTTTACCCGTGAACTTTTCTATTTGCTTTGGACGTATATCATTCCCCAATTTGTCTTGCTTAATCTCTCCTTCATCAACATAAATTCTGGAGAATTTCAAGTTGGAGGCTTCTGCAAATGGTATATCGCCGTCTATATAGAGTATTCTTTCAGCTGTATCTCCCTTGGATGGAACGGTTTGGTAATTTACAATAATATTGTATAGTCCGCTCTCACCAACCTCAAAATCCCATTCCGCAAATCCAGTCTCATCTGTTAACAAGTATTCGCTATTGTTTTCATTTTTAACATTACTTGTATTCTTATTCGTAAGCGATGATATTCCATCTATAACAATGTGCTCTTTTGCGCTCTGCATATTGATATAATTTTTTTGATAATCGGAATACTTTTCCTGATTCCAAACTTCATTTTCACTTGCGAATGCCTGGTTTGTCGCAGTGAATGTTACCATTCCACAGAACATAGCTAATCCTAACATCCATTTTATTTTCACAATAATCCTCCATTTATTTTAATTTATCTTGAACTTGGTATGTAACTAAAAATGAAAAGCTACCATACCAAATTTAAATTTTACTAGGTTGTTAAGTGAATTTATTAATACCGTACAAAACTGTGATTCAGATTTTGAGTAAACCAAGATAAACTTTGTAATACCTATTAGCAAGTACTTGCTGAATTTAGATTTATATAAAATATTACTTATTTAGAAATAAATACCATTTTTAATATCTTAAATCAGTTTGTTTGGTATGTTATTTTGAAATATTATATACCAAACTTTTATTTTGACATATTTTAATATATACCATGCACAAACTAATGTCAATACAAATTTAATAATCACCAAAGAATGTTTTTCTCAATTAAAAAACTATAAAAAATCACCAAATACTATCTGAAGTTCTGCTTTTTTCTGAAAAAAAAGAATTCCTGATTTTTTCATTAAAGTTACATTAAAAGAGAATCAAATTACTGAAAGCGGTAGTATTTTTATGGTGGATATTCTATAATGAGACAAACTGACTATCATTGTTATCTATGTCAGATCGCAGAACCTATCCTACAGAAAAAGGGACACATAACTCCCCTTTTCTGTACAAAAATCTATTTTTAAAGAAACAGGGGGTTAAGATGAGTAGAAGAGTAAGAGTAAAGCCGGGAAAAGCCCAATCTGTAAGCGGTTTTTTTGCCGGTCTGGTATTTGTCCTTATCGGACTGTTTGTCGTTGTGCCGACCTTTGGTCCTTTCGGACTTTTATGGACGTTATTCGCTATTATTATGACTGCGACGAACGGGGTAAATGCATTTTCCAAAAAGGGAATTGCTACTCATGAAATTACAATAGAGGACAATGTTTCACAGGAGATCAGCTACAGTCAAAAGACTGCACAAGAGCGGTTGAATGAACTGCAGGCACTCTATGACAAAGGTATGATTACCTACGAAGAATATCAGTCAAAGCGCAAGCAAATCTTAGAAGACATCTAAGGCATAAATCATTCTTTTTTCGGCCTCATGTAACTATATTAAAGTGCCGGGAGGATAACAAGAGATGCCGCAGACAGGGTTTGATCCTTCCCCCTGTCTGCGGCACCTCCTTCTCCTGGTATGGTATAAGGTCATCCTTTAGACAATGACATACATCTTCATTTATTCTAACTGCTTTGCCACTTCCAATAGGCAGATAACGGCTTTCGCTTCATTCTCACGGGCTCTGTCAATCAGGACCGCGATTTCTCTTCGCACCCTGGGATCTGCAAATTGCTTTGCGGTCTGTTCATTCAGTTCAAAGCCTCCCTTGAGCTCATTCATCCTGTATGCATAATCTGCCGCTTGTCTGAAATATCCTGCGGCACGCTTGCACTGCTCTGCCACCGATGGATATTCTCTTCCGATCCACTCTATGAAACGAGCTGCATAAGCACGCCCTTCTCCGACCATATCCTGGGCATCATTCTGACACATCAGCCGCTCGAAGAGGATCTGCAGAACCGCATTCGGTGAAAGTTCCCGGTCCCCACGAATAGCTTCGGCCCAAAGTTCGTATGCCTTCTGCCCTCCTGCATATACCTCGGGTGTAGCTCTGTCCTCTCTGTTCACTTCTATCTTATCTTTGGTGAGCAGTTCTATCGCCTGATTAAGAATTCCCCTGATATCGGCACATTCCTCCTGTTTCTCTCCCACAGAGATCAGCGCGGTGGTCATCTCATTCTCCCACCAGGATTTTGTAATAAAATATCCTGTTTCATCCTGCTCTACATCCTTGGCAAATTCCTGATTATCCTGAAAACAGTTCCAGCCAAGCAGGGTCTCCCCCTTATCCCTGTAACCGGTGATCAGACATGCCTCCGGCGGCCCGATGATTCCCAGTGCAATCACCGGTCTCCCCTCATCAATTTCTGACTTGATAACCTCTATAAAGCCCTGCTTATGGGAATCCCTGCGCTTTAAGATCCGATAAGAGCGTCCTGCTGCCTGAAATGCCTTTCTAAAGACCTCATAGCTGTCCTCATAAATATTTCTAATATCCACATTGCCGCCATCCCAATATGCCATATTCCAGCGCAGCCGGAAGGAGGCACCGGTTGCCGCCATAATATAGGAATAATCAATCTGCTGTCCCATATAGTTTAAGCATGCCTTCAATGCGACACAAAATGGGGTACATTCTCCGCAGCTATATGCTACCTTTGGTACTCCGTACAAAATACAGCTTTCCTCTGTTTTACACATACTTGTCATATCATTATCATCCTTCCATATTCCGGACGGCAAAGATATGTTCTTTCTCTCTTTTATGATCACCGGAGCAAATATTCCGATTGCGATTCGTTTTCTTCCGACACTGATACTGCAGGAGCTTGAACGAACCTGGGAAGGCAGATGATCCGTACCGCGTTTGAATGCTCTGGTAAAGGTGTCATAGTTCTCAAACATATACTCTGTGGCAATCTCGGTAAGGCTTTTCCCGGTATGAATGATTTCAAAGGCTGAATTGGCAAGTCTACGCTGCAGAATATATCTGGACATGGAGATGCCGGTACATTCCTTGAAGGTCTCTCTGATATGACGATAAGAAAAACCAAGGGTCTTCTCCAGCTCCGAATACCTGATCTGCTCCTTCAGCCTTGTCTCAATGAAGGTCGTCGTTGACCATATAAAGTTTGAATAGTCCATCTTTTCACCGCCTCTTTGTTCTTCTTCCGGAAGATATTCTAATTATAACAGAACCGGCAATAATTACTCGATTTTTTTGACCCTCTTCTTCTGCCGGTATATGAAAACATTTATTAAAATATTTCCAATTCTACCATTGACAATTCAGGTCTATCGTAGTAGACTTACTATATTAGGTCTATTACAATAAACCAAAGGAGGATCCGGGATATGGAAGAATTCAAATTATTTGATGCGGAATATAAATTTATGAATATCATCTGGGAAGAGGAGCCGATTAATTCCACCCATCTGGTAAAACTTTGCCTTACTACGCTGGGCTGGAAGAAGTCCACCACTTATACCGTCCTTAAGAAGCTATGTGAACGCGGATATCTGAAGAATCAGGATGCCACCGTCACATCTCTGGTGAAAAAAGAGGAGATTCAGCGTTACGAAAGTAATGCCGTGGTCGAGAAAGCCTTTGGCGGTTCTCTTCCCAAGTTTCTGACCGCCTTTTTAAACGAAAGAAGGCTGAGCCAGGAGGAGTTAAAGGAATTAAAGCAGATTATTGAAAAAGGGATGGGAGAATTATCTCCTGAGAGAGAGGAGGAGCTTTAAATGAACCTGTTACGCGGCCTGTTGATCCAAATACTGAATATGAGCATCACTGCCTCTTGTGTGGCCGGAGGCGTCATCCTCCTGCGATTATGTTTAAGAAAATCCCCAAAGATCTTTTCCTATTGTCTGTGGCTTGCCGTATTATTTCGCCTCATTTGCCCTTTTTCCTTTGCCTCAACCTTTAGTCTGATGGGATTGTTTCCCGCTTCACTCCAGGAGACGACGCAGAAATTAAAGGAAGACATTCCCGCTAATTCGGTGGAACAGCAATCCGGTGCACCTGCTCCCGCCTTCTCTTCCGGCAATCCTATACAAGCTCCCCTCCCTGCTCCACTCTCCCCGCGTCCCCCGATAAAGCCTGACCTTCTGTTTTTCCTCAGTATTGTCTGGTTAATCGGTGTCCTCCTGCTCCTCCTCCACAGTCTTATCGCCTATGGGAGATTAAAAAACAGATTATCGACAGCTACCCTTGTCACAGACCGGATTTATGAAACCGACCGGATTCCCACTGCCTTTGTCTTTGGATTTCTCTCCCCAAAAATCTATCTTCCTTTGGGAATTGAACCGGGACGCCTTCCTTATATTCTGGCTCATGAGCGGCATCATATCCACCGGCGGGATTATCTGGTTAAGGTACTTGCTTATCTTGCCTTATGCCTTCACTGGTTTAATCCCCTCCTCTGGATTAGCTTTGAACTGATGAGCAGAGATCTTGAGATGTCCTGTGATGAATATGTACTCAAGAAACTGGGCGGTGAAATACGAACAGATTATTCCGCTTCCCTGCTTTCCTTCTCAGCAAAGACCGCTTATCCATCTCTCCTCAGCCCGCTGGCCTTCGGGGAAAACCATGCCAGGGCAAGAATTAAGAACGTGATGAATTATAAAAGGCCTCCTTTTTGGATTTTGCTTTCCTCCCTCTGTATTGTGATCATTACTGCCTTTTGCCTGATTGCCAATCCCGGTGCCAGTGAAGACTTTTCTCTGGATCATACCATGGCCGGGGCAAATACGTTCACCACAAAAGAAAAAGACTTAATCAAAATCGGGACCGCAGCCTTTGATCATTACTATTCCAGTTTTAAAGGAGCCGACATCCCCGAAAAATACCGCCTTCTAAGCTACCAGCTCATGGATTTGTCCGTTGTGGCAGGAGATGATTTAGAGTTTTGCATAGGTTTTACTTATGATTATACAACGTCGGGTGACTATTTTATCAGTGCCAACGGCAGCGGAGTACCAGGGCAGGATGGCGGCTATGTCTGGACGGACTGCTATTCGGAGTTTCGCATCAAGCGACTTGATGAGACCAACTATGAGATTGTAAATGTGGGAACAGGGGGAGGCGCTCAGGGATTACCTCTCAATACGATGGATCCTTCCGGCAATCCGAAAGAAATCTCCGGAGCGCTTTCTCCTGATACTGATCAAGAAAAATCACAGGATATGTTATCCCAGCCGGTCAGCGAAGAAACCAAAGCTCTGATCGAGACAAATCTGGAAGAAATCATGTCCTCTCCAAAGGACGCTTCCAATCCGGGGGATTATATCAATGCCCACCAGATGGCATATGAAACCATCCTGAAATATAGCGGGGAGGAGGGTCTTTATTATATGTTATCCCAATTTGCATCCGGTAACGCAGATGGCCTTCGGGGATGGCTTCTCATGAAGCTGTGTATCGATCTGTTGGGGAACAGAGTTGATTCTTCCCTGACCTATTCCTCCCCCCAGGAATGGTATGACAATCTTCATATCAGAACAGAGGTATTCCTCCCGGATTATACTTATGACGGAACGGATCCCATAGAGAAGCTGGTATATACCACCGAACTTCAAAAGTACACCGACTCCAAACGGGGATTTACCGTAATTGCTCCAAAGATTTTCGATCGTGTAAAAGAGGATGACTTACTGAAGGTAATTGTCACTACCTATCGTGCAACCTACAAGCTTTATGAGAATTCCCTGTATCAGGAAAGCGCCAGCCTGGTTCCGGCTGCCCTTACCTTCCGGATGGACGCACAGGGTAATTATACCTTATTGGAAACAGCCTATGCTCTGGATGGAGCAGATTTCGCATCCTCTATTCGCGATTTTTGTACCATGCCGGTATCCGCTAAAGAGATACCCGGCTTAGCAGATACCCTCCTGCAACAATATGGACAGAATAAAGAGATCGGTGATCTTCAACTGGAGAACCTGAAAAAGCACCTGAAAGCAAATCACCTTACCAACATCACCTATTACTCCTATAACGGAGAAGTAATTTTCAAACAATAAAAAAAGACCGTCCCTGATGCACTTTCAAAAGAACAATGGCTATGATTGTATCTTTAAACCTGCATAGGGACGGTCTTTCACATTATTTCCCGGACAAGCATCGGGGGGATTTGATGCAGGATTTCGTTGGTTACCCTTTGATCCAGAATCCAGTCCTCTACTTCTGCTTTTTTAAGAACCAGGGGCATACGGGTATGCACCTCCTGCATAGATTCATTGGCCTGCGTGGTAAGGATCACAAATCTGATTTCCTCCCTGACCACGGTATAGAGTCCGGCCATGTACAATGCACCGGTTCCCTCCAGGCGGAATAAGAATTTCTGTTTCCTTGCATCCCACTCATAGAAGCCGGTAGAAGGAATGACGCATCTCCTGTTTAACAGACTCTCTCTGAAGGTTCTCTTCTCAAAGGCAGTCTCCGATCTCGCATTAATTATCACACCTTTTTGATCAAATTTTGGGAATCCCCAGCTGCTGATCTGCGGTGTCACTTCTTCTTTCTCCGCTACCAAAATCGGTACCTGCTCCGTTGGAAACACCTCTCCTGTTTTGACTTGCTTCCCATGAAGTTTTGCATTCAGCTTTTCTAAAATCTCATATATTTCTTCACTCTGCTCCACTGTAAAATTATATCTTCCGCACATAAACTGCCTTTCCGACATCTAAGCATGATGTCCCCATCCCATACTTGTAGTTATTCCTATTTTAACACAAATAGATACAGCACAGGGATAAAAATATCCATTGAATATATCCCGTCCCTGCTAATATAATGGTAAAAAAGGATAAGGAAGTTTTGTTATGTTTGGTATTTTACAATGGCTGGATGAATCCGTTCTGTTCTTTATTCAAACACAGCTTCGCAGTCCGCTGCTGGACCGTCTGATGCTATTTGCAACCTCGCTTGGTAATTCGGGACTTCTCTGGATTATCCTGGCTTTTTTACTGTTATTTTATAAACGCACTCAGGAATGTGCCCGGACCATGCTCTGCTCCATTACCTTTGCCATGCTTCTTGGTGACCATATCCTAAAACCTCTGATCGGACGGGTCCGCCCCTGCAACCAGTTCCCGGAGATCTCTTTACTGATTCCCCGAATCACCTCCCCCTCCTTCCCCTCCGGTCACACCATGGTCGGCTTTGCAGCCGCGGCAGTGATTTACCATTATCACCACGGTCTTGGCCTCCTTGCCTATGTGGTTGCCGCAATAATAGGCCTTTCCCGTATCTATCTGTTTGTCCATTATCCAAGCGATGTGCTGGGCGGCCTAATACTGGGGGTAGCGGTTTCCGCCTTTCTTATCTTTGTGCTGGAACGAAGCCGGGATGAAAAGCGCTGTCACTGATTCCTTTCCGTTCTCTTCCTGTACACACAACATCATATGCTCCGCTGTTCCAGTTCCTGTAAGCTTTGTAAGAACTCCTTGCCGGGCAGAGGTTTTCCAATAAGGTATCCCTGGATAAGATCACACTCTGCCTTTTTCAGATAAGAGGATTCTTCCTCCTGCTCAACCCCTTCTGCGGTTATTTTCATATTCAGCTGATGACCAAGGCAGATTATCGTATGAATAATGGTCCTGTTAATTTCATTCTTTATATTCATTACAAAATTTCGGTCGATCTTAATCGTATCGAACAGATTAATTTGAATACACTGAAACGAATTATATCCTGTACCAAAATCATCAATTGCAAGTCCGACTCCCATCATGGACAGGGCTCTGAGATTATCGTCCACCGACTGATCATATTGAACCAGAACGGTTTCTGTCATCTCTAATTCCAGATGCTCCGGTTTTAAATGATACCTTCTCAGTATTTGTGATACGGTTTTTGAAAAACCCGGTTGCTGCAGCTGAACCGGAGATACATTGACCGATACCACCATCATGCCATGCTCCTCCTGCCACATTGCAGCCTGACGGCAGGCTTCCTCAAGAACCCATTCCCCCAGTGGAAGAATAAATCTGGTTTTTTCAGCAACCGGAATAAAATCCACAGGATTTACCAATCCCAGTTCCGGATGATTCCATCTGATCAATGCCTCCGCCATATGAACCCTGTTTTTCCTTACACTAAAAATTGGTTGAAAGCACAGGTAAAATTCCTGATGAAATGCGGTCTTGCTCATTTCCCGCTGCATATCGTATGCAATTCTCATATTACGCATCAAACTATGATTAAAGCAGACCAGCCGGTTCTTTCCCTCCTCCTTTGCTTTACACATAGCCCGATCCGACTTTTTCATCAGCAATTTTGCCTTCTCTCCGTCTGCGGGAAAAACCGTGATGCCGATACTTGCCGAACACTGAAGGGTCAGACCTTGAATTCGTGCCGGTTTGTTTATCCTCTCCAGCAGGCTTCTCCCATATAATTCTGCCTCTTTCTTATCCGAAAGGCCGGTCAGATATAATACAAATTCATCTCCTCCCATCCTGCTGATGATTGCTTCCCGACTGTTCCAATGTTTTTTCATCCTCTTTGCAATCAGTTTTAAAAACTTGTCTCCCTTATCATGTCCGTATATATCATTGACGGTCTTAAAATCGTCAATATCTATTACCATGACAGCAATCATCCACTTCATTAGAGCGGCTTCTTTTATGGCCATGTTTAGCTTATCAATAAATACAGTCCTTTGGTAAACACCGGTAAGCTGATCATAACATGCCAGTATTTCAAAGCTCTTTTTGGCTTTTTCTCTCTCTGCAGCATCCATACGGGGCGCCGGTCCTGCCCTTCTTATGCTTCTATCCTTCTCAACCCAAGATGTTTTCACTTTGAGCTGTTTTTTCTTTTGTTCTTCCATCCGGTCTTCCTCCCTTGCTTCCCTTCCCTATACCACAACGGCTGGGCCAAGGATTATGCAGCCGTTATGACCTTTCTAGATCTTAAATTTTGATACTTCCGTTATCAGGGAATCAGACATCTCCTTAATTTTGTCGGCAAGTTTCACTACTTCACCTGACTTTGACGCAACCATGGAAGTCTCCTGTGCAATATGATAGGCCCCCTGAGCCTCATCATTTGACGCCAGGGTAATGTTTTCAATTGTCTGAACCATATTGCGGATCTCAGCGGACAGCTCCTCTGAGGAGGCACTGAAATCCGTGACCATATCATTCATATCTGACAAATTGTGGGTGTAATCTTCACTTGTACCCACAAGCATATCGTAATCTTTCAGAACATGCCCATCGATAAAGGATAAAATCTCACCGGAGCTTATATTAAGCTCATGTACGGCATCCATAATCACCTGCGTTACTTCCTGAATCCGTGATGCTGCAGTCTTAGAGCTCTCTGAGAGTTTTCTGATCTCCTGTGCCACAACAGCGAATCCCTTTCCGCTTTCCCCCGCTCTCGCGGCTTCAATTGCCGCATTTAAGGAAAGCAGATTGGTCTGGGCAGTGATGTCAAGAATTGCCCTTGACAACTCATCGATCTGATCCACCGCCTTTGACTGTTCAATTGCCCTTTCCAGATCATCTTTATTTTTGTGGTAGATATTCAAAGCGTTGTTTCGGGATATCACTGCCTTATTCTTCATATTCTCAGAGATCTTGCTGACTTCGCCTATCGTATCGGCCCCCTCCTGCGCTTTCACCGATATGCTCACCGCCGTCTTATCAATCTCCGTGGCGGAGGTGTTCATCTCTTCCACTGCTACCGCGGCTTCCTCCGCACCCGCCGACAGTTCCTGGGATGTCGCGGATATCTCTTCCATGGATTTGTTCAAAATTTTCATATCATCATTAATCACACCAAGACTTCTGCTTACATTCATAGATGCACCCGTCACATTACGCAGAATCTCTCTTACTGATTCCTGCATTACGACCAGACTATTGGCAAGCACTCCTGTCTCATCTGACTTTTTTAACAGTTTCTCTGAGACAGGCTGTGTAAAATCTCCTCTTGATACCATCTGCAATTGTTCTGTCACAAGCTTGATGGGCTTTGAAATACTTCCGGCAATCAAGACTGTTAACAGAATGCTTCCAATGATAAAAAAGATGGCCACCCCTGCCATTATCATCATTGTATCATGAATGTTATCCATTACCTCCGACCTTGGCGCTGTTATGGCAAGGGACCAGTTAAGCCCTTCCACCGGTGCATAACCCATATATTTTTCAATCCCCAGATACCGGTACGCTCCTGTCCCGTGCTTTCCCTCCGTCATCAATGTAACCAGATCCCCCAGCTGCCTCAAGCCCTTATCCTCTCCCGCCCCCTTTATCATGTTGGACATCGTTTCTACCAGTGACTTATTCTGATTGGCTATGGTCGTTCCCTGGCTGTTCACCATAAAGGCCGTTCCACTGTTCCCATAGTGGATATTATTGGTATAATCACTTAATACATTTCCGTCCCGAACAGCGATCAATACTCCGATTACTTCATCATTTCTCTTAATCGGAACAGAATATGTAATCACCAGGGTTTTATCATCTTTACTGATCATCGGATCGGAGACCGTGACCTGTCCGGATATTGCCTTTTTGTAATAATCTCTATCGGAGATACTTACGGAACTGCCATTACCAAAGACGGCATTCCCCTGTTTATCGGCAATCCCCATTCTGATGTGTCCGCTGCGCTTTACCTCTCCCTCCAGGAGCTTTAATTTGTCCTGTGTTGTGATCTCTGTGCTTTTCATCCATTCACTTTCTGCCAGGGCTTCCAGCGCATTTGTCTGTACTCTGATTCCTTCTTCTACTACCTTGGCAGATTCTTCGGCCATAGTCATAATCGCAGTATTTACACTGGATAATAGTTCATCTTTTGAGACGACATATGCGGTAATTCCAATCCCTGTACTGATGACAGTCAAAAGTGTGCCGAAAATTACAGATAATTTCAAGTTTATACTTTTAATTTTATACATATTCTCCTCCTATGTGACATTTTTATTAATAATATACTATTTTTTTATCCAACTCTACCCATTTCCTTTTCTTGTCAATGACATGTCATTGACAATTATCAATTTCTGCCTCCCGTCAATTGTTTTTGTTAAGTCAGGCCATTCTAATTGTGTTATACTTCAATAATGTAATTGGCCGGTCGTTTCATAAGCACTGACGGAATCCTATACGGCATCATCTTTAAGGAGGCTTCTTTATCATGACACAAATAAAATTTTGCGATTGCCTGAAACTTCTACTTTCTGCGCTAAGCATCAGCAGCAACCGCCTGTCGAGAGCGATAAACGTTGATAATTCATTGGTTAACCGATGGATTAACGGAAAAAGGATCCCTCCCTATAATTCTGCTTATATCAATAAGATTGCTGAGTTTATTGCCAAAAACATATATAATACCTACCAGAGACAGCGAATCAATAGCATCATGGCAGAAGTCTGCGGTATTTCAGACCATACGCTGGACATCAAAGATCAGTTGGAACATATGCTCCTGGAAGCACAGGGCTATTCCATGGAATGTGCACAGAAGGATCGGGGCGAGATCAAGTATAAACCGGGCACAGAAAAGATACGTACGAAGAAGCTGCCGGTGCATTATCCGGACCCTCCTCTTTCTGAGATAGGCTCCAGCTCCCTGTCTTCCAATGATAAAGTACTGCTTAATTCCCACAGTATCCTATTGACCGTATTATCCATGCTGGAGAAACTTTCTGTGGTTAAGCCTGAGAAGGATCATAATATCTATATTTCTCTTTCCGACTATCGATTTTTAGATCATTATCCGGAGAAGGAATTGGATCACTGGCTCAATACCTTATTAATGGCCTTACATAATGGATGGACACTAGTCCTGTTGATAAAATTAGTTCACGATAACAACCAGCTGATACGACTGATCGATATGATCAAGCCGTTGATATTTACAGGGAAGGTTTATCCCTATTTCATGAAAAAATATGAGAGTTATGTGATAGGCGATAGTTTGATGATTCTGCCTGGAATCGGTGTATTGGTTCCTTTTACCCATCATCAGGACATACCTTGCGGCAATGCCCTCTATCTTACAAATCAACATGCGGTCCATATGTATTTATCCCATTTTAAGCATATGATCGATAAATCAGCCAAACTATTGGTGAAAAGATATTCCGGTAATATTGACTACAGCCAGCAGCTGATCCGAATAGAAGAATACGCCGGCGACCGGTTTCTATACCGGTCTTCCTTTGGCATGCTGACCATTCCTGAGCCTCTGTATCTCAGATTATTAAAAAGAATCGGCGTATCCGAATTAGAAGCCGAACGCTCTCTGAAGCTGTACCAGATGAGGTATGCAGCGTTTTTATCACATATTCATCATTATCAGTACTGTGATATTTACCTGTCCTCCTCTATGGAAGATTTGCTGAATGAACACATTTTAAATTTTTATAGTTATTATGGAGTCGACAGAATTTCTGTGGAATTAATTGATATCATAGAACATCTGGAACATATCATCGAATTGCTTGAAACTTATGCGAATTATCATATTGCCTTTCTCAACTGCGATACTGAAATTGACAAAAATAACAAAAACATATACTGCCTCATTAAGGACCGGCACTCTATATTGTTTGAAATCATAAATACGAAAAAAAATGTACCTGATATTAGAATTTCCTCAGATGAGCCTATGATTGTCAATGCCTTTTATGAATATTTCAAGAATCTATGGGAGCTTATCCCTCCCATCAATAAAAACAAAGCAGAGGTTATTCACTGGCTCCGAACCGAGTTGACCATTCTATGGCGGATGCTCCATAGTGACTAATCTCTCTGTTCCCCCACAGGCTTTTGTCAAACAGGATGAACACTTCTATTTAACAAAAAAAGTTCTACCCTATCGGCTCCGGTAGAATGAATCCCTTCGCCGATATGATAGAACCTGTTCGTCTGCTTCTATCCTTTTACAGGAATGCTTTGAACGCCATTTACTGTTTCTTTAATGAAATCTTATTCCAGGCTTCACTGTTGACAATAACATCATATTGTGATGACCAGCCGGAATAAAGCTTTGCAAACATATCTGATCTGCGCTGTTCGATCATAGTTTCCTTTACCTGCGTGGTGGCATCTTCGTTAAAATCAGAGACACAGTAGAGAATATGCCATCCGTAATCCGTTTCGATCAAGCCGCTGACCTCACCTGTCTTCAGTGCAAAGGCCGCCGTTTCAAATGCAGGGCTGTAATCCTTTGGTGCCTGTCCCTTCCCGAAGGTAAATTCAATCTGATCTGATTCAGAATTAGCCTCTGCCAGTGAATAAAAATCATCCGTGCTCTTTGCCTGTTTCAGAAGGTTTTGCGCTTTTTCCAGCGCCTTTTGTTTATCTTCCTGGGAAAGTGCTACTTTATTCCCCTTATTGTCTTTCGTTACACTATGAATCAGAATCTGCTGGATGGTAATCTGCTTGGCCTGTTCATCAGCAACATTGGTATCCACATTAATGGTGGCATTCTCATATACCTTCTGAGCAAGCAGGTTGTCCTCATAGATATTTTGTAAAAGCTCCTGGGTAATGGCATAATGATTGATGTCATCCGTGGAGAGCCCTGCATAATGATCCTGGGCATAAACTTTAGCCTGAGCAATCTCATCCTCTTCCAGGGCAATTCCCATCTCCTGGGCCTTGCTTTTCAATACTTTCAGCTCGGTGATCTGTTTTATTACCTCATCCTTCATCATCTCACCAAAGGTTCTCCCATTTCCAAGGATATCCACGTCCCAGATGTTATCTCCATATTCTGTCTCATACTCTTCCTGAACTGATTTCAGATAAACAATTGCTTCGTTATAATACACTCTGGAAGTCCCGATAATTGCCATCAATTCTCCGGCATTTACATCCCGGTTCTCCGTTGTTTCTTCTTTTAATACCTTCATCTTAAAATAGGAGATCTCGGTAACCACCTGCGTATCAACACTATAAGAGATATATAATTCTTCGTCTCCCTTTAAATAAGAATAGGTAACAGAGTTCTCCGCTGAATTAATGGTTCTGGAATTATCTTTTCCAAAAGATGTCTGACATTTTTGCTGAGCATCCGCCTTTGGCATGCCAATGGTAATTCCAAATATTTTATATTCTCCCCCATCCTTCATTAAGGACACTGCCTTAATATGTCCGTCCGGGGCGATAACCTGGGCTACATCCTGCTTTGCATATACATTATTACTCCGTTCTTCCAGTTTGATCTCTGTTCTTTTCTCAAAGGACTTAACAGAGTTCCCCATATAATTTGTAAGTTCAAACCGCTCTTCTCCCATTCTGCAGGAAGCCAGCAAAACCGTTAGAAGAAAGACCGGAAGAATTATTTTTATTTTATTCCATAATTTCATCGTTCGTCCCCTTTACCTTACGTTTCCTGTGACAGCATTTACACATCACATAGTATCATTATAAGTTTCCTGATCGCAGCGTCATACGAATCAAATTACATTCCATGTCTTATTGTAGATGCCTCATTTTTTATTGTCAAGGTCAATTCTGTCTTTCCTCTGTCAACAGAATATTAAAATGATCCAATAATTTTCTTATTTCATCAAAGACTGCAATGGTATCCATCCTGCTCTTCCCATTCCCCGCAAGGCGGTAGATAAAGTAGGGATTGGACTGGGTGATCAATCTCAGGCTGTTTTGATACACGGATAAGAGCTCCGGTATCTTCTCCACAGCCAGCTTTGCCTTGGGGTACATCATCAGCTTAACCTCATTTTCCTTTTGAACCAGTCCGACTATATATAGTTTATGGCAGATTGACTTAATCAGGGCAATGTTGAGCAGGTTATTCACCGCACCCGGCATATCTCCAAAGCGGTCCAAAAGCTCTTCCTGCATATCCATAAGCTCTTCTTCATTTTCAATTTCAGCAATCCGTTTATAAATATCAAGCTTTTGTATTTCATTTTTTATATAGGTAGCCGGAATATAGGCATCCATCTCCATGTCCACGGTTGTTTCAAAAGTCTCTTCTTCCGGGGCCTCACCCTTCATGGATTTTACGGCATCATTAAGCATCTTACAGTACAAATCGTATCCCACCGCTTCCATATGACCGCTTTGCTCCGCACCCAGAAGATTTCCCGCACCCCTGATTTCCAGATCCCGCATGGCAATCTTAAAGCCGGAACCAAGCTCGGTAAATTCCTTGATGGCATGGAGTCTTTTCTCAGCAATCTCCTTTAACATCTTATCCCTGCGATACATAAGGAAGGCATAGGCAGTCCGGTTGGAGCGCCCAACCCTTCCTCTTAGCTGATAAAGCTGGGAGAGTCCCAGGCGATCCGCATCGTCAATGATCATGGTATTAACGTTGGAGATATCCAATCCGGTTTCAATAATCGTTGTTGAGACAAGAACATCTATTTCTCCTGAGATAAAATCGAACATGATTTTTTCCAGTTCCCGTTCATGCATCTGTCCATGGGCAAAGGCTACATTCGCTTCGGGAACAAGTCTTGCCACTGTATTGGCCACTTCGTCGATTCCATTGACCCGGTTAAAGACATAATAAACCTGCCCGCCTCTGGCAAGCTCCCTGCTGATGGCCTCCCTGATAATCTCATCGTTATGTTCCAGTACATAGGTCTGAATGGGAAGACGATCCACGGGAGGCTCGTCTAATACACTCATATCCCTGATCCCAACAAGACTCATATGAAGGGTTCTGGGGATCGGCGTCGCCGTTAAGGTCAGTACATCCACATCCTGCTTTAGCTGCTTGATCTTTTCTTTATGCCCTACGCCAAAGCGCTGTTCCTCATCCACGATCAGCAGTCCCAGATTCTTGAATTTAACATCCCCGGAGAGTACTCTGTGGGTTCCTACCACAATATCCAGACTTCCCTTCTTCAGCCGTTCCAGCGTCTTCTTTTGTTCCGCCGCACTTCGAAATCTGGATAACACATCCACACTCACCGGAAAATCCATCATACGCTGTACCAGTGTATTATAATGCTGCTGTGCAAGAATCGTGGTCGGAACCAGAAAAACCACCTGTTTTCCGTCTGAAACCGCTTTAAATGCAGCCCTGATTGCAATCTCTGTCTTACCGTAACCCACATCCCCGCAGACCAGACGGTCCATGACCCGTCTGCTTTCCATATCCTTCTTGGCTGCCTCAATGGCGGATAACTGATCCTGTGTCTCATCATAAGGAAAGGCCTCTTCGAATTCCTTCTGCCATACGGTATCCGGTCCGAATTGAAATCCCACCTTTTCCTGTCTCATGGCATATAATTCCACCAGATCCTTCGCCACCTCTTTGACTGCGCCTCTTACTCTTGCCTTGGTGTTCTTCCATTCAATGGAATTTAACTTATTCAGCTTTGGCTTTCTTCCTTCAGAGCCGGAATATTTCTGTATCACATCAAGGCCTGTTGCAGGTACATACAACACGCCTCCGCCGCCGTATTCAATTTTAATATAATCCTTGGTGATTTTATCTACTTCAATTTTTTCAATTCCCTTATAAACACCCAGCCCATGATTTTCATGAACCACATAATCTCCGGGAGATAGTTCCGTAAAACTTTGTATCTTATTGCCTTCATAGCTGGTTTTCTTTCTCTTTTTCTTCTTCTCTGTTCCGAAGATATCACTTTCCGAGATCACCACCAGCTTAATCATCGGATATTCAAAGCCTCTCCTTAGATTGCCGTAGGCAATCATAATCTCTCCGCTTTGCAATACCCGGTCCATGTTATCACTGTAAAAGGCACTGATATTATACTCCTGCAAATCCTCGCTAAGGCGCATAGCCCTGGTTCTGGAACCGGATAACAGAATCACCCGGTATTTGTTCTTCTTCCAGCGTTCCAGATCCTTAATCAATACTTCAAAATTCTTATGGTAGGAGGCTACCGTCTGCACCGTAAAATCATATTTTTTCTTAGGACTGAAGAAATTATTCTTCACCTCCATGGTACTGACCAGAATGGAATTCTTTCTTGAAAGGATCCCCATGGCTTCCTTATATCCATAGATGACGTCCATCTGTCCGGGAAGAATATAGCCTTTCTCAATACGTCCGATCATACCCTCACGAAATTCTGTCTCAACCGCTTCTCCTTTTTCCGATAACCTTCCCGGCTCATCCAGAAAGAATATAGTGTCTTCATTATCAAAATAATCAAAGAAGCTGGTGGTCTGTTCATAAAAGTAATTAATATAGCTCTCAAGTGCCATAGAGCCCTGAAAGGAATTCAGATTTTCTTTAAACTCCTCAATAATCTGATGAATTCTGGAAGCCTCTTCTGTCTTAAACTTATCTCTCAGACCTTTGACATATTGCTTTTCTTCCTCTTCAATCTTGCGGATCCCGGCCCGTAACCGTTTCTCATCCGGTATAATCTCTGCTGCCGGATAAATTATCATCTTCTCCACCTGTTCGATGGATCGCTGACTGCTGACATCAAAGGTTCTGATGGAGTCAATCTCATCTCCCCATAATTCAATACGATAAGGCGTCTCCTCCGTCAGCGGGAAGATATCAATAATTCCGCCGCGGATCGCAAAGTCACCCGGATTTTCTACCTGAGCCTGCCGCTCATAACCCAGATGCACCAGGGAAGCACTAAATTCCTGCAGCTTAATGGAAGAAGCAGCGGTAATTGTAATCACCCGGTCCTTCATCAGCTTAAGTGGCAGCAACCTGTCCATCCCGCCATCCAATGTCACAACAATGGTCGTATCCTGCCCCTCAATGATACGGCGCATAATCTTTAACCGGTCCCTGACGATGGCATTCCCATGAATATCCGCACTGTAGAAAATAATATCCTTGGCCGGATAGACAAATACCTCCCGGTCATACAGTCTGTAATCCTCACAGATTTCCTTTGCTTTCAAATCATTATAGGTGACGATGACCTTAAAACGAAAGCCCTCGCTCAAACCGTGAATTAAATGGCATTTTTGGGAATCAATACAGCCGGTAACCTGTACCGGCAAGGTTTTGCGTATGATATTTTCCTTAATATCTATAAATTCCTTTAACTCTTTTAAAGGAGCCGTAAAGGTATTCAATGGTTGGCCCTCCTGTAAAAGTATAAGATCTCTTAAGCAGCCATGCACGCATGATTGCCGGCGTGAATTATCGTTTCATAATTTCTACTATTTTTTCTTGTTAAATTGATTCATGGCAGCCGCTATTGTGGATTGCAGAATCACCTTGCAGGCCTCGGAAGTATCCTTTAGTGATTCTCTGACTTTCGGCTGCTCTTCTTTTGGAAATCTTGCCAGGACATAATCAGCCAGATCCCAGTCCTTTGGCTTATCCCCCACACCGATTTTAATCCTTGGGAATTCATCCGTACCAAGATGGCTGATAATACTTTTGATTCCGTTATGGCCGCCTGCACTTCCCTTCCCTCTTATTCGAAGCTGTCCTACATCCAGACTGATATCATCATATATAATTATGATATTTTCAGTGGAAACTTTATAATAATCCATCAATTCCCGCACACTTTCTCCGCTTAAGTTCATATAGGTAAGGGGCTGTGCCAGTATTACCTTTTCTCCCTCTATAAATCCGGTTCCGCAGATTGCCTTATGCTTTTTAAAATCCAGAGGAATCCGGTAGTCATCCGATATCCTTGTGATTGCATCCCATCCTATATTATGTCTGGTTGCCTGATATTTATCTCCTGGGTTTCCTAATCCGATGATGATATACATTGCGATATTAACCTTTCTGGGCAAGCTTACTGCTAAAACTACATGCGTTATTATTATAATCCTAAAAGGACGGGAATAGCAACTGTGAAGTTGACATTAAGTAACTTAAATTCCAAGGCGGTGCAGCATAGCTATTTAATTTGTACCGATCTTTTTTATTATTTACAGTTTATATTAACATTTTTGTTTTTTTTCAAGAAAAATATGTTATTATAATCAAGTATCCAAAAAATCATGAAACCATATGAAGGCAGGCCTTTTATGAAAAGAAAAAGAAACCATCTATTGTTATCCTCTACGATTTGTATCGGTTCTCTTTTCTTTATCATTTTTTTATTTCAATTAAAAATTTTCATAGTAGATTATACTATAATCCCCATGCAAAATGGTATTAACCATATAGGATCTTATGTAAATGATATTTTTGACTTCCATCAAAATAATCAAAAATTACAAACAGAAAACCAAGATCTGCAGACACAGTTAGCTGAATTAAAATCAGAACATTTTTTTCTGCAAAAAGAAGAAAAGGAATTAGATGACTTACGTAAATTACGAGAAGTAGATGAACAGTATCCTAACTATAATAAAACAGGTGCAAATGTAATTTATAAAAAACCTGAGTCTTCTTTATATAACACCTTTTTGATTGATAAGGGTTCAAGGGATGGGATCGCAGTTAATATGAATGTTTTAACCTATGGTGGGCTAGTTGGTATTATAACAGAAACCGGGCAAAACTGGTCCTTCGTCCAATCAATTATTGATGATAACAGCAATGTTGGTGCTGAAGTAACATCTACTACTTCCAAGTGTATTGTGGAAGGAAATGCAGATTATGCCTTCAAAAATGGCATTATATCTTTTCAAGTAATAGGGGCAATAGATCAAAAGGAGCTCGATATTAATAAAGGCGACCAAATTGTCACTTCAGATATTAGTAATAAATATTTACCGGGAATATTAATCGGATATATAAATAATATATCCACTGACTCCAACCATATGACGATATCAGGTCAATTAACTCCTTCCGTGGATTTTAAACACATTAATAAAGTATTAGTAATTACAGACTTAAAATAATGTTTCGCCTCATCCCCGGTGAGGGGGTAGCCTGACTTCCCTCTCCCATCTTTTAATTGGCTTAACCGATACCTGTGGCAAACCTTAGGTACGCAGCACAAAATCGGAACTTAATAATACCTTTTTATTTTACAATCCCAGAAAATATAGGGAACTATGATAATGTTTTCTACAAAGAACAGGGGCTGCCGTTTCCTCCGCAACCCCTGCTCTTTATTTCTGTACTTTATTTCTACTATTTATCCGTGTCTGTTTGTAACCTTTAATCTGCTCATGGCCCGGTTAAGTGCAGCCTGCGTATAATAATATTCCTTGATGCTAAGTTTCTGACGCAGCTGTTCCTCGGCTCGTTTCTTGGCCTCTGCTGCCCGGTTAATATCAATTTCCTCCGGCTTTTCAATGGTATCCGCCAGAAGCACCACATATTTCGCTGTGATTTCCACGAATCCGTCACTGACAGCGGCATACTTCCATTCTCCGTCTACTTTAAACCGAAGTTCTCCTGCCCTTAAACAGGTAACCATCGCTTCATGCTCTGCAAGAATGCCATGCTCGCCGTCCAGCCCGGGAAAGATAAGAATCTCGCACTCCCCTTTATAAAAAGGACGGTCACTCGCAATGATTTCCAGGGTAAATGTCTTTGCCATTGCTCCTCCTATCTACCATAAAGGTTATGCATTCAGATTTTGCTCCATCTGTTTTGCCTTTTCAATTACTTCATCGATACCGCCTACCATGAGGAAGGCTGCTTCCGGATACTCATCCATCTCACCGCTTATAATTGCTTTAAAGCCTCTGATGGTTTCACTTAACGGTACGTATTTTCCCTGCATACCGGTAAAGTTCTCCGCTACATAGAATGGCTGTGACAAAAACTTCTGAATCTTTCTTGCCCGGTATACCGCCAATTTATCTTCCTCATCCAATTCTTCCATGCCAAGGATTGCGATGATGTCCTGTAGTTCTTTATACTTTTGCAGAATTTCCTGTGTTTTTCTGGCAACTTCATAATGCTCATCCCCTACCACATCCGGCTCCAGAATTCTTGAGGAGGACTCCAACGGATCCACCGCCGGATAGATCCCCTGCTCTACGATCTTTCTGTTAAGTACCGTAGTTGCATCCAGATGGGCGAAGGTATTGGCAGGTGCGGGATCCGTAAGGTCATCGGCAGGAACATATACCGCCTGTACAGAAGTAATGGAACCATTTTTTGTAGAGGTAATTCGCTCCTGTAATTCACCGACTTCGTTGGCAAGGGTGGGCTGATAACCTACTGCAGACGGCATACGTCCAAGCAATGCGGAAACCTCGGAACCTGCCTGTACAAAGCGGAAAATATTATCAATGAATAACAACACATCCTGTTTATCCACATCCCTGAAGTACTCCGCCATGGTAAGTCCGGTCTGGGCTACTCTCATACGGGAACCCGGGGGCTCATTCATCTGTCCGAACACTAAGGCCGTTTTATTGATAACACCCGATTCCTTCATATCTGTCCAAAGGTCATTGCCTTCTCTGGAACGCTCTCCAACACCGGTGAATATGGAATATCCGCCGTGTTCTGTTGCAATATTTCGAATCAATTCCTGGATTAAGACGGTCTTTCCAACACCTGCACCGCCAAACAAACCAATCTTACCTCCCTTTGCATAGGGAGCCAGTAAATCGATAACCTTAATGCCTGTTTCCAGTATTTCAACAACCGGATTCTGATCCTCAAAGCTCGGGGGATCTCTGTGTATCTTCCACTGTTCTTCCCCGGCTACCGGTTCCCCGTCATCAATTGTTTCACCTAATACGTTAAACATTCTTCCAAGTGTCTGTCTTCCTACGGGTACTTTGATACAGGAGCCGGTGGCAGTAACCTCCATTCCCTTAACAAGTCCTTCACTGGATCCCAGCAGGATACAACGCACAATATTATTTCCGATATGGCTGGCCACTTCCATCACAAGTCTTCTCTCATCCCTGGTGACTTCCAGGGCATCCTTAATCATGGGGAGCTTGCCGCCGGCAAATTCTACATCAACAACCGGTCCTAAAACCTGAGCTATTCTTCCTTTTTCCATATGATCTATGTGATTCTAAGCACACTGTGTATAGAACTCTCCTTCCTCTATTTTTTGAGCGCCTTGGCACCGCTGACGATTTCCGTAATTTCCTGGGTAATCGATGCCTGCCTTGCCCGGTTATATAATAAATCCAACTCTTTTAACATATCCCTTGCACTGTCCGTTGCCGCCTCCATAGCCGTCATTCTGGCATTCTGTTCACTGGAAAATGACTCAACCAGAATACCGTAAATCAGACCCTTTAAGTAGTTTGGAACCAAATATTTCATAACCTTCTCCGGAGAAGGATCAAACAACGCATGGGTATATCCTGCTTTCTTTCTTTCAAATCGTTTTCTCTCCAGGGGAAGGATTCTCATATATTGAACCTCTGCCTTCATTGGAGTAACCATCTTCGTATAGATAACATAGACATCATCCAAATGACCTTTTTCATACAAATCAATGATTGTCTCTGACATCAACTGCGCCCGGTAAAGGGTTGGATCCTGTGCGGTATACAGAAATTCCACATCAATGGGAATTCCCTTTCGCTTAAAATACTGCCTGCCCACCTGTCCGACAACGAAAAGGAAATTGTTGTTCTCCTTCTCCATCACTTCCTCGGCCTTTTTGATCACATTATGGTTATAAGCCCCTGCCAGACCTTTGTCTGCCGTTATGACAATATAACCTTTTTTTCTGTCCGTTGGTTTAATCTCTTCCCTGCGGTCAAAAAAACATTGATCCACATGGGGCGCACGTACCAGAATATCGTAAATGGTGGCTTGCAGCTTTTCAAAATATGGTTCCGTAGCCAGAAGATCTTTTCTGGCTTTTTTTAATTTGGAAGAAGAAATTAAGTACATGGCATTGGTAATCTTCATAATATCTTTAATGCTCTTCATTCTGGTACGAATTTCTCTCATATTTGCCATGACATTCACCTACTTTTTAAATTCTTTGGCTGCCTCTAGAATCTTCTGTGTTAATTCACCGGTTAACGCCTTCTTTGTATCGATTTCTTCTATCAATTCTGGATACCTGCTTCTCATAAAGTCCATCAAATTATTTCTGAACTCTTTCAGTTCCTTCACTCCGATATCCATTAACAGCCTGCCGTTGGCAACCACCAGAAGAATCACCTGTTCATGCAGCGGCAGAGGTTTTGACAGCGGCTGCTTTAACAGCTCTACCAGACGATTGCCATGATCCAGCAGATCCTTTGTTGATTTGTCAAGCTCCGAGCTAAACTGCGTAAAGATCTCCATCTCTCTAAATTGTGCAAGGTCAATTCTTAAGCCGCCCGCAGCCTTCTTCATTGCCTTTGTCTGCGCTGCACCTCCAACACGGGATACACTGAGTCCGACATTAACCGCGGGTCTGATACCGGCAAAGAATAATTCGCTTTCAAGAAAGATCTGTCCGTCTGTAATAGAGATAACATTGGTTGGAATATAAGATGACACATCCCCGGCCAGGGTCTCAATAATCGGCAGTGCGGTGATGGACCCGCCGCCATGGGCCTCATCCAGACGGCAGGAACGCTCCAAAAGCCTGGAATGCAGATAGAATACGTCACCTGGATACGCTTCACGCCCCGGTGATCTTTCCAGCAACAGGGACATGGTACGGTAGGCAACCGCATGCTTTGATAAATCATCATAGATGATTAACACATCCCTGCCCTGATGCAGGAAATATTCTGCCATGGCAGTACCTGCATATGGAGCAATGTATTGTAATGGTGCCAGATCGCTTGCAGAAGCGGATACCACAATCGCGTATTCCATAGCACCATGCTTTGTTAGGGTAGATACGATTTTGGCAACGGTAGATGCTTTCTGTCCGATTGCCACATAGATACAGATTACATCCTGCCCCTTCTGGTTTAAGATGGTATCCATGGCGATAGAAGTCTTACCTGTCTGCCGATCCCCGATAATCAACTCACGCTGTCCCCGGCCAATGGGGAACATTGAGTCAATGGCGAGAATACCGGTCTGCAACGGCACGGTAACCGATTTTCTGATACATACACCGGGTGCTTCATTCTCAATGGGCGCCAACTCTTCCGCTTCTATCGGACCTTTTCCGTCAATGGGGGTTCCCAGTGCGTCCACTACTCTGCCAATGAGATTCTCTGAAACAGGTACTCCGGCTCTTTTCTTCGTTCTGACAACCTTGGAACCCTCTGTCAGTCCATAATCTGAGCCCAGCAGAACACATCCGATGGTTTTCATGGAAAGGTTCTGTACAATTCCGCGCACACCTGTCTCAAATTCCACCAGCTCTCCGTACATCGCCTGATCAAGACCGTAAACGGTGGCAATACCATCCCCGATGCTGATGACGGTTCCTGTTTCATGTACCGTTGTTTTTAAATCAAAATCCTCTATCTCTCTCTTTAAAACGGATATAATTTCACTTTGATTTATATTACTCAAATAGTTCACCTCCCAACAAGAGTTTTCTTAAGCTCTGACAGAGTACCTTTGATACTTTTGTCATATTCCATATCTCCGACCGTTAACACATATCCCCCGATCAAAGATTCATCCTCCTGCAATTCCAGCTTAACTCCTGTTTTCTTATATTTGTCACATAACATCATCTTAATTTGATCCAATTGAATATCATCCGGTCTGACCACATAGCTTAACTTTGCCTGAATAATATTCTTATGTTCCAATGCAATTGTTTCATATGCTTTAAAAATCATATCCGACATACCGATGCAGTTATTTTCACACAACACTTTTATAAAATTATTCATCTCATGATCAAAAACAGCTTCGATGATTGCCTCTTTTTCTTTCTTCTTAATTGCCGGATTATCAAGGGCTTCCACCAATTCTTCGCACTCTGTCAGGATTTGCTTTGTACTAAGAATAGTCTTCTCATTGATACCCATAGAATATAATACTCTTGCATAATTTTCTGCCCGCCAAGTAATCATTTAGCTGCACCTACTTCATTGATAAAGTCACCGAGAAATTGTTTGTTGGTATCATCATCCACATTTTTACTGATTACTTTAGAAGCAGCCAGCATTGCAAGTGCGGCAATTTCTGCCTGCGCATCCTGAAGAGATTTCTTCTTTTCCTGCTCTATGTTTTTGCTTGCTTCCTGCATAACCCTGGTAGCATCTGCTCTGGCTTCCTTCAGTTGCTTATTATATTCCTGCGCAGCTCTTTCTCTGGCTTCCTTTATGATCAATCCCGCTTCCTCATTTGCTTTTCTTAATTCCTCCCGGAATTCATCCTGCAATTGATATGCTTCTTCCTTCTTCTGCTCTGCTTCCTGCATGGACGCTTCGATCAGCTGTGAACGTTTTTCCATAAACGCCGTCACCGGGCCAAACAAGAATTTCTTTAGGAATAAGAATAAAACGAGAATATTGATTACGGTAAAGATTAATTCCCAATTTAATACTAACATTTACAACCTCATTTCTGCGCTGCTTTCTGCGCATTTCAAGTTTGCGTGCGCAGCGCTGACACAAACTTTCCCTCCCGGATTATTTTAAGAAAAGTATAATCAAAACGGCAATAACAAAACCATAAATGGCAGTTGCTTCTGCCAGGGCGCAACCAAGTAACAGCGTTTTATTAATATCGGCCTTTGCCTCCGGCTGTCTAGCGATGGCCTCCGTTGCCTTAGATGTTGCAATACCAATTCCGATTCCGGCGCCCAGACCTGATAACACCGCGATACCTGCTCCTACTGCGATTAATGCTGACATATCAAAGATCTCCCTTCTTTATTATCCTTCTACTTCAGGAATAAAATAATTAACACTGCGATAACAAATCCATAAATAGCAGTTGCTTCTGCTAAGGCACACCCCAGTAACAATGTTTTGTTAATATCCGCCTTTGCTTCCGGCTGTCTTGCAATGGCCTCCGTCGCCTTTGATGTTGCAATGCCGATTCCGATTCCTGCTCCTAAACCTGATAAAACTGCGATACCTGCTCCTACTGCGATTAATGCTGACATTTTTATCTCTCCAATCTTTTTCGTTATGCTTCTATCTTTTCATTCATAAATAATGCTGTTAAAAATACAAATATATACGCCTGGATTAACCCGTCAAATATATCAAAATAAAAACTAAATGGTATGGGGATGAAAAGAGGAACTAAAATCTTAATTAATTCCATTACCACGAAACCACCCAATATGTTGCCAAAAAGTCGCATGCTCAAAGACAACGGTCGTATAAACAGTTCCAATATGTTAATCGGTGCAATAAACAACATTGGTTCTGAAAAGGCCTTTAACCATTTTTTTGCTCCCCTTGCATGGATCCCTGAATATTCAATCAAAACAATACTCATCAGAGCAAGCGCTACCGTTGTATTTAAATCTTTTGTCGGGGGTGTAATTCCGACGATACCGATTAAATTGGCACATACAAGATAAATAACCACCGTACCAAGATAGGGTGCATACCGTTTTCCTTCTTCTCCCATAATACCTGTAACGAAATTATTAAGGCCTCCTACAATATATTCAATGTAAATCTGTGGTCCTTTGGGCACCATTTTTAGATTTCGTACAAAGACCAATGTCAGAATCATCAAAACAGCCATAATCCCCCAGGTTACAACTACCGAATATGGGATCGGAATCCCATGACCAATGGGAATAGTAAAACTCACCTTGCTTTGAAGCCGTTCCATTAGTTCGGTTCCTATGTCCGCCATATACTTTCACCTCCTTATACCAGCTTTCCTACAATTAAAATTTCCGTTTCTGCCATTTCTTATCACCAATTTATAAATAAAGCTAAAAATAAGTATACAAAGAATACCAACGTTTTTTGCAACCGAAAAAAATACATTACAAAGTACTCACAATTACCGCACGAAAAATAGCAGCGCAATTCAGATACTGCCTTCAAGCTTATATCATACGATATCCATATTGTGATTTATTACACCATTGGTATCAATAATGATTCATTTGTTTTGTTTCTGTCAGGAATTTAAAAAGAAAAAGAAGGAGATGCTGCATTTTTCTTACCGTCTTTCGACTGAATGTAATGCACCATGATGAACTGACGCCCCGTCCGCGTTACTTTAATTAGCCACTCTTTCACCGCAAGAATTAATAAGTTCAACGCTATGGCGACACATAGAAAATATAATGAAAATTGCCATCTGTTCTCAAAATCCGGCTTTACATTATTTATGAATACCTTTTCCGGTACGATCTCTTGATTTAAAATACTGATTCTGTTATAACTCAAACCCGTTTCATTTAACTTATTGCCGGACTTAACATAGGACACCGTCTTCACTAACCCCTGGGACAGACTTTGCCCCTCTGCCAATCGTCTTACAGATACACTGTTAAAGAATATATCTGTAGCCACGTAGGAAAAGAATAATGTACCGATCAGTAATATAACTACCGCAATTAAGATTGATTTATTCCATTGTCTGAATATTATTCTCTTCATAGGATCACTTCCAACAGTTATTTTGTTAAATTTATATCATATCATATACCACAATCTAAAATAAGTCTAGAAAAATATTTCGTTTTTATAAGATTGTATAAAAAAATCGAAAAATATCAATCTGGATCTTATCATATAGCGTATTTCTACAAAAAGCAAGTGCGAAATAGGAGTTTTTTACTGTGTTTTTTAGTACTTTTCACCATTGCCTTGAAAAATGCACAAAAAAAGCAGCCCCCGCTGCCCTTTTTGTGTTTGTATCACCGCACTTTAAAACTATTCTTCTATATCAGAATCTAAAGCTGCGATTTCATACTTTTCCAGGATAATCTTTTGGATCTTATCCCTCGTGTCCGAGTTAATCGGATGAGCAATATCTCTGTATTCCCCATCTCCGGCCTTTCTGCTGGGCATTGCGATGAACAATCCTTTGTCGCCCTCGATTACCTTGATATCATGAACTACAAATTCATTATCAATCGTAATAGATACGACGGCCTTCATCTTGCCCTCCTTGCTCACCTTTCTTACTCGTACATCAGTTATTTGCATAGCATGTTCCCCCTTCTGTCTATTTATCGTTAGTCGTCTGAAAAAGTAATACTTAACTATGTAATTTTCACTTTTCCTGTTACTAATTCTCCCTTGGTTGGTAAAACCCTCTCATCAATAGCCAAAATTTGTATTATGTGGGTATTATATCATATTCCCAATTAAATGTGAATAATATTTCCAAAAAAAAAGTTAAAATATGCCTCTTTTTTGCACTTTTTACAGATTTAACAAACTTTTTCCCCGAAAAAGCCAAGAATTTTATAGGAATTTCGTTGGTATACTTGCATCCTATCTATGATATAGAATATAATTACTATTAACATAAAAATATTTAAATAAATAAAAATTTATGGGACAATAATTTAAATTATTCGTTTTTTTATGGCTTTTGTGAAAATGCATTTGATTGTATCTCTACCAGGGAAGAAAGCCGGAACAAACAAATCAGTTTTGCTGCCAGGACACAATTATATAGAAGAAAGGCATGATAAATGGATCCATTGGAACTATCTGGAACCCCAATTTATCTATTGTAATTTAGTACAAAAGGATTATAATAGCAGTTAGATTTCCCAAAAATAACATTAAAGAAGGAAGTGTACCATGTATAAAATAGATTTTAGTAAGCCTTGTCGCATCCACTTTGTTGGTATCGGCGGAATCAGCATGAGCGGTTTTGCAGAATATTTACATAACATAGGATTTACGGTGAGTGGTTCGGACAGTCATCAGAGCAAAATTACAGATCACTTGACCTTACTTGGAATTACCGTATATTACGGGCAGAGAGCCTCCAATATTACATCGGATATTGATCTGGTGGTATATACCGCTGCAATCGGTAATGATAACGAAGAATTGATGGAAGTCAGACAACGAAAAATTCCTGATATTAATCGTGCTGAGATGATTGGCCAATTAATGCTCAATTTTGGTAACGCCATTGCAGTATCCGGAACCCATGGAAAGACCACTACAACCTCCATGCTCTCCCTGATGTTTCTGGAAGGAGAACTCGATCCTACCATTTCCGTAGGCGGAATCCTTGATGCCATCGGAGGAAATATTCGTATGGGAAAGTCAGAACATTTTATTACCGAAGCTTGTGAATATACCAACACATTTTTGTCATTTCATCCGAAGCGCAGCATTATCTTAAATATCGATGAAGATCATCTTGATTTCTTTAAAGATCTTGAGGATATTAGAAATTCATTTCACTTATTTGCCAATCGCCTTCCAAAGGACGGTCAGCTGTTCATTAACGGAGAGATTGACCACTATGAGGAATTAACAGGAGATTTGGACTGTGAAGTATTTACTTACGGAATTACGGACCCTTCCTATAAGAAGAAGGACATCGCCTATGATTACAGCGCAGATCATATTTCCTTTGATGACAAGAATACGGGCAGTTTTGATTTCTACTATAAGGGACAGTTTGTTGATCATATTAAGCTTAATGTAATTGGCATCCACAATATATCCAATTCCCTGCCTGCAATTGCCGTTGCCTTACAAACCGGTATTCCAATGGATCGGATTAAAAAGGCACTGCTACATTTTGAAAATTCCAAACGCCGTTTTGAAATTAAGGGTGTCATCGGAGGGGTAACCGTCGTTGATGACTATGCTCATCACCCTGCGGAGGTACTTGCTACATTATCTGCAGCAAAATCTTATCCCCATCATAACATTTGGTGTGTATTCCAACCTCATACCTATTCCAGAACGAAACAGCATCTGAAATCTTTTGCAAATGCACTTTCCCTTGCGGACAAAGTTGTTCTTGCTGATATCTATGCGGCAAGAGAAAAGAATCCGGGAGACATTTCTTCAAAGGATCTGGCACGGGAATTAGAGAATCTTGGTAAGGAAGTATACTATTTTCCCTGCTTTGATGACATTGAAAATTTTTTATTAGAAAATTGTATTAACGGTGACCTGTTGATAACTATGGGTGCCGGAGATATCGTAATTGTGGGAGAATCCATTTTAGGTTTATAGTTTATCCACATTATCCACAGTATTATCAACAATTTTGTGAAATAATACTGTGGATATTTTTTTGCCCTGACAGTTTTCTACCGCAATAGAACTTTATATATTTACAACGCGTTTCTACTTGATTTCGAGAGGAATATTACAATTTATTACATTTTTTCGCCATGTTTCCATCCACATTATCCACAGTATCCACATACACGCCAAACGCCAGACCCCCTTAAAATAGGCTATTTTCAGATAAGTTTATCTATGCTATAATGTCCATGCATTAAAAATATCCGTATCCTTTATTTGTGCACGAAGCATTTTACGAATTACAGTTTTCTCACCGGTAAAGGCAATCATATTCCATCATTTTATTCTATTCCACAGCAACTGGGAAGAATTCCCTCAATCCACATGATGGTATTTCTAATATGGTTATCCACAAGATCTGGTTTTTAATGATTGGAACTATAAAAACGAAGAATAATGCAAGGGGGGATGGGTAAAGCTATGAATAAGATTTCATTACAATCGGATCATGTTTTGGATGTTACTGTAATTCCAAATATTTTTATAGATCAATATATGCCTGCTGCCAATGGTTCCTACGTGAAAGTTTATCTTTATTTATTGCGCTGCTTTAGCGGAGATTGTCCGGATATCACGATTTCCTCCATTGCGGATCGCCTGGAGAATACGGAAAAGGATATTATAAGAGCCTTAAATTACTGGGAGAAGCTGCACTTACTGAAGCTCTCCTATGATGAAAGTAAGGAATTATCGGGGATACAGATCATTGATCTTGGTTCCATTCAGGAAATAAAGGAGCCTTTACAGACAAGCCCTGCAGCAGATGAGGTTGCGGCAAGCCTGGAACCACCGCAAAAGCACTCCGCTCGTCAAAGCTATTCCGCTGAGAAAGTGGCGACCTTAACAAATAATGAGGATGTTCAATGGGTCATGCATATTGTGGAAATCTACCTTGACCGCCCGTTAAAGCCGATGGATCTTCAGTTAATTCTGTATTTGTATGAAGAATTGCATTTTTCCGCAGAATTGATCATGTACCTGTTTGAATACTGCGTCTCTAAAGGCAAGAAAAATGTGTCCTATATGGAGGCGGTTGCGCTGACCTGGGCGGAAAATGGAATTGATACCGAAGAAAAAGCCAAAGAAGCCACCTCTGCCTATAACGAACATTTCAGCGCAGTGAATAAAGCATTTGGTCTGAACAGAGCTCCGGGCCAGATTGAACGCCAGTATATCACCAAATGGGTGGAGGACTTTGGATATTCTGATGATATCATTACAGAAGCCTGCAACCGTACGATTCTCAGGACCCAGAAACCGGACTTTAAATATGCGGATCGGATTCTGGAAACATGGTTTAAAAAGAGCGTAAAAACAAAAGCTGATATTGATCGTCTGGACGATGAATTTAACAAAGGGAATAAAACCCGTGAGGCAAACAAAGCTGTCTCCGTACAAAAGCCTTCATCCAATAAATTTAATCAATACCCTCAACGGACTTATACAGCGAAGGACTATGCAGAACTGGAACGGAAGCTGTTAAACAAGCAATAGCAAGGAGCAATAAGAATGCCGATCAAAAATGACCAATATAATCAGATCTTAAGGGAATATGATCGTAGAAGATTTCAGAATAAACACGATCTTGACCGCCGAAGGGAAGAGGCCTTTGAGATGATCCCGGAATTAAAGCAGTTGGAGGACTGTATGATCTCCCTGTCTGCACAAAGCGGCCGTTTATCCCTGCGAGGAGATGACAGCGAGCTGGCCCAGTTAAAAGACAGGCTGATTGATTTAAAGGCGAGACAAATTGAGTTATTGGTAGAGCATAATCTTGGTGCCGATTATCTCGAATTTCGATATCAATGTCAAAAGTGTAAGGATAGCGGATTTGTCGGAACCGAAAAATGCACCTGTTTTAAACAAGCCATTGCGGATCTGATCTATGATGCCTCAAACTTGAAATCCATCCTGAACAAAGAGAACTTTAAACACTTTTCCTTTTCATACTACTCCGATGATTATATTGATGAAACGCTGAATCTATCCCCCCGCTCCAATATGCAAAAAATCGTTGCGGCCAGCAAACAATTTATACATCATTTTAACGTAAAGCACGATAATCTACTGTTCATGGGGAATTCCGGTGTAGGAAAGACCTTCCTTGCTAATTGTATTGCAAGGGAACTGCTTGACAAGGGTTATACCGTCATTTATCTCACTGCTTTTCGGATGTTTGATATTCTGGAGCGTCATAAATTCGGTAAAGAGGAAGACAGCACCTATATTGCTGCCACCCAGTTTGATTATATTCTGGATTGCGACCTTTTAATTATTGATGACTTAGGGACTGAACTCAATAATGCTTTTACCAATTCTCAATTGTATCTTGTCATAAATGAGCGATTGCTAAAGCAAAAGTCTACCATTATTTCAACCAATCTTTCACTAGACAACATGAATGCAAATTATGGAGAGCGCATCTTTTCCAGATTAATCAGCAGTTATTCCATACAGCGGATGATCGGCGAAGATATTCGTTTACATAAAGCACTGGGAACTACAAAATAAGATATATTACTACAAAATTACAGCAAAAGCTGCTTGACTTAAGATATCGATAATGGTATAACTTTAGTTGGCTTTTAAATGAATTATTTTAACGATGGAGGGAAATGTAATGCCAAGGCACGAGAAGATCGTAGAAACAATTCCTGTTGGCCCCCTTGGAATCATTGCTTTGGAAGGCAGCAAAGCCTTAGGACAGAAAGTAAATGATTATCTTGTTGGCTGGCGTAATGAAAGAGAGAGTGAACACAAAGGAACAATTGCTTTCTCTGGCTATCAGAGAGATTCTTACTTAACAAAGGCTTGCTGTCCCAGGTTTGGTACCGGTGAAGCCAAAGGTATGATTAAAGAATCTGTCAGGGGTTCCGACCTGTACCTGCTTGTTGATGTAACCAACTACAGCCTGACTTATACCGTATGCGGACATACCAATCACATGTCACCCGATGATCATTACCAGGATCTGAAGCGAATGATTGCGGCCGTTGGTGGTAAGGCCAGAAGAATAACCGTGATCATGCCTTTCTTATATGAAGGAAGACAACACAGACGTACTTCCAGAGAATCCATGGATTGTGCCCTTGCTTTGCAGGAACTGACTCATATGGGAGTGGAGAGTATTATTACCTTTGACGCTCATGATCCACGGGTCCAAAATGCAATCCCTCTAAAAAGCCTTGAAACAGTTGCACCGAATTATCAGTTTATTAAAGCCATGTTAAATCATGTGCCTGATATTTCTTTTGATTCTGATCATATGATGGTCATCAGCCCGGATGAGGGCGGAATGTCCAGAGCCGTATATTTTGCCAATGTTCTTGGGCTGGATATGGGTATGTTTTATAAAAGACGGGATTATACCAAAATTATTAACGGTCGCAATCCCATCGTTGCTCACGAATTCCTGGGAACAGATGTGGAAGGTAAGGATATCATGATTGTAGATGATATGATTTCTTCCGGAGAAAGTATCTTAGACGTAGCGACTGAACTTAAGAAGAGAAAAGCAGGAAGAATCTTTGTTGCTACCACCTTTGGATTATTTACCAACGGTTTGGCCAAATTTGATGAAGCTTATGAAAAAGGTCTGATCTACCGCCTGTTGACTACAAATCTGACGTATCAAATTCCGGAGCTCTTAACAAAGCCTTACTATATTAATGTCGACATGAGTAAATACATTGCTTTAATTATTGATACATTAAATCATGACAACAGTATCAGCGGATTACTTAATCCTGTGGAAAGAATTCAAAACGTCCTGAATGAGCATCATCAGGGACGCTATGAAGCGCAGGAATAAGTGCATCCCGGAAAACCGTTTTGCTGGTCATAAACAGGATGAACCGGCAAGCGGTTTCACGGATCATATATAAATCGGGCTGCTTTCTCATTGGGTTTTACCTCAACCGGAGAAAGCAGCCCTTTCTTCATCCTATCCCATACCACCAGTCATTTGAAGCATCCCTGTCCTTCGGGTTAGGCATTTGTTATCATTTTATTCCATGGCATTGGGTGTTATATCTGCCGTTTCCGTTGGTATCGGCCCTTCCTCCCCCTCGGTATTATCAGGATCCTCCGGCATATTATCTTCTTCCTCCTCTGCAACAGGCTCTTGTGTAATATCCGAAGGATTCTCTGGTGTCTCAGTTCCCTCCGGTATCTCCGGATCGGTCTGATCATCCTCCGACTGCTGATCGTCAGGAGTTTCCACCGGGTCCGTAACTTCCGGTGTGGGAGTAGGCGTAGCTTCCTCTTCCTCCTCTACTTCCTCCTCATCCTCTTTAAGTTCTGATTTCCAGTCGTACAATTGGAAGGTATCCGTCATTGCGGCGTCATGGATTTCATCCATATAGTTATGCCATATCCTTCCCGGATAGGTAGCACCGGCCAGGCCCTGTAATGTCTTTGGCATATCAAATCCCACCCAGACACTGGTTGTATAATAGGGTGTATAACCCACAAACCAACCGTCCTTTGTTGCATTTGTAGTCCCTGTCTTACCGGCGCTCACCGTATGGGATAACCCAAGTCCCTTCGCAGTACCTTTCTTAATTACGCCCATCAATGCCTCTGTCATCATTCTTGCTGCTCTTGTTGTATAAACCTGCTTTGCCTCCTTCTCACCATCCACTATGACAGTACCGGAGGAATTAAGAATCTTTACGATGCAGGTCGGCTCACGATATAATCCATCATTCTCAAGAGTGGCGTAGGCTGATGCCATCTCCAGGGGGCTGACCCCTACAGTTAATCCTCCCAGCGCCGCTGCCAGATTATAATCGCTGTCCGTGATCTTAGAAAAGTTCATATTTAATATGTAGGAGAGTCCAACCGTGGGACCAAGCTCTTTAAACAGCTTCCAGGCCACTGTATTTCTGGAGTCCTGAATGGCTCTTTGAATCGTGATCTTACCGGCATAATCACCACCGGAATTCTTTGGACCATCCTTTTCATATTTATCTTCTACTATGCTGTTAAGGGTATAGTTCCTTTCAAAACTTGGAGTATAGACAATCAATGGTTTAATAGAGCTTCCCGGCTGGCGAAAACTCTGATAAGCCCTGTTTAGGGTAGCTTCTCCCAGATCCTGATCTCTTCCACCCACAACCGCAACTATTTTTCCATTCGCATTGTCGATACTGACAGCCGCACCCTGCAATTCATATACACCATCCTCATTCACATCCGTAAAATCCTTCAACGCATCATCTACGGATTGTTGCAGCGTTTTCTGTTTTTTTGAGTCAATAGAGGTATAGATATGATACCCGCCGGTAAATAATTCTTTCTGGCAGCTGGTGTAGAGATCACTGTATTCCTGATCATACGCTTCCTTATCCGCATCATCTTGAAAGAAGTTTCTAATTTGGAATCCCCTGCTTTCCATTAAAGCACGAACCGCACAATACTTAACATAGGTATCCACATAATTGTTCTTTCCATTCTTTTGAATCTTTAACTTGATTTTCGCAGCAATTGCCTGATCATACTCCTCTTGACTTATCATCTTCTCCTGTAACAGCTGTTCCAGAATTCTATCCCTTCTTTTCATCGTGTTATCAAAATTCGTACGGGGATTATAAAGGTTTGGACTATTGGGGATTGCACACAGAAATGCCGTCTGAGATAAGCTCAATTTATCCACCCCTTTCCCAAAGTATCCCTTACTCGCTGCCTGAATGCCATAATAGCCATTGGCAAAATAGATATTGTTCAGATAAAATTCCAGGATATCGTATTTGGAGTACTTCCTCTCCAGATTTTGGGCAATATAGATCTCCTCTATCTTTCTCATATAAGAAACTTTATTGGTCAAAAATACATTACGGGACAGCTGCTGGGTAATGGTGCTGGCGCCCTGGGTAATCTGTCCTCCATGCCTGATCAGGGCAATGGCAGCACGGAGATTGGCCAGGTAATCCACGCCGTGATGCTCCATAAATTTGCGATCCTCTGTAACAATCATCGCATCAATAAATGCTGCCGGAATATCCTGATATAGAACATAATAAACGTCCTTTTCCGTCCGGAGTGTTGAGATCACCTTTCCGTCTGAATCATAGACCTGACTTGTCTGAGATGCTTTAAAGGTATCCTTCGTTGAAGCATCCACCAGTTTCTTTGCTTCCGATTGAAGGTTTAACAAGGTTCTTCCATACTTATGATAAAAGAATGCAATCCCCGCCAATATCAGAACTAAAATAATAAGGATCGATGCCTGAATTGTGAACCTGATCACCCTTCTTTTATTACTTTTCTCTTTCTTCTTTGGTTTTGTCTTTTTACTTTCCATAATAATGCTCCGATCTGTCAAAGTACCCTTAAAACCGGGTACCGACATAAGTCTAATTCCCTTTTCTAATTTTTATTTCCTGATAAGTTCACCAGATGATAGGGCAGTCCCAATCCCTCCAAAAGCTCCTGCTCCCTTCTATGACAGGTGAATAATACACATTGACATCTCTGGGATATCTGTTTCAGGACATAGGTTAGTCTGCGCTCATCATATAAGGCAAAGCTGTCGTCTAACAGAAGCGGCATCTCGTTCTTACCAAGAAGCAGTTCAGCAGCCGACAGGCGCAGTGCAAAGTACATCTGGTCTATGGTTCCTGCGCTGAGTTTATCCAGCATAATATAATTATTGTTTCTTCCCACCTTCATATCAAGCCTTTCATCCAGCTTAATGTCCGTATATTTCTGCCCGGTAATATCAGCCGCCAGCAGGGAAACCCTCCGGTTTAATTGACGGCCAAAGCTGTCATGAATCTGCACCGACAGTTCCTGGATGGTATTCAGTGCAAGTTTTATCGCCGCAAGCTCTGTCTCATTCTCCCTCTGTTTATACTCCAGATCCTTATATTTCTCCCGGTTCTCAACCAACTGTGCCTCATTACCTTCCAGATCTGCAATTTCCCATCGGATCTTCTCAATCTCTATCTTGCATAGATCATACTGGCGGTTAATTTCGTTTTGTTGTCTTGTTACTTCCTGTCTTCTCCTCCTGATTTCTTCATTTAAAGATTGGATTGTCTGTTTTGACAGCTCCTGGGCATCGATAAATTGTCTCATGTAGTTCATGATGCTGTCATACAGCTCATCCAACTGATCCATCAGTTCATTCTCCCGCTCCTTTAGTTCCTCCACCTGCTCTGCTTCATGCTGCAGTTGAAGTTGATACCGAAGGGGCTCTTCCTTCCTTGCAGATAACTCCTTCACTGATGCAACCTCATACTCCCTTAGCATTCTGTCTCTTTTCATGCTGCACCGGGAGATCCGGCCGTCATATTCTCTCCATCTATCCTCATCATCCTGCTGCCTTGCCTTACTCCTTTTCGCCATGATAAAAAGCAGGAATACCGCTATGAATGCAACGGCAAGGGCCATCCCCATCCCCGTCTTCATAGAGCCGGACATCGGTACCGACAAACCCAGCAGGATCAAGATCAGCGCAATAGCCGGGATAATGCAAAGGAGCCGATGCCTGCTTTCCTGTTTTAGCGCCTTCCCATTTTCCAGCTGCAGCTCTGATTTTCTCTTTTCATATTCTTGTAATTGCTCTTGCAGATTCTCCGCTTCTTTTATATCCATTATCATATGATCCGCAGATTCCGCCTTTTGTTTTAACGTTTCAACAGACTTCTTCAGTCCCTCTCGCCTTTGTTCTAACCGCTGGTTTTGCTTCGTCAACTCTTCATACCTTGCATATTTCTCCATCATAGCCGGAAGTTCCTCCATTTGCTTTGACGCGAAGAGATCCGTCTCACTTCCATAGGTTTCTCTTCTCTTATGCAATTCTTTTTCCATAGGAAGAAGTTCCTGTAAGCGATGGGTCAGTTCCTCCATCTTTTCTTCTTTACGGACTCCTTCCGCAATCTCCTCCCGAATGCGCCCAAGCTCTGCAGGGTATGGCATGGATTCCAATGTCTTTTTCTGATCGGTCAGCTGTTTAACCGCCTTAATTACATTTACCTCTTTGCTTTTTGCGATGGACAAATTCGTGATATAATTATGAACCTGGGCGGCAAGCTCCGTATCAGTCGCCGCTTTCAGCTGCTCGATACTTATGGTATTTTTAAAGAAGGATTCTGTCAAGCCCGGTACCATCTCACTGATATGGCCGTCTTTTAACCTGATTTCCCTCCCTGTCTGCAAGTCAAAAATCATAAGGTTCTTGTCCGCAGCATGAAAGCTCCTTTGAATCCGGTATTCCTTCTGATCCTGGAGGATATCCATACTTCCCCCGAATGCTCCGGGATAATTCCAGGGAAGATATCTGTTATACAGATCATCCTTCGTCGCGGATCCTCTTCCGCGAAGCCGCTCAATGCCAAAGAACATTCCCTTAATAAAGGTATGCAGGGTGGATTTCCCGGCCTCATTATCCCCGTAGATTATATTAAGTCCGGGCTTTAATTCAATTTCTTTCTCATGAAAACGTCCGAAATAATTCAGTTTTAGTTTACGAAGTACCATGCCATCATTACCTTTCCAGTGAATGAATCTGCCGTTACCGATTACAAACTTTAAGTATCCTTCGCTCCCAGCAGTGCCTCAATGCCATAATATAATGCTTTTTCCACCACTTCATCCTGATTGGCTTTTTCCCTGATCTGGCGGATAAACATTCCTATCATATTATCCTCATTCTCATGACAAAGCGCATCAAAATTGTAATCGGGAACGGATCGGTCCGTTACCTCTAATATATTGCCCAGTGACTTTATGGCTTCTCTGTCAAAATGAATTTGTTCATCTCTAAATCCCTGGATTATGAATTGATATATATGCTGCGTTCCTTGGGTTGTTATGATCTCCCGAATATGGTCCAGTAATTTCCCGTTTGTCATCTCCTGATTCACTTCAACGGTCAGCCTGCGGTATTGTCTGATGGAAGCGGGTACAAATACAATCCTTGTGGTAGCCTCTCCCGTCTTATGAATCTGTCCGAGAATGTATCCTCTTTCTCCTGTTTCAGTTTTATCCATGGGCTCGAGGGAACCGGCATATGCCATCCTGCTGCTGATCAGCTCCGGTTTATGAATATGGCCCAGTGCCACATAGTCAAAGCCTGCCCCTTCCAGGGACTTCCTGTTAATCGGTATATTCCTCTCATCCCCGCCATGGGCCAGCAAAATATGTATCCTGTTATTCTTCTCTATCTTAATTGTGTCATATAGCGGCTCCGTAATATCCTGCTGCAGATAACTAAGCCCGTATATCTGTGTATTTAATTCCGGAAGATCCAGAATTTCAAGTGTATCCTTTAAGAACATATGAACCTTCTTATCCCATTCAAACCCAGAATAAAAAGACCTTGTCCCGATATAATCATGATTTCCGGCGATGATAACTACCCGGGTCATTGTTAATTTAGTGAAATAGTAGTTTAATTCTTTCAATTCACGAAGCAGCGGCTGTCTATGAAATAAATCTCCTGCAATCAGCAAAAGCTCCGCTTTCTCTTCATTGCAAACCTCTATGATATGGTAAAGGCTGTTCCAGATTTCCTTGCCCCGTTTTGTTCCCCAGGGCTGATTTGCATCCGGAATCGCTCCAAGATGCACATCTGCGATATGTATAAACTTCATAGGCTCCTCCCATCTATCCTTCTTCTATCATCAGACGAATTTATTTATTAATTTTATCCATTATAACACAAGGAGATTTTTTCGCAAGTAGATCACACGAACGTACATTCTATCAATTTGCTTTTGTTACTCCAAGTGAATAGGTACACGGAATTTACCAATCATTCAGGAAAAGCTTTTTAATAAAACGCAAAAATGGCATGTCAAAAGGTTCGAATCCCGGCGTTTTCAGGACCCTTTGACATACCATTTTAATCCATGACAAGTGAAACAACCTGCCGGTTTCTCTTGTTTACTACTGTTAATCGAGTCGCATCGAATCTCTGCCTATTGAGAGATCAGTCCCAGTGTCTCAAGCGTTTGAACCAGCTTCGTAATATCGATGGGCTTGGATATATACGCCTCACAACCATATTCATAAGCAGATAAAACCAGCTTGGTTTCCCCCAATGCCGTCACGATGATAATCTTAGCCCGCTTTCCGGGTATGATGCCTTTTTGAATCTCCATATTCCGGATTGCCTTTAATACTTTTACGCCATCAATCTTGGGCATCATAATATCAAGACAAATCAAATCATAGGGATTCTTCTCTCTCATTGCAATCAGGTAGGCATCCATTGTCTCCAGACCATCCACCACCAAATCACAATCTCCATATTCGGACAAGACCTTTTCTAAAAAAATTCTGCTGACTGCATCATCTTCTGCGATTAAAATACGCATTGTACATCCCACTTTCGTTACATAATCATCTAAATTATTTCATAGCTGCAATTTTTAATAAGGTGTCTACCACCTGCTCCTCTTTAAATGGTTTTACAATAAAGGTTTTTGCCCCCGAAATAATGGATTCTCTCACCATAGGTTCCTGACCCATTGCGGATACCATAACCACCTTTGCCTTGGGGTCCAGTTTACGAATCACCTTTAAGGCTTCTATTCCCGTCATTTTTGGCATTGTGATATCCATGGTCACAATATCAGGTTTACATTCCTGATATTTTATAATTGCTGCTTCCCCATTCTCCGCCTCACCGACAATTTCAAAGCCTCTTCTCTCTAATATCATTCTTATCGTGGTTCTCATAAATGCTGCATCATCTACAATCAGGACCTTTACCATATTAGCGCACCTCGATTAATATTAAAATAGTATATCCGTATCGTCTTAACACTCTTTGTTATCATTTATATCCCCGCAGCTCTCATAATATACATATTTTTACATCTATGTACTCAGCAGCTTACCCCACAGTAAAAATTATACTACCAAGGAAAAATATTGTCAAATTATATCTATATGTCTCGCTTTATGTCTGATTCAATTCTCCAGCCGTCCGTTTTCATGGTCCTTGTCAGCATTCTTGCTCCATTATCCATAATACAGCTACGACGGCTGGAAAATTCAGATGCTAGTAGGCCTTCTTGCCGGATGCCAATGCTTCGATTGTTGCCTTTCCAGCCTTTTTGCCATCATCCTTCATATGCTTTCCCCAACCTAACCTTTCCCAGTAAATCAAAACAGCAATCCGTGTCTTGGGTCCATAATCCCCATCCACAGCCAAGGGGATAAAGCTCTCATTTTTGCTTAGGCATTCATTTAATTTTGACTGCAGCCAGATAATATCCTCTTTGGAAGATGTGACTGAAATTGAGCTTGACGGCATAATGACTTCTCCTTCTTTGATATATTTAACGCCTATATATTCACATACTCCCTGACAGATTTCCTGGGCGCATTCCTTCCAGAATTTTTCTGATGTCATCATCTGAGTGGCTTCTTTCAGATTTGTCATAAAAGCCAATTCACAAAGTATCGCTCCCTTGGTATCCATCGCATTGCAATTACACATGGCAAGGGATTGTTTTGATACACCGCGATTTTTTTGCTTTGTACCGTTTACAAGATGCTTTAGAACAATCTGTGCCATTTTTTCTGACTGTCCGGCATATTTGTCATGGATAATTACACCAATACCTTCTCCGGAATTAAAACTCTCTCCATCACCATACGCATCAAAGTGAATACTGATGGAATAATCACAACCCGCTGATGCGATAGCAGACTGTCTTGTGGTCAATCCGGTATCCGGATCATCTGCTGCATTTTCATCATTCCATCCTGTCTTAAAGGTCTGGATCTTGCATCTCTCCAGTTCTTTCACAAGATATTTCGCCACACCCACATTGGCATAATGTTCTCTATATTGTTCTCCTGCCTTAATATCTATCTTCCCATCTCCGTTGATATCAATATTCTGGGGCAACGGCGGCGTTCTTTTCCCGGCTGTATTCGATCCATGTCCTGCATCCACATTAATTTTCATATATTGTCACCTTCTTATTATGCTGGTTTCTAATATTCTTTGCTTTGCAGCGAACAGCTGCATACTTTATTATATTACAAACTGTAACAAAAAGTGACTTTCTATGATCTTTCAGATACTGCCGATCCTCCTGCTCTTCCCTTAACAGCCATGCCTGTTCCAATACACCCTCAGAGATCCGGACTCTCATCCGATATCGTTCCGATCTGTTCTCTTCTTACCCGGCTGCATTCTTCATCAACAGCAAACTTACCTGTGGCGCTCAGTAAGAGACAATCTCCTTCCCGTGCTCCCCTGGGAATGTCGCTTTTCAATAGAAATAATTTCTCTTTATTTTCGTTTTCACAAATCACCGTCCCGCCTTCAAAATGATCAATAACAATTCTTCTCAATAATAATAACGCTTCCTTTCTCTATGATCCCATTGGTTCATTTATTTTCACTTATTGTTTAGGATAATCCTTATGAATAGAATATAAGAATACTCCTAATATTAAAATATGCTTCTACTGTCATGTAATTCCTGGTAATTCGACTATTATTTACACTTTTACTATAAATTTTACAATCATAGCAGCAGGTTCCTTCTCATTAAAGGCAAGAATCTAATTCTCCTATTGAATTACTAAGGATTCTGATTTAGTATATATATGATACTTTTCCAAAGTATCTTACTTTTTATAATCTGTTAAGAATTGAGGATGTTACACATGTCATATAAAGATCTACATACGTTTATGGAAGAACTGGATCATCACGGCGAATTAAAACGGGTTTTTACCGAGGTTTCCTCTGAGCTTGAAATTACCGAAATTACGGATCGCGTGTCAAAATCCCATGGTCCTGCCTTACTCTTTGAGAATGTAACGGGCTCTGCCTATCCTGTTCTGATGAATGCTATGGGCAGTTACCAAAGAATGAGTATGGGGCTGGGTGCCAAAGAGCTGGATGAACTTGGCAGCCTAATCAGCGATTACTTAAATCTCGGGAATTACCTCTCCATAAAAAATCTGATCAAAAGCATTCCCCGTCTGTTACGGCTCCTCTATGCATTTCCGTCCAGATCACAAAGAAGAGGAAAATGTCAGGAAGTAATTGAACGAAACGTGGATCTGGATACCCTTCCCGTATTAAAATGCTGGCCGGAGGATGCAGGCAGATTTATAACCCTGCCTCTGGTTTTTACAAAGGATATTAACTCCAAACGGCAGAACGTGGGCATGTACCGTCTGCAGATTCTGGATAAGACCAGCACGGGTATGCATTGGCATAAGCATAAAGACGGCTCTGAAATCTATAAAGGATATCAGGAGAGAGGACAGAGAATGCCGGTATCTGTGGCCCTTGGATGTGATCCTGCCATTACCTATTCCTCTACAGCCCCGCTTCCCCCCATGCTGGATGAGATGATGTTAGCCGGATGGCTTCGTAAATCAAGGGTGAAAATGGTCAAATGTATCACCAATGATATCTATGTTCCTGCCAATGCGGAAATTGTGCTGGAAGGATATGTGGATCCATCGGAGGAATTGGTGCTGGAAGGTCCCTTTGGCGACCATACGGGTTATTACTCTCTTGCAGATTACTATCCAAGATTTCACGTTACCTGCATCACCCATCGTAAGGATGCCATTTATCCTGCCACCGTGGTAGGCAAACCGCCCATGGAAGACTGTTATATGGCGAAGGCCACAGAACGAATTTTTCTTCCCATGCTTCGCATGATCATTCCGGAATTGGTGGATATGAATCTGCCTTTGGAAGGGGTTTTCCATAACTGCGCCATCGTCTCCATCAAATCCAATTTTCCCGGTGCTCCGGTGAAAACCATGAACGCCATCTGGGGAATGGGACAGATGATGTATACCAAACTGATCGTGGTGGTAAAGGATACGGTAGATGTACAGGATCTTGCTCAGGTACGGGATGCACTATTAATTCATGTGAATGCGGATCAGAGTCTGATCATCTCGGAAGGTCCCCTCGACGCACTGGATCATTCTTCCAATGAAGCCCTGTACGGAAACCGCCTTGGCATTGATGCCACCGGCATGAAAACCACAGGCGATAATGGCGATCCCTCCAACACTTATGAGATAATAACACTCAAAAAAGAACGCCCCGGTCAGGGACGGGACATGCTGTCTGAATTCATGAACCTTCATTCTCATAAATTTGTCATTGCAGTGGATCATGAGGTCAATCCAGCGGATCTGTCCACCGTAATGTGGAAGGTCTTTAATAATATTGATGCCCGCCGGGATCTGGTGATACAGGATAAGAAGATCGGAATCGATGCCACAAGAAAGTGGCGGGAGGAAGGTTTGACCAGAGATTGGCCAAAGGATATTGAGATGTCACCCCAGATGAAACATCAGGTCGATGAAAGGTGGAAAGACTATGCTATTGATGAAACTATTTCGTAAAATAAAAGATTATGGAAAACTGGTGATGTTCTCCCACACCATTTTTTCCTTCAGCTTTGCCCTCCTTTCCATGCTGCTTGCTGCGGGCGGAATTCCAAAGATCAAGACTTTGTTCTGGATTCTGGTTTGCTTTATGGGGGCAAGAACCGGTGCCAATGCAATTAATCGGGTTATTGATGCCAAAATAGATGCCAAAAATCCCAGAACGGCAAACCGTCAGTTACCGAAGGGTGAAATGAAGAAGACAGAAGTCATTCTATTTGTTACTGTCTGCTTTCTGGTTATGCTGATCGGTGCATACGAAATAAATCTGATTTGCTTTCTGCTCTCACCCATCGCATTATTTTTGATGATCATCTATTCTTATTGTAAAAGGTTCACTTACCTGTGCCACCTGGTTCTAGGTGTCACCTGTGCCTGCGCACCGGTTGGCGCCTGGCTTGCCGTGACCGGATCATTAAGTCTGATTCCTCTGTTTATGGGTGCCGCCAATACGCTTTGGGTAGCAGGTTTTGATATCATCTACGGCTCCCAGGATTACAATTTTGACAAGGCCAACGGGCTTCATTCCGTCCCGGTGAAATTCGGGGTTAAGAATGCGCTGAGAATTGCCATGTTCTTTCATTTCATCACCATTTTATGCCTTATTGCAATCGGAATTCTTGCCGAGCCGCTGGGCATGATCTATATGATTGGAATATTGATCATTGCCGTTTTATTTATCATTGAATATCGTCTGGTTTCTCCGACGAATCTGACCAACGTAAATATCGCATCCTACAGTATCAATCAATTAGTCAGCATCGTTCTGCTGATCAGCGGATTGCTGGATGCACTGCTTTTCTAAAAATTATAAAGGAAGATAACCATTATGAAAAAAATTACACTACTACTGCTCTGCTGCTGCTTTGCCGCTCTGCTTTTTATGGGATGTAACTCCAAGGACAATACTTCAAACAACACGCCATCGGATAAGGAAACTGTCAAAGAGACTACGCTCCACTTTGGCATGATGTCTTCTTATGACGTTATTCCTTTTGTTATGATCAATGAACTTGGCCTTGCCGATAAATATCATCTTGATTTTGAGCTGGATGTATTTAATTCGGCCAAAGACAGGGATGCCGCTTTTCTTGCCGGCGAACTGGATGGTGTAATTACCGATTATATCGGGGTCTGCATCTATCAAAATGCAGCATTTGATGCTAGAATTACGGGTATTACCGATGGCGATTATATTCTGGTGGCAGGAAAGGACAGCAACATAACCTCCCTCGATGATATCAAGGGAAAGAGTATAGCCATTTCCCAGAATACCTTAATTGATTATACACTGGATCAGATTTTAGCAAATCATTCCATGGAAAGTGATACGCTGAAAAAAGAAATTGTACCGCGGATTCCTGACCGAGTGGAGCTGCTGCGCAATCATAAAATTGACCTTGGTCTAATGCCGGAGCCCTTTGCTTCTATCGTATTAAATGAGGGGGCTGTCTATCTTGGCAGTGCCAATGATATTGGTCTTTATCCTGCCGTTTCCGTATTTACCAAGGCTGTTATTGAAGAAAAGACCCAGGCCCTTAAGAATTTGTATCTGGCCTATAATGAGGCGGTTGATTATCTTAACAAAACCGATATTTCAGAATATGAAGACATTGTGGTTAATACCGTAGGATATCCGGAAGAAATGAAAGGGAATATTCATATAGAACCCTTCAGAAAAAGTGAACTTCCACCCAAAGAAGCAATCGATACTGCCATTGCATGGGCGGTTAAAAAGGGACTTTGCAGTTCGGATTTAACTTACGATCAGATGGTATATGATATTTATTCCAAATAAATGAGACCTTAACCATGAGGAACAATATGCTTACGATAAATGATTTATCCATACAATATAAAACCAGCCGGACACCGTTTCCGGTGATCAGTCATCTCTCCTTTCAATTAACGGGCGGAGAGGTTCTGGTTATATTGGGAACCTCAGGCTGCGGCAAATCAACACTTATCAATGCGCTTGCCGGCTCCCTTCCCATTTACAGCGGAACTGTGGAGCTTGCGGATGAAAATGGGACTTTTCCTCTCAGTCCCAAACAGCATAAGATTGGTTTTATCCCGCAAAACTGCGGTCTGCTTCCCTGGAAAACCGTAAAGGAGAACTGTCTTCTTCCCTTAAAGATCAGGAAAGAATATCAGCGCGGCAAACATAACGGGGAATTGGACAAAATCTGTGCTTCCCTGAATATCCCCCTCATTCTGGAGAAATACCCGAGGGAACTAAGCGGCGGTCAGTTACAAAGAGCAGCCATTGCAAGAGCTTTTCTGCTTCAACCGGATCTTCTGCTGATGGATGAACCCTTCTCTGCTCTGGATGCCATCACAAGAGAAGAAGCCAGGGCTCTGTTTCTTAACGTGTGGAAGCAGCAAAAGCCCACCTCCATACTGGTAACCCACAGCATTGAAGAAGCGCTTTATCTTGGGACCAGCATCTATGTTATGGGGAGTGAGGGCGGAGACATCCGATACCGGATGAATAATCCTTACTTTGGCGTAGCCTGCCCCGATGATGTGTCCTATTTAAAGACAACGCAGATCCTTCGTGAACAGCTGATCTCTAAGGAGGAAAGGATGGCGGCGTTTGAATAAGTTCTTAAAACATTGTATGATATTTGTGCAGGGTTTTCTATCGGTCAATCTGATCTGGCTCTTAGCCTATCTGCTCACCGATACAACCGTGATTATCAATCCGCTCCGGGTTTATCAGAGCTTTGGTATTGTATTAAAGGACCATATGTTGATTCACATTATATACAGCTTACGCAGAATCGGAGCCGGTCTGGTGTTATCCTTGTTGATTGGTGTCCCCACCGGAATCCTTCTTGCCTATTCCGAGCGGGCAAACCGTATCCTGTATCCTTTCATTTATTTTTGCTATCCCATTCCAAAAACTGCCCTGCTGCCCATTGCCATGCTGTTATTTGGTATGAGAGACCTGTCTAAAGTACTGATCATGTTTCTGGTGATCGTGTTTCAGGTGATCATCTCGGTTCGTGACAGTATCCGGTCCATCGATCCCTCCATGTACCAGGTGATTCAAAGTACAGGCGCTGGCAAATTGACCATCATCCGTCACGTTACACTACCCGCTATTCTCCCCCAGCTATTCACCAGTTTACGTGTTTCCCTGGGCGCTGCCGTATCCATTCTGTTCTTCGTCGAAGGGTACGGAACCACTTATGGTATGGGATATTATATTCTGGATGCCTGGTCCCGCATTAACTATGTGGAAATGTATATCGGAATTATTACCATTGCCGTGATTGGATTTTTATTATTTATCTTCATTGATTACCTTGCTCATCTTATTTGTAAATGGGATGAAGCAAAGCTATGAAGCAAATCAGAAAGCAAACCTGTACCGGATATCGCATGAAATGAAGAATGAATCGAAATGAGGGTATTGTTATGGAAAATACTACAACCATGAAGAACAAAAAAAGACTGGTCATTGGAATGAGTGGCGCCAGCGGGGCAGTTCTTACCATAGAACTTCTTAACGTAATGAGATCCATTCCTGACTGGGAGACACATCTTGTAATCTCGGGCGGTGCCAGGCTTACCATCGCTCAGGAAACATCACACACTCTCTCCCAGGTAGAAGCATTGGCCGACGTTTTGTATGATATTAATGATTATGGCGCAAAGATTGCCAGCGGCACCTTCCTTACCGAGGGGATGGTGGTCCTCCCCTGCAGCATGAAGACTGCTGCAGGAATTGCCTGCGGATATTCTGATAACCTGCTGCTTCGGGCTGCGGATGTCACCCTGAAGGAACGAAGAAGTCTCGTCCTCGTTCCCAGAGAAAGTCCCCTAAGCAGTATCCACCTTAGAAATTTACTGACACTTTCTGAAGCCGGTGCCTATATTATGCCCCCGGTTCCGCCCTACTACAGCCGGCTGGAAAGTATTCATGATATGAATCTGCAGATCATCGGCAAAGTACTGGATCGATTTCATCTTTCCATAGACGGCTTTAAGCGTTGGCACCCTTGAATTCTTCCTCTAAAACAGCATATTGATAAGCGTCATGCCATAGGGGCTTACCCTCATCGGTTGTTACAAAGAAAGCAGGCTTTTTAAAATAGCCTTCCCTTCTCATGGAGAGCCGCTCCAATAGCCTCCAGGAGGCTGTATTCTCCGGGTTGCAATAGGCAACAACCCGGTGGGCGCCAAGAACTTCAAATGCATAGCTTAGTACACCCTTCCCTGCCTCTGTTGCATAACCCTTGCCATAATAAGCCGGATGAAAAACATACCCGATTTCCCAGGTCATAAATTCCTCCGGCTCCTGGCGTGCAAAATATATATTTCCGATCAACTTTTGGCCCTCTTTCAGGCATACTGCCAGAAAGGCCTCATTCTGCGACCTGTTGATCGCCTCCTGCCTGCTTTGCTCCTCACTAAACACCCCATAGGGTTCATATGCTACTACTGATTCCTGTGAAAGATAATCATATAGATCCTTCCAGTCATCTTTATGAAATCTTCGTAAGATCAGCCGACCTGTTTCAATCATTAAATTTTCCTCCCATGAATAGAATCCATCGGTGTCTCTAAATCGATTTTCGTTGGTTTCTTTTTCTCAAAACATAGGTTAATCCGGTAAATAGTAATGCTGATATGATTTGAACCGGCAGGAATAAGACCAGCCAGTAAATTGTAGTACCATCATAGCTGTCTGTAAAAATATCCATGAAATAATAGGGATAGAAAATTGCAGAAATCGCAAGAGATACCCCAAAGACCAAAAGCGGTGCAACCCACAGTCTCCACCTTTGATTCAGAATAAACACGATGGATACAGCCGCCGGATTTAAGAGTAAACAAAGTACCAGATATAGTTCCTGTTTGCCTTCAAAGAAGAACCTCATAATGATCATACCCCCTCTTGTATCGCTATCACAAAACAATTTCTCTGATTTCATATCCTGTGCTCTAGTTCCATTTATTTTTATTATACAGGATCTTACTTTATTGTACCACCAGAAATTGCCTTTTCTTTATTTTGCTCACCTTTATTCCACATCTGTTGCTGCCAAAATTGCATGAAATTCCTTGCTTGTATTTATTATTACCTTCTCCTGGTCAGACAGCAGCATAAAAGCATTACTTATGACCAGCATTACGATTATCAAAATTACCACAAATACCGGCGTCACCGGTCTCAGAGAAATCCTGACTGAAATGGCCGGCAATAAGAATGGGAATGCTGCAAAGCTCAGCGAAAAGATAGATGCGATCCATTGCAGCGCCTTGGAATATGTCGCATAATGGATGGTAGACAAAGAGATGAGTCCGGCTGCACTCCCCATATTGATCAGATTCAGCGTCCAGGGTATCCACTGCCCTGTCAGAGCTCCGTTATGTTCCCCCAGTATCAACAATCCAGAGATCAACACCACTTCTCCCAGTATATATCCCAGTACTGTACCATAAATGCAATTCATCTTCCAAAGTTTTCTTACTGAGATCGGTGTCGCATAGATATTCTCACTCAAACTAAAAATCTCATAATTGAAGCTGAACATAGTTCCAATGGAAACTGTAATTAACGGAAATATGGCAATTAAGTTTCGAATCGGCAGCCCCATATAAACATAAAGGTAAAACGCAATGGAGGAAAGCACTATACTTATTCCAGTACTCTTGATAAAGGTCTTATCATGGATCTTAAACCATACATAGCTATTCATAAACTGATACTCCTATTCACCATTTTTTCTCTGCTTACGTCAGAGATTTCTTTCTTCCACAGCACAGCAAACAAAGTAAGACAAGAAATTATCATAATGATAAAAATAATGGTATTGATTTTCAGAATAATGATATACCCTAATGTGATGACAGCTTGCAGTAATAAAATAAACCATCTCCCTCTGTTCATAGATACAACAATCCATTTACCAATACCCATACCAAAACCACAGAGTATGAATCCCATGGATAGAAATACTGCCAGATCCCGTAAGGATAAGTGTATACTAAGCTGATTCCTCCTATAGATGATAGCGCCCGCCACCACAGTAAGAACGATCTGCGGTATATAGATTGCTGACAGGTAATATAATTTTGATGTTACAACATCCTTCACACTGATTGGCAGTGTTACAATCACTTCCATGTTCTTAAATAGTTCATTATCTTGAAACACATGGAGGAAACTTCCAAAAAACAGGATTAATAATCCAGCCGTCAGCATCTCTCCATATGTTAAATAGATGCTTCCGGCACTGCTTGCCATCATCAGTACGGCGAATAACATGGGGATGACAGGAACGATGGATTTCCTCCACCCTGTAAATTCTTTAAAACAAAATGCTGTCATACTCTTTTCCTCTTACCTTCTTGTTTTCATTCTCACATTCTTATTTTCATTCTTATGCAGGCTCTTGTGCAACAATCAGTTTCATATATACTTCTTCTAATGATCCGCACTGATATTTCTTCAGAAAATAACCCGTTGTTCCTTTATCCAGTATCCTTCCCTCCTTGATAAAGGCCAACTGTGTCGCAATTCTCTGGGTTTCATCAAGGTTATGAGAGTTGACAAATATGGTACAGCCCTCCTTCTTTAATTGCAATAACAGATTTCGTACCAGAATTTGCCCTTCCAGATCCAGCCCTCTTAAGGGTTCATCCAGGATCAGGAGCTTTGGCTGATGAATTAATGCCCTGGCCAGACAAAGCCGCTGCTTCATTCCTCTTGAGAAGAATGTTATTTTTGATCCGGCATGTTCTGAAAGTCCGACTAACTTAAGCCCTCTTTCAATTCGCTCTCTTCTCTTTGCCTTCTCCTCTTTAGGATAGTAAATCCGGTCAAAGAACTCCATGTTATCCCATGCCGATAAGTCCTTAAACAGTCCGAGGTTATCCAAAAGAAATCCTATTTTATATTTCTCCTGCCCAAATTCCTTATCGGCTACCGGTATATGATTTACAGATATCTTTCCCGTTGTTGGTGAATAAAGGTTCAAAATTAATCTGACAAGCGTGGTTTTTCCCGCGCCGTTTGGACCGATCAGGGAAAATATTTCACCATCATCAATTGTTAAATCAATATGCTGCAGGATTTCTTTATGATCAATTATTTTGGATACATCTTGAATTTCTATCATACTCCGCTTCCTCTCTGACAATTATGCCAAGGCAAAAACCCGTGCTTACGCTATAATCTCTTCGCATAATAGTTAATAAACACTGTGAATAATACACCCTTACCCAAAAGCAAGCCCGCAATCGTTACGATAATCCATTTATCTACCTGCAAGAAGGAGAAAAGTATGATACAGCCTGAAAGCAAATAGGTCATAATGTGACTCACCATTGCGGATGCTTTCTCTTTGATCACAACATTCCGTTCATCCTGTACTTCGATTTGATTCTGACGTCGGTATTCCTTTGCTTTCTCTTGCGGCACCACAAAGGAGTAGATCAGATAGCCTGCCCCCAGGACAGTGAATACGCCGCCAAGCCCATATCCAAAACCCGATAATGTGGCGGTCTGTTCTGTTACAAAGACCCGGGTGGCCAGATACAGCAATATTATTCCTGTAATACTCATAAATAAATACAATAATCGTCTCATTCAATCCCTCTTTCCGGCAGCTTCCTGCCTAAATTAATATAAAAGGTTTGGGTTTCGTCTGTCATTGCCTTTCCTCTGCCTCATAAATAAAAATATCTTCAATCGTCACATTAAAATACCGTGCGATCTTAAACGCCAACAGAATGGATGGGTTATATCGGCCATTCTCCAACGATCCGATGGTCTGTCTTGACACCTCCAGATCCTGCGCCATCTGTTCCTGCGTTATCCCGCTTGCCTTTCTGATTTCTTCCAGTCTGTTCTTCAATTTTGCACCCCTTTCATTTCAATGTAAAGTTCGCTTTCCATTATTATATTCCTTTCCCCGAAGAATGTCAAGGTAGCTTTCCATTTTATTCTCGAAGACAATTTGAAGCACCGACAAGACGATTCACATGCCATAAAAAAATGTCTGAAGTGCTTATGAATTCATAAGCTGCTTCAAACATCCTTGTGTTCTGACGCTATCTCATTGCCATGTCATGTAATTGTCTGCATCACGGGGAGAAGTCCCATGGAATACCGGATTTACCTTCTGTTGCATTTTCAGAAAATTATCTTAACGATGCCAGTGATAAATAAAAACAGGATAATAATCCTTGTCAGCATTCCTTTAGAAACCCGATGAAATACCTTAAGGCCGAATAAGGTGGAAATCACTAATACAATTAGCGCCATCCCGGAATACCCTAATGTTATCGGCGTTACATTTCCATGGTATATATGCATTAGAAACATGATAAAACCTGCTGCTACAAACGTTGCCTGTGTATTAACAATATACTCGGTTTTATCCTCAAACAAACTTCGGTAATAAAATACAATGGGAGGGCCTCCAATTCCCAGCAATCCTCCTATGATACCGCTAAAACCCCCGACCATGATGCTGATTACAGGATTTGATTTTAATTTCCACATCCCATTCTCATTGAGCATGAATAGCCCAGCAAATAGGATCAGCGTAATCCCCAACGCTATTTTTAATACACTGTTATTAAAATGGAACAGCAAATCAGTTCCAACCGCCTGAAAAAAGGAGAAGGATAACGTGGTCACCAAAATCTTTCGTATATTTGGCCATCGTTTCATCCGTATTAAGACACTTAAGCTTTGCAGCAGTGACAGCAGGGCACAGATCCCCACAGAAGTTTTAAACCCCAATATTGCCGGGATAAAACTCATAAACAGGATTCCAAAACCAAATCCAGTGACCCCTTGCAGAAAGGCGGCCGCAAATACGACGATCAAAAATAGCAGTATGCTTTGCGCTTCAGGTAAATAATTCATTATCTATTCCCTTTTTCCTGTGAATTCATATCGATCGATATAACGTGAATCCATCGGTACTAAAGGATAGAATACCATATTGAGGAGGAACGCATCAACACAAATTGCGGCTTTTTTAGTCAAACGTTTTCTTAACCAAAGTGCCCGCATACATAATCCATTGTCTGCTTCTCCTTGGGATTGGTAAAGATTGTTTCTGTCGTATCAAATTCAACCAAATCTCCAAGCAAAAAGAAGGCGGTTTTGTCTGCGATACGAGAGGCCTGCTGCATATTATGCGTAACAATAACTATGGTGTAGGTCTTCTTCAGGCTCATTAATAAATCTTCAATTTTGTAAGTGGAGATAGGATCCAGTGCACTGGTCGCCTCATCCAGCAAAATCACCTCCGGGTTTAATGCAAGTGTTCTTGCGATACAGAGACGCTGCTGCTGTCCACCGGACAGATCCAATGCACTCTTTTTTAACCGATCCTTTACCTCATCCCAAAGTGCCGCCGCTTTTAAACTACTTTCCACAATATCATCCAGCTCGCCTCTTCTTTTTCCATGGTACTTGGGTGCATAGGCAATATTGTCATAGATGCTTAAGGGGAAGGGGTTGGGTTTTTGAAATACCATTCCTATTTTCTTACGGACTAACATGGAGTCTATTTTACTGTCATAGATATTGATATTATCATATATTACTTCTCCGGTAATGCTGCAATTGGGTATGATATCATTCATTTTATTTAGTACCCGAAGAAAGGTTGATTTGCCGCAGCCGGAAGGCCCGATCAGTGCCGTAATCTCATTTTTCTCAATCTCCATATTCACGTTGTTTAACGACTGTTTCTCTCCATAAAAGAGATTCAGGTTCTTTATCGAAATAATACTCATTATTTATAACTCACTTTCTTCCTGAAGAAACCCGCGATGATATTCGCTGTCAGGTTTATGATAAATACCAGTATCATTAAGGTAGCAGCCATTGCATATGGTACCCAGCCAGGTGAATTACCTTCCGTTGCATACAGATATAGCTGCACGGTCAGCCCTGCTCCAGGCTCAACAATATGTTTTACATAATTGGTCGGCATAATATAGTCCACACCCGCGGTATATAGAAGGGCTGCGGATTCACTTACAATCCGGCCGATGCTCAGAATAATTGCAACAACAATTCCGGGCAAAGCACAAGGAAGTAAAATGGTACGGATAATGTGCAGCTTTGATGCGCCCAGAGAAAATGCCGCCTCACGATAGGAGGGATTTACTTGCAGAAGTGCCTCTTCCGTGGTACGAATCATGGTAGGAAGAACAATCAGTGCACAGGTAAGTGCACCTGAGAGCATGGACCCGCTGCCGCTGCCGATTCGTATGGTATTTACGAAGAAGGCCAGACCAAACAGACCATATACAATAGAAGGAATTCCTGCAAGGATTTCAATGGAAAAGCGAAATGCTGCTATTATCTTCCCCTGCTTTGAATATTCGGCCAGATAGATCGCAGTTCCTACCCCTAACGGTATGGAAACCACAAGCGTAATGATAACCGTATATAAGGTATTAATAATCATAGGCGCAATCCCATAGGTTTCATTCAGACGGGAAGGTGCTGTCGTAAGAAATTCCCAGGTAATATAAGGGAGTCCTTTTATAATGAGATAGACAATAATCGCAATGACCATTGCAACAACAGCCGCGGTAACAAAATAAATCAAAGCCCGTACTGCTATAACGCCAGGTCTTATTTGTTTTTCATAACTACATTTATCCATTCAGATTTCCCGCCTTTTTAATTAAGAAATGAAAAATAGAATTGATAATAAATACAAATACAAACAAAACCAATCCTATTCCGATCAATACTCCCCTTGTCTGTTCTGTGGCATAAGACATCTCTGTTACGATGGCTGTCGTCAGGAAACGTACCGGTTTTAGCATGGATGGCATCTGAGGAATGTTACCTGCCACCATGATGACTGCCATCGTCTCACCCATCGCCCTTCCAACTCCAAGTAATACTGCTGCCATAATACCGGATTTTGCCGCCGGCAAAACAATGGTGAACAATGCATATTCTTTTCTCACACCTAAAGCATAGGCTGCTTCCAGATAGCCTTTGTTAACAGCATTGATGCTTGACTCACTCACACTGATGATGGTTGGAAGCGTCATGATGATCAGGACAATCACGGCCGCCAACATGGAAAGTCCGGACGAGAGATCAAAGCTTCTCTGTACAAAAGGTACAATAAAGATAAGTCCCATAAAACCATAAATAACGGAGGGTATTCCTGCCAGCAAGCTGATAATCGCCCTGAGAACAGAGCCCAGCTTCTTTGGCATCATTTGCCCGATGGCCAGTGCCACCAGTATTGAAATGGGAACTGCAAATAAGACGGTGAAAAACGTGGCATAAAATGAAGATAAGATAAAGGTTAGTATTCCATATTGGGGGGGCTCATTTGCAGAATTCCATACCGCACCAAATAAAAATTTTCCTAATCCTACTTTTGCAATACTTGGTCCTCCATTCATCACCATGAAAATTCCAATCAGGATAACCGAAATAATTGTAATTAATGCAAAGGAAAATACAACTGCTTTGAAAATGTCGTTGTATAAATACACTTTTTGTTTTTTCATTCTTTTCCTCCTTTCTGCGCTGCTTTAATGTATCTCAACCTCCGGAATTAGCGATTGGCACTGCTATAAAGCAGTGCCAAAACAAATCCTGACTATTGAAGCATTCAGTTTTTGACCAAGATGTGCTTATTTGCTTACTGTTACTTTACAGGTTGCGGTTTTATTTCCATCTTTTGTTACAACTGTGATTACTGCATTTCCTGCAGCTTTCGCTGTAACAACACCTGTTGAAGAAACAGTTGCCACCTTAGCATTGGAGGTCTTCCATGTCACATTTTTATTGGTTGCATAGGAGGGATTTAATGTTGTTTTTAATGTTACTGTTTTTCCAACCTTAAGTGCAGCTGTTGCTTTGTCTACGCTTACGCTGCTTACAGGATATGCTACTGTTACCTTACAGGTTTTTGTAATATTAGACCCATCTTTTGTCTTAGCTGTGATGGTTGCAGTACCCTCACCAACACCTGTTACTAAGCCGGCTGTAGATACGGTAGCTACATCCGTGTTAGAAGAAGTAAATGTTAAGGTAGGATCACTTGCATTAGAAGGGCTGACTTCAGGTATTAAGGAATATCTTGTACCCGGCATAATGGTTGCGGTATTGCTTCTTAATGTAATGCTTTCTACTTTAACTTTAACAAGGTTGTTCTTAACAAATCCCATCTTATCAATGATCTTCTGACCATCGGCGCTTGCAATGAAATCAAGAAATGCCTGTGCAGCAGGGGTAATTGCTTTTTGTTTATTGGAAACCAGTAAGAAAGGTCTTTTAATTGCATATGTACCATCAGCAACGGTATATTTGGAAGGCGTTACACCTTCTACTTTTAACGGTTTTACCTTGGATTCATCCATATCTCCAAGAGACATATAACCGATTGCACCGGAGTTATTCTGAACAGACGTCTGAACAACACCCGTACTTGCAAGTGAACCATCAAGCTGAACATCATAGCCACTTGGAAGTGCGGTACCGTAATCTGCCTTAAAGAAATCTTCGAAACAGCTTCTTGTACCGGATCCTGCTTCCCGTCCGAAAGGAGCGATCTTAACGCTAGTGGTATAGGAACCATTTACCTGATTCCAATTTAACGCTGATGTATCTCTTGTATAGATTTTATAAAGCTGTGCAGGAGAAATCTCCTCCAAAGGATTGTTATTATTTACAACAATAGCAAGTCCATCCAGACAGATCTGAGTTTTATTCAATACTTCAGCTTCTGCACTTGTTAAAGCTCTGCTGGACATACCAAAATCTACGACACTCTTTGCATCTTTTGCATCTGTAATACCTGCACCGGAACCGGTAACGTTCTGCTCAACAACTTTGATACCCGGGTTTTTCTGCATAAATGCCTCAGCAAGAGCCTGGATCAGAGGATTAACAGAAGTTGATCCTGACAATGTTACAGTTCCTGTCACGTTTGCTGCTGATGCAGTCTGAGGAACATAAACGAAATTTGAAATAACCAATGCCGCTAACAATACAAATGAAATAATCTTTTTCATAAAATTGCTCCTTTATAATTATTTTAACTACCTGTTTTATATACTAATTTTACCTTGTACAATGTAAAATCTGATATCCATAAATGGTAAAATATACGTATAGTTTTGTAAATTTCATGTAATTCCACCAGATATATGTAACCTATACCCGCACAGCGCAACATAAAAATAACCCTTCAAACCGCAAATCGATAGAATCAATCCCGGTCTGTAGGGCTATTTTGTTATCATCAATTAAAGGTTACGGTTAATACTCCATTTTTATATTCCTGCTGAGCAAGATTTACAAAATCATAGGTCATGACATATTGGGCACAATCCAGCTGCACCTGACTGCTTTTTATTTTGAAGGTATACGTTTTATGATGACGTTCACCGCATACATAAGAAGCATATACTACCGCCCGACGTAAATCCTGTGTCGTCTTGATATTATTAACATCAATGCTTTTCCAGTTTTTATCAAATGGCTCCAATACATAATCCGGGGCTTCCCAACGATGCGTCCCCATAAAATAATAGGTTGATTTCATAAAATATTTATGAGAAACATTACTTTTACTGACAGTCCCTTTCATATCATTTGCAACATCAATATAATATAGTTTGGAATCAATATATACTCTATTCCAGATAGCATCCTCTGGCCAGATATATTTGCCTGCTTCTATCTGGCAGGGGATAAAGAGTCGTCTTAGACACTCCTGAAATAAAATCGCCAAAGCTTCCTCATTTGCCTTTTTTGACTTCAGGGCATACACAGCATTATCGAGGTTCACGATTGCATCCTCATAATCCCGTCCTGTAAAATGATCATGATAAATGGCATCACTTTTATACTGAAAGGTTTTGATTATGGCATCATGGATTGCTGTTACCTTTTCCTTATCCGTCTTACATCCCTTGGTTGTTTTCACCGCAAAGTCATAAATCGTATCTTTGATTAAACTCTGTTCCTTCTTAGTTGGTTTTCTTCCATAATAAAGGGTTTTTGAAGCTTTATCATATGTTAATTTATTATCTCTCCAATCATCCTCATTCACATAATCCAAAACTTCTGATAGCCTGACATAATCCTCATAATTAATGGTATAGCGCTCCAGCATCTCGTATACGCTATGCCGGAAAGGAGAACTTATCTTACCAATCTTTGTTCCATTCTTTAGAATGCTCTTAAAATTATAATTTCGAAAGGTATAATTGTCATCCATTATAAAGTAACCGTCTCTGATTTGTTCAAAATTATCAACAAGCGGGCTATCTACATAGTCACGTTTGATATACAATTCTCCGCCATCCTCTAATACATATGGTATTCTATATCCCTGAAAATATACAATGATCGGTGTAAGCTCGGCTACCATATCTCTTTTTGTATAGGGGACCCCATAAGTCTTACATAAACTTTGGGCTTCTTCGTCTTTCCATAAGGTGTAGATAACTTCATAGGTTGTTTTTTTCTCGTTATACTTAATCTCTATTACTTTTTTTATATTCTTATCCCGTTCTTTTAATTCATTTTGTACCTGATAATCTATTTCACCTTCACCATAAGTCCCATATAAGGAAACAGATGCCTTTTTTGTGGCTATTTTATTATTTTTATACTCTGCCCTGTATTCAAACTCCAGTTCGCGATAGACTGGATCTTCGTGCTGCACCAGGATCTCCATAACTTCACAATTTTCAATAGCGGCTATTTCTTTCTGCAGCTGGGTATGCAGATAAACTCCATCCTGTGTATCATTATACTCAATTGTTACCGCTACCTTATACGTTTTTACGTCTGCATTTGCCCTTTGATCCGGATAGAAAATACTGATTAGAATGATTAATACGACGATTATCTTCATTTTGCTTTTCATCTTTTTGGCTCCTCCCGCCTGTGTAATCCTTAAGTAATCCAATTTTCTAATCTTTCAACAAGGATTACTCTCTTAAAAACAGATTTTTTTCCCTTCATCATAATTGTTTAATAAATCGTATTCCATTCTCCTATTCTAGATATCATTCGACACGTTGTCAAGCTCTTCCTGATCAGTGTACCTCAGATAAATCCCATGACCCTTTTGATATACAAATCTATCCGTAGGTGCTACTGCATCGGGATGACTTCCCTTACAACGCCTCTCTTTTGTCTGCTTTTTTCACCATGCTCTATGATCTGTCTGTACCCGTCATAATCCATAACTAATATATTGAAAAATGAATTTATCGCAAAATTGTACTTGAGAATATAACCCACCCCTTCTTCCGTTTCAAACAGATAAGTTACAACCCCACGTTCAAGAACCCCCTCTGAAATACAATTATATTCACAACAAGATTGTACTACCTTCTCCTCAGATCCTTTTATCTTATTTAAAATCACCATTGCATCTTCAAATTTGGCGGTAATCTTATCCTGATCCACTTCTAATTCATTGGTTGAAGGAGGGTTTTGCTGCGGCAAAAATAGTTCTGTCACCTTCCCCAGATCGGCATCAATTGTAATATTGTAAACCGGATTGTCCTCAGAATCTGCCAGGATAACTCTGTAAATATTACCGGTCCCACCGATATCGTCATATTCCACTGTCGTTACAAGGTTCTTACAATCTGTTTCATAAATATGCGCAATCTCATTCCTGGCCAGCTCTGTGGCCTCTTCCTCGTTGATTCCTCCCATTTGAATAAATTCCTTCGGAGAATCAGTTACCTCCGCCTTAGCCTGTTTATTGTTTTCGCCCAGACTATAATCTCTGCTATAATAGAAATCAATTATTTGCAGCATCTCCTCATCGGTTAAATCCCTTACGGGTAAGTGAAAGAAACTTGTGTCTTCTGCAAAGTATAATTCATCCCTTCCATCTGTATCAATTTGTGCCTTAACAATTGTTATTGCATGAGCAGGGAATGTGCCTTTATTATACTTTTGCTTCAACTCTTCCATTCTCTCTTTTTCATCCTTTGTCATTTCCCTTGAATAGCTGTCTGCATCTACAGTAGAATCCTGAAGCCCTTGATAATAACTGTTCTTCACAGACTGGGGCAGCTTTTCCATTCTGGATCTGACATAATTGATTGCCGCAAAGACGGTAGCGGAGGAAATCAATAAACAGATTACGGTAATAATAACTGCCGGAAGGAGGCGAGAGCTCCTCTTATTATATTTGTCCTCCGGAAGTTTCTTAAGGACATCCTGTATTTTAATCTTGCACTCTTCTGGAATACTAATATTATTTTCTAATAATATTGATTGAATTTTAACATCTAATTTCTGATCCATCTTATATTGGTCCTCCTTTTTTATAAATCCCAGATCTCCTTCAACTGTTGTCTTGCACGGCTGAGTCTGGATTTCACAGTTCCTTCCGGGACTTTCATAATCTTTGCTATTTCCTTTGTCGAGAAGCCTTCATAATAAAATAAAATGATAATCCGCCGATGCAGTTCTCCCAATTCCATAACACAGCTCCAAACATCATTCTGATTTTCTTGTATCGCTTCCTCCATCGCTGATACATCCTCCATAAGCTGCAGCCTGCTGTTTCTTTTTAACATATTTTTTGATACATTTACTAAAATCGTCATGATCCAGGCTTTAAACTTATTCTCGTCACGTAAAATACCCCGCTTTTCATAAGCCCTAACAATTGTTTCGCTTAAGGCATCCTCCGCATCCTGTTTATTTCTTAATATTCCCAATGCCAATCGATACATATTATGCTGATAGATTACCACTAAATTGGCGAATCGCTCCTTCTCCACGTAACTTGTCTCCCCTTCCAATATCGTTTCCTGTGATAAATATTATCTATCTATAAGACAATTGGCTAGACCGCTTGGTTCCATACAATAGAAAATATTATTAGGTTCATCTGTCCGGAATAATGCTGATTATTAAAGTTTGTATAAGCGTATCTCTGTAAAATGATATGATATATTCCATCTTTCCGGCATCCTCTTTTACAACTGATTTATGCTAATAATTGCATGTTCATTGAAGAAAATCAATGACAATATTCTAGGGGTATTCCCCAATCCCCTCTATTGGAAGCGATCTCATATAGTAAATAATTTGCTTGTATTTTATAATAATCATATAATTTGATTACACATAATTACAGCGTATCTATAGAAGGAGACCAGATGAAAAAATTAAGCGCATTATTTCTTACTATTATCATGATTCTGTCAATGTTGGGGCAGACAGCACTTGCTGCACAAGTTACTGACGCTGCGTTGGATTTGTCTTCCTATTTAAATAAGGTCAGCAGTATCAGAGGTTTTGAGGTCAGTCAGGAGGACATCGAATACTCCCTGTTGTTTGGCGAAAAGTCACTCTCCGATTTTGGCTCTGTAAAGGAACTGGAAACCTATCAGGGTGAAGTGATCAAATCAGATCTAAGCAATTTGAGCCAGGTGTACGATAAATATTCTCTTGATTCTGACGCAGTAAAGAACTTATTCGCTGAGTACGGGGAAGAGCTGAACGATTATATCTTTGTGAATGACCTCGAGGATGCCTTAGCCTTCTATACCACAGACGGTGAGGTAGAACAAGAGGCTGATTTTGATGCGAAGCTAACTTCCTATCTGAACGAAATCAGCAGTATCAGAGGCATTGTAATTACAAAGGAGGATATGATCAATTATCTTTCGGAATATGATTTAAGTCTTAAAGACATGGAATCGGTAACCCAATTGAAGGATTTAATCGGCGAGGTAATAAAAGCCGATCTTAGCAATCTTGACAACTTTAAATCCGTTTTCCAAATGGATAAAGGGGAGATTCTTCAGCTGCTAAGTCAAAAAAGCAAGTCGATTGATGAGTTTTTCTTCATGGATCAGCTTGAGCTCTACCTTTGGGATGCAACCGGTACAATTCCCGGCATCGATATCTCAGACTATATGGATCTGCTGAGTCAAATGGGTATTACAATGGAGGAGATTCAGAAACTGGAAAATCACTTTGCATCGTTAGAAGAATATCTGAGTAGTGATGAGATACAGGCAAAGTTTGAAGAATTAAGTACCTACTTCATGACCTTCGGATCATCTTTGCTTGAGCATAGTTCCGATGAGAATTATGTACCCGGTAAGGAGGAGGTAACGGAACTGATTTCCAAGTTGGAAGACTTATTATCAACGATGAAGCTAAAGGTTGTCATTACCGTCTCAAAGGGTGGTATTGATACCCAATATACGTTAAGTGATCTGTTATCCATGAGCATCGCAGAGGAACTGGATTTAACTGATTCCGATATTACCATCGCCTACTACAACGATGACGGTGAACTGTTATTGGATATGGTATTAACCAGTGAATTTATGAAAGATAATTTAGGTGATGTCCTTGAAGATGCCGGCACTGTAATAGATAAAGAGCTTCCGGTTGCTGTTTCTCAGGGTGAAAAAACGGTAAAAGGCGCAGAATTGCCAAAAACGTCTTCCAATCGTACTGCCTACGCGTTAATTGGTATGTTCCTGTCAATGATTGGATTTATCCTGTTAAAAAAAGCAAGGACTGATAAAAGTGAAACGGACAAAAAATAACTTCAAGCCACATAAACGGTATCTTCTTTCCGGCATAGCCTCTGTATTCATTGTAACAGGTGCATTATTTGCCGCCGGTAATACCCTACAATATATCAAAAGCAATGCAGTCTATCATTCACAGGTAACGGACTGGGCAGCACCGGAGAAGCCTTTGCTGCTCCCCGTCCAACAGGAAGTTCATCCATTCATGATTCATATTCCCGGAGAAAAACTGTATCACACACGCCCGGAACCGGGAGACCAGTTTGGTGAACTTTATATCCCAGTGCTTAAGAAAACACTTCCTGTCTATGAAGGGACCGATCAGGAAGAACTGGATCAGGGTGTTGGACATTTTACAGAGAGCGTCCTTCCGGGAGAAGGGGATAATTCTGTCCTGTCCGGACACAGGGACACAGTTTTTCAGAGACTTGGAGAAGTTAAGATCGGAGATAAACTTATTGTTCGCACCGATGCGGGAGAATTTGAATATAAAATCTATAAGATTAGAATCGTTGATAAGGATGATAAAACTGTAATTGTACCAAAGCCAAGAGCCACCTTAACCCTCAGCACCTGTTATCCGTTTTCCTACCTTGGCTCTGCTCCGAAACGATATATTGTTGTCGCGTATTTAGTCTCAGATACCTGATCGGGTATCCTTTTTGCCTTTATCCTCACTGTGGATTTGTTCCCCTTGTGGTAGACAGTTAAAATCATAAAACTGTTATCACAAGGAGGTTCGCTCATCGGGGATGAGGGCTTTTTTAGCGCCTTCTATTCTCTCGCTTCATTCAGTCTCAATAACACTCATGGCATTTTCTATTTTCCCATAGGAAACAACACTCCTCCACTATGAATTTTAAATCACTCTTCTTTCCCCAAATACATAGAAGATCCCCATTTCAAAATTAATCATTTATTTTTTTCACAGTAATAGGTAAAGTAGATGAAAAGGGATCTGCGTTGAAATTCTTTCGTAACTCCCGTATTTTGTATCCACAAAAATTATTTAATCCTATTGAAACCTTTTCAACGTTACTTCTGTATTGATAGAAGAAAGGGGGAATCCAATGAACGATGATACCATGATAAAAAGACTGAAGCAAAATAAAGAAAAGGCGCTGGAGGACTTAATGAAACGTTACTCGCCCTATGTTGTCTCTATCGCCATAAGAATCGGCGGACATTTATTGTCCCCCCAGGATGTGGAGGAAATTGCTTCCGATGTATTTTATGCAGTGTGGAAAAAGCGGGAATCGCTGATAGAAACAGACAGTCTAAAGCCATACATTGCACAAATCGCCAGGAATATGACAAAGACACGTCTGTGTCAAGCAAGAGACGAAGCACCCCTTCATGAGGATATGCTGGCTTTTTCTTCCGGAAATTTGGATGATCTTATGATTCATAAAAATCAGTTGGAATTTCTGCGTAACACCATCGCCGGCTTTCACTATCCCGATAAGGATATTTTACTCTCTTATTATTTCTGGAACTACAAATTAACTGAAATTGCAATGCATTTTGATCTTCCGCTTTCCACCGTTAAGTCAAAGCTTTATCGCGGACGCAAAGAACTTGTGAAGAGATTTGAAGAAGGAGGTTATAATTATGAAGCATAATGTTAATTTACATTCATTATTCAAGGAACTGGACATGGAGGATATTCAGGTAGAGGATTATTCTTCTCTTTATGATCAGGTTAGTATGAAGCGGATACGCAGCTTAACCTTGCATAAGATACAAGAGGACCGGAAGGAAAAATCGTTCCATTTCAAAAAGGCCCTCTATAAGACGGCCTTAACGGCCTGTTTGCTCCTTTGCATCGGCGGTGCCACTGTTTTTGCAGCAACGAATGATACCGTTCATGAGACGATCAACAGCTTACTTGGTATCTCACAAGATAAAATTCTGACCGTAGGAGAAAGTATAAAAAGTAATGATTATCGACTCACTGTTCAAGAGATTGCCAGTGATTCCTTCACAGGAATTGCTACTGTGTCAGTTGAGGCACTAAGCGCAAAAGCAGAGGCCTCCTTTCTGAATGAAAATATCATCAGCAAGCTTAGACTCTCCCCTGTTGGATATGGTCTGCGTGAACTGGATGGCTTAAGGGAAGGAGCCCGCAGATACTATACCTTCTCCTTTAGTGTGGGTAACAGCAGATATATGGAAGAAGGCTTAACCTTTTCCATGGAGGGGATTCGCAGCAAAATAAAGCTGCCGATTACTCAGACTGTGGCATTGACTGAAAAAGTTATCAATATACCGGCTTCCGATGGATATTCTGTATCGTATCAAAAACTCTTCTATTCCGAACTTGGTTTTACGCTGGCAGGGAGACTGGAAAATGAGGACTTCAACAGCGAAAATTGCCGGATTTCCATCGAATTTTTGGACGGAAGTACTTGTCAATTCTATTCTTATCAGGGTGCTGCCGGAAAAATAATATCCAATGACACGACTCCCGCAAAAACCGGGGTACTGACAGATGGTTCCAAAACATCCTCCGTCTCTACGAATGATACTGCCCCTGACACCAGTACCGTTGATTTTGATGAGGAATGGTTCTCCGGAGGAAGTGTCAGTTCCATCCAATCCGGAAAGGTGACTTCCATATTCAGCTTTTCCAAAAGGATGGATTGGAACACCGTGAAATCAATTGAGATAAACAAAACAACCATACCGCTTCCTTAAGGATACCGACGAACCCTTTCACAGGCAGCAGCCAGACGAAAAGGGAGTCCTTTCGGACTCCCCTTTACAACGATTATCTTCGCTGCCGTAATATTATTTTTTATGATCAGGCTGTAGCGGTTTTTTTACTTTTTCTCCATTTGCTCCTTCATAATCCCTGCCCCATCCGGTTATGATGGAAAATAAGAAGGTTGCGAAAAGGGTAAAGGCATAGACCGTACCCCCTGCCACAGCCACAGGAGAAAGTCCTGTAAATACAACACCAATAAATACAAAGACACTCATGAAAGGTACAATAGCCGGGAGACTATTCGCAATACCATCCAATATATTAGCACGGCGGTATGGGTGAATTCCCTTTGACTTTCCTATCTTGTTAAGCACCGGGCCAAACGTAAGTATGGAAGCACTTGTTACACCGCCAAAAATAATTGTTGTCACTGAAATACCAAGCAAGCTGGCAAACTCTGCTCCTGCGGGTGTCTGGGCCATCTTACTGCTAAGAATTTTATCAACGAAGTAATCCAGCATACCCGCCTCAGTTAAAACTCCCATGATTCCGAATACTGCTATTACCAACCCTACGGTACCCAGCATATTAGAGACACCGGACACTAAAAACCCTGTGGCAATATTATTGCCGGGATCATTTGCGAAAATCGCAGCTGGCTCAAAAAGTCCGAGAGCTAGTCCGGTCAATGTACCCAAAGACAAACCAACAAGGATACCGAGGAAGATATTACGTGACTTTGTGGATACAATCAGCATTACAACTACAGGAATAAGCATAAACAGACTTTTTGGATTGGAAACCGCATCAATCTCTCCTCCCTGAAAAGAGCCGCCAATTCCACCTGCAATGGCATAGATAACACATGCAATGGCACCGGCTGCTGCGGAATATTTCAGACGGCTGCTTACCACCCCGCCAACATCAGCCGGATGTCCATCACGAAATTCCTGCGTGGAAGAGGAGGCAATCGTGGTATCAGAAATAGGAGCCAGATTGTCTCCGAATATGGCGCCTGATACAATTGCTCCGGCAAGAAACATGGGATTTCCTCCAAGAATAATGCCGGCCGGATAAAAGATGGGGAATGCGGTAAACATGGTTCCTATGGAAGAACCGGTTGCTGTCGAGATAACACAGCAGGCAAAGAATTCAAAGGCAACAAAGATTCCGCCTTTCATGCCGACCAGGTTTGCAAGCCACACAAAACCACCGGAGAGACCACTCTGTTTCATAAGTGCTGAAAACATACCGATCACAAAGAGAATGACGATAACTGATACAGATGTGGTCGATGAAATTCCCTTAATTGCCGCATCCCAAAATTTGGTATAGCTGGTACAGAAAATACCGCCGATTAATAATCCAACAAAGCCGCCCATGGCCAACGCTTCCATATTAAATGCCTTAAAAACCACAAATAGTACAATACAAAACGCAAAAAATATTGTCACAGGAATAAGAGACATAAATATCGAGCCTCTAAAGGTTAAGGAAGGTACTTCCGATTTTTTATTCATAATATTTTCTCCTTTTTATGTATTTATCTGGCTAAATAATTCCTCTTTTTTTTGCAAGTTGGGTTAAGGCATCTTTTATTCTCCGAAAACGAAGGATCGCATCCTCATCCTTTGCAAAACATGCTGTGACAATGCGGATATGTCCCTTTCCCTGAATCCCGTAAGGGTTTCCCTGATTCACCATTATCTTTGCATGCTCCATAAGATAGGCGGCAACCTCCTCACTGGTTCCCAAACGGCTGATGTTTAACCAGGAGAGGATACCGCTTTCACTTATCTTCATACTGACTCCGGGAATTGTACTCAGAATTTCATAGGCAATCCGCCTGCGTCGCTCCAGACGAATATAATTATCCTTAAGATGAGCTTTATCTTTTAATGCCGCTATGGCTCCAATAGAACCTACCGTACTAGAGGCACCAAGTACATTCACCGCACCCCCGTAAAGGATATCCATTATTTTATCATCCGCATAGATATATCCGATACGTAATCCACTTAATCCAATTCCTTTTGAAATGGAGCAGACAGTTAAGGTTCGTTCCCACATCCCGGGAAGTGTGCAGGGAGAGACGAATTCGATGCCATCATAAATATGGTCTTCAAATGCCTGGTCGCTGACAAGAATCAGATTATGTTTTACAATAAATTCGCATAGTTTCTCCATATATTCCCGTCGAAATACTGTTGTCGTCGGATTGTTGGGATGGCTGATTACAACCATTTTCGTTTTCTTTGTCAAGCGTTTTTCAAACTCTTCCACACGGGGCTGATACTGATCCTCCGGATAAAGAGGAACCGGCACAGTTACTCCGCCTAATAGCGTAGGATTTAAAAAATTACTTGGATAACTCGGATCCGGAACCATTACTTCATCATCTTTTGTTATAAAAGGCATCATAGCATAAAGCAACCCGCTGTCGGAACCGGGTGTAACAATTACATTACGACTTGGATTAATGGTCAATCCCGTCTTTTCCTGAATATGTTCTGCAAGTGCCTCCCGAAGCTCAAGAAGACCTATGGGCATACTGTAGTGGGCCGGAAAACCCGTCTCAATTGCATCAATCATTGCCTTTTTCACTGATTCCGGTATTGCCGGATCAGGAAAGAACGGATCAGCCCAGGCCATGATATCTCCTCCGGCTTTCATAAAGTTACCGGTGCCTTCGCCTACATCTGCTTTTGTAACATTGAGAAATAATCCCCCTTGCAGCTTACTAAAATTAGGATTCATCCTTTCTTTGATGTCCAATAAAACAACTCCTTCCCTATGTACCCTTATTTCCCTTAGAATTACACTGCTGCCATGACCTCAACTTCTACAAGAACACTTTTTGGTAATTGTTTTACAGCCACACAGGACCGCGCCGGTTTACTGATAAAGTACTTTGCATATATTTCATTAAATAATGCAAAATCAGACATATCTGCAAGAAAACAGGTGGTTTTTACCACTTTGTCAAAGCTGGTATTACCTGCCTTAAGAATTTCTGAGATGTTTTTCATTACCTGTTCTGCCTGAACCTGAATGTCACTTCCCGAAACCTCGCCCGTCTGGGGATTTAAAGGAATTTGTCCTGAGCTGTACAACATTCCTCCCGTAATAATAGCCTGGGAATAAGGTCCAATTGCTGCCGGTGCTTTTTCTGTTTGAATTGTAATCATAATATTGTTCCTTTCTATTATTTAAAAAGCCAAAGGTGGTACATTTTTCAACATTCCACCTTTGGCTCTTCCTGATAAATTCATTATATCACTGAACTTTATTTTATTCAATATGTAATTTAAATAAATTATATTTCATTCATTTCCAGCTTTTAGGCAAAAAAAACTGTCAGAGTACTTTCTTTCCATGAGATGATCGAACAATATTCTTCTCATAAAAAGAAATTAAGCTGACAGACGAAAGACGTTACATTATCATAATAAAGTTTATCTCTTTAACATGCCATGATGGCGCTGCAATCCTTCCCGTTCCAGCACATCCGGAGGATTCCGCAGACCCAAACTAAGCATATGAATTATGCTCTTATAATTCACGCCGATGATTGTGCCCACTCCTGAACCTCCCTTAATTTGATCAAAGGATCCTGCTGCGGATGATTTTGCACTTTATCAACGGGTGTGAGATTAATTTGTATATCGCATCTTATTTCAATTTATTATTCTTGATATTACGCAGGTGAAGATAAACGGTGTTTTTAGAAATATTCATCGCCTGCGATAAGATCTCAACTGCATCTTTCATTTTAAATATTCCCCAGTTATGCAGCAGGGAAATAATCTCACGATTTTTTAACGAAGGAAGAATTGTATCATCATTCTCTATTAATTGACGGGCTTCCTCCAGGGATTTTACAATAAGTTCCTGCGCTGTCTCTGCAAAATTCTCCTGGATAATGGATTTATTTTGAACATCAATCGGCGTAAATACATCCAGCATCGTTGAAATCGGTGTATTAAGATAAAAGTTGATACACAATACCCCAATCATTTTATTTTCTTCTCCCCTGATAATGATGGTCGACGATTTCATAGGCTCGCCCTTCTTATTTTTAACAAAATAACTAATCGAATTTCCAAGGTTCTCTGATGATATTTTTGATATCATAGAAAGTGCCAGGTTGGTTACAGGCGCACCTTCTTTTCTCCCTGTATGAAATCCATTCACAATCTTTATCACCGATTTATCAATATTCTCCAAACTATGTAAAACAATTTCATAACCGCTGCCAAGGTAATCGGCCAGTCCGTCAATCAGTGTTTTATAGGATTCTAAAATCATTCGGTCATTCTCTGTTAAAACAACATTTATATTTTCCATAGCAGCATTTCAACTCCTGAATTTTTCATTATATTATAAGGAACTTTGTCACTGACTCAAAGAAATTACTCTCCTGAATACACTTGCTTATTATAATATCATAATGAAGCAATTACAATACCTATGGCAAAAACCAAACATATTGTATTTTCATAGCGCTCCTTTGTGTGGCATACGAAGAGCCGCCCGGTCATAAGAAATAGACTATTACAAAATATGAAACCGATTCCCCAATACGGTTTGCATTTCACAATATTCTGTTGTAAAATATTCATTGGAATTATATTCAACACGGAGGCAGTAGTAATGAAAACAGAAGTATTAGACATTAAAGATATAACTCTTAATTATAATAATATTATACGAGGAGTCGAGTACCTGAAACATGGTGAGGTCATTGCCATTCCGACAGAAACTGTTTATGGACTAGCTGCCGATGCTTTTAATGAACGTGCGATCAAGAAAATATTTGAGGTGAAGGGACGACCGCAGGATAATCCACTCATCGTACATGTTTATAAATTAGAACAAGTTTATGAGATATGCAAAGGTATTTCAAATGCGGCAGAAAACGTAATGGATGCTTTCTGGCCCGGTTCCGTCACTCTGATTTTTAATAAGAAAGATTGTATCTCAGATACAATTACAGCGGGAATGAAAACAGTAGGGGTACGATTCCCTCAAAATGAACAAGCCAGAGCCATTATTAAGGAAAGCGGTACCTTGTTAGTAGCTCCCTCCGCCAATTCATCCGGAAAACCATCCACCACCAGCGCCGAGCATTGCTATCACGACTTAAACGGGAAAATCCCCTGTATTCTGGATGGAGGTTCCTGTTCAATCGGTCTGGAGTCAACAATTATCGACATGTCCACAACTGATCCGGTATTACTAAGGCCAGGAGCAATCAGCCTGGATGAGATACGCAATGTAATTCCAAATCTCATCTATCAAAAGAATTTATTGAGTGCGAAAGACAGTGAAATACCAAAAGCTCCCGGAATGAAATATAAACATTATGCACCGGATACCCCAATCACATTGGTAGAGGGAGATTATCATAAGACATCCCGGTGGCTTCAGGAAAATGCAAACAAAAACGAGGCAGTCCTTTGCTTCGAAGAATTTATTCCTGAATTTAAGGACTATTCGCACCTCTATAGCCTTGGGAGCTTCGACACCTTAGATATCGCTGCCCGCAAGATCTTCGATCTTCTCAGAGAATGCGATACATTAAATGTCAGCCATATTTTTATTCAATCGCCTTATAGCATTGGGTTAGGAAATTCCATCCTCAACCGATTAGAAAAAGCAAGCGCAGGAAACATTGTTCATGTAAATTAGCATATTCCTGCTCCGCTGCTGCATCATTTCCTTCCTGCTATAATAACCCGATAATCCAGCGAACCGGACTGAACAGACTGGCAATCTGAAAGATCTTTGGCATACGTTCAATTGGCACGAAGGTTCCACCAAGAAGCATCATGATTACAGAAAAGGCGGAGGAACACAGATTTGCCTGCATATCACTCTTGCTAAGCAACGTAAATCCCATTGCAAGTAATGAGGTTATTGCTGTGATAAAGGCTATAACGAGGAATCCTTTGAAAACTGTAATATGTATCCCCGTCTGCAGCAGGACCAATACGGCAAGGCTGACCATTGCCTGCACAAAAACCACGGTAGTTGTAAACAATGCATATCCTCCCAGGTAACTGTACTTCTTTCTCGGCGCAACTGTATATCTTTGCAAAAGCCCAGTCTTTTTATCCTCAATATAATTGGTTGCATGCACCGTAGATAGAATGATGAACACTGTCATCAGTAATGCCACCGTTCTTTCTGTCGTATGAAATTCTTTCCCTATGACCTCTCTCTTTTGAATCATTTCCTTCAATGCAAGGATTGATTGCTCTTTGTCGGGTTGCTCCCGCAGATCAAGTAAGAAATTGTATTTCCCCATGATCTGATCCGTTCGTATGCTTTTTGCATCTGCGAGACGATAGTCAATTAGTTCCCCTCCCTCCATCATCTTCTTTATATTCTCAGGGATTGACTCTTCTTTCATTCCATCCGTAAGGATTCCGACCCGGATAAAATTATTTTCCACGTAACCGCTTAAAAGTGTGATCAGGCATAGGATCACAGGGATGACAAGAATCATTCCTATACTTAATTTGTGTGACAGAAGCCTTTTATAATTATTTTTCAGAACCAGGTAATTGCCCATTCAAATATTCCTCCCTTTTAAAGTACTTCATAGCTAACCAGATGAATACGCCTCCTGCTATCAGCAATGCTGCGGATACTCCCCATAAAAGATCAGATTTCCCATCATAGATACAAAGAAAAATACTACGATTGATCCATGTCAGTGGTGACAAATCAAGCAGAAACTGTAACCTCCTATTTAGTGTTCCCACCGGGAAGAAGGAGCCTGCTGCAATCGCGCACAAGGATATGGGAATATTAAGCACATTCTTTACCGTAAGAAAATTTTTCATACCAAGCCCGATTAGCACACCCAACGAGCAGACACAAAAAGCGGTTGCTGTCAAAAGGAATAAAACAGGCACCATTTTCCCCTGATAAGATACTCTCCAGATCAGTTTCGTCACTACGATCATAAAACCATTACATATACTATATACCACCGTACAGGATATCATCTTGGCCAGAACAATTTCTATATTTGAAAGGGGTGACATGATAATTCTCATAGCCGTATGTGCGAAGGCATCCTCCTTTCCTGCATAGGCCGCCGTAATTACCGCCATGCTTGTGCAAAATGGGAGCAGTACAAGCGTATAGTACTGATAACTTGAAATAAAACCTTGCTGCCTTCCCCTTCCCAGTGTCCCCAATATCGTTATAAGCACCATCGGAAAAACAATATTATATCCGATTGCAAACCCATCCGTCGCTCTTCTCCTCATCTGAAAAGCCGTCATTGCACCTAATTGCTTCATCGTGTATACCCAATTTCCTTTCTTTCCATTTTATATGATAGATTAATATTCACTTCTCTGGATTTCCGGGTCAGGCCTGCTCATCCCTTAATTGCTTTCCTGTCAGATGAAGAAAAATCTCCTCAAGATTCATCAGTCCCTGCTCCCTATACTTCACCTTTAATTCCTCCTTCCCACAATCCTCAATTATCGATCCATGGTCCACTATGACAACCCGATTGCAGATCTCTTCAATCTCTTCCATATAATGTGATACATAGATAACTGTTGTCCCCCTCGTATTCAGCTCCTTAATTGCCTCCATGATATGGTTACGTGACTGTGGATCGATTCCAACGGTTGGCTCATCCATAATAAGAAGCTGCGGGGAATGTGCAATCGAACATGCAATGTTTAGTCTTCGCTTCATTCCGCCTGAAAACTTTGCAGGTCTTTCTTTCCGCCTTTCCCATAATCCCACGAAGCGTAAGGCCTCCTCCGCCCTATCCCTTAATTCTTTCTTACGATACCCATAGATAGAACAGAAGAATCTCACATTATCATAAGCTGACAGATCATGATATATCGCTATTTCCTGAGGTACCACGCCAAGCTTTTGCTTAAAGTCCATGATCATAGACTTGGTCTCCTTCCCTCTGTAACTAATGTTACCTTCCGATGGCTGCTCCACATCCGTAATCATACGTATGGTTGTGCTTTTCCCGGCGCCATTCGGACCGATCAGTCCCAGAATATCACCCTCTTCCACCTGAAATTGCATCCTTCGTATTACTTCCTTTGTTTTATAGCTTTTCCTTAAGTTCGTTACTTCCAATATGGTGCTCATAATATTATATCCTTTCTTATATATGAAATTTTGTATACCCAATCTTGGATATATGTGTCCGAAAAAATGCCCTTACCACAGGACATTTTTAAGATACATATTTTCTCTTTGCACCCACATTATTTCTGCCGTTTCAGTTCCTCGATCATCCTATCCAGATTACAAATTGCATTTTCCGGATTACCTTTGATGACCTCCTTCAGCTGTTCGATATAACCAATCTTTTCATCGATCCCCACCTCTTTTGTTTTCTCAGCAAATTTGTCGGAATCGAACCCTTCGATAAAACTTTTCATAATAAAACTCTGCTCCTGATATAGGTCCACATTTCTAAGGAGTTCCTCATGCCAGTCAATCTGGTCTTCCAGTGAAGTAATTGTCATACGAAATGTCAGCTCTGTCAGTCTCGTCGCCTTCTCATCGACCTTTATATCAGCCCACGTCTTCCAGAAATCCCTCTGTTCCCCAAGTTCTTTCACATGTTTCATAAGATGTGCCACAACTTCTTCCCTTGGCAGTACGCTAAGCATTGGTTCTGTAATAAACTTAGCGGAACCCACCACTGCAATAGGAGTATCAAGTTCCTCGCTCATCTCACGATGCATCTCCTTCCTGCCAAGTTCCGTGATCTCATAAATCTTACGAACCCTTGATCCTGTTCGCTCCTCCCGAAGTACCCTGACGCATTGTTCCTTCTCAAGTTTTGTTAGTGCATAGTATATTGACCCGGATTGAATCTTCGTCCATTGATCCGTTCCTGACACCTGAAGAAATCTTTGTATCTCGTAGCCATGGGTCGGCTTAATGCTAAGGTAGTATAGGATCAGTCCTCGAATCATATCGTAGCCTCCTGCTTATCATTAGATAATTATCCCCGGTATTCCCAGTTGTAACTTAGTCCATTTCATCTGATTCTATTTTCCATTGATCTAATAAATTATACAACGTTGGATATATTTTATATCCAACGTTGTATAATGTCAAGTATTATCTCGTTTAAATTGGAATTTCTACTGCTTACAATATTTAAAACCGCGGATAAAACTTACCAGTCCGATTATTAAAATGTAAGCGCAGATTGTTAATGCTATTATTGTAATTTCTGTTCCATAACTATTAATCGTATTTGACCGGATTGCTTCCAATACCCTGAATTGTAAATACGCGGCAAGCGCGATTAACCCAATATTTATCAGGAGCATATAAACCCCTGCCTGTCTGCTTACTTTCTCCTTGTCATAACGGTTCTTTTCTTCTTTGCTCATGGTGTTAAATCCGGTTACTAGATTGCTTCCTTTGCCTGTAAGCAAAATAATATCAGCGATTACTGAAAGAGCAACAATACACCAAATCAAGATAAGCCACATAATATCAGTCTCCTTTCAAATCAATCAACGATATCTAATTAAGTTGGTAATATCAATTACCACAATTACAAACCACTGGAATATCAACAATGCAAAAACAGTTTCAACAAAGTATTCGGGTGCAGCAATGAAAATACATAACGCAATGGGAAGGAGCAGCACTGCAAGCATTCCGTTAAGAATCAAATTCTTACCTAATATGCTGGTGTGATATTCATCAAATCTCTTGAGCCGCAGAGCCGAGCAAAAATCAACCAGTACTGTTACGCCGATCATACCTAGTCCGACATGCTTCAGATTACCCTGCATAATAAATTCAGACCACACGCTACCGGAAAAGAAGTTCATACCAACCGAGACATGTTCTGATGAAATTATCAATACTGCTGCATAGCTTGCAGTTATTATTGCCAGATATAGTGCATTGGCCATTGGATATTTAAACGCTTTTATTTTCTCTCACTCTCCTTAAAATGAAATACTTCTTCAATTGACCTACCAAAGAAATCCGCAAGATCATAGGCTAACCAAAGGGATGGATCATACTTTTCAGTTTCAATTGCATTGATCGCTTGTCGGGAAACATTTACTTTTTCCCCTAACTGCTTTTGTGTTAATCCCTTCATTTCTCGCAACTCTTTTACTCTGTTTTTCAAATCTCGCCTCCTTGTGTCAAGCTAGCCTTACACGCTTATTCTATCACGATTTTTTATTCGTGTCAAGCCAACCTTACACGGCAAACTAGATAACCTGAAAATTGTTTCACTATAGAGCAGCCTCAACAGACACACTGCCTAAAAAAATGATTATCCTGCAAACTCTGAAAGTTTAGGATAATCATTGATTAAGTATGTATCTTATCTATTAATACTATTATTAATTTTTCTAATAGCCTCTATATTGATTTTGGGTCTGTGATCCTCGTCTAACAGACCATTTATTTCCTGCACTTTATATGCCTTCCTTTAGCTTGATTGGAAAATATCTTTGCATTGAATAGTTGCGTTGAAATCAGATACTATTTCCTATGCCAAATAACGTTACATCATCGCCCAGGTCAATTCCATACCATAAATTATTATCACTATTTACGTGAATTGTTTGATACCATGTATCTTCCTTCGCACACTCAATCAAACGTTTGCTATTAAAATCTACGATCCCATATCCTGCAACAGAAATAAAGGCCCCTGTTAAAATGAATATTAGACTTAATATGATCCCTTTTCTCTTATAATTTTTTATTTTCATCGAACCACCACTCTCCTCTTAAATAATACGATTAATTTAGTATTGAACCTCTTGGTTATAGCGATAAATATTTCGGATAACTTCATCGTAGCAATACCCAATAAAATCGAAATACCGACTGCTGCTATGCTGGTTCCCAACTGTACAATTCCAACAGGCAGGCTCTTTGCTATAATGAAAGGGGATCCAACAAAACCGATGATCGATGTTGCAAGAAATCCGATACAGCCAACTCCGGTGGTGAAGGGAATGCACCATAAAATAATATAAATTGAAATCAGCATTAAAATACCCGCCAACAATAAACTCCCCCATAGAGGAAAACCCAGAATCAATAATAGTATATTTAAACTTCTGCTGCCGGTAGAGGGCATGTCTATTTTAAGACTATCCTGACTTTCCAGGAGTTCCTCTGCAACTTTTATAGGAACGCCTATTTTGTTGACTGCATCTTCTTCCGGTATGCCGTTTTCAATATAATCAGAAATTATCTCATCATAATAAGTAAGGAACCTATCTTTATCAGCATTCTTCATTTTATTCAAATGAAATGCCAGTTCTTTCAAAAAAACAGCTTTATTCATAACTCCCATCTCCTTTAATAAAATAATAAATCTTCATCACTTGTTGCCATTCATTAAGGAACTCGTCGATACGTATTCTCCCAGCATCGGTAATCTTATAATATTTTCTTAACCGGCTGTTATGTTCAACAGAATAGGTAGAAAGATAGGAATCCGTTTCCAATCTTTTTAATATTGGATACAGCGTAGATTCTGAAATCTCTATACACGTTGATACATCCTTAATGATCTGATATCCATAGGAATCTGATTTATTAAGAACTGCAAGCACACAAAATTCTAATAGCCCCTTTTTTAACTGAATATCCATGTTATACCTCCTTATGCATTTTACTATACATTACATAGTATTATGTGTCAAGGGGTATCTACAAAAATATATTAATTCAATCATAGACTCCATTTGATTCCAAGTTTATCAACTTATTTATCCTTATGCTGCAATATCACTCTTATTGTCCTACTGATAAGAGAAAACAATAAAAAATGATCATCCTGCAAACCCTGAGAAGTTTAGGATAATCATTTCTTATGCATTTTTATATGACTTTCATCCTTTACATACGAATCACAATTTTATGCATGGCATAATCCAGTCACAAATAATTTGTTTTTCTTTATTTTCCATTGGGATACAGAATCTACTTACTGTATAGAATTCAATCCAATAGAACTGGTTATAATCCAGGTTATAGCCGTTTTTATGTGCCATATCAGATATCAGAAGGTACGCACTGTTCAGTATCTCATCAAAGTTCTCTGCACCGATCTGCGCCCTTACAATTGTACCGCCTTTTATCATTCTTCCACTCATTCCTCCCGGGACAGGAGTACCTGGCTTAAACAACTTACCAACCATGTATGTTTCTCCAAGTTCCCTGTCAGAAGGAAAATCAGCTGAATATCCAAGTCCCATACAGTCCTCCATGCCAACCTGATACTCCATAAGTCCGGTTAATCTATCGTCAAAATGCTGACCAAAGTATACATCCCAAAGCTGTCTCCCCTTTACCCCATATTCTTTGCTACTTACGCCGATAAGGAGCATGTCCTCTGTGTTTTCATACTCAATTTTTACCAACTCTGCCATAATCCTTTTCCCTTTCATTACATAATAAGTATCGTTATCAGCAAATGAAAATGGTTTAAACGCTTTATCGTTTAATATTTCAACAGTAATTTGTTTCGGAGGAACAGAAAACTGATCTTTAAATGCTCTCGAAAACGATGTACTGTTTTCATAACCGCACTCAAACGCCGCATCAGTCACATTCATATTACGGGCAAGCAGTCTTTCCGCTGATACAGTAAGCTTTCTCCTCCTTATATACTCCGTAATAGAAATTCCACAAATATAACTGAATATACGTTGATATACTCCCATCGGTATTCCTGTAAATTTCGATATTTTTATATAATCAGTCTGAAACAAATCCTTTTCGATCATATCAATTACTTGCTGTGTCTGGTCAAGTACGTTCATCTTCATCCACCTTTCCGTTATATTCTATTTGATTTACATGAATTTTGCCTGACATTTTATGTACAATTTATGTTATTTGAGGATTCCTTTCGCACAACCTTCAATTCATACAAATACATATTACCAATGGTCTTCTAATCCTACAATCAATTCGTTGATTTTATTTTTCTATTATCTCTTGCCGCTTACACTTTCTTCCTTTTTGTTTCCATCCAAATTACCGAGTTGAGTCAAAAAAACGAGTCAGAAAAAAGGACTGTTTCCAGTCCCCATTTCCCGGAGCACTCTCTGCTCATTTATTAAGTGCTGATTATTTAGATCGCTATCCACCAAAATACACCGTATTTATCCACAACATCAGCACAATATGGATTCCAGTCACATGGTCCCAGGGGGTGGATTACTGTTCCTCCATTACTTAGTATTTCGAATGCGTGACGTACAGCTTCCTCATTGCCCATTTCGTACACATTAAATGCAGTTGTCTGCCATGCCTGCCCTTTTGTACGTTCACAATCATCCGGTGCTTCACTCACTGCCATAAATAGCTGATCGTTAATCATTAGCTCACAATGTTCATACGTGTTTTCCGGTGTTTTAAAATTCAAACCAATCTTTGCTCCAAAAGCATCACAATATCGTTCCACTGCTTCAAAGCTTCCTTTTACATAGGTCTGCGCTCCTATTTTCATCTCTATAACTCCCTCATGCTAATTAATAAAATATGTTACGATTCAAAAAAACTTGCGTACAACTTTTGAGATTTACGAAATAATTTCTCGACCTGCGCCCTATCCAGGTCTTTGCTAACATCAGTAAGGCGGCCATAAATAGTTTCTACTGCTTCTTCGTGACTCATGGGCAGGTTTATTGATAACCATTGTGAAGGGATCCACTTATCTACTTTATCAAAAGCCACCGCCTTATTGTAGGGATTACCCTCCTGATCCAGCATGTCCATATTTCCTGTAATGGTTATGTCAAAAGTAGTCTGCAGCCTGACAACTGCAGCATCCAGTGCATTCTTCTCTTTCTTGCCGGTATCAATCATCCGTCGGTATTCGTGCGTACCAATCGGTCTGTTTTCGTTAGTTATCAGGCACCAGATCTTCCATTCATATAATCCAAGTTTACCGGCTTCATATCTCTCCTCTATAGAGCTTTTCGGACGGAACGCATCCATAAAAACAGAATAAAAGTCGGGAGCTATGTAACCCTTTTTCCCGTTAAAAAAGGCACCGTAAGCCAATTTTTTTTCTTCTGCCACTCTATCCTTCCAAAGCCATGGATCAAGATCGGGATCATTTGTCCACCACTGACTTTCGCAAACAAAATCCTCAAGGACCGGAAATCCTTTTATGGCTTTATCCCTTGGCATAAGAAAGCCTAACTCGCATACCTTTTCTACAAAGTCCTCATATTGAAAATTCCCCATATTTTCACCTCACGTTTCTTCACTACACCAAATTATACGGTAATCCTGCAGAAGAGTATTGCAAAAAAGCGACATTTACGTTTGCCACGCAATCTTAAGTGCCTCCCTTGGCGTCATGGTATGGAATTTTTTAAAATCATTCAATAAATGAGCCTGGTCAGCATAATCGTATTTATCAACTGCATCTTGTATCGTTCCGATTTTAGCAAAAGCAATATCGTGCCACAAATTCTGATATCGAATCAAATCGCTTACCTTTTTTATGCTCATCCCATAGTAGCTGTTAAACAAACGCTCCAACTGCCTTTGAGAAATAACGGTATAATTGCAAGTTTCTTTCACCGTGGAGGTACCTTGAGAATGCAAAATATGTGATAATGCATTCATCGCCGTCTGATTATAATGATTCGGCTGAAATTTTTCCTTAATAAACTGATCCGCCAACTTTACTCTCTCATGAAAATTGACTTTATCCAGCAGCATTTTTTCAAAAAAGTTCCCCCACCCCAAAAAATATGCTTCAACATCAACATATGAATTATAGCTTCTATCGATCCTGTCACTCATAAAGTATTGCACTCCCCAGAAGTAAAATTGTATAGCAAATCGGGATATATTCGGCCGGTCTTTGATTGACCACGCATAACTCGGATGATCGGATATGCCGCAAAAACCACCTTGCACGATTCCGTTTGTATGATCAATTGTGAAAATAATATCTACACATGCATCCGGGACAATTAAGGAAGGTTCAAATTCCTGTACAGACCATTCCGTTGTTGGTCTTTCAGATCCCCAATAGGAAGAAACATATGGACGCAAAAGGCTACAGGGTGAACTGTATGACATAACACCTGATGTTATCCCTGATAGATATGCCCCTGTAGGTTTTAATAATAAGTGAAAATCTTCCATAAACTCCCCCGCTATGTTATAAAATTGTATCAGAATCAAGGACTGTTTAGCCCCTCTTCCTACATCATATCTTACTTCATATTATTCTTCATACAATTATAAGACGTTTTCTTTTCTCCAAAATAATTATAGACTCTAATCCCATTATTTCTCAATGTTTTTATTAATTTAAAATAAAAAAACTAAAAATGTGAAGTAAACTTTAGTCAACGCCTGACACCCCTCATTTTCATGTGACAGGCAAATTAACCAGGTGTCGAAAAATAACGAGTTGATTCAACCTATTGAGTCAGAGCATTAGGGTTCTCTATTCCACATAATTCTTAATATACTCTTCCAGCTTATGTTCTTCCCTTATCAACTGATGATTAATTTCACTTAGTTTAGCATAATCACAGGCAATTTCCGGCTTCTCCATTAATGCCTTTATTCTGCCAATCTCCCTTTCCGTCTCCTCTACCATCATTTCCAGCTTTTTCATTTCCTGCTTCCTTCTGTCCTGAGCCTTTCTTTCCCACACCGTTCCATTCAAGACTGCTCCTGGAGCGTTTGTCTGGCCTGCATACTGAATGGACGCTGTACCTTCGACTGATGTGAACTTTCTTTGTGTATATTCCTGATAACCAAAAGGATAATAATTCACCTTATCCTTTTCCAATATCAGCAGAGAATCTGCTGTTTTTTGTACGAAATACCGATCATGGGATACGAACAGAACTGTGCCTTCATAATTCATTAGCATAGCCTCCAGCGCTTCCTTCCCAACGATGTCCATGTGATTTGTCGGCTCATCAAGAATAAGAAGATTAGGCCTTTTCTTCATGATCTTAGCAAGACTTAACCGAACCTTTTCTCCTCCTGACAGCTGGCAAATTTTCTTATATACCGTATCCTGAGTAAATAAGAAGCCTCCGAGCGCAGAACGGACCTCCGATAAGAGCATATCCGGGAATTCTTCACAAAAATCCTCCAATACAGTCCTGTCATTTTCATTCGGGGCAAGCTGTTGGTCAAAATAACCCGGTTCAATTTGAAATCCGTAGGAAAATGTCCCTTCCAGCGGATCAACCTGTCTCACCAGCGTTTTCAGAAGCGTCGATTTACCGATTCCATTTTCACCGATCACTGCAAGTCTCCGCCCTTTCTTTAGCTCAAAGCTCACTTCGCATAGTGGTTTGTCATAGCCGATAACAAGCCGGTTTACCTTTAGAACCTCCTGTCCCCCCTCCTTAAGCGGCTTAAATTCTGCATGGAAGGACTTAAGGTCGTATTTTGGGGGAGCCTGGACAAGGTCCATATGTTCAATCTGCTTCAGTTTGGATTTCGTCATAGCGACCTTTGTTGGATGATGCTTGTACTTCTCGATTAATGTCATAAGTCTTGTGATTTCCTTCTGCTGCAATTGATAATCCTTCTGCTGTTTATCCCAATTTAACCGCTTCTGTTTTACAAATGCCGAATAATTTCCCTGATATCGTGTCATTTTCCTATGTTCGATTTCATAAGTGACCTCTGCTATCTTATCCAGAAACATTCTATCATGAGAAATAATAACCACCGCTTTCGGATACTGCTTTAAGTATCCTTCAAGCCATTCAATCGTGGAAAGATCCAGATGATTGGTAGGCTCATCCAATAGCAGAACATCAGGCTTACCTAGCAGCAGTCGAATGAATGCCAGTTTCGTTCTCTGCCCACCGGAAAAGTTTTTTATAGGGCGTTTCAGGTCCGTCAGAGCAAATCCAAACTTGGTAACAACGGTTTCCATTTCTGATTGATAGGTATACCCTCCTGAGTTCTCGAGAAGTTCCAGTGTTTTTGAATAACCCTCCAACACTTCCTTTGATTGATCGGTTTCCATGCGGATACAAAACTGCTCCAATTTTTTCTTTAACTCAAGTAAATTTGTAAATGCCTTCATAAGCTCTTCTTCCACTGTTAAATTCTCATTCTCAAAGCTGATCTGCTGTAAGAACCCAATGGTTGTATTACCCGCTTTGCTAATCCAGCTGTCTTCATCACTGTCCGGATTATCCATTAGAAGCATTCCGGCAATCACCTTAAACAAAGTGGTTTTTCCACAGCCGTTTCGACCAACAACTGCGATCTTTTCTGTACCTCTTATTTCAAAATCAATATGATCAAGTATGGTTTCAGCCGCATATTTTACAAGTCCGTTTTTGATTTGATAAATCATAGATATCCTCTTTCCTTTCTCTATAACCTTCTGGTTAATTGGCAAACTCTCTGTTTTTATCAGGGAGGCATAAAAATACGCAAATGGTCTTACCTTCTAAATCCATTTGTAACTTCACTGTTACTGCTTTCAAGTGTATTGACCATTTACTAAATCGACATATTAAAAAAGTCGGATCAGGTTAGTGGCTGCAAACCTGTCCGACAGTTTTTGGTCTCATAATCTTTGCCCGAAAGCCTTCGATTTCACTGATGCTTTCCAACATAAAAAAACTGCAGACAGACTAATGCTGTTGCAGTCACATATCAATGAATCAATCCTGATCACCGCTTCTTAAAACAGGATGCCAAAGGGAGGTACTCAAAATAATCCTCATGATAAAAATCAGGAGAACCAGAATATCGCTTGGCATCAGCTAATTTAAGAAATGAAACCTCCGAACAAAGCATAGCCGACTTTTTTTAATTGTAGTCTTTGCGCGGAGATAAGTTTCACTGTTATAATCTTAGTAATAGGTTTCACAGAATTGTTCCTTTCCATCTTAATTTTCTTCATTATATCATATATTACTATAAATTCAAGTTATGAAATAACGGAGTTAAAGCTTACAACCCCTATTTTCATGCTATACAAAGGTAACAAGGTCATTATGAGCAAAACATAAGGGAAGCAAAAACTCTTTCTCTTATGTTTCATAAACCGGGTATTCGAGACCTTCCTCTAGTAAAACAAAATATTAGGTGTTGTTCTTCTGTAGTCCGATACTCACTTTATATCTATTATATTTCCATCATTATCCGTTACATATCTGCCTCTTGTCATATCAAATATAACATATTCATTCGACCACTTACCCACATACAACTCTATACAATCTACGCATTTAAACAGTCCCATTTTCTTTCTCTCCTCACTTCTTTTATCATGACAGGCTATGAAGACAATTCTATCTCACAAGAATTTCGGCAGGTACTTTTAAATCCTTATTTTCCGCATATAGCTTACCTATTTCATGATAATTAACATCAACCTGAAGGGTAAGTTCCGCAACCTCATCCAATAATTGTAAGTCCTTATCCGTCAAATCCTGGTCCCTTAGCCCAACCAAACGCCAGTCCTTCCAATCCAGCCCTTTACATATTCGTACCAGATACGGATTCGTCTCAACCTTATTAAGTGCAGCGAAATCGCGGAGCAGCTGACCTCTCACAAACCAAAGACCATACAGAGAATCTATTCCCCACTCCGGTCTGATCGGACATCCTATTCCAAAGTGATCAGGATCAGCAGCTCCTTCTCTGCATAGCTTCCATGCCTGACCTGCAGTAACAAATTCATCCGCCTTAAGATCACGCGGATTAAAATCCTGAATCTGCTGCGATAATCGGCTGTTCTCCTTCGCCATATTTAGAGCCCAGCTAATTACGGAGCTTTGTTGAAACGGATCAAGCTGAGGATCTGCCATTATCCATCTTTCTCCATTCCAAAATTCACAGATCCAATGGTCTTCATATTGACCATCCCAACCAAAATATGTTGCAAATCCACACCTGCTCCTTGCTGGAATGCCTTTTGCTCTTAGAAAGGCACACATTAAGGTAGCAAATTCCCGGCAGCAGGCAATTACACGGTTATGCGGATGGCGTGGAATCGCGAGATTACTATGATCAAGTTCCAACGCTTTATCCAACAAATCCTCCATATAAGCGAGTTTCTGACTATATTCGTGCGTTTCATCATAGACTTGCCCGTACCGTTCTACCCACAAATCATGAACAATCAAACCTTGTACCAACTGATAAATAGCATTTGGATCTGCCGTCAGCCAGTTCGTAAAGTCCTTGTATTTGTCAAGTCTGGTAATGTCACCTGGCACACTATAATATTTTAATACTTCTCTCATAGCCCTTCCCCCATGCGATCGATTTATTGTAGACTATTTTGCTCTTTCACTGGAATCAATAATTGAAAGCTGTGATAAGCCGGATCTCTAAATATGTCTTCATAGACCTCAATATTATCATAATCCTCTATGTCATATCCCAGACTTTTTGCATAACCAATCGTGCCAGTATAGGCATCCGGTACACTAATAAAAGCGGGAACATCCGCCTGGAAATAGGTCTTTTCCTGTACGATACGGCTTACCATGCCTGATGGTATCTCCCCGATACAATTCACTCTTATGCCAGCCAGATATCGAAAATGATTGCCATCACAGTTTTCATGTTCACAAATACCGTACATGATCATTGGATCATATGAATGCTTTATTTCATTAACACGTGTGAGAAAACAGCTCCACAACCTGCCTATTGCGCCATCAGAATCCCACTGTGCAGCGACACACTCCATTCCTATCACCTGACAGTCTTTTGAATGTAGAATAGTATACTTCATCTGCTGATCATTCTCTACCTGATTTTTCGATAGCAGAGACTGTCTTTTCAGCGGCGGGGCTCCTTTACTTTCTTTATATTTTTTGGGGGATATTCCGTATATCCTGGTGAAAGCACGTGTAAACACATCATGAGATTCAAATCCATATTCATAAGCAATACTGGCTATCGTTTTATTGGTTGCAATTATATCCTTTGCCGCTATCGATAGTTTTCGTCTTAAGATATATGCACCAACTGTATCTCCGGTCAGTCTCCTAAACAAACGATAAAAATGCGGTACTGAAAAACCTGCCGCGGCAGAAATATCATAAAGACTTATCTCTTCCATTATATTATCTTCTATATAATTCAATGCTCTTAGCATACTTTGGTCCGCCGGCATCCCTCATCACCTCCAAATAAATTGTATCATTTTATATTCCTTATTTCTCGATGAATTTTATCAATTATTTCTAAACCCCTTAAATCATATCCACCCGTCATAAAAACTTTAAAAAAGCGATTTACCAATAAAGCAAAAATGACGCTTCGCATTTGATATATCATCACTATATAAAAGCTGATTCAAATATATTAATCAGTTTGCTTTTATTGGCTTTATATGAGCTTTAAGGCTATTTAAGTTGTAGGAAGCCATATTTTCATTCACTGCACTTTCTCACTCCGATATATTATTACACCCACCGGCTGATGCCATCACATCTGCCGCCTCCACTACTTCCGGCGCATCAATTGTAAGTTCTGCATTGTCTGCTATTTCATTGGGATCTGGATTCTGGCCGTCAGATTGTTCCTTTTCCCATAGGGAATCATATTGCTTATTCTCTTTCATTTCATTCATCATAGCTGCGTTTTTTGCGGACATATACATAACCATGCTGTATTCCATAAGTTTCTTTTCATCTGCGGGCGGCACTTTTCCACCCTTGGAGATTCTTCTTGCAACCTCCATGATTTTTGCGATGTCCCTGGCTTGTTCGGACATTGTATCACCTTGTTGTCTGGCTATTTCTGCATTATATAATCCAGAACGAATTTCCATGACCTGCTCCATGAAACTATGGTATTCTTCACACTTTTCTGAGACAGCATGATAGGATAATTCAAGAGTAACAGCTTCTTTTAAAAATTGCTCCTTGTTATTTGGGTTGATTTTGCTCTTTTCTTCTAATTCCTTCTTTTTTTTCGATAAAAACATCTTCTGATCCCAGTACTTTTCCATCTGTGCCGAATAAATCTTTCGCGCTTCCACTATTTTCATGATACTACCTCCTTATAACCCCCATGAATTCTATCGCTCAAAGAATATATCGTCATATAACCACAAATCTTAAACTATTTGGGATAAAGGTAATCATATACATTATGTACGTTTTAATTTTATTAACTGAATTTAAACATTTAAACTCAATTTCCTTGCAAAAATTGTGTCCCCACTTGACAACCCCATTTTTCATGCTATACTAAAACAGTCACAAACGCCCTAAAAACAAGGTCTTTGGGCGATATTAAACCGAGTGTTCGAGACCTTCCACTCGTAAAACAAAACATTCGGAAGTGTTCTTTTATCTAGTTCTATCAGCCTTTATCCTTCCCATGGATGAAGGCTTTTTTAAGAATATGACCTTTCTCTATTTTCATCTGATTTCATCTGATAAATACCGAGTTGAGTCAGAATATTGAGTCAAAAATAGGACTGTTCCCAGTCCTATTTTTATTCCTTAAACCTAGATTATTCATCTAGTATGATATCTCTTAAATAAATGGACTATATATTCATCCTATGATATACTCTATATATAAAACTTTGGAGGAATATATCATGGGAAGAAAAGCTATATCAATCGAACTAACAACAGCAGATA
>JAEXNR010000063.1 GCA_023439505.1 Bacillota bacterium
CTTCCAGTCTGAATTCCTTAAGAAATCTCTTAGCTGTTACGCCAGCTTTTGCAAAATGGCCTTTCTTTGGTTTGTTGACCAGTTTTTCTCTGATGTCGCCAAAACCAACCTGGACTGCACTGTAACCATCATTCTCAACTGTCTTAACCTGTGTTACTACACAAGGGCCAGCCTGAAGAACTGTTACCGGTGTTAAAACTCCGTCTTCACTGAAGACCTGAGTCATACCAACTATCGTTGTCAAAATTGCTTTCTTCATAAAGAATGCACCTCCTGTTTAAATCTACAGCGGAACGCTATTGCGTTCATCCTAGACGCATTGAGTACATCTTCGACTTTCGTCTGAATCTATATCAACCCAATACCTAAGGATTGTTTTCAATGTTATTATTTTGTTTTCATCTTGATGTCGATGTAAACGCCAGCAGGCATTTCCAGTCTGGATAATGCATCAACTGTTTTCTGATTTGGAGCGATGATATCAATCAGTCTCTTATGTGTACGCTGTTCAAACTGTTCTCTGGAATCTTTGTATTTGTGAACTGCTCTTAAAATTGTAACAACTTCCTTCTTTGTTGGAAGAGGAACTGGACCGCTCACCTTAGATCCTGTTTTCTTTACAGTTTCGATAATTTTACCAGCGCTCTGATCGATTAATTTGTGATCATACGCTTTGAGTGTAATTCTCATTACTTGACTTGCCATAAAAAAAGCCGCCTCCTTTTCGCACTTAATTGCAGTACGACAAGTGGTGACTGTACACTCAACCGTGTGTATCATAACAGTTTGACCAAAAAAAGAAAAACCATAATGTTTTACCACACGTTTATCTGCCTATTGCAGAATTATACTCTTGTACAGTGACTTGTCGCCAGTTTCATAACTTGACCTTCGCTCCACGGAAAACCTACTCAGTTTCAGTAGCAACCTCACGCTTCTACGCTATCAACGTCACAACATTAGATATTATACACTATGAATAATTTTATTGCAAGTACTTTTTTTGCTGATAAATAGCCAAATCTCCGGAGAAATAGGAATTTTCTTTGGTTATTATTGCCGTACTATTGGAAAAATATGTTTCATTCATTATTTTTTTATTTTTTCTTCTAATAATACATCTGCAAATCACCTTAAGCCCGAAAAAAATAGAGATTCCAAAAGCAAAATGTTATAATATCAGAAAAAACGGATCTATCCTGAGTGAATTCTCATTTTCTCTCGTATTATCAAGTAACCGGTTAATAAAAGATAAGGTGAGGTGATTATGTTTGAATGACATACAGATCATACACGGAATCAGCAGCAAAGATGAGGCTGCAATCAATTACACAATCAATAAATATTCCAAACTGATCTGGCATATTGCAAGTACCGTTTTAAAAAATGCGGCTTCCGTTCAAGATATCGAGGAATGTTCGGCAGACGTATTCATTTATTTGTGGAATAATCCCGGCAGATTCAATAAACAGCGCGGCACGTTAAAAACATGGCTCTGTATGATCGCAAAGAGTAAAGCAATCGATAAGTACCGGCAGCTCTCAAGGACAAACGAGATAACATTGAATGATGAAAGTCTTACAAACAGTCTGGATATCCTTGATGCCGTTATCACCGGCGAACAAAGGCGAGAATTAATTGCAGCTGTGAATGCTTTGGGGGACCCTGACAAAGAGATTGTGATACGACGCTATTACTATCAGCAAAAGCCCAAAGAGATCAGCTTTATTCTTGATCTTCCCGTGAAACAGATTGAAAACAGACTCTACAGATCCCGGCTGCGCCTGCGGGAGATGATATTGACGGAAGGACGGTATTCTTATGAAAAGCAGTGAATATTCTTTTAATGACGATCATTTACAAAACATCAAACAAATTTTTATGGAAAAGAGTGGTGTACAGCTGACAAAAAATAAAGCGATATTGCCCCGTTATCAATTTGCAGCAATTACTCTGGCAGCGATCCTTTTCCTATCCATCGGTACTCCGGTATTAGCGGCAAATGTACCTGCTGCCTATGAATTCCTGTATCTTGTTTCCCCGGAAATGGCACAATTTTTTATGCCGGTTCATAAATCTGATGAAGATAACGGAATCAGAATGGAGGTTGTATCCGCTTATATCCACGGCAGTACAGCTGAAATTTATGTCACCCTGCAGGACTTAACAGGGAACCGCATCGATGAAACTACCGACTTATTTGACAGCTACTCCATTAATCGCCCCTTTGACAGCTCGGCTTCCTGCAGTCTGGTCGGATATGATGAGGGTACCAGAACCGCAACATTTTTCATTACGATAACTGCAATGAAAGATCAAAAGATCATCGGTGATAAAATTACGTTTTCGGTAAGGGAATTTCTCAGTCACAAGGAAAGTTACTCAGATGTTAAACTTCCAATCGATCTGATAAAGGATGCAATTGTTAAAGAAACACAAGAGGTTTATTCAACGGGGGGCGGTGGACAGGATTACCGGGCCTATACCAGGGATGGAGCGGCAACCGTCCTGAAACCCTCCAAAGCATTATCCTCATTCCCCATACCGGGTATCAATGTGACTGCAATCGGTTTTATTGATCAAAAGCTTCATGTACAAGTTGCACTGGGTAATCGATTAAATAATGATAACCATGGCTCCGTCTACTTAAAGAATGAAGCCGGGGAAATGCAAAACTATAACTCTAATGTCTATTTTACAAATCAATACGGGGACCAGCAGGACCGGATTGATTACTGTGAATATGTTTTTGATATTCCTGAGAATGAGCTGGCATCCTATTCCTTATTCGGAGATTTTGATACTTCCGGTATGAATACGAAAGGGTATTGGAGCGTTACATTTCCTCTGGAATCGAAGGAATAGTTACGCTATCATACTTCTGACCAGCTAAAATAATCAGTCAAGAAAATGAACCGGTAAGCCGTTTCATTTGTTATGAAACACACTGACCGGCATGACAGCCAGGTAATCTTACCAAAGCTGTCATGCCGGTCAGTGTATTTTACAACAAATCAATTTAATAATTACTGCTGCTCTTTCTTTATATCAATTTTAATATGAACATCGGATAACTGTCTCGGATCAACCTCGGAAGGTGCTCCCATCATCACATCCTGCGCCGTCTTATTCATCGGGAAGGGAATAATCTCTCTGATGCTTTCTTCTCCCGCAATCAGCATAACCATTCGGTCAACTCCCGGTGCAATTCCTGCGTGGGGCGGTGCGCCGTAGCAGAAAGCATTGAACATTGCCGGGAACTTCGCCTTTACATCCTCTTCTCCCAATCCGACTAATTCAAATGCCTTGATCATAATCTCGGGATCATGGTTACGAACCGCGCCGGAGGACAATTCCACACCGTTACATACCAGGTCATACTGATATGCACAGATCTCCAACGGATCCCCATTTTGTAAGGCATCCATTCCGCCCTGGGGCATGGAGAACGGGTTATGGCAGAATTCCAGCTTGCCGGATTCCTCTCCGATTTCATACATGGGGAAATCAACGATCCAGCAGAATTCATAGCATTCCTTCTTCATATGTCCGTCTGCGGCGTATCCAAAGAAACGCCTGATTACGCCGGCTGTTTTCTGTGCCGTTAATTTTTTGCCTGCAGCAAGGCTGACAAAATCACCGTTCTTTAAGGACAATGCCTCGATTACCTGGTCCCTGCGTTCCTGCAGGAACTTTGATATTCCTCCCACAAGATTTCCGCTTTCATCCAGCTTAAACCAATATGCCTTGTTGCCGGTCTGAACCTCCACATCCGCGCAAAGTCCGTCGATTTCTTTTCTGGTTCCCTGATAACCGCTTACAACCACTGCCTTCACTGTTTGCCCTTCAAAAGGAGCAAAGCCGCAATCACTCATGCAGGAAGTCGCATCCTGTACCATTAAATCAATACGAAGATCCGGTTTATCGGAACCGTATTTCTCCATGGCATCATTGTAAGTAATTCTTGTAAACGGAGCGGCAGATGCCGTATTGAATTTTCCGTATTTTGCAAAGATCGGGGGAAGGACATCTTCCAGAATACCGAATACGTCTTCCTGCGTAGCAAAGGCCATCTCCATATCCAGCTGATAGAATTCACCGGGAGAACGGTCTGCTCTTGCATCCTCATCACGAAAACAAGGTGCTATCTGGAAATAGCGATCAAATCCCGAAGTCATCAATAATTGCTTAAACTGCTGCGGAGCCTGGGGAAGTGCGTAGAATTTGCCCGGATGATTTCTTGACGGAACAAGATAATCTCTGGCACCCTCCGGCGAGGAACAGGTTAAGATGGGGGTGGTAATCTCCAGGAAGTCATGATCTGTCATGCTTTTACGAAGATCAGCTACTATTTTACTTCTGAGAACAATTTTCTCCTTCACGGCCGGGTTACGAAGATCCAGATATCTGTATTTTAATCTGGTATTCTCATCTGCCTCCCTGGAACGGTTAATTTCAAATGGCAGCTCGTTGTAGATACATCTGCCCAGAACCTCGATCTCCTCAGGAACAACTTCGATATCACCTGTTCCAATCTTACTATTTTTGCTGGAACGTTCCCTGACGATTCCGGTAACCGAAATCGTGGATTCATTGTTGACACCCTCCAGCTTCTCCATCATTTCTTCCGTTTCAACAACAACCTGTGTTGTTCCGTAAAAATCGCGAAGAATCAAAAAGCCCAAATTCTTGCTTACTTTACGCATATTTTCATACCATCCCACAATGGTAACACTTTTTCCGGCATGGGAAATTCTTAACTCATTACATGTATGTGTTCTTGACTGTATCATATACGCCATCCTCTTTTATATTTTTCATTCCTTATCCAACTGTTTCACTGCATTTGTATTTTTGTTCCGGGATCTGTTCCCGGTCTGCTGCTTCTATTTAATTAAGTCACGAATGATGGCCTCAGCCTGCTTTACATCGGCCTTACCTTTGGATTGCTTCATAATATGTCCGAACATAACATTAATCGCCTTATCCTTCCCGGACTTAATATCTGCTACTGCTTTGGGATTTGCATCTATTGCTTCCTGGCACCATTTCGTCAGTTCGTCATCAGATACACCTTCCAGATCCTGTGCCTTTATAAATGCATCCGAAGGCTTCCCGCTCTCTAACATCTGCTGCAAGGTATTCTGTGCCATTTTCGCATTGATTTTCTTCTCGTCCAGCATCTTTACCAGCTCTGCAAACTGTTGTGCCGAGGTCTTGATTTCAAATAATTCTTTATCCTCTTCCGTATTCATATTAGAGTAAATGATACCGATGATCAGATTGGATGCATTTTTTACACTTGCTCCCTGTTCCAGGGCTTCCTCAAAGAATTCCGCTACTCTTCGATAACGAAACATCTGCTTTGCGGTTGATTCCGGTAATCCAAGTTCAGTCATGTATCTGTCTAGCTTATCAAAAGGCAGCTCCGGAAGAGAACCCTTAATTTCCTCCACCTTTTCCTGCGCTACTTCAAAACGGACGAGATCCGGATCCGGAAAATAACGATAGTCATCGGAGTTTTCTTTCTCACGCATCGGCGTTACAGTCTCTGTAGCGTCATCATAACGCATGGTTTCCTGTATGATCTTACCGCCGGCTTCCAGGATGTCCGTCTGTCTCTCTCGTTCCGCATACATGGCCTTTTGAATATAGTTGAGAGAGTTAATATTCTTCGTCTCGGTTCTGGTTCCGAATTCTTTGGAACCGGCCTCTCTTAAGGACAGATTTACATCACAGCGCATAGAGCCCTCCTGCATCTTGCAGTCAGAAACAGCCACGTAGCGCATAATCAATTGAAGCTTTTCCGCATATTCCCTGGCTTCTTCCGGTGATGAGATATCCGGCTCGGATACAATCTCAATCAAGGGGACACCGCCACGGTTATAATCAATATAGGTATAACCGTTTTCATGCACCAGCTTTCCCGCATCTTCTTCTATATGAATACGGGTGATTCCAATTCTTTTCCCACTGTCCAGTTCGATATAGCCATGTTCGCATAACGGTTCGTCATACTGAGAGATCTGATATGCCTTTGGCAAGTCCGGATAGACATAATTCTTTCTATCCATATGAGAAACGGTATTAATCTTACAATGAATCGCAAGCCCCGCCCTGATGGCATACTCCACTACCTTCTTATTTAATACAGGCAATGATCCCGGCTGTCCGGTACACACCGGGCAGCAATGGGTGTTGGGGTCGCCGCCAAAGGCCGTGGTACATCCACAGAAAATCTTTGTTTCGGTTGCCAGTTCAATATGAGTTTCAATTCCGCATACTATTTCATATCTCATATTCTGACACCTCCTTCATAAACTCCAATCTGGTCCACGCTGTTTTGTTCATAGAAATAAGCCATATTAAGGATTCCTGCTTCATCAAATTTCTTACCCATAATCTGCATTCCGATGGGAAGACCTTTGCTGTCTTTCCCGCAGGGAACGGAAATGGATGGGATTCCTGCGATATTAATCGGCACAGTACAGATATCGGACAGATACATCTCAATCAGACTTGCACCTTTAAAATTAAGAGGAAATGCCGTATTTGGCGCCGTTGGTGCAATCAATACATCACACTGGGCAAATACTTCATTGAATTCCCGTAAAATCTCTTCCCGGATCACACATGCCTTTTTATAATAAGCATCATAATATCCGCTGGACAATACATAGGTTCCTAACATGATACGACGCTTTACCTCATCGCCAAAACCTTCTGTTCTGGTCTTATAAATCATATCCTCTATACTCTCATAAGCTGTCGTACGGTGTCCATAACGGATTCCGTCATATCTTCCGAGATTGGAGGAGGCTTCCGCACATGCAATAATATAATATACCGGAAGAGCAAGCTTTAAGGCCGGAAGTTTAATATTAATGATTTCAGCCCCATTTTTTTCATATAATTGAATGGCTTCAAATATCTGAGCCTTCATATCAGGATCAATTCCATCAAAGAATTCTTCAGCAACTCCGATCTTCTTACCCTTTACATCCTGATGCAAGCCTTCCGAAAGATTGCCATAAGCATGCTTCTTACTTGTCTGGTCACGTTTATCATAGCCCTTAATGGCATCAAATACAATTGCTGCATCCTTTACGCTGTAAGTCAGCGGCCCGATCTGATCCAATGAACTTCCATAGGCAATCAGTCCGTATCGGGATACGGCACCGTAAGTGGGCTTTAGCCCAACGATTCCGCAAAAGGAAGCAGGCTGACGGATGGAACCGCCAGTGTCTGAGCCGAGACCGTATGCTGCCATATTGGCGCATACCGCTGCCGCAACACCGCCGGAGGATCCGCCGGTTACATGTTCTGTATTTCTGGGATTTAGAGGTGCCCCATAACAACTTGATTCCGAGGTGCTGCCCATGGCAAATTCGTCCATATTGGTTTTCCCGAGAAGTACCGCACCCTGTGCCTTTAGCCTCTCCCATACGTCCGCATCATAATATGGTTTAAACCCGTCCAATATCTTAGAACAGCAGGTTGTGTACAGCCCATCCGTACAGATATTATCTTTCAGGGTCATGGGAATACCGCATAGCAGAGATGCATTTCCATCTTTTATCATCCGATCCGCTGTTTCTGCACCACGCAACGCTGTTTCAAAGGTCTTATGCACATAGGCATTGATCACAGGATTTAGCGCTTCAATTGCTTTAATATATTCTTTCGTCAGTTCCACAGAGGACATCTCACGGCTCTGAAGCTTCGCTGATAATTCAGAAATTAATTCTCTCATTCTTACCCTCATTTCTGCACTGCATTTTCTTTGGAATACAATCATTCCTTATCGTTTGTAGTCGCAGTGCAGACACAAACTTATTCCCACAGATTCATCCGGTCCTAAAAATTGATGTCAGGAATTCTTCCCGAGCTCCCAATTTAAACTTCTCAATTTGTACAGCGAATACGCTTCGCTGCTTCTTCCAATGACCCGCCTTATTTTTGCGGGATTATGCCTTGCTTCTTTTCAAACTGAAAAATCCATTCTCGCCTTCTACATTGGAAACAATCTTTTCATTGGGCAGGGATGCACGTACCTGATCCTCACGCAGCTCTTCGTAGGACATTACCTGGGAACCAACGCTGCGGATTTCTTCTGTCCCGCCTTCTACAGACTCATTAATGGTATCTGCAAATGCAATAATATCGTCAAATTCTCCTGCAAACTTCTCCATATCTTCTTCGGAAAACCGCAGCCTGGCAAGCTTTGCCAGCTTTTCAATTTCGGATTTTGTTACTGCCATTGATAATCTCCTTCTTAAAATGGTCGATCGTTACTGTCTTATCTTCATATGAACTTCACGAAGCTGTTGTTCCGTTACCTCATTTGGCGCTCCGCACATGAGATCCTGAGCCGTTCCACTCATAGGGAACGCTATTACCTCACGGATATTCTCTTCATTTCTCAGTAACATAATCATACGGTCAACACCGGGTGCCATACCTGCATGAGGCGGCGCACCAAACTGAAACGCATTATAAAGTGCACCAAATTTATTTCTCAGGGTTTCTTCGTCATACCCTGCAATTTCAAAAGCTTTTACCATAATATCCATATCATGATTTCTTACCGCACCGGAAGAGAGTTCCACGCCATTACATACAATATCATACTGATAAGCCAGAATATCCAACGGCTCCTTTGTCGTCAGCGCTTCCATACCACCCTGGGGCATGGAAAATGGATTGTGGGTAAATCCGATCTTCCCGGTCTCCTCATCCATCTCATACATGGGGAAATCGTTCACGTAACAGAACCGATAGGCATTCTTCTCACAAATCTCAAGACGTGCACCCAATTCATTTCGAATTTGTCCCGCATACTTATTGGCCATGTCCTTTGCATCTGCGACGAAGAAAATAACATCTCCGGCTTCTAAACCGGCTAATTTTGTCAGCTCTTCTTTCATATCCTCCGGAATAAATTTATCAATGGGTCCCTTATAGGACATATCTTCTTTTACCTCAAGGTAACCAAGTCCTCCCATTCCGATGGACTGCGCAAAGCTGAGCATCTTCTCGTGGAAGCCTTTGGACATCTCCGCATGTGCCTTTATCGCTCTTACCGTCTTCTTCAGAAATGGCTTAAAGGTACATCTTTGGAAGAATTCTGTCACATCAATAATACGAAGGGGATTTCTAAGATCCGGTTTGTCTGTGCCAAATTCCAGCATTGCCTGTTCATAGCTTATAATCGGGTAAGGTGCTGCGGTGATCACAGATCCCTGCGGCGCAAATTTTTCAAAAGTTTTTGAAAGCACTTCTTCTCCCACATGGAATACATCTTCCTGGGTTGCAAAGCTCATCTCAAAGTCAAGCTGGTAGAATTCCCCCGGAGAACGATCTGCCCGGGCATCCTCATCACGAAAGCAGGGTGCAATCTGAAAATATTTATCAATTCCGGATACCATCAGTAATTGTTTATATTGCTGAGGTGCCTGCGGAAGTGCATAAAATTTACCTTTATACTTTCTGGACGGTACAATGTAATCACGGGCACCCTCCGGAGAAGAGGCACAAAGAATCGGTGTCTGGATATCCACAAATCCCAGCTCCGTCATCTTCTGTCTTAAGAAGGCAATTACTTCTGAACGGAACAGGATATTATCTTTTACTTTACGGTTTCTGATATCAAGATAACGGTATTTTAAACGGACATCCTCACGTATCTCTTTTGAAGAAGAGATCTCAAAAGGCAGATCTCTGTAAACCTTACCAAGTACTGCTACTTTATGTGCCTCCAGCTCAACAGTTCCTGTTGGGATTTTCGGATTATAGGTTTCCTCGTCACGTCGTTCTATGACACCCTCTATGGAAAGGCACTCCTCTTTTTTAATTCCCTTTAACAAATCTGTATTTCGAAATACCACCTGCATAATACCGTACATATCACGCAGGTCAATGAAGGATACCCCTCCGTGGTCACGAATATTCTCCACCCAGCCGGCGATTTTTAATTCTGAACCAATATCATTTTCTGTAATCTGATTCATGGTTTTACTGCGATACATTGCTGACATTTATTGTTCTCCTTTTCTTCCCAAATATATTCTCTGTTTTCGTATCACCTTCGAACGATACTTTTTATAGCAATCAAAAAAGCTGCTCGCCCGAAATAATTATTTCAGGGCGAACAGCTGTTACTAGTCCGCGGTACCACCTGATTTACTGTCTGTGCAGTCACTCTAGTGTTGCTAATTAACGCTCAGCTCACGACGCACCTACTGATTGGAAAATGTTCAGGTTGCAGCTGATGAAGTGTTATTCACATAAATTCACTTTACAGGGTTCTCACTGTCTCCTGCTCACTGGGAACGATAAATTATGCTACTTCTCTTCGTCATCGCTTTGCACAATATTATATTACAGTCGTTCCCGCTTTGTCAAATTATTTATACCTACAACAGTGGAAAATTTACATTTTTATCACTATTTCACGGATTCTTTGCCGTCATACCCTGTCACAGACCAGATTCCGGTGTTATCCTGACGGATCAGACGGTTCAGATAGACATATTTTGCTATGGACTTTTCATTCTTAATTTCTGCGATTGCCTGCGATTTATCCCGGGATAATATGGTAATATCGTTATAAGCTACGGGATACTCTCCCGTAATCCCCTCCGGTGAAAGCAGCAGACTTGCGAATACCTGTGTCACAAAGACAGGATCCAGCTTCCAGGGAGAATGTCCTTCATCCACACTTTTCTGTGCCTCTTGTGTTTCCCCCATATCAACGGGTATTAGAAACTGTGGTGTATTCACTACCGCTCCAACATTCAAAGGTATGCTTACTTCTCCGCCGGAGAGTGCCCCTGCAAATAGAGACAGGGTCTCCATAGAGACATTTCCGCTAGCTTCATATTCATATCCCTTCTCCTGCCAGCGGATGGTGGCGATTGCGCCATTTTCTTCGGACTGGCCTTTAAACAGGTTTTCTTCACTCGTATTAGAGATTCTCATCTCGGCCTTCTGATCATTTACCATACCAAGTGCCGCATCCGGCTTTGGTTTTAATCCCTCCTCCGCCATCCGTTGCGTTACTATCACTGTCTTATTCTTCTTCGAAGTCTGATAGTATGATTTCACAGCAAACTCTTGCGGCAGCACCGAACGGTCGGTGAACAGAAATCCCTGAGGAACCATCTCAAGTACAGCGGGGTAAAATCCGGTCAGACTCTCAGCTTCTTCACAACTTGCAACAAACTGTTCAGGATTGGTATCAACCTCCTCATATTGATTCGGAAGGTGATAAGCCAGCAGATCCGAGGGAATGACATCCGTATATTCAATCGAAGTAAATGTGTATTTGTAACCAATTGAATTTTGCATCGCAGACAATTTTTGAAGCGGCAGATCCGTCTCCTGATCCAGCCACAACTGATAAGGTTCCCCTGCCTTGGGTATCACCTTAACTAAGGTGGCTTTTCGACCTGCAATCATCTCCTCGCCTGATTTTTCCACTGATAATGCATTCTTAACTTCTTCCATTTCTTTCTGAAGCTCAAATGTAAAATGATAGGTATCCGGAAATGCCGCAAAAATATAAGTCCTCTTCTCAGATGGTCTCTGCTGCCACTTCTCTTTTCCATTATTCACCGTAATCTGATCCTTATCATTTCCTGTTAACTCCTTAATGTAATATCTGCCTGTCTGATCGGCCCAGATTTCCCGCTTTCCCTGAATTGTTTCCTCTCCCAATTCGTTCCTCCGGGTAATCACCAGGGTGGCATGATAAGCACGAAGCCTTGTCATTGCCAAATCCATGGAAGCCACCGTTCTGGAACTTTGTGAAGCATGATTTGTATTCATGGAGATGATCAGAAAAACAAGTGCCGCTATCACGGCAGCTCCCATAATAACTGTTCTCTTTTTTTTATCCGCTCTCTCCTTTGCTGCGGAGACCGCCTCTCCCTTTAAGACAGCAGCAATTTCTTCATGGTAATCCTCCTGTGGGAAAACCGGCTCCTTTAATGAACGTACCATTCGTACCGTTTGAATCAAATGCTCAAATGATGCAGATTCGCTTCTTTTCTCGTGTTCCTTTGGTATTTTCTCCCGATTTAACTGATCAACGTATTTGCTTAATTTCTTTTCATAATCTGCCAATTAGAGACCTCCCTTTGCATTCGATTTATTTAAAATCTCTGTCAAGGCTTTTAATGACCTGTATAATAAAACGCGAATGTCTCCTGCCTTCTTTTTCATGATTTTTGCTGTTTCTTTTGTAGAGTAGCCCTTGATCACTCTAAGAGCAATGACCATCCGCTGCTCCTGTGTCAGATATTCCAATGCAGTCTCCACATAGGCGCGGTTATTGGCCTGCTCTGAAAAATCCTCTGTAATCATATCTTCCCAGAGAATTTCCTCCATGGTCACACTCTTATTTTTCTTTTTAAGTTTCCCTCGATCTCTGATGATATTGAATGCAGCTGCTTTTAATAAGCCGTCATACCCGGACACAGGAGGATGATTTTGTTTCAGATATGATATCATTGCTGCATAAGCTTTCTGCATAATATCCTCTGCCTCTTCCCGGTTTTGTACTCTATCATAAATATACCGGTATAATTCTTTCCAGGTACTATTACAAATCTCCTCTATGTTCTTTTCACTTGATAACACTGGTCCTTTATTTTTCTCGTCATCCACTTAATCCAATCCCTCCCTTGCCACTACTTTCCGGCCTATATTAATATAGACGAAATAAGGATATAAAACGTTACAAAAATAATTGCAACATTCCATATCCTCTTCATTATATTGAAAATTATGAAATTAAATGTGTCCAAGAGATTAATTTTTTATTATGAATTTCTTACAAATCATTCTCAACTTGGGAATCTTATCTTTCCCATCTTCCAGAAGCACCGCAGGGTAAGATAAAACCATTTTCAGCAACCGGCAGTCCGATCTCATCCGCGGTGATTTTACCACCGTACTTTTTACCGATTTCCTGGGAAAGCATATAAGCCAAAACCCCCGGCTGAAGCCCTGTAGTATAAGAATTAATTAAAAAGAAGAGTGGTTCATCAGAAAGTATCTGGGTGCACAACTGAAGAAAGGGATGAATACTGTCTTCCATCTTCCAGATCTCACCCTTGGGACCTCTCCCGTAGGAGGGCGGGTCCATGATAATCGCATCATATTTACTGCCCCGGCGGATTTCCCGTTCCACAAATTTGACACAGTCATCTACAATATATCGGATGGGAGACTCTGACAGACCGGAAGCCGTCGCGTTCTCCTTCGCCCAGGTCACCATACCCTTGGAAGCATCCACATGGGTAACACTGGCCCCTGCCTTCGCTGCAGCAAGTGTCGCACCTCCGGTATAGGCAAATAAATTCAGCACCTTAATCTGTCGATTAGAAGCAGACCTGATCTTGTCGGAAAACCAATCCCAATTAACCGCCTGCTCGGGAAATAATCCGGTATGCTTAAAGCTAAAGGGCTGTAAATGGAAGGTCAGATTCCGATAATTGATATCCCATTGCTTCGGAAGATCAAAAAACTCCCATTCCCCGCCCCCTTTGGAGCTTCTGTGGTAATGGGCATTCTTACTCTTCCAGCCTTTGTTCTGTCTTGGTGTATCCCATATTACCTGCGGATCCGGCCTTACCAATATATAGTTTCCCCATCGTTCCAACTTCTCTCCCTTTGAGGTATCCAGTACTTCATACTCTTTCCATGCATCTGCAATCCACATAGTATTCTCACTTTCCGATCTTAATCCACATATTATTGAAAACAATCCTCCGGTCCTTGTCAAAAACAGGCGAATTATATTTTTCATGTTATTCATTATAAAGCAGGTATTTGCTAAATACAACCGAAAACCATCGTAATCTCTCGTATATTTCATCTGCAGGCTACGGATTGCTCCTCACATCATAATGAGATACAGACCGTATTCCTTTCCTTCCTTCTTAATTATTGTCTTCTTATTATTATCTTATTATTAACATCTTCTATCATTATCTTCTTATCATCTCTTAATATTCTATCATTGTGCTCTCATGATTCTCAGCATATTTTAACTTGACCTTTCCCGGTATTGAGATTACACTTGGTATTGTAAACGATATGAAACCCGTGCTGCAAATAACAAATAACCACTCACTCAAACAATCCGTTGACCAATGCAGCTCATCAAAACTATCATATTATGGAGGGATTCGAATATGGGTATATTAACAAGATTTCGTGACATTATGGCAAGCAACATTAATGCACTGTTAGATAAGGCGGAGGATCCGGAAAAGATGATTGAACAGTGCCTTCGTAACTTAAATTCAGATCTTGGAAAAGTAAAATCAGAGACAGCGGTGATTATGGCAGAAGAGCAAAGATCCAAAAGAGCTCTGGATGATTGCCAGGAAGAAACGGAAAAGATGCAGACATATGCAGTAAAAGCATTGGAGGCCAACAACGAAAACGATGCCAGAAAATTCCTGGAGCAGAAGGCTTCCTTTCAGGCAAAATTACCGGGACTGCAGGATGCCTATAACCTGGCACATACCAATGCCACACACATGCGTGAAATGCATGATAAGCTGGTGGATGACATTAATGAACTGGAATCCCGTAAGGATATGATCAAGGGTAAGCTGGCAGTAGCAAAAACCCAGGAGCGGATCAATCGTATGGGATCTTCCGTAAGCAGTGCCAATAATTCTATGGCAAGCTTTAAGAAATATGAGGAAATGGCAGACAAAGCACTGGATACGGCCAATGCTATGGCAGAATTAAACCACTCCTCCACCGATCAGACCATTGATGATCTGACCAGAAAATACGAGACGAATTCCGCCGTAGATGATGAACTGGCTGCATTAAAAGCCAGCTTAAATAAATAATCCTCTTTTCATCTCATTGAAACAAAGTATGACAGAAAGAAATGTCCGCAAATGCTGAAGCCAAATTCCGGTTTGCGGGCATTTTAGCGATGTTAATTCAGGAGGTATCTCTTTATGGTAGTACATTATAAGTGTCCCAAATGCGGCGCAGACATGTCCTTCGACAGTAAGACAGGTAATCTGCTATGTCCCAGCTGCGGTCATACACAAAATATTGATGAAATGTCGGGGGGTTCCAAATCCGAAGGAACCTATTCCTACGAAATGAACGAAGAAGATGAACGTGAGGCCGCCGCAGGATTTGATCGTGAGTATGAGGATCCTTCTATGGAAGATGAACCGGTCCATCATAATTCCTTTCAGGAAAGCGAAATCAGGGAATATCACTGTCAAAATTGCGGTGCCATACTGATTACCGATGCACAAACCACTGCCACCACCTGCAGTTTCTGCGGTGCCGGTGTTGTCATAGCAGACCGGCTGACGGGAAAGCTGGCTCCCGTTCAGGTAATTCCATTTAAAATCAATAAGGAACAGGCGCAGGAGGCCTTTAAGAAATGGTGCAGAAAAGGATTATTAACACCGAAGGATTTTATGAATGCCGACCGGATCAAGAACATTACCGGGTTATATGTTCCCTTCTGGCTCTATGATGTCAATGGTCGCGGTGAAGCCGAAGCAACCTGCACCAGGGTACATACCTATACCAGAGGAGATTGGATTTACACCGAAACCAGATTTTATAATGTATACCGAAAAGTTGACCTGAATTACCTTCGTGTTCCCTGCGATGCCTCCCAGAAAATGAATGACAATATGATGGATAAATTGGAGCCGTTTCACTACAATGATTTAAAACGGTTTGAAATGCCATATCTTGCCGGATATATCGCTGAGAAATATGATTACGACGATAATCAGATGCTTCCGCGCATCAGAGAACGGGTGGGCACCTATGTAGATCAGTATCTCTCCTCCACCATCTCAGGCTATGCTACCGTATCCTATCACCGGAAGGATATCTTTGTCAAAAGAAAGCGCGCCGACTATACTCTGCTGCCGATTTGGATGGTATGTTATGATTATAAACAGGCAGAACATACCTTTGCCATGAATGGGCAGACAGGTAAAATCGTAGGAAAACCTCCCTTAAGTGCGGGAAAAATTGCTGTCTGGTTCTCCGGTATCACCCTGGGTTCCTTCCTGTTAATGCGACTGATTACAATATTAGGGGGTTGATGGTATGAAAATGATAAGAAAAACAATGATTTTTTTATTTTCCTTTGCACTATGCGTGTCATTCCTCTTACCCCTGTCCGGTCCAGGTATTGCAATGGCAGCAAATACAACAACCTCTGAGCAGTTTATTTATGACAAAGCAGGACTCCTGACTTTGGATGAGGTTTCCGAATTGGAAGCAATGTGTCAGAGTTATGGGCAGGATACGGGAATTGAGATCATGATTTTAACCAATAATGATCCGTCTGCCGTATCCGCAGAGCAATATATTGAAGACTTTAATGATACTCTTCCCGATGAGGATCGTGTCCTTCTACTGGTTGATCTGTACACCAGAGATGTTCTTATCCAGGGTTACGGTAAATGCGAAACCTATCTCCATTCAAAGAGAAACCAGGTAATCGTTGATGACATTACCCCCTATTTACAGAACGGCGATTATGTGAGTGCATTTGAGGACTATATCAAAAGTGCTGCCGCTTATATGAAAGATGACTCAGTTCTGAATACGGATCATGATTACAGTTATGATGCTTCCGGTAATAAAGTCTCCTCCGGTGTATCCGGTAATGCTGCTTCTGTACTTACTTATTGGTGGGTTCAATTAATCATTGCCCTTGTCATCGGTGCAGTTGCAGTTGGAATTATGGCATTTCATTCCGGTGGCAGAATGACAGCGGGAAGCAATAATTATTTTGATCCCGGTCACTCCGGTATCATCGGACGAAGAGATCAGTATCTAAGAACGCAGGTTACCAGAGTACGGCGGCCCCAGCAGAACAACAACTCCGGCAAAGGGGGATTCAATGCGGGGGGATTTAGCGGTGGTGTCTCAGCCGGAGGACGCTCCCATAGTTCGGGGGGCGGTAAATTCTAGACTGCTGCAAGACTTTTCAATGATTATGTTATAACTGATTGTGAATTTTCCCGGATTGTAAGAACCGGATGTTCCGGATCAATGCGTAAATCCGTCGGTTAACCAATAGAACAATATAAAGGAGGATTTGTATATGGGTTTATTTTCCAAACAATTTTCAAATGTAGTTGAATGGCAGGAATTTCGTGAGGATATGATCTTTTATAAGTGGAGTAACGATGAAATAAAAAAGGGCAGCCGTCTGATCATCCGTCCCGGACAGGATGCAATATTTCTTTTTAATGGAAAGATCGAGGGAATCTTTAAGGATGAAGGTGATTATGATATAGAATCACAAATCATTCCATTTCTTTCCACGCTAAAGGGATTTAAGTTCGGTTTTAACTCGGGAATGCGTGCGGAGGTATTATTCGTTAATACCAAGGAATTTGTAGTAAAATGGGGAACGCATAACGCAATCAATATTCCGACGCCCCAGCTTCCCGGTGGAATGCCCATCCGGGCAAATGGTACCTTTACCTTTAAGGTAAATGATTATGTGAAACTGATTGATAAAATAGCCGGAGTGAAACAAAGTTATCTGGTAGAGGATGTAAGACTTCGTATCACAGCCATTTTGGATCAGCTTTTAATGAAGTGGATCTCCAAGGAAGGTAAGGATATGTTTCATCTCCAGGCAAACTCCTTCGAGATTGCTAATGGAATCCGTGCCGATCTGGATATGCAGCTTTTTGATTCCGGTCTGTCCGTTACCAGCTTTCAGATCATCAGCTTTACTTATCCGGAAGAGATTCAGAAAATGATTAACAAAAATGCTTCCTATACTATGGTTGGAGATTTGAACCGCTACCAGCAGGTAGCCATGACGGAGGGGATCTCCTCCGGCAACGTACGTGGTGGTGGCGCGGCCTCCGATATGGCCGGAATGATGATGGGTATGAATATGGCAAACCAGATGATGCAGAATATGAATCAGCAGCAGACAACACCCAATCAAGCCAATCCCAGTCAACAGGCAGCTGCAACGTCCTCCGGTAAACCCAATTTTTGTCCTAATTGCGGTCAGAAAACAGGAGATTCCAATTTCTGCCCCAACTGTGGTCATAAATTAATTTCCTGATCGGTATCCTAATCACAACCTTGGAATTGCCATGATCCGGAGAATTTATACTCTGAAATTTACACGTTTGTTTAAGAACATAATGCAAAACTTTACATGATAACTTAAGGGCTGTTGTAATACAACAGGGAACGGCAATTACTGCCGCCGTATCCTGTTAATTATGACACCCCTTTTTAACATCAATTTTAACGTTCCTGCAAGCTTCTTTCTTCCTGATTCTCAATTTAATCAGCAAACTCTATATATTTATTGCTGATCAAATGACGTATTCTATAGTTACTTTCGTTTTTTATTTATTTTCTGTAACAAACGAATGTATTTTGTGACTAATCTTATGAAAGGGGGTATCGCGTGTTCAAAATTAATGATTTATATGTAAAATATAAGCAGGATGTTTTTTGCTATCTTATGAGCTTGACACATGATTACAACCTTTCGGAGGATTTGCTGTCTGAAACCTTTCTTAAGGCTATGATTTCTCTGCCTGCTTTTCAGGGAAAGTCTTCTGTAAAGACCTGGCTATGCTCAATTGCCAGGTATACATGGCTGCAGCATCTGCGAAGCAGTATAAAAACCATCAGCTATGATGATCTTTTAAGCATTTATGTAAGAGATTGTGCGGAAGATCACTATATTTCGAAACAGGCAGTGCTTCGTTTAAAAGAACTGCTGTATCAAAAGGACGAAAAAACAAGACAGGTTTTCGTCATGCGGGTAAATGGGATTTCCTACAGCCTGATATCAGAACAATTAATGATCAGTGAAAGTTCGGCAAGGGTTATAGAATTTCGAACCAAACAATGGCTGAGATCAATTTTAGAAGAGGAGGGATACTTATGAACCAAAATAATTCTCCAATATCCTGTGACGTTTGTTTGGATCTGCTTCCTTTGGTCAGGGATAATATAGCCAGTAATGACAGTAAAGAGCTGGTACTTCTGCATCTGGAAGGCTGTGAAAGCTGCCGTAATGTCTATGAGCATTATGAGGCGCCCAGACTGAGTGAAGCAGATGATATAAAAACAATCGTCCGTATCAGGAATAAATTATTCTTTTGCGGAATTTTCCTGTTGCTTTGCGGTGCCTTTGCCGGAGTCTATTTATCGGATTCCATGGGTATGTTTTATAACATAATTCTTATGCCGCTGCTGGGTGCCATCGGTTATTTGCTCCTTAGAAAACGCTGGTATCTTATTGTGGCAGGTGTATTTATATTATCATACTTCTGGATGCTCGTGAAATATATTCTGGAAAGCCGTTCCCTGTCTCCTCAGCTATTTGGGTTACCTCTGTTTTTTACCCTGATCTATAGTTTTCTTGTTCTTCTGGGCGTATTGATCGGGGAACTGTTGCGATATGCATTTCACAAAAAAACTGATCAGCAGAATTGATAGGACACAAACTTCAAATGCGCAAAAAAATATCCTGTGTTGCGCATAAAATGCGCGAAAACAGCGCGGAAAGAGGGTTACTATGAAAAAAATTATGTTACGAATCGCTGCCGCCCTATTTGCCTTTGCATTAATCGGTTTTATCTTAACCTTTGCAAATGCATTTATGGGAAATCCTATCTCGTCAGCCATTGCCACATCTAAAATAAAAACTTATGTCAAAGATACCTACCCGCAGATGGATCTGACCATATCAAAAGCATCCTATAACTTTAAAATATCCGGTTACGGATGCCGGATTGCATCAAAGACAAGTATGGACACCAACTTTTACGTCTCTTATTCCGGAGGAAGGATAAATGATGACTATGAATATGAAGTGGCCAATTGCTTTACCACCTACCGAAGGCTGCAGAGTGAATTTGAGGAGGTGGTTGAAGCCATCTTGGCAAAAGAGTTTCCTTATGAGACCTCTATGGTGCTTGCGGATTACACAAAAGAGGCGGAATTCACAAATCTCACCCTTGATATGAAGCTGGATGTAACAAACCCTCCGTTAACCACGCAGTTATCCGTCTATACCTCTGCCACACAACTTACCTATGAAGAAATGGCAAAACGATTACTTGAATTGGACAAGATAATGAAAAACCATTCCATTCCCATTAATTTGTATTCTTTAGTACTTGAAAAGTATGATAATGCCGATGAAAAGCCTTCACAACGATTACATTTATATGAATTTCCTGAGAGCAAATTAGCTTCTGATGATCTGATTGCCGCAATGAAAGGGTATATCACTGACTGGGAAAGTCCCAGCAAGGAAAAATGACAGAGGGAATTTCCTCCGGCAGCGTATTCGATGGTGCAGTGAATGCGCTCTCTCCTAATCAGACAGGAGTAAAACAGAAATATTCTTATTACTCCTGTTATCTCCTTGTGATTCTGAAAATTATTTTTTTTATAGTACGATTATTTTATAAGTAAATAAAATTATTTTCCATTTTACATTGAAAATGAGCGTCTTTAGGCTTATAATAATTCTATTATCCTTTCAGAACACAATCTGATCGAATTCAAATACATTCTGAATTAAATCAGACACATTCTGATCGAATTCGATCACATCAGAAAATCCCATGGATACCACCTTGGGAATTAGGAGGTTTTATGAAAATACTTGCACTGGATATCGGAGGAACATCCATTAAATCCGCGTTGTTTGATAACGATTGCATCATACGCTCAGGGGAGACCCCCTCTAACGGAAACCTTGGCAAGGACAGTATGCTTCAGTGTATCCATCAATGCATCTCAGAATACGATACCTATGATTATCTTGGGATTAGTACCACCGGTCAGGTTGATGCCGTAAATGGCGTTATTATTGGGGCATGTGATAATGTTCCGGGATATGCCGGCACCGAGTTAAAGAAATTATTAGAGGATGCCTATCATGTTCCTGTATTCATAGAAAATGATGTCAATGCAGCTGCTTTAGGTGAGGCGTATTACGGCTCTTGTACCGACCAAAAAGACTTTATCTGTCTGACCTATGGCACAGGAGTCGGCGGAGCTATCGTGATTGACAGAAAACTATATCGAGGCTCTCTTGGAATTGCCGGTGAGATGGGACATATTCCAACCCACCCATCGGGACTTTTGTGCACCTGCAGGAATCGGGGCTGCTATGAAAGATACGCATCAACAACGGCTCTGATTCATAAGGTACGCGAAGTATATCCGGATTTAATGGATGGACGATCCATTTTTTCCAAAGCACAGGCAGATGATCCAAAGTTGGACTCCCTGATTGAGGATTGGCTTACCGAGATCGTCCATGGGTTAGTAATTATCACACATATTTTTAATCCTTCCTTAATTGTATTAGGAGGAGGTATTATGGATCAAAGCAGTTTTCTGCCCAAACTTCAAAGCAAATTGCATCACCAGGTGATGGATCAATTCAAGAATGTTACCCTGCGGAGAGCTTCACTGGGCAATCAGGCCGGTATCTATGGAATGCTCGCTACAATTAAGAATACCCTAAAATCAGAAACAACATCGAAGGAAAACTAAATGAAATAATCCATTCCCTTAACGAGATATTTTCCATCGCAGAAAAGCCGCAGATACTTCTGAGTCATTACTTTCCTCATAAGCATCTGCGGCTAAACTTCCATTACAACCATTCGTAACCAGCCTTTAAAACCTCCCAATTCGTATAGCACAGATCAAACAACATGGCTCCGTCTCCATAATGGTATACTTGGTTTAAACCATCTCCAAGGGCCTTCGAATTATTTAGGGAAGGAAGGCTTAAGCCTCCTATGATCGGCACTTCATGATCAGATAAGATATTACCCAGGGTCATGTATTTTCCAATCTCATCTGCAGTTTCATAATAGCATCCTATCATCAGAAAATCTAAATTGCCCAGATAGCTTGTCTGGCTGTATTCTTCTGTATACAAGTCACTATTCGGAAACTTCAGCCTTCTATCATAGATAAAACTTCTTGAAGCCCAGTTCACTCCATTCTGATAGTAGGTTTCGTACCAGGAACCGACGTAAGCCGATAGTTCAATAACTCTACCCTTCTGTTTCGAAAAAAGATCAACCTGTTTTCTTAATTGACCGGAGAATTCCTGGATTACCGAACTTCGAAAAGTCAGCCATTCGTAATACAACCCTCCCAAACACATGGTACCATCCTTTGTAAAATGATAAATATCTTCCGGCCAATTCCCAAGAGATTTGTTCCTAATCTTCAAATATTCCTCGAATTGTACTCTGGAAGTCTGGCTGAAATCTGCATACTGATGATCATATCTGGTACGATCCATTACAATACCATCAACATCATAGTTCATAAGAACCTCCTTCACCCGATTGATCTGAAGCTCCTGTACCTCTTTCTCTGCCGGATTGACATATAAGATAGATGCTTCCCTGTTTGTATCGAGAACACTTTGTATTCTTCCTCCATCCTCCGGCGCATACAACCTTTCAGCCCAATCCGGATGCAGTGTGGGAACCTTTATGGCATAATCCTTCGTTCTAATGACACCCTCCGCAAAAAAGTTAAAACTTGCCAGGACTCTGATTCCATAATAATGTGCGATACGGATCAATTCACCGAGAAGATCAATTTCCATATGACATCGTTTTAGCGGGTTTGTAGTCTCTGTGAGATAGGGGGTATGGCTGAGTGTGGATTTTCGATAAGAAACATATCCTTCACAACCTTTCACATCCACAGCAAGATCCGTAATCCTTGCTTCCCTGGCTTTCTTCATCATCTCTTCTATCTTTTCCGTACTGTTCAGCGTTTCGACATTAACGTATTGTTCAATCCACATTATCATCCGTTTATTGCATCCTGCATTCCCGGCCTTACAGTATCGTACCAGTTGCTTCTTGGTATCCTCTGCTTCACATGCATCTATCAAAAGCAGTACATCAATATAATTCACTCCCTTTGCTAATTCAACCTCATAAGCAAAGGACTGTTCTCCTCCATCGGAATTGACAGCAAAGCGCATCTGTGTCCTCAGTTTATGATCCGGTTCATATCCTCTAATCAAAAGGCTGAGATCGGTATCCGGTTTAATTCCCCTCACACTTCCTTCTAGCGTCATTTTACCATGATAGGTTGTAGCCATCTCTTTACTCTCCAATATGAGGTGTGGTCTGTATGAAATACATTCCGACTGATTTAAAGCTTCCATAAGATTTACACTGCTGCCATTCATCTTCAGCTTTACCAGATCTCCCACCTTACAATGTCTGGCAAAGAACTTCCTTAGACCAAGACCGTGATAATCCTCATCCATTGCAAGTACAACAAATCCACCCGCCGGTACGATTAACTCCGTAGTCTCCTCAAAAGCAGGCTCTGCCGCTCCCTTTTCCAATCCATTGGCTATCTGTACAATCATCATATTCGATGCGACGCTGACAGCAACCCCATGTTTGATGGCTGCTTCATTAAAATAAACACGGTTCTCCTCTGTAAAGAGAAAAACCGCATTCGTTCTATCCATATTCCTTAACATATCCGACGGATTAATATCATCAATTTCTATCGATGGGCCCTGGCTGCTAAAATCATAGTTAAAAGATGTTTCAATAGACAATATACCCATTTTATGGTTCATGGTCTGATTCCTTTCTAAAATATGCGGACATACCCTATGTTTATAATAATTTGGAGGATATCGACTCTGTTGTTCGAGCCTTATTATCCTTTGACTGGTTATAGTGTTTCATAAAATATTGCAGATATAAGATATCAATCAGGTAAAGCTGGACAATGGAGGTAGATGATGCTCCCCCATCCAGAGGGCCTTCATTAGAGCCACAAAGTAATACCACATCAGCCATACTTGTCAGTGCTGATTTTGCAAATCTGGTAATACAAATTGATTTGCAGCCGTTTTTCTTCGCCATCTTATGAACTTCGATCATATCCTTCGTCGAACCGGAATATGAAATCATGATGGCCAAATCCCTGCTATCAAGTAAAGAGGCCGCCATATGCTGCATATGGCAATCAGATACAAATTCCACATTAGGCAAAATTCTCATGAACTTCTGCTTGGCCTCCAGCGCAATCACACCGGAGGATCCCATCCCGAAGAAATGGATGCGCTTTGCCGCCGAGATTAAATCCACAGCTTTTGTAACAGAAGCAAAATCCAGGACCTCAAAAGTTTCATTCAATGCTGCAATATTCGTCGTCAATGCCTTTTTGCAGATGGTCTTAATATCATCTTCCAAGTCAATCGAACCGACGATCGCATTCCCTTTTTCATCCTTATTGGAGATATCCTGGGCCAGCAGCATTTTAAATTCCTGATAACCATTTAGCTTTAATGCTTTGCAAAACCGGAATACAGTAGTATCGCCAACACCACACATCTCGGCCAGATCAGTGATTGAGGTATATAACACCCTTTGCGGATTCTCAAAAATAAAATCGGCAACAATCTTTTCTGACTTTGTAAACCGGCTGTAGTTCACTTCGATACTTGATATGATACCATTCATACACTCAGCTCCTATATCTTCATTTTATCGTATGTGATTGCTTTCACAAAACGTTTTGTAATATCCATCGGTCTGGTTATTGCCGTTCCTACCACTGCAGCAAAAACACCGCATTCCATCGCAGCCTTTAGCTGCTCCGGGGTCCATATCCCGCCTTCCGCAAACACCGGAATCTTTAAAGCCTCTGTTAAGCTTTCAATCAATCGGTAATTTGGAATCACCTCATTTTTTGTCATTTCCGTATATCCGTTTAAGGTTGTGCCAACAAGATCAAAGCCGATAGCCTGAGCATGAAGTGCTTCCTCAAGCGTTGAGCAATCCGCCATAAACAGCTGGTCGGGATACTTTTTTCGGATTTTGAGAAAGAATTCATCCAGGCTTTCTCCGTTGGGACGAAGGCGGTTCGTCGCATCTGTTGCAATGATATCCGCCCTGCTTAATACCAGTGCGTCTATTTCATCTTCCGTCGGAGTGATATACACCTGACTATCTGAATAATCCTTTTTATATAAACCGATGATGGGTAAATCAACTTGTTCTTTTATTTTGATGATATCTTCTGGAGTATTGGCACGAATTCCACTGGCTCCACCCAATTGTGCAGCATATGCCATTTTCGACATTATAAATGAGCTATAAAGCGGTTCATCCCTCAGTGCCTGACATGAAACTATCAGTCCACCCTTCAGTTTCTCTAAAACATCTTCGTTTCTATTCATCTATCTTTCCTCCAGTACAGATGCATACTCCCCATCCTTAATTATTTTACACGTGTTACTAATATTTAACAACATAATATTTTGCAATCAAACTTCCGTATTCTTTTATATTACTGTCCCCTCCCACCGATACGTGGGTGGCCTTGTGCTACAAACGATTACCTTTGAATCGTACCTTTACCCCTACCTCAAACATTCTTCTCCATGGCATGACTACCGAAACAATCTCTATATGCTCTGCCTCTGCAGGGAGATAATCTTCAACGAATTTACACAGAAGTTCATGAACCCTGCTACTGACGATTCCTTTTGCTTCCTTTACATCAAAATTATTCATGCCAAGGCTTGTCAGTTCATATTCTTTCATATATTTTCTTACAACGGAGCAATAACCGGCATCCTCAACATAACGTAAAGCCAGAAAATCCCTATGCGCCGTGGATTTACCGCAGCAATAATATTGCACTCCCTGGGCAACCGCAGTACCGATGGTGTTGGAGGATGTATTCCATCCTGCATACCCTGCCACTTTCATCAACAACCCTCTGTTGTTGAGCATTCCGATTAATTCCAGGTCAGCACCATTGGCATAGGCATTGTCCCCAATCGTGACAATTTTTCCAAGCTTTATCATATGCTCCATATAATAGACCAATTCGGTAAGATTTCTCTCCACTCTGTAATCCGCATTCCCTGCCGGCTGATTGGTCGCTTCCTCCATTTTGTTGGCCGGTGCTGTTACAGCCAGAATGATATCCGCCTCCGACTCCGCGGCAACCTGACAACAGCCGGCAGCCATGATATGATATTTCAGAGTTTCCCCTAACGGTCTATCCTCATAAGCAGGTATCATATAGGGTGCCTTAATGGCTGCATATTTGATATATACTCCGGGTACGTTACGATTAATCTCATTCATCACTCTGCTTAATATCGTTAGGGCAAGCTCATCTGCACCCGGATACATATAAACTTTGTCCTGTAATTGTAATGAGGTCAGCTTCTGATATATCACTTCCTGATCCATGGCCGTAAACCCATATTGTGCAGAGTCATCCTGGGGAAGGATTAACAAATCAATGAACCCCTCCTTTACATACTCCATGGTTTGTAAATTGAGTTTCATATTAAAACTTCTTCTATCCAGATAGTCCTTTAAATATTCCGGATTCACCGTATCATAAAGATAGTTAAGCTTTTCCTGTTTTTCCATTCCCAGCTTCATCTTATGTCTATAAACTCCGATTTTATGTATTTCTGCTCCACATATCTCATAATAATCCGGTTCTTCATCAGAAGAAGAATATTTGGGACATCTCATAATACATTGAAAGGCGTATATCTTCAGCTTACGATTCGTCTGCTTTAGTTCCCTGATGAAATCCAGCCTTTGTTGTACCACAGGCTCATCGAGCTGGTGCAAACGGGATGGAATTAATCCTCCGTACAGGAGCATGTCCATGGACAATACAAGATAGTCCGCATCCTTACAGCTGCTTCTTAGAAATGAAAGTATTTTGGAAGCATCAGCCGGCTGCTTTTTGTCTCCTAACGCTAAGGGTCTCACCATCTGAAACTGCTCATTGTGAAACAGCATTTGGGGAAACTCATAATTACAGGGGCGTTCATCAAGTGGTAATAGGACAACTTTATTCATATGTTAAATCTCCATTTTCGTATAATCCCAATGCAGAGCTATCCCTTGTTCAACCAACATGCTCTGAAATTCCTTCAAGTTTGTATTGTATACTTCCTCCGGATAGACACCCTGATCCAATGCATAAGCGGCCAGATATCCTGCCACTTCACCGACATTCCATTCCACCGGGTGAAGGCGGTAGCAGCCATTGGTAAGATGGGTACAGCCAATATTCTTGCAGGCAGGAAGAAGATTTTTCAACCGGATCGGAAGCATGGCTGACAGCGGTATCTCAAAGGGATACGTAGCATCATATAAAAATGTATTGGTTTTCGTCGTCATATGGATATCAACGGCATAATGGCCAATGCCTACAGAATCTTCACAGGTAGGTGGCGTATTCTGAAACCGTCTGCTCACATCCTGTTCACAGATTGTCTTTTTTGCTATGATTCTTCTCGATTCACGGATATACGGTGCTTTGGCCAGACCATCCTCGCTGCCCATAATATCAGGCCGTAATCTGACAGGATATCCTTTTCCTCCATCTGCTCTTGGAGCATCATTTTGAAGCCAGTATACAAGACACAGGGTCTGTTGTCTTGCTAATTCAAGATTACGTTGGGCTTCCTCATCCTCATAGATATTACCTAGGGCAAAATCATTCTGAGGAATATTAATTAATGAGACTTCTTTAACAGAGGAATCTTTATAATTTTTAGGATCAATAATTCTGCGATAGCTCCATAGTCCCAGAGAATTTTCATTCAGATCCTTGTCAAACATGGAAAACAGAACCTTTTTTCCGGTAATTGCATCGGGTGCATACCAGCTAAACAGCTTATTATCATCATAGGACACCCCTAACCCGTGAAAATAATCGTATTGATCGGGCTTCTCTATTGTGCAGGGCTCCTCCGGATTTAGCTCCAATGCCGCCACCCAGGTAATGGGCTGCATATCATAGGGATTTGCTTTGTCCGGAGCATGCAGCTCACCTGTCTCCTCTTTCCCTTCTGCTCCTGTCCGGTATTCTGCTTTTACCACAGGCAGCAGATCACCGCAATCCGTGGCGTCCAGATAATATTTGGCTTCTATCCGCTTTGCTGTCCCATTTACTATATTTTTAACCGTTACCGAAGTAATTACATCAGCTGCCACTTCACTATCAACCGGTACGGTATCATAATCAATGGTAAGCAATCCGGACTCAATATAAGGAGAAAGATAGGAATTCAGAATGCGAAGAGCAACCTTGGGCTCATGTGCAATCCTGGATACCCAGGAATTACCCGGACAAAAGCATTCCTTCTCCTTGATCTCCTCACTAATATTTGGCAGGTTTCTGTAATGGTCTCTTACCTGCCGTCGAAACTCAAGATAACTCTTTGTGGCACCGAATTTCTCAATCCACTTGTGTTCATCCGGTGGTACAGCCTGGGTAGTAAGCTGACCGCCTACCCAATCTGTCTGCTCGCACAGATAGACTCTCTTTCCTTTTTTTAGTGCACTGAGTGCTGCTTGCACGCCACCCAAACTACCACCTATCACAGCTATCTCATACTTTATTTGTTCGCTCATGTTCATCACCCCTTTACTGCACCGGCAGATACATCATTTTTTAAATATTTGAAGATAAGCGGATATGCGCATAATATTGGTATAATAGATACTAATATATATCCCATTTTAATATTATCCCAATAAGGCAGCAGCTGCGGCATGGACTGCGCGATATCCATCGGATCCCTGCTCAGAAAGTTCTTAATATACATGGGCACAGGATAAATACTCTGATTAGAGGTAATATACAAAATTGAGTTATTGATATTATTCCAGTAATAAATAATAGTGAAAAAGGAAACAGTTACAATCATTGGAGCTGACATGGGAATGAATATTTTAAATAAAATGACAAAATTATTGGCTCCGTCCAGTTTTGCTGATTCTTCCAGTTCCAGAGGAATACTCTCAAAAAATCCTTTAATTAAAAGCAGATAATATACAATGACCACCGACGGAAAAATCAGTGCCCAAATAGTATCCGTTAGTCCCAGTGCATTTACAACCAGTATATTCGGTGCGATACCGCCGGAAAACAACATTACAATCATAAAGAATATTAATACGGTTTTACGAAGCGGCATGTTCGGCTTTGACAAGGGATAAGCCGCCATTGTCATGGATAATACGGAAATCAAGGTTCCCACGACCGTAATAAATATGGAATTAATGAAAGATTTTAAGAATTTAGCGTCATGTATTACATAGTCAAGGGAAAAGAAATTAATATTCTTGGGGAATATATTAATGATTTGTCCCGGTGAGGATAAGCTTACTGCAATTACGTTTAGAAACGGCAGCACAAAAAATAAAATCATCAGGACTGCCACCATATTGGCAATAACCTGAAATACATTCTCATCATTGAATCTACTCAGGGCATTTGGCAGCTTTAAAAGAACAATCCATCTGGCAGTATAAAGCAGAGGCTGTACTAACGACAAAGGCACCACCACAATGGAAAGAAGCAGATAGATGATTTCTGCCTTATTAAATTTGAGGTATTCCTGAATATCCTGCTTTTTTTTCATATGCAATAGGCGGCTTAAATTCTCCAGCACCAGGATACCCCATAGAATTATGTATAGAAGATCCAGAACCCGCAATGTTTCAGGCTTGAGCTTTGCATAGATGACCTCTTCCAGTAGTATGCCCAAGGAAGCGACAACCGAACAAAGAACGATTATATGAAGCAATTTACCCTGCAGCTTTTTTTGAGATCTAATTTTTTTACTTTTCTCCATCTATCTCACTCTCCTTTACCATATACTCTTTTTCAGAAATTTTTTCGAAATCAGGTTGCCGGATATCACCAGGATAAAAGCGACAATGGAGTTAAAGAAATCAACTGCCGTTGACAGCGAATACTGAGGAATTAAGGAGGACTGTCTGATCAGACGGTACACATAGGTTCCTAAGATATCACCGGATTCCTGAACGAACGGAGAATACATGACAAAGACTTGTTCGAAGCCGGCGTTCATAATCGCTCCAATTCTTAAAATCAACATAACAACCACCACCGGCATAATTCCCGGTAGTGTGATGTATTTAATCTGTTGAAGCTTAGTCGCTCCGTCAATTTTGGCTGCCTCCAGCTGATTTCTGTCCAATGCTGTTATCGCTGCCATATAGGTAATCGTGCTCCAGCCAACATCCTTCCAGGCTGAGGTAGTTACCAACACAGCCGGAAACGTAGCATTGCTTGTAATAAACGGTATTCTTTCATGTCCCAGCCATTCCAGGATATTGTTAACCAAACCTGTCTCTTTGCTCAATATAGCAATAAAGATGCCTCCGATGGTAGCCCAGGATAAGAAATAAGGTAAATACATGGTTATTTCCATTGTTTTCCTAAAAATCTTCGTTCTCATCTCATTTAACATAATAGCCAGACAAATGGGAATCGGAAAGATGATTACTATTTTAAGCATACTAATAATTAACGTATTACGAAGTGCATGCAGCACTTGCGGTTGACTGAATATTTTCTCAAAATTATCAAATCCTACCCACTTGGCCTCCAAAATACCCGCAATGGCAGAGCTTGCACCAAACAAATTCGGATTCTCTTTAAAGGCCATTACCAATCCCATCATAGGAACATAAGAAAATAATATGGCAAAAAACACTGCAGGAAGGTAAAAAATAAATAAATTTCCGTTCCTTTTCATCTGGTATCGAAAGTTTTCTTTCTTCGCATTTTCCTTTTTACTTTTCAAACGATGTGACCCTCCATTTTCTGCTGCTAAGTTCTAGTAAAAACCATAATATGGATTGACACCAACATACGTAATGAACAACATCTGACAACTTGTTAATTACGTATGTTGGCGTAAATAACGATATCTGTGATCAATATGGTATCCTTCTGCACTAGAGCAGGTTTTTCATCATGGGATGCCGGAACTGTCTTTTCCGACACCCCTCTGTTTCAATTCCCGTATTGCATTTGCTGTTATCTGGGTTTTACTGCATTAAAGGAATCCTTTGCACTCCAGGCGCTATACCATCCATTTACACCTGTGGTTATGTCTTGTCCATTCGCGGATGTGAATACCGCTTTCAGCTCATCCAATGATTTTGTAACACCCTTCTGATACATACCAGTTACAATCGCTTCGATCACCGACATACTTGTACCACTGTAATAAGTATCATACTCAATTACCGGAGGCATAACTGAGATAGGATTAAGAACGCCTGTCTTATCGATGTTATAATTAGCAATTGTAAACATCTTATCCTGGGCCTCTGTTTTTCTGGTACGGCACATCCAATACTTGGAGTAATCAGATTCTCTTGATCCGTCCATGAATTTATCCGCCAGGCTCTGCTGTTCATCAAATGCAGGAAGAATTGGATAGTAGTCCTCTCCTACCATTTTAAAGGTTTCTCCTTCGGTTCCTATGGTAAGCTTTAAGAAGAAGTCTTGATCCAGCTTCTTATCAACCCAGTCTACTACAGCAGCTGCCTGTTCATCGGTTGCATAATTCGGTAACACCGTATAAAAGGAATATCCCTCTCCTGCAAAGGTGCGAACTGCAGAAGCATCCCCTTTATTGCTATCCGGTACCAGCGCCTGAATGTAAGATATATTCGGATCCGTTGTCTGTGTTTCCGTTGCTTCTATCGTAGCTGCATTCCAATGAGCAACTCTACCTGCACCACTTGTTTTTGCCTGAAGAGATTTCACCGCACCGGAATCATTGGCTGTGGCCGCATACTGAATTAAATCACTGTCAAATAGATCTTCCATATATTTCATATAGTCTTCAAATCCAGGTTGGTTAATAACATACTGAAGTTCACCGCTAACGTCTGCCCATTCCTGATAGACACCAAAGGCCGGAAGGATATTCTCGATGAATACACTGTTGGTGTCCACAGCCATAGCTTTACCACCCTTTGGTACTTTCGTAGCAAAGAAAGTTAACATTGTTTTGAACTCAGAGGTTGTCATAGAATAATTATTTTCTTCCGAAGGAACTGCTATTTGCGTTTCCGGATTTGCTTCATTATATTCATTCAACCAATCAAGGCGGAATGCAATTGCTGTGTTTGCAGCCTTTCTTGCACTTTTTTGAGGAATTCCATAGATTTTACCATCTTTTTTTGCGGTTTCCCAACCGAATGGATCAATTTGCTCTTTCAGATTGGTTGATGCATCTACATACTCTGTAATGTCCTTTAAGGCACCGGATTGTAATAAGGTATAAAATTGTGCCTTAGATACTTTTACCGCCTGATAGTCTGATTTAAGCATGAAAATATTCGTAATCGCAGTTACCGCATCTGACGGATCCGCAGGAGCCTGATCATAAGTTACATCATAACCGGTATATTCTTTTACCAGGTTTGCTGATGCGCTGTTGTTTAAATCATTCGTCTCAACACCGGTAGCAATATTAAAATATTTAAATGCGTTTACCTTATCATAATCTGCCAGTGTTTTTTCATTTACCGTAACATCTTCTACTTTCGCAGCCTCTGTGGGTGCGGCGGACTTCTCCGTATCATCCGTCTTTTTGTTACAGCCTGCCGCAGTCATTACTGTCAATAATAACAATATCAATGCCAGCGTCGTTGATAATTTCCTTTTCATCTACATACCTCCACTTTCTTTTTATGTTTAATTATCGCAAAGGCGGCGAATATCCTCAAAGACTGCAGTTCTTTGTGGAATTACCAGCTTACAATAACTATAACCCAGTTCATCACTTCTCCTTTGAAGTATGTATATTAGATAACTCCGGGAGATACCGTATCACTCCAGAGATTATAATTTAACGTGCCGGGATTGTTGTTCTCAAAATATGCAAAAGGTTTTCTAACCTCCTCCAGTTCTTCGATCTTTGCAATTCTTCCCTCAATGTAATTACTCAGCTGCCCCATCACGTATTGTGCTCTAATTTTCAATCCGCCAAACCTGATACACTGAACTTCAAATCCAAACGATTTATTCTCTTTATGCCACTGTTTGCAAAAGCTCTGATATAGAGCCTCATATCGTTTTAATAACTCCGGAAGGACTACCTCCTCTATGTATCGTAACTGATTAAGGTTCTTATCATCATAGGCTTCTTTCATTTCATTCCCCAGATTTACCTTAATTGCCAGGACACTGCAAAGCTGCTGCATCGTTTCAAACAGATACCCATACCTTCCGGCTGCCGATACAATTTGCTTTAACATTTCTGTATAGGTTTCATACATATTCCTTAACTGCGGTGAGGCCAGCGAATCAAAGGTTCCTATCAAAAGATCGTTATAGAGAAAGAATTTACTTGCATTATTATGTTCCTGCTCCTTTTTCACTAATCCATTCGGAAGATCCATCAGCATGAAATCATGAAAAGCCATTCCGGTAAGTGTTTGAAAGCACTCTTTATTCATCCGGTCAGTATATACCGATTCCGCGTAGAAATAAATGGACGGTAGAATTGAGTAAATACTTGCCTCTGCTCCGTTATCCCCCCAACAGGTTAATACAAAGCTGTTAATGTGATTGTCCCTGCAGGCTTTCACAGCAGCTTCTCCGGTTTTGATACTGAAATTATTGTCCGGAGCAAAGCCGGTCCATTTCCACGCTCCTCCGGCAAACCCTACATTGTCCGTAATATTCAGGTGCTTTGCCAGATTATCTGCATACCGATTATAATCACAGGAGTAATAGTCCCAATAAATCAATTTAATATCTTTTGGTATCTTGCTGAAAATCTCTCCGCTATGGGAAGTATCCTTATTGTTGTAATAGTCTCCGCCATAGATCAGACGAAAAAACATATCACTCCACATTCTTGGTTCAAAACCATATTTAATGCAGAGAAGCTTCACTCTATCCAGGTGCTTCAACATAATTTCAAAGCGATTTTCATAACCATGACGATCCAGATATTTGCCCAATCCAATCATATGGGCTTCATCCATTCCGATATTGATTTGTCTGCTGCTAAAATTATGAGCTATTGTCTGAAGGATATGCTCCAGCAGCTCATAGGTTCTTTCTTCTCCAACAAGAAGGATGTCCTGCGTATCTATCATCTTTTCATATCGTTCGTATCTTTGAATCTGTTGAAGATGGGCAAGACATTGAATACAGGGAATAAGTTCGATACCAAAGGATTTACTGTAACGATCCAGCTCCTGAATCTCCTCGCCTTTTAGTGCGCCTCTCATATACCCAAAATATTCCTCTTCCTCAATTACCAGCGTATCTTCCGTATACAACTGCAAAGATTGATATCCCAATAATGCAAGATGCCTGATTAAGTCCTTCAGGGTATCCATGTTTAAGACCGCATTCCTTGACAAATCAACCAGAATACCAAAGTCCTGAAAATAACATTCCTGATGAATATTATAATTCTCCAGGTTTTCATTGGCTGTCATTAATAGAATTCCACGATATAATGTATTTAATGTACTATATTGAAGCAGTATCCCTCCGTGATCTCTATTTACGGTGAACCCCTGATCTATAGTTGCTATCTTAACAGGAATCCCCTGATCCGATATTACAAATCCTATATTTTTCTGCAGTTCTTTCATTGCAGCGACCATATCAGAACTTAAGGAATTCAAATTTATATTTAACATAGTAATCCTCCATGCTGCAAATGCCGTATCCTTATAATAACCCTTGTAATACCGGAAGAAGTCCTTCTGCCATTTTCCAAAAACCTAAATCCGTCGGGTGTATTCCATCTACTGTATATTCGTCGAAAGACTCATCCCATAAATCATTTCCGTTCAGAAAATGTAAGTTTTCATCTCCTGCTTTTCTTCGTTCCAAAACCACAGTCTTTTGAAAGTTTCGATAACTCTCTCTGTTATCCATGAGTTTTTTATCATAGCAGTCCGGAAGGTATTGTACTCTTGACAATACTAATATGGGGATTTGAGGCTGTTTTCTCCTGATTATCTCAATGAAATTATTCAGTGAGGCAAATAACCTGCCATTGGTTGCCGAATTGGCCTCATAGTCCAATACCACCAAGGAGAGATCTTCCATTTCTGCAATTACTTCTGCCATCTCAGGTTCTCCGAGTCCATTGGCGGAAAAGCCAAGATTAATACATTCTCTATTCAGCCACCTGCTCAAAATATTGGGATAGGCCAGTCCCGGTCTTGATGCACATCCGCCTTGCGTTATTGATGTTCCGTAAAATACAATCTTCTTAGCATCCTCATAAGGTTGCGGTTCTAAGATCCCGGCATTCTGATCAAGACCGATTAACACCTGATCAACTCCCTCATATAATGGAAAATTTAAGAGCACCTCTCGAATTTCATGCTCCGGTAGTCCGGATACTACCTCACAAAGGTATTCCTTCCGGCTGATATCAAAACGTGTAATACCATAGAATTTGTATCTCTCACCCCGCTGCCCAAGATAGCAGTCAAATCCACATTGTCCTACGGCAGTCATATTCACCATATTATGTATGCCTTTTAACGAAACCTTCAGTAAGATACGGGAAGCATTGGTTCGAAATGCAATCTGACCTCCGGCTGTATTCTCGGATAACATATTAAGATTCGGATTGACCTGCTCAAAAAGCTCCCTCTTCTTACCGGGTAATCTTCTATAAATTCTATCCTCTTCGAAGAAGGCAAAACCGCTAAGGCGAAAAGGCGCTTCATAAGGAAGGTGCCAGCTAATATCCTCGCAACTTATTCGTTCATTCTCCTTCATATTGACATCGATTATTCGAATATCCTTTTCCACTGTATTCACCTTTCTTATTTGAAAATATTTTTTATTTTATAATGAAAATTTTTTTTATTTTTTCTTAATTATACAACTTTATCTATTAATGTCAACTGTTTTTTCCTATAAATCTTTATATTTTATATTTTAATACATATTTCCGGAAATATTTTTCATTCTAATGCATGAAATTATACCAGAAGTCCACCAATTCTGATTTGGTAACACAGCTTACAAACAGGAGAAAAATTATGATTTTAATGGACCAATTAAAATACAGATTTTATCGTGCGGAGTATTAGCAGAAAAACCGGAATATGTCAGATGACATCTTCATTGATTGCAGGGATAATTAATCATCCCAGGCCTTGTTGACATCCACACCCACGGCTGCATCGGTTGCGACCTCAACACAGCATACGAAGATGAGATTCTGGAAATGTGATTCCTATAGATAAAGTCAGTTACAGCTCCATCTTTCTCCTTTGGCAAGGCTTTTATAGCAAAACTGTCCGCCAAAAGACAATGATCTTTACTGCACCTGACTTTTCATCATTTACATAATATAGTTCTACCAATAGCCCTATACTAAGATTGTTCTATTTAGTTTACCTTGAATACATCGTCCTTCATTAACTTTGTTAACTTCTCCTGCGCATCATCCATCGTACTTCCTTTGACCCCAAAATAGAATTTGATCTTCGGTTCGGTACCGGAAGGTCTTACTGCGCACCAGGCATTGTCATTCAAATCGAAGTAAAGAACATCCGATTTTGGGAGGCCTGTAGGAATAACCGTTCCTGTCTTCATATCAGTAACGGTATCTTTTTGATAATCTCTAACTTTAAGAACCTGATAGTCCCCGGCAGTTTTCGGCGGATGAGCACGATAACGCTTCATGATTTCCTTAATCTTCTCCATGCCCTCAATACCCTTTAGGGTTACAGATACCAGATCTTCTTTAAAGTAACCGTATTTTTTATATATTTGATTCATTTGATCATAAAGGCTGATCCCCTTGGACTTATAATAGGCGGCTGCTTCACATAAGCACATAACCGCAACCACGGCATCCTTATCTCTTGCATGGGTTCCTACCAGGCATCCATAGCTTTCTTCGTAACCAAAGATATATTCATTGGAACCGGTCTGTTCAAATAACTTAATCTGCTCGCCGATGTATTTAAACCCGGTCAATACTTCAATCAGTCTGGCATTATAAAATTCAGCAATCTTATCTGAAATATTACCTGTAACAATCGTCTTAATTAAAGCAGCGTTCTTTGGAAGAATTCCCTGTTCTGCTTTCTGTGAGAATTCGTACTCTGCGATGAGAGCTCCTGTCATGTTACCATTAAATAAAATGAACTCTCCCTTTTCATCTCTTACCATAATTCCAAGACGATCCGCATCAGGATCTGTCGCAAGGATCAGATCAGCACCAACCTCATCGGCCAGCTTCTTTGCCAGGGTAAATACCTTTGGATCTTCCGGATTAGGGTATCCAACCGTTGAGAATTCCGAATCAGGTAACTCTTGCTCCGGAACCACATATACTTGCTCAAAACCCAGTTCCTTTAATACTCTTCTTACCGGAAGATTACCCGTTCCATGTAATGGCGTATATACAATCTTAATTTCTTTTCCTTCTTCACTGATCGGGTTAATCACAAGCTTTTTCAGCTCATTCATATATTTATCATCAATTTCTTTGCCGATGATTGTAAGCAATCCCTGTTCCAAGGCCTCTGCTTTCGTCATTGTCTTAGCATTTGCAAAGTTTGTAATGGCGTTTACCTCGTTAATAATCTCCTCATCTTTTGGATTCGTGATCTGTGCACCATCTTCCCAATATACCTTATAACCATTATATTCTGCCGGATTGTGACTCGCTGTAATTACAATACCTGCCGTACAACCAAGCTCTCTGACTGCGAAGGAAAGCTCCGGTGTAGGTCGTAATGATTCAAAGAGATATGCATGAATGCCATTTGCAGCAAGACATAAAGCACTGTCAAGTGCAAATTCAGGAGACATTCTTCTGGAATCGTGGGCAATTGCAACACCCTTTGCCTGCCCTCCATGCTTCATAATCGTGTTGGCTAATCCCTGCGTTGCCCTTCTTACTGTATATAAATTCATTCTGTTTACACCTGCGCCTAAGATTCCTCTTAAACCACCGGTACCAAACTCCAGATCCTTAAAGAATCTTTCTTTTATCTCATTGTCATCATTTTTTATTGTCTCCAGCTCATGTCTGGTTTCCTCATCGAAATAAGTATTCGTGATCCATTCTTCATATTTCTTAAGATATTCCATGCTCATTCCTCATCTTTCTTCAGTTTAAACCTATACCATAAAATCATAGTAACATATTACAATGCATCTTCCTGAAAAGCAACCCTCATTCGTCATAAATATTAACAAACATTTCCTGGTTTAACGTTATATCTATATAGGTCTTTTTACCTCTTCTTATAGAAAGTCCGGGTCTCTGTTCGATAAAAAAGGGCTGCTACATCACCAACACTTTCGTTGGTCTGCAACAGCCCCTGCATTTATCATTCCATTTGATCCGAAACCATAAATTTTCCGGTGATCTGATTAAAGTCCATCACTATAATCATCTTCCATGATGCCCTTCAAATTAAAGTCATCCTCTGTATAATCACCATCATTGTGCGTATTTTCGCCATAAGCGACATGGGCGTCATCTATTCCGGGGATACTGTCTTCCCGCTGCATACGATCACTTTTTCTGGAGTATTTATCTTCATCATAGACTACTTCAGCATATCCGTCTTCACCTTCGAAAAGGCCCTCTTCTTCAAAGCCTTCTTCAAAGCCCTCTTCATCATAGTATCCTTCTTCTGAATACTCGAAGGTATCAAATTCACTCAGATAGCTGCCATCGCCTTCTAATTCCTCAGACAGCATATACTCTTCCTGTACATCGGAATCAAGTTTAACAGAACGATATCTCTTCATACCGGTACCGGCAGGAATTAATTTACCAATAATAACATTCTCTTTCAGACCGATTAACGGGTCAACCTTACCCTTAATCGCTGCTTCTGTCAGAACCTTTGTCGTCTCCTGGAAGGAAGCTGCTGATAAGAAGGAGTTGGTCGCAAGGGATGCTTTCGTGATACCCAACATTACCTGCTTGCCTTCTGCCGGTTCTAAGCCCTCAGCCGTCATTCTGTCATTTTCATCCTCATACTCTAAGATATCAATCATTGTACCGGGCAGGAAGCTCGTATCTCCATTATTCTCAATACGTACTTTCTTTAACATCTGACGAACAATAACTTCAATATGCTTATCGTTGATTTCAACGCCCTGCAGACGGTAAACTCTCTGAACCTCCTGGATCATATAATCCTGAACAGCGCGAACGCCTTTGATCTTTAAGATGTCATGAGGATTAACACTACCTTCTGTTAATTCGTCACCGGCCTCTAAGATGTCACCGTCCATTACCTTTATTCTTGAGCCGTAAGGAATCAGATAAGCCTTGGACTCCATTGTTTCATTATTTGTAACGATTACTTCACGCTTTTTCTTGGTATCCTTAATGGTCACAACACCGCCGAATTCAGCAATAATTGCAAGTCCCTTGGGCTTTCTTGCCTCGAAAAGTTCTTCGACACGGGGAAGACCCTGCGTAATATCATCACCCGCAACACCACCGGTATGGAACGTACGCATGGTAAGCTGTGTACCGGGTTCACCGATGGACTGGGCAGCAATAATTCCGACAGCTTCACCCACTTGAACCGCTTCACCTGTCGCCATATTTGCACCATAGCATTTTGCACATACGCCTATATGGGACTTACAGGAAAGAATGGTACGGATTTTGACTTTTTCAGTGCCTGTGGCAACAACTCTTGCAGCACGTCTGGGTGTTATCATATGATTTGCTTTTACGATGACATTACCATCCAGGTCATAAATGGTCTCACAGGAATATCTGCCTGTGATTCTTTCTTCCAGGCTTTCAATTACTTCCTTCCCGTCTGTAAATGCCTTAATCCACATACCTGATACTTCCCCGGCATGTTCGCAGCAATCCACTTCTCTGATAATTAAATCCTGAGATACGTCGACCAGACGACGTGTCAGGTAACCGGAGTCGGCGGTACGAAGTGCAGTATCCGAAAGACCCTTTCTTGCACCATGTGCGGAAATAAAGTATTCCAAAACGTCAAGTCCTTCACGAAGGTTGGACTTAATCGGTAATTCAATGGTTCGACCTGACGTATCCGCCATCAAACCACGCATACCGGCAAGCTGTTTGATCTGCTTATCGGAACCACGGGCACCGGAGTCGGACATCATCTTAATATTATTAAATTTATCCAGACCGTTTAACAGGGTATCTGTCAATACCTTATCTGCTTCTTTCCAGGTCTCAATAACGGTATTATATCTTTCATCCTCTGTCATTCTACCGCGTCTGTACTCTTTGGAGATTTCCTCCACGGTAGCTTCTGCATCAGCGATGATTTGCTTCTTCTCATCCGGCACCTTCATGTCGGAAATAGAAACAGTCATAGCGGCAGAGGTAGAATATTTATAACCCATGCTCTTAATTTTATCCAAAATTTCAGCAGTTTCGGTGGATCCATGACTATTAATACATTTCTCCAGAATCTGTTTTAATTGCTTTTTCGCAACCAGGAAATCAACCTCGAGTGTTAAGAAATTCTCATCCTTGTTTCTGTCAACAAATCCAAGATCCTGCGGAATAATCTCATTAAATATAAAGCGTCCAAGCGTAGATTTTATCATCTTGGTCTCTTCTTCTCCATGATTGTTTATTCCGGTTCTTCTGATTTTAATCATCTCATGAAGTGATATTGCATCATTCTCATAAGCTAAAATAGCTTCATTTACACTCTTGTAGCAATTTAATACAGCATCCGCCGGCTTTTCTCTTTCAATGGTAAGATAATAAATACCAAGTACCATATCCTGTGAAGGAACGGTAACAGGAGCACCATCAGATGGCTTTAATAAATTGTTTGGCGAAAGAAGAAGGAAACGGCATTCTGCCTGTGCTTCCACAGAAAGAGGTAAATGCACCGCCATCTGGTCACCATCAAAGTCCGCATTATAAGCGGTACAAACAAGGGGGTGCAGCTTGATTGCTTTACCTTCCACCAGTACCGGCTCAAAGGCCTGAATACCAAGTCTGTGAAGGGTAGGAGCACGGTTAAGCATTACCGGATGTTCTTTGATAACCTCCTCTAATACGTCCCATACCTCTGACTGAAGTCTTTCTACCATTTTCTTAGCTGATTTTATATTATGCGCGGTTCCTCTGGCAACAAGCTCCTTCATAACGAAAGGCTTAAATAATTCGATTGCCATTTCTTTTGGCAGACCGCACTGATATAGCTTAAGTTCAGGTCCTACAACGATAACGGAACGTCCGGAATAGTCAACACGTTTCCCAAGAAGGTTCTGACGGAAACGTCCCTGCTTTCCTTTTAACATATCCGAAAGAGATTTGAGCGCACGGTTTCCCGGGCCGGTAACCGGTCTCCCTCTTCTTCCATTATCAATTAAAGCATCTACCGCTTCCTGAAGCATTCTCTTCTCGTTGCGAACGATAATGTCAGGAGCGCCTAATTCTAATAATCTTTTCAAACGGTTATTACGATTAATAATTCTACGATACAGATCATTCATATCGGAGGTCGCAAAACGTCCGCCGTCCAACTGTACCATAGGTCTTAAATCCGGAGGGATAACAGGAATTACGGATAGTATCATCCACTCAGGTTTGTTACCGGATTCTCTGAAGGCTTCCACTACCTCCAGCCTCTTGATAATTCTGGCACGCTTCTGTCCGGTTGAGTCCTTAAGTCCGCGCTTTAACTCTTTGGATTCTTTTTCAAGGTTAATTGCCTGTAAAAGTTCCTGAATTGCCTCTGCACCCATACCCAGACGGAAACTGTTATAGCCATACTTATCAATTGCTTCCAGCTTTTCTTTCTCATTTAATACCTGCTTATACTGTAAATCAGTTGTTCCCTTATCCAGTACAATATAAGAAGCAAAGTATAATACTTTCTCCAATGTTCTCGGAGACAGATCAAGAATCAAACCCATCCGGCTGGGGATCCCCTTGAAGTACCAGATATGGGATACCGGTGCCGCTAATTCAATGTGTCCCATTCTTTCACGACGTACACTTGCCTTGGTAACTTCAACACCGCATCTGTCACAAACTACGCCTTTATATCTGATTTTCTTATATTTACCACAATGGCACTCCCAATCCTTACTGGGTCCAAAAATTCTTTCACAAAACAGACCGTCCTTTTCAGGTTTCAAAGTCCTGTAATTAATCGTCTCTGGTTTTCTTACTTCGCCCTTCGACCACTCTCTGATTTTTTCAGGTGAAGCTAAACCAATTTTTATTGCGTCATAGGTTATTTCTTGAACGCTACTCATTATTTCAGGCATCCTTGGCTCTCCCTTCGTTCTTGCAGCATCTATTCGAAATGAATACTGGTTACTAATCTAAAGACTGCCCGCAAGCCTTACACCGTTTGGCTCCTATCGGTAATATTGCACCACAGTTCGGGCATATTTCCTCATCCGGCTCTTCATCGTCGTCTTCAAATACTTCTTCATCCAGTATATCATCTGGCTCATCTTCATAAATTTCAAATATATCAGAATCGACATCTTCCGCATTTGTCTGAGTAAATCCGGCATCCTCATAGCCTTCATCATATCTGAAGTTATTGTCACCTTCGATTAATGGAGTAAGATCGGCATCACCATAATCAATGCTCTCTGTCATCTTTACTTCATTTCCGCCTTCATCAAGTACTGTAACATCAAGTGCAAGAGACTGAAGTTCCTTAAGTAATACTTTAAAGGATTCCGGTATACCTGGTTCGGAAATATTCTCGCCCTTAATAATTGCTTCGTAGGTTTTAACACGTCCCGTAACATCATCGGATTTCACCGTCAGGATCTCCTGAAGAATATAAGCAGCTCCATATGCCTCCAGAGCCCAAACCTCCATCTCTCCGAATCTCTGCCCGCCGAACTGCGCCTTACCGCCAAGCGGCTGCTGTGTTACCAGGGAGTAAGGACCTGTGGAACGTGCATGAATTTTATCGTCAACCAAGTGATGCAGCTTCAGATAATGCATGAAGCCGACAGTTACAGATCCATCAAAATATTCACCGCTTCTACCATCACGAAGCCTAACCTTACCATCACGGTTAATCGGAACACCCTTCCAGTTATCACGGTTTTCCGGATGTTGCTCCAGATAATCCATCAATTCCGGATCAAGGGTATCCTTATATTTTGCCTCAAATTCTTCCCAGGTACTATTAGCATAATGATTCGCAATTTCCAGAGTATCCATGATATCAAACTCATTCGCACCATCAAATACAGGAGTCGAGATATCCACACCCAATACTTTAGATGCCAGTGACAAATGGATTTCCAGTACCTGTCCGATATTCATACGGGAAGGTACACCCAGAGGATTTAATACAATATCAAGGGGCCTTCCGTTGGGAAGGAACGGCATATCTTCTACCGGCAGCACGCGGGAAACAACACCCTTATTACCATGACGGCCGGCCATCTTATCTCCCACCTGAATTTTTCTTTTCTGGGCAATATATACACGAACGGTTTCATTCACACCGGGAGACAATTCATCTCCGTTCTCACGGGTAAATACCTTAGCGTCAACAATGATACCATATTCGCCGTGAGGAACACGCAGGGAAGTATCTCTGACTTCTCTCGCCTTCTCTCCAAAGATTGCACGAAGCAGTCTTTCTTCTGCGGTCAATTCAGTCTCACCCTTAGGGGTAACCTTACCAACAAGAATATCTCCGGCACGGACCTCAGCTCCTATCCGGATAATACCTCTTTCATCCAGATCTTTCAGCGCATCATCGCCGACACCGGGAACATCTCTGGTGATCTCTTCCGGTCCTAATTTGGTATCTCTGGCTTCTGCTTCATATTCTTCGATATGCACAGAGGTATAAACGTCTTCCTGTACAAGACGCTCACTCAATAATACAGCATCCTCGTAGTTATAACCTTCCCAGGTCATAAATCCGATTAACGGATTCTTACCGAGTGCCAGCTCGCCCTTGGACGTGGACGGACCGTCAGCGAGTACGCCTCCGGCTGCCACCCTGTCTCCGCGCTTTACAATTGGACGCTGATTAATACAGGTTCCCTGGTTACTTCTGGAGAACTTAATTAATCGATAGGAGGTCTTTGTATTATCATCATTTTTAACAACGACTTCTTTCGCTGTCACTTTATCTACAATTCCGCTTTTCTTCGCAACAACGCAAACACCTGAGTCAATGGCAGCTTTCGCTTCAATACCGGTCCCTACAACAGGAGCTTCTGTCATTAATAACGGTACGGCCTGACGCTGCATGTTGGCACCCATAAGAGCACGATTCGCATCATCATTCTCAAGGAAAGGAATCAGCGCAGTTGCAACGGAGAATACCATCTTAGGAGATACGTCCATCAAATCAATCTTATGCTTTTCATATTCCGAGGTTTCTTCCTTATAACGACCGGAGATGCTGTTTCTTACAAAGTGTCCGTTCCCATCCAGTTCTTCGTTCGCCTGTGCAACAATATATTTATCCTCTTCATCCGCGGTCAGATACATAACCTCATCGGTTACCTTGGGATTCATCGGATCTTTTTTATCCACTATTCGATAGGGAGCTTCAATAAAGCCATATTCATTAATTCTTGCATAAGTTGCAAGAGAGTTGATCAGACCTATATTAGGACCTTCGGGTGTCTCAATAGGACACATTCTGCCATAATGGGAATAATGAACGTCACGCACCTCAAAGCCTGCTCTGTCACGGGATAAACCACCGGGTCCCAAGGCGGAGAGACGTCTTTTATGTGTCAGCTCACCAAGGGGATTGTGCTGATCCATGAACTGTGACAGCTGGGAACTTCCAAAGAATTCTTTCACTGCCGCTGTCACCGGTTTAATATTAATTAAGGACTGGGGGCTGATCCCCTCTAAATCCTGAGTCGTCATTCTTTCTCTGACAACACGTTCCATTCTGGACAAACCAATTCGGTACTGATTCTGTAACAACTCACCTACCGCTCTGATTCTTCTGTTTCCCAAATGATCGATATCATCAGAGTTACCAATTCCATACTCCAGATGAATATTATAATTAATCGATGCAATAATATCTTCTTTCGTAATATGTTTCGGTATTAATTCATTGATATTTTTCTTGATAGCTTCCTTGATCTCATCCATATTGCCGTTATCCGCAAGAATTTTCTTTAATACCGGGTAATAAACATACTCTGAAATGCCCAGTTCTCTCTTATCGATCTCAACATAATGTGACAGATCCACCATCATATTGGACAAGACTTTAACATTGCGTTCTTCCGCTTGTACCATAACTGACGGCACTGCAGCGTTCTGAATCTGAACAGCCAGATCATTGGTGATCAGGGTTCCGGCCTGCGCAATAATTTCACCGGTAGACTTATCTATGACATCTTCCGTAACAACAGAACCTACAATCCTGTTGCGAAATGAGAGTTTTTTATTAAACTTGTATCTTCCTACCTTTGCCAGATCATATCTTCTGGGATCAAAGAACATACTATTTAATAGAGATTCTGCATTTTCAACAGCGAGCGGTTCTCCCGGACGAAGCTTTTTATATAACTCAAGTAAACCATCCTGATAACTTCCGGATGGATCCTTTGCAGTACTTGGGTCTTTGGAAAGACTGGCAAGAATTTTGGGTTCTTCACCAAATAACTGTTTAATCTCTTCATTGGTACCATAACCCAACGCTCTTACGAATGTAGTGATCGGTACCTTCCTGTTACGGTCTACTCTGACATAAAATACATCGTTAGAGTCTGTCTCATACTCTAACCATGCTCCGCGGTTTGGAATAACTGTAGACGAAAACAATCTCTTACCAATTTTATCATGATCTATTGCATAATATATGCCGGGGGAACGTACCAACTGGCTAACAATAACTCTCTCTGCTCCATTGATCACAAAAGTGCCGGTTTCAGTCATTAATGGAAGATCTCCCATGAAAATATCATGTTCATTAATTTCGTTATTTTCCTTGTTGTGAAGTCTTACCTTAACTTTCAAAGGTGCTGCATAGGTTGCATCTCTTTCTTTACATTCTTCAATCGTATATTTGATATCGTCCTCACACAGTGTAAAATCTACGAATTCCAGACTTAAATGTCCGCTGTAGTCTGCGATTGGAGAAATATCATCAAATACTTCCTTCAGTCCCTCATCCAAAAACCATTGATATGAATCTTTCTGTACCTCAATCAGATTCGGCATTTCCAGGACTTCCTTTTGTTTGGAGTAACTCATTCTAACGTTATTACCAACTTTAATTGGATGCATTCTGTTCTTGTCCATTGACGTTTCACCCCTTGAATTTTTATAAGTAATTCTGACTAACATACCGTTTTCATCCTGAAAAAGAAATTCTCAGAATACTTCCCATATATTAATCATTGTTCTGAATAAAAAATTACTTTTCAATTTGATTTATATATGCTATAATATTAGTAATTAGGCATACAACACCACAATAGTGCATCTTTCATATTACCACACATATTGTCCACTGTCAACTTCGAATTTATCGACTTTTTCGATTTTATACAAACAAATATATACTATTTAAAAATAATAAAGCCCTATGGGCT
>JAEXNR010000028.1 GCA_023439505.1 Bacillota bacterium
TTTTCACTTGAGGGACCAATAACAATAAAGGAAGCAGAATAGTGGCAATAATAATACCTGATAAATTCTGTACCAGATTAAAGGGGATTCCTTTGATCGCAGATGCCAAACCACTGCCGGAGATAAAGCTGTCGAATAAAAAATATCCTGAGGTAACGATCACACCGGCCAGGGTACTGGCAATTATGATAGATAAAAAACGGATATGACGATAAGCATAATAGGCGACAATAGCGGCAAGTGCTTTAATAAGAAAGGTTGCAAGGGCATAGTTGGCATAACCGGATAGAAGATCGGCAAGCATAGAGCCGATCCCGGCAGCAAGTCCACCGTAAAATGGTCCGAGAAAAATACCGGATAATATGACAAAAGCATCACCTGGATGAATGTAGCCTGTAGGTGAAGGTATATGGATAATCAAAGTACCTACACAGGTTAGGGCAGCCATCAGCGCTGCGGTCACTAGAGTTATTAATTTTTGATGGTTCATTATATTGCCTCCTTATATGGTTCAATCTATATCCCTGACATTATTTCAGAAATAATAGCATATATCATACCACAATACAAGTAATTCTTATGAGAACAGTGATTTTAAATAATTTTCATGGATTGACATAGGCAGCCGTCATACCCATAATTGTAAAAAAAGAAGTGAGAAATTATGTTCCATTATAAAGCGAATGAAGCTGGAGTTATCAGCATTTTCTTGTAGAATACATCAGTATAAAATTATACTATGATACAAGATAGTCCCATTGCAAAGGTGAATTTTCAAGGTTGATTTTAAGGTGAATTGAATAGCGGTCTAGATAGTTGACACTGGGGAATACTTCTAATATAATGTATTAAAACATAAGAGGAATGACATTACAGGAGGGAATCAATGAGAGATTCTAGAATATATATTAAGATTTTAATTAATTTAGTTATCTTTATTTTGGCAGGATTATTTGTTTTTCTTCTGCTTCCAAAGATACTGGGATTTTTTATGCCCTTTGTAGTGGGGTGGATTGTGGCTATGATAGCAAATCCTTTGGTGAAATTTCTGGAAAAAAGAATGAAGATATTGCGAAAACATAGTACGGCAATTATTATAATTGCGGTAATTGCTGCAATCGTAGGACTTGCATATCTTTTGATTTATATATTGGTCAAAGAAATCATGGGATTTGTCGGGGAACTTCCGGAGATTACAGACCAGGTGAGTTTGCAGCTTACCATATTCACGGAGCGTCTGAGTATGGCCACAAAATCCCTGCCCGGGAGCATTCAAAAGATGATCGATGGTGTTATTGTAGGGTCCGGAGATTATCTGACGAATATTCTAAAAGGCAGTAATCCTCCGACCATAAGTACTGCCGGTAACTTTGCAAAAAATGTAGCGGGAATTTTTCTCTATGTGATCATTACCATATTATCTGCATATTTCTTCATTGTTCGAAGGGATGAACTGGTGGGGGGATTAAAGAAGAATATGCCGGGGTCAGTCCTGGAAGGATGGCATTTGATCTATCTCAATTTTAAGACTGCCGTGGGGGGGTACTTTAAGGCTCAATTTAAGATTATGATCATATTATCCATCATAATGTTTATCGGGTTTGAGATCCTGCAGGTTGATTATTCATTCCTGCTGGCATTCGGCATTGCCTTTCTTGATTTTCTGCCTGTATTTGGGACAGGAGCAGTTCTGTGGCCATGGGCAGTTGTGGTTATGATATCCGGTAATTATGTGAGAGCAATCGGTCTGATTGTCATTTATCTGATTTGCCAGGTGGTCAAACAGGTTTTGCAGCCTAAGATGGTGGGTGACAGTATCGGTATCAGTCCTCTGGCAACGCTGGTATTTATGTTCATCGGATATCGATTCTATGGTGTAATCGGAATGATCATCGGGATTCCCGTGGGCATGGTGCTGGTTAACCTGTACCGGATCGGGATGTTTGAGAGAATCATTCGTGGTTTTAAAATAATTGTTCATGATATAAATGACTTCAGAAAATTTTAAATAGTAATGCTAAAGTGCCATGTACAAACTTAGAAAATAATGGTATGATATATCATTATGATATATAGATTCCAATGATGAAATAAGGGGATTATGTCTATGAAAGGGAATATGTTAGAAATGGTGAATGATACAATTATCACAACTGACGAGATTAAATTGATTCTTGACAGGTACCGGATCGGTAAGAAACCATTAGCGAAATTGCTGGGGTGGGGAGAAACAACAATAATACGCTATATGGAAGGTGATATCCCGACAAATGAATATTCAAGCAAATTAAAAGCGATATTAGAAGATCCGGAGTATTATTACGATTTGTTATTAAGACGAAAAGAATGTCTTACAGGAGTCGCATTCAAGAAAAGTAAAAAAGCTGTTTTGTCTAAAATAATGGCATCTAAAATCTATGCACTTGCTTATTATCTCGTGAACAAAAGTAATGCGGAAATATGTGCAAGTTATATTCAATATCTACTATATTATATCCAGGCCTTCTCTCTGGCTATTTATGATAAGGAAATCTTTCAGGAAGAGTGCTGCATTAATAATGAGTGCATGCCCTATCTGAAACTGTATGAAGAAATGAAGCGCTGTGGTATTCATACCATGGATATCGGGGACGAATTTTTATCTCCGGAGGAAGTGGAACTGATTGACACAATCTATGACAGCTTTCTTTGGCTTGGTCCAAAGGCACTGCATAGCCTGATGTCATATGAAAAATCAGTGATCAAGATATCCAGGGACAAGTATAACAACAAAGTGATATCAAAGGATGCACTGAAAAGCTATTTCAGGGAAACTCTGGAACAGTATCAAATTACCAATATCCATGAAATAGAGAAATATCCGCACGCCTGTCTGATACATAAATTAGAAACATAATTCTCATAAAAGAGTTCGAACCTGCAACATCCTCTGCTAAATTGTAGAAAGCGTTGGAGAGAGCAAACAGCACACATGGATGATGACGTGCTAATATGAATTTACTTAATGAACAATTCAGGTACCTGCAAAGAATCTTTACAGGTACCTGTTCTAAAATGAAAATTAACTTTGTTTATTTCGGCGGTCTCTCATACGCAATGTGGGATCAAGAATCTTTTTACGAATTCGAAGGCTCGCCGGAGTCACTTCCAGCAACTCATCTGTCTCGATAAACTCAAGAGCCTGTTCCAGACTTAGTACTTTCGGAGGCGTTAGTTTAAGGGAGTCATCAGAACCGGAAGCACGGGTGTTGGACAGCTGCTTGCGTTTGCAGACATTTACTTCTATATCCTCAGCCTTGGCATTCTGACCCACGATCATTCCGGAATATACCCTGATTCCCGGTCCAATAAATAATAAACCACGTTCCTGTGCATTGAATAATCCATAGGTAATACTTTCTCCTGTTTCATAAGCAATTAAACTTCCGGTTTTACGGTACTGGATATCACCCTTATAAGGACCATAACCATCAAACAGAGTATTAATGATACCATTGCCTTTGGTATCGGTTAAGAACTCACCACGGTATCCAATTAAACCTCTGGCAGGAATAGAAAATTCAATTCTGGTATGTCCGCTTCCGGATGTGTGCATATTAATCATTTCACCCTTACGCTGACCCATCTTTTCGATAACGATGCCAGAGAATTCATCAGGAACATCAATCATTGCATGTTCCATTGGTTCCAATTTCTTGCCGTTTTCATCAGATTTATAAAGAACTTCTGCTTTACTGACAGAGAATTCAAATCCCTCGCGGCGCATATTCTCAATCAGAACAGAAAGATGCAGCTCGCCTCTGCCGGAAACCTTAAAGCTTTCTGTGGTATCGGTCTCTTCTACACGTAAGCTGACATCGGTATTTAATTCGCGAAGCAAGCGTTCTCTCAAATGTCTGGAAGTGACGAACTTACCTTCTGTGCCCGCAAGCGGGCTGTCATTAACATTAAAATACATGGCGATGGTTGGTTCGGAAATTTTCTGGAAGGGGATTGGTTCGGGATTTTCAGGAGAACAGATGGTATCTCCGATGTGAATATCCGAAACACCCGAGATAGCGACAATAGAGCCAATGGTAGCTTCATTAATTTCAACTCTTTTTAAACCGTCAAATTCATAAAGTTTACTAATCTTCACTTTATAATTCTTATCAGGTTCATGGGCATTCACAAGAATAGCGTCCTGGTTTACCTTAATAACACCGTTATCAACCTTACCAATCCCAATACGACCAACATATTCATTATAATCAATGGTACTGATTAACACCTGTGTGCTCTGATCTGGGTTACCCTCAGGCGCAGGGATATAATTCATTATGGTTTCAAATAATGGCTTCATATCAACGGCTTCGTCCTCTAAGTTAAGCATTGCAACTCCGGTTTTCGCCGAGGCAAATACAAAGGGACAATCAAGCTGGGCATCATCGGCATCAAGCTCTAACAATAATTCCAAAACCTCATCAATCACTTCGGCAGGTCTAGCTTCCGGGCGATCAATCTTATTGATACATACGATTACAGATAATGAAAGTTCCAATGCCTTTTTTAAAACAAATTTTGTCTGAGGCATGGGGCCTTCGAATGCATCTACCACCAGGATAACACCATTCACCATTTTAAGAACACGTTCAACTTCTCCACCAAAGTCAGCGTGACCGGGAGTATCTATAATATTAATCTTGACTCCTTCATAATGAACGGCAGTGTTTTTGGATAAAATGGTGATACCACGTTCCCGTTCGATATCATTGGAGTCCATGACTCTTTCCATTACATTTTGGTTGGATCGAAATACACCGCTCTGCTTTAATAATTCATCTACCAAGGTGGTTTTGCCATGGTCGACATGGGCAATGATAGCGATATTTCGAATATCCTCTCGTTTCATGAGTGACTTTCCTTTCTTTCATACAAAAATCAAAGTTCTTATTCAGTAAATAACTGTTACATTGTAGCACAGTAGGGATTTGAAAAGCAACGGATGATTTAGAAATAATTAATAAAAATTTTTAATTTATTTGTATAAAATAACAAAAATTGGATATTATTTAAATATATAACATTTTTTACTTCTAAAATTTGGAAAACAGCATATATATTATCATAGGTGAATGAAGCGCTGTTTTTTAACTGGACAGAGGAATTTACCCTACATTTTGAGCAGATTGGTGTAATAATAAACGCCAAGAAAGAAGGGAGAAGTACGATATGACAGATAAAATATTTGATAACAATCAAGTAAGTATTGCAGGAGAGGTTGTTAGTGAGTTTACATTCAGTCATGATGTATTCGGTGAAGGGTTTTATGTTTTGGAGGTTGTAGTCAGCAGATTGAGTAATTCTTATGATATGATCCCCATCATGGTTTCGGAAAGACTCACTGACATAAAGCAGGATTTCAGGGGAAAATTCGTTGAGGTAATCGGACAATTCAGATCCTATAATCGTCATGAAGAAAGTAAGAATAAGTTAGTTTTATCTGTATTCGCAAGGGAAATAAAAATAGAAGATGAATTAAGTGAAAATGCGAAGCCCAATCATATATTTCTGGACGGTTTTGTATGTAAGCCGCCAATCTACCGCAAAACTCCACTTGGAAGAGAAATTGCGGATGTTTTACTGGCTGTAAACCGTCCCTATGGTAAATCAGATTATATTCCGTGTATCTGTTGGGGAAGAAATGCCAGATTTGCTGAAACTTTCAGTGTTGGAGGGCATGTTCAAATATGGGGTAGAATTCAAAGCCGTGAATATCAGAAGAAGATGAATGAAACCGATTTTGAAAAAAGAGTTGCTTATGAAGTATCTGTAAGTAAACTAGAATATCTAGAGGAATATTAGAAAATTAAAAATTAATATAGAAAGGCTGTCATGATATCGAACTTCATGACAGCCTATTATGATATTTAGAACCCCGTTTAATTATTACTGTTCACTCTCTACATAATTATGAAACACATTGATTTCGATCAATAATTCCCAAAAGGAGTATTTGCATCCGTCAGTACTTAGGTTCTGTAAATTCAACGTTCGTTCAACAATTCTAAAACAATGATAGTTCGTTCAACAATTCTGAAATAATAATTCGTTCAACAATTCTGAAATAATAATTGACAATGGGAATAATCGGTGTTATCATCTTAATACGAATATTGTGAAAATTACATATTGCTTTGGTAGAGGCGCATTATTGAAGAGTATTTTGCAGGATATGTCAGGCATAGAGGAATGCAAAAGAAAGGAAATAATGCCGAAACGATAATAAACCTGAAATTATTATTGTTGGGCATATGGTTAAGAGCCATGTGACTGTCATCAAATTTTTGATGGAGTGCTGCCTAGAGAATACAATATACTGTTTGTACAGTAGATAGGATTTGTTTTACTGTCATACAGGAATTCTTTAGTGTCGACTCAAAAGGTCGGCTTTTTTTATGCAAATCAGATACCCGGATGCAATGGTTTACACAAGATTTTCGTAGAAATCATAAATATTTATTGGAGGTGTCTTATATGGCAGTATTTAAAGGAGCAGGTGTAGCTATTATAACACCATTTACGAAAGACAATCAGGTGGATTATGATAAGTTAGGTGAACTGATCGAGTATCAGATTGCAGAAGGAACTGATAGTATCGTAATCTGCGGTACAACCGGAGAAGCATCCACGTTAACCCATGAGGAACATCTGGAGTGCATCAAATATACGGTGGAAAAGGTAAATAAAAGAGTTCCTGTAATCGCAGGCACTGGTTCAAACAGTACTGATACAGCGATTTATTTATCAAAAGAGGCAGAAAATCACGGTGCAGATGCTTTGTTGGTAGTATCCCCTTATTATAATAAAGCCACTCAGAAGGGATTGATCGTGCATTTTACTGCGGTAGCCAATTCAGTAAAGATACCCGTGATATTATATAATGTTCCCGGCAGAACCGGATGTAATATTCTTCCGCAGACGGTAGCTACTTTGGTAAGAGATGTGGATAACATTGTTGGAATCAAGGAAGCCAGTGGAAATATCGCACAGATTGCTGACCTGATGCAGCTTACAGGAGGTAACATTGATCTATACTCCGGATGTGATGAAATGGTAGTTCCGGTGTTATCTCTGGGAGGTGTCGGTGTCATATCCGTATTATCCAATATTGCACCGAAAGAAAGCCATGATATGGTCGTAAAATACCTGGATGGGGATGTAACCGGCAGCAGGGATCTCCAATTGAAATATCTTCCGCTAATTAATGCATTATTCTGTGAGGTTAATCCGATTCCTGTGAAAACAGCAATGAATTTAATGGGATATGAGGTAGGCGCATTGAGGTTGCCGCTGACTGAGATGGAAACAGCAAATCTAGAAAGACTGTCCCGGGAGATGAAGGCGATCGGGGTTGCAACTGTATAATTACTTTTAATTAAATATAAAATATTGAGGTGTTTCAGTTGACTACTTTAAGTTTATTTATCATAATGTCTATTAGAGGTTATGATTTATAAGTATAAATTGAAGCACCTTTTTCATAGTATCAATTGATAGGAGGAAGCATATGACAAATATCATTTTACGTGGATGTAACGGTAAAATGGGACAAGTAATATCAGAATTGGTTGAAGCGGATGAGGACGCGGTGATTGTAGCCGGAATCGATATCTTCCAGAACAAAATCAATAAATATCCGGTGTATCAGAGCTTTTCCCAGTGCAAGGTATCCGCAGATGTCATCATCGACTTTTCATCACCAAAAGGGGTTGGGGAAATGTTGGAGTTTGCGAAAAACAGAAAAGTTGGAATTGTGTTATGTACCACAGGATTTACAAAGGAAGAAATCACTTCCATCAACGAATCAGCCAAAGAAATTCCTATGTTCCGCTCAGGTAATATGTCCCTTGGGATTAATCTGATCTCTAAGCTGGTAAAGGAGGCGGCCAAAACGCTTGTGGAAGCAGGATTTGATATAGAAATTATTGAGAAGCATCATAATAAGAAAGTCGATGCACCCTCTGGCACAGCATTGATCCTTGCAGATTCCATCAACGAGGTATTGAATAATGAATATGATTATAAATATGATCGTACAGACGACAGGGAAGTGAGAACTAAAAAGGAAATCGGAATTTCTGCTGTCCGCGGTGGTACCATTGTAGGAGAGCATGAAGTAATCTTTGCCGGGACGGATGAAGTGATCGAGATTAAGCATACCGCATATTCCAAAGCAATCTTTGCTAAGGGAGCAGTTCAGGCTGCTAAGTTCCTGGCAGGAAAACCGGCAGGAATGTATGGAATGAATGATGTGATCGGTACCAAAGAATAATAAAGATATCATCAATATTGGAATCAGATATTTGAAAAACTGCTTTGATTATGAAATCAAAAGCAGTTTTTTTGGTAAATGGGTGGTTCTGCAGGAATATGTGAATTATTTGTGTATTATGGAAAATCTTCGGATTTGTTCACAAATTTTTCGTAATCTTATTGTATGATAAATTTGTTTGAGGGAACGTTTTCTAAGGAATTTCAGCGGCGGATCAATCATGGAAGGCCGTATTAATTCTAAGAAATTGGATGCAATCAGACTAAATTGTAAGGAGGGTACGATTTTGATTGAGGTAAAAAATTTAGTAAAACGTTACGGTGACCATATCGCAGTAGATCATTTATCTTTTACCGTTGATAAGGGACAGGTTCTAGGTTTTTTGGGGCCAAATGGAGCCGGAAAAACGACAACGATGAATATTATCACCGGATACATGTCAGCTACGGAAGGTACTGTAACCATTAACGGGCTGGATGTTTATGAGGAACCGGAAGAAGTAAAGAAAATGATTGGGTATTTACCGGAATTTCCTCCCCTTTATCCCGATATGACCGTAAAAGAGTATTTGAGCTTTGCGGCAGATATTAAAAAGGTAAATAAAAATGAAAAGAAACAGATGATGGACGATATTATGAATGCCACCAAAATCACACCGATGGCAAACCGGTTAATCAAGCACTTATCAAAAGGATATAAACAACGTGTCGGGCTGGCGCAGGCTATTATGGGATATCCGGAACTGATTATTTTAGATGAGCCTACCGTCGGTCTTGATCCAAAACAGATTATCGAGATCAGAGATTTAATTAAAGAACTGAGTAAAAACCATACCGTTATCTTAAGTTCACATATTATGCAGGAGGTCAGTGCCGTATGTGACACGATAATGATTATAAATAAAGGGAAAATGATATTAAGTGATAAGCCGGAGAATTTAAGCAGTCATTTTACAGCAGACGGAGCCCTAAGGCTTACGGTAAAGGGAAACAGAGGGAAAATCCTCAGCACGTTAAATGGCATCAGTCAGGTAGCCAAGGTGGAAGAACAGGAGCAGAGTGAAGAAGGAATCCTTGAAGCAATCGTCTACAGTACGAATAATGCTGATATCAGAGAAGAAATATTCTATGCCATGTATGGAGCTAAAACACCGATATTAGAAATGCAGACCATCAGAATGAGTCTGGAGGATGTGTTCTTAAAGGTTACCAATGAAAGTAATCAGCAGCAGCTGAAGGATACAGCAGAAGCTGACCGGGAGCCATCGACAGATCGTATAGAAAATAATGACAGTGGGGAGGAAAGTGAGAATGTTAGCGATTTATAAAAAAGAATTACGTTCCTATTTTACATCCATGTTAGGATATGTTTTCATCGCATTCTTTTTGGTGATTATCGGTATCTATTTTTTTGTAAATAACTTATATTACATGTATGCAAATTTTGAATATACCCTGACATCCATTTCATTTATTTTTGTCTTATTGGTTCCGTTGTTAACCATGAGGCTTATGGCGGAAGAAAACAAACAAAAGACAGATCAATTGCTTTTGACTTCGCCGCTTACCGCATCTTCCATAGTATTAGGAAAGTTCCTTGCAGTGTTTACGATATTTTTCAGTGTTATGCTGATTACCTGCTTTTATCCGCTGATTATGTCAAGGTATGGTGAGGTTCCCATGGGTTCTGCTTATGCCAGCATTCTGGGATTTACCTTAGTGGGAGGAGTTTATCTGTCCATTGGACTATTCATTTCCTCCTTAACAGAGAGTCAGGTTGTTGCGGCGGTGATCAGTTTTATCACATTCCTAATCACATTATTAATTCAGGGGATTGCAAGTGTCATTCCATCCGATAATAAAACCGCTTATATTATTTTTGCAGCAATCGTTATTCTCATCTGTCTGGTTTTATATCAGCTGATGAAGAACCTCACAATATCCATCATTGCAGGAATCATCGGAGAGGGGATATTAACTGCTGTTTACCTGCAAAAACCTACGCTTTTTGATGGGATTATCGTGAAAATATTCGGTTGGTTTTCCATCCTTTCCAGATTTGACTCCTTTAATTATGGTATCTTTGATGCGTCCGGAGTGATCTACTATATCAGCATTATGTTTATATTTATATTTTTGACAATTCAGGTAATTAAGAAAAAGAGATGGAGCTAGGGAAAGGGGGAGAATATAATGAGTCATCAGAATAATGAAAATAAAAAGAATATCATCGGGAACATGAAAGCCTCCTTTTCAGGCCGGAAGTTTCGCAGCGGAGCATATGTTTCCATATTATCCGTTGTTGTGGTTGTAATTGTGCTGGTTATCAATATGATTGTATCTAATTTTGATTTGAAGGTAGATGTCAGTACACAATCGCTATATACCTTATCAAAAGATACCCAGACTCTGGTAAAAAATTTGAAAGATGATATCACGATCTACTATCTTGCAGAAGCAGGTAAGGAAAATCAGACCTTGTATAAAGTAGCAGAAAAATATGACAGCTTATCCGATAAGATTTCGCTGGAGTCAAAGGACCCCGTTTTATATCCAAAATTTGCGGCTCAATACGTGGATGATAATGTTACAAGCGATAGCATTATTCTTGTTAACAAGGGGAATAACAGAGCAAAATATATTCCCTATTCTGATATGCTTGTTCAGGAGCTGAATCAGCAGACCTATCAGATGCAGACGACCGGTATTGATGTTGAGGGTGAGATAACCTCTGCGATTCAGTATGTGACCAATCCGGATCTGCCGAAGATGTATGTTGTTGACGGTCATGGGGAAGCAAAGCCGGGAAGTGCCTTCGATGCCTTAATGGCGAAGCAGAATATTGACGTTGAGAGCATATCTACCTTAACTCAGGGAAGTATTCCGGAGGATTGTGATGTACTGTATATCAATGCACCGAGCAACGACTTTTCTGAAGACGAGGTTAATATGATCAAGGATTATATGAATCGGGGCGGTAATGTATTAATTACGTTAAATTATCTTGCAGAGGATTTGACCAATTTCAAGTCCCTGGTAAACTACTATGGTGTAGATCTTGTACCTGGATTTATCTGTGAAGGAAATGCCAATATGCATTTACCGAATTATCCGCATTTCATAGTTCCGAATATTGATAATCATGATATTACGGCGAATGCTACCAGAAATAAAAAGTATGTGGTAACACCTACTTCTACCGGTATGCAGATTCAGGACTCCTTACGTAGTTCCCTGACAGTGGAACCGCTATTAACCACTTCCGATTCGGCATATTCAAAGGTTGATATTAATACCAACACAGCCTCCAAGGAAGCAGACGATGTCGATGGACCATTTCAGGTAGGTGTTGTGGCAACAGATAAATATAGTGAAAAAGCTTCTCATATGGTAGTCTATTCTTCTGCTTCCATATTTGAGGATGCACCCATCAGTTCCACCCAAGGATATGGGAATGCAGATATCTTAACAGGAACATTGGGATATCTGGTTGGCGATACCTCTGTTGTGACCATAGCATCAAAGAGTATCATGCCGGAGCAGATCTTTCTGACAGCGCAGCAGGGGATCCTGTGGGGCGCATTGGCTGTCGTTATCATTCCTGTGATTATATTAGTGGCAGGCGTGGTTGTTACTCTTAAAAGGAGGAGAAAATAAATGGCGAAGAGAAAGAAAAGAAATAGTATTACACTATTCTCGCTTCTTTTGGCTTTAATTATTCTATCCGTTTTTTATTATTGGTACACGAATAAGAGTAAAGAGGCCAAAGACGAAACGGGAGAAACCAATACAATTTCTCTGGCATCCATTGATACTACACAGTTGACTTCATTTGCAATCAAGAATGAAAATCTGGATATCACCTTGATCTTTGATCAAGGTGAGTGGACGTCCAAAAATGATCCGGATCGTCCCATTGACCAATCCCATGTGGGAATTATGACCAATCTGCTGGCGAAGATCGATGCAGTCCGGATGATTAAGGAAGACGCGGATGACCTGGGCGAATATGGACTGGATCAACCCTCCATAACAATTCAGGCGGTGACAGAGGATGGTACAAACTTTAAAATGTTTATTGGCGATGCGGCAGTTACCGGAGATGGATATTACGCTATGGTAAATGACGATAAAACGGTGTATCTGGTGAATTCCACCATAGGGTCAGGATTTAATTACAGCGAAGAAGAGCTGACACAATTAAAAGATCAGCCGGATATTACCAGTTCTGATAACATCACTCACATCTTAGTGGATCTGCGTGAGGGGAAAGATTTCGAAATTAAGTATATGCCGGAAAATGATAATACCTATACCAAATTAAATCAATTTGAGTGGACACTGCTTCAGCCATATGGGGAGGAGTATAATGCTTCTTATGATAAACTCTCGCCTTTGTTGACAGCTTTTGGCGATTTTACTTTTAAAACCTGTGTCGATTATGAGGGTAAGGATCTTGGCAGATATGGTCTTGACCAACCTTTTGCAAAGATTACAGTTGATTTTACCAGAACGAAGAACGTAACGCTGGATTCACCGGAGAAGGATCCGGATACAGGAAAAGAGATTACACAAAAGGATGTAACAACAAATGAGAGTCTGAAGATTGATATCGGTAATCAGGATGAGAACGGCAATTACTATGTCAGAAATGAAGCCTCCAATGCTGTTTATACCATGGCTGCCTCTTCCGTAGAAAGTAAAATAAAATTGAATGCCTTTGATTATCTGAATCGTTTTGTCGCATTACCCAATATAGATAATGTAGATAAGATAGATGCTAAGATTGGTGATAAAGAGTACAAGATGGAAATTAAGCGTACGACTCAAAAAGATGATGACGGGAAGGAAGTCACACAGGCAACTTATTTCAATAATAACACAGAAGTGACAGAGAAGAACTTTAAGAATATGTATCAGACAATGATCTCAGCATATTTTGAAAAAGAAGCGGACGATGAATCAAAGATTAATAAAACACATCCTGTAATGAGTTTAAGCTATCATATCATGGATCAGGATACGAATCTGACCACCGTCTATTATCCATACGATGATGTCTATTACTATGCAGACAATGGTAAATCTCATAACTTTCTGGTGGACCGCAGGGTGATTGATGCCATGATCTACGCCATAGAAAATAATAAAGTTAAAGATTATGATTATAACGACTGATTCGGAAAGATCAATCGAAAATGAAAGCAATATAAGAAAAGTATTATAAGGAAAGCGGAAAGCCACAGTGGAATAAGAACCTGTGGCTTTTTGCTTTATTGTCTGAAATGGATTCCAGAAAACCCCTTTGGCAATCTGATGAAACTTGTACGAATAATACATCAGTTATGCTAATATAATAGCATAAGGAATGAACACAAGGTATCAATAGGTTATCAAGGACTGGAACAGGAGCAGCGATGAGTATAAAAAGAAAACTTATATTGATGGGAATATGTTTCGCGATTATCATTATCATCTTTACGGTAAATGTTGTCCGCCGGATCAATAAGAATGATACGCCGGACGATACCACGCCAAGGGGTAATATCATAATACAATCGGAGGCATATCGCTTATTCAGTTACTTGGAGTATGATAAGGCGAAAAGGGAAGCATTGCCAATGGAAATATCATATTCTGATCCGGGTATGTCGGGCTGGTATGATACCTATGTAAATGCTATATGGAAGATGGGACTGATAGAGGAGAATATCACCGGTTCTCCCTCCGAGGCTTTGACCTATGGCATGTGTAAAAAGATGATGGATCAATTAATTATAGATAAGCCAAAGCTGCAGGATATATATCAGAAGTTATCATTTGATTTTCTGGAGTATGAGGACAAGATGCTGACGTCAGACTTTCTTGAACTATACGATGCAATCTTAAGCATACTTTCTTCAGAAGATATTCCGATACAGCGGAAGACGATTTTTGTTCTTGGAAGCGAAGTAACGGATGACGGAAGGGAACGAATCGTAGCAGATACGGGAAGATACTATTATGATCATGCCAGAGATTATGAAGCGTTTTTCATACAGTCACCACAAGAGGCCGAACAAACTGACGATTCAGATGATACCACAAAGCAGGGGAATGCACAGGAGGAGAAAAAAGATCAAAAAAATAATCAGAAAAGTGGGACAACCGCATTTGACATCACCGGCGAGTATATTAAGGCCAGCTTTACGGATCAAAGCATTCAGGTGCTGGTCAGCGGACAGGAAATTATCTCTGTCACTGCAATAACCCAGGAGAAGACAATCTTACATAATGTATGGATGAAAGAGGGGAAGAGTCAGCAAATCGATGCCTATATTAATGGCATAGATAAGAGTTTCTCCACAAAATACCCGCTGTCAAGTGAGATCAGCAGAGTGGTTGGCGATATCACGGTAGAGAATAAAGTAATCATCCAGATCAGTGTGAAGCCTGATACGATACAGGGGAAAGTATTATTAACAGGTGATGATTTTATAGAAATAGAAGGATACGGTAAAGTACCCCTTGACCCGGACTATAAGATCTACAAAATTTACGGAGAATTGTCCATGGAACCGACCAGCAGTATTCTGGTGGGTTATGAGGCAACTGACTTTGTGGTATCAGACGGTAAAATCAGTGCAGCATTAATTAAAGAAGGTATTAAAGCAGAAAATATCAGGGTATTATTAAATACCACCGATTATAAAAGTGTTTACCATGATACGGTTAAGTTTACGGTGAATACAGATTTTACTATCAGTGATAAAGATAATGAGAAGTCTTATAAAGCCGGAGATGTGGTAACGGTAAAACCCGGAGATGATCTTTTATCCAATGGCCGAATTAAAATAACGCCTGCCTCTGACAACGGCAAGATAGAAATTCTTTCTATAAAACGGTCCTATGGGAATCCAAAGTACCGGGGAATGATCGAAATCTCTGAAGGTGAGGAGGGGTTGTTAATTGTAAATGAATTATCGCTGGAAGAGTATTTATACGCGGTAATACCCAGTGAAATGCCCACCTACTATGGTGTGGAGGCCTTGAAAGTTCAAGCGATCTGTGCGAGAACCTATGCCTATAAACATCTGATGGCCAACAGCCTGAACAATTACGGCGCTCATGTGGATGATAGTGTTACCTATCAGGTCTATAATAATATAGCTGAAAATGAAGACGCTATATTGGCTGTAAAGGATACCTACGGTAAGATCATTGAATATGACGGTTCTATTATAACGGCCTACTATTTTTCAACCTCCTGCGGGCATACAACAGGGCCCCAATGCGTCTGGGCCAATGGGACGGATACACCATATCTTACAGGGAAGCTAATGACGGTGGAGGATGGTGAGAGTACCGCATCCAAACAAAATGAAGGTATTTACGAGGATTTGTCCAAGGAAGATAACTTTAGAAGCTTTCTATCAGATGATGATTATACAACCTATGACAGCGAATTTAACTGGTATCGTTGGCATGTTACCATGGATATTGACCATATCAAAGCGAATATAGATAACATACTTGCTAAAAGATACAAGGCCAATCCGGATATGATACTTACCATGACCAGCCCGGCAAAGGGGGATAAAAAGGCAGTTTATGAGAGTGAGCCTGTCGACACGGTAGGAGATATCGAGGATATTCAGGTTTCAAAGAGAGAAATAGGAGGTATTATCAGCGAACTGATTATTAAGGGAAGTAAAAAGACGATTTTAGTGAAAACAGAATATAACATCAGGGCGCTACTGGCTCCTACCCAGGATACCGTGATCAGAAAAGATCAAAGTGAGGTATCAGAGTTAACGTTACTTCCCAGCGCCTACTTTGTTATAGATAAGAATAAGAAAAGCAAGGAGCTTTCCAGTATAACACTAACCGGAGGAGGCTATGGACACGGTGTAGGAATGAGCCAGAATGGGGTAAAAGCATTAACCGACTCAGGCAAGAATTATGAAGAGATCATTAAGTACTTTTATCAGGGAACGGATTTGGGATTTATTTATGAGTGATCAGGTCTCTTCTCTTTGATAGAGCTGCTTAACCTTTTCCCGGAATGTCTTATTCTCAAACAATAAATTTAATTCGGCGCCTACAAACAGGATATACATGCAGGAATACATCCACAACATAAATAAAACGATGGCCGTCAGGCTTCCGTAAGTTGCGGTATAGTTGGAGAAATTATCAAAATAATAGGAGAAAGCATAAGAGAATCCCATCCATCCACCGGCACAGATCAGTGCACCGGGAAACTCAGACATAATTCGTGTCTTCCTGTTAGGAATGACAATATAAACAATCAGGAAGAATATGAGGAGGGTCAATAGACCGACAATGGTACGCAGACTGATGATGACAAGTGCCATATCCATTAAAACCGGAAACTTCTGGCCAACCCAGATGTAAAGACGATTACCGAATACGAATAAAATCATGGTTGTGATGATCATTACGGCAAATGCAAGGGTATAGAGGGCAGAGGTCAATCTTAAAAAGATGTATTTTCTTGTTTCTTTGATTTCATATACCGCATTTAATCCTTTAATGATGGCCAAAAAGCCTTTTCCAGCCGACCATAAAGCAGTGATGGCTGTAATGGAGATTAATGTCGAAGTGGAAGAAGTATGATAGATTTCTGAAACCACCGAGACAATCATGGAGTCGATGGCAGTAGGGAAAATATGCGTAAACAAACGAAGCATTGTGGCTTCACTGATGGGGAAGAATTGTACAATGCTTAACATTAACATGATAAAAGGGAAAAAGGAGATAATAATAAAAAAGGCGGCTTGGGCTGAATAGGCAGCAACATTATCATCCCGGATTTTCTTTAATAATAATCCGATAAGTTTATAGGTTGAAGAAAACATGTGATAGCTCCAATCATGAAAATAGGGCAAATTGCTTCCATTTCTATTTCTGATGAAAACAAAAGGTGCTTTTCATTATATTATATGTAGGTGTCAAAAAGACTATCCTAATAAAATTTTCGAAAATAAGCCGGTAACTCTATTATACGCTGAAGTTAAAGATAATTCAAAGAAAACATGGAAAAAAGAGACTGTTGCAAGTCTCTTTTTTCTTCGCGCATATCAGATGCTAAAGGCTCTAATAATTCCTATTGTCTCATAATTCTTTATAATATGACAGTGATAATCATGTCGAAATGAAAAGGATAGAAAAGGTAAGAAATATTTGATAAATGAAGGATATTAAGCTATAATAAATATGTTGATTTTGTATTTTAGAAGGATTATGCTAAGAAGAGGAATGCCAGTTTTTTTATAAGGCATTTCGGTGGGTGGTCTGATCCATTAATTACGCATATCATAGGAGATGAGGAGGATTCGGAATGATCAATTTTGATGAAGAAATCGAAAAATTCCAGCCAAGCCTGGAGATCGAGCAGGCGGAGGATGTCATTAATAATAATGATATGACGGATATCACAGATATTTTGAAAGAGCTACTAAAGGGGAATAAAGAAAATTAACAATATTGATTAAGATAAGTTAGGTGGGGATGATATGATTTGCCCGAATTGCCAAAGTAATATGTCTGACAAAAGAAAACGGTGTGAACGGTGTGGTACCGATTTAACACTATATAAGAAAATATTAAGAGCGTCCAATCAGTATTATAATAGTGGACTGGCAAGAGCAAAGGTAAGAGACCTGTCCGGTTCAATAATTTCTTTGCGTAACAGTCTTGAATTAAATAAAAAGAATACGAATGCCAGAAATCTTTTAGGTTTGATCTATTATGAAATGGGTGAGACTGTGGCAGCGTTATCCGAATGGGTGATCAGTAAGCATTTTCAAGCTGAGGATAATGATGCCGATGAATACATTAACAAGGTTCAATCTAATCCGACGAAACTGGATAGTCAGAATCAGGCAATTAAAAGATATAATAATGCATTGTCTTTTGCGAAGCAGGGTAATGATGATCTTGCCATAATCCAGTTAAAAAAGGTATTAACCCTGAATGTCCATTTTATCCGTGCATTTCACCTGCTCTCCTTACTTTATATGAAAGCAGGGGAGAAGGATAAGGCCAGAAAAAGTCTGATGAAGGCAAGCAGAATCGACGTTTCCAATACAACCACATTACGTTACCTTCAGGAGCTGGAGATACCTGCTGTTATATCTGCGGATAATAATCCGGAAGGAGAACACAATAATACGCCTTCCGCCATCATTCCCATTTCTTCCTATAAGGAGGACAAGCCCAATATTATGGCGTTCGTGAATCTGGTAATCGGTGTGGTAATCGGACTGGCTGTATTTGCAATCTTAATTATGCCATCCATTAAAAAGAATCTGACCGCCAATCAGAATTCGGATTACGTGAGCTACAGTGAGGGATTAGCACAGCAGGAACAAAAGCAGGACACCATTAATTCTTTACAAAAGGATAAGGACGAATTAACCCGGAATAATCAGAATCTGCAAAAGCAGATTTCTGAGCTTCAGACGCAAATAGATAATTCAGCTTCAGAAGCGGCAATCTATAATCCGTTATTTCAGGCAGTGGATCAATTTATTGATGAATTAAATAAAACAAAAGTAAGTGACAGGGATTTTACGAAGATTGCAGATATTTTGTTAGCAGTGGATGAGAAGAAATTTACCAGTACGGATGCGGTAGCATTGTTAAATCTGATGAAAGAGTCTACCTATCCTATGGTAGCCGACGCTCAATATGAACAGGGTTACAGTGATTATTCCAGAGGTAAATATGAGGAAGCACTGGTTGAATTGAAAAAAGTAATGGAATTTGATCCCACGAATGTAAGTGCCATCTATTTTACTGCTCGGTCATATCATCGGTTAAAAGATTATGATAATGCAAAGATCTATTATAATATTATTGTAACAGACTTTTCAGACTCTAACAGAGCCACAGATGCAAAAAGTTTTCTTAATGAATTACAGGAATAAGTAAATTTATTCCGGAAGATAAAAAGGTTAATAAAAAGACGTTTGATGTAGGAAGTATGAAAGCTTTTACATGAATGTCTTTTTTTCATAGATTTTTAAAATAAGGGTAAATATGGAAATGGATAACGGCAATTGATTTCAATTCGAATTTCCGTTGATATGGCATAACCCGAGGATAAGGAGGGACAGAAAATGCAGGACGTAAGAAATATTGGAAAAGATTCCGGGAAATTTAATGAAGGAGGTGCGATTTTTGAGATAGACAGGAGATGTCTGATTATTAAATTAAATAAAGAGCTGGATCATCATAATGCTCTATTGATCCGTGAGAGAGCGGATAAGCTGATTGAGAAAAATCATATTAAGCATATCATATTTGACTTTTCGGGTGCCAGTTTTATGGACAGTGCCGGAATTGGCGTGATTATGGGCCGTTATAAGAAAGTAATATTTATTGGGGGAAAGGCAGCCGTTGCTAATGTAAATTCAACAATAGACAGGATATTTCGGTTGTCAGGCTTATATAAAATTATAGAAAAATATGATTCGGTGGAAGCGGCATTAAATAATATGAATCTATAAAAACAGTAACAACCTGCCAAAGTCGCATCAAAAGGAGAAAGGGGATAAGTAACAATATGAATGATACAAACGAAATGGTCTTAGAGTTTGAAAGCAGATCGCAAAATGAGAGCTTTGCCAGAACGGTTGTTGCTGCCTTTGCAGCGCAATTAGATCCCACCATAGAGGAACTGGCTGATATAAAAACAGCAGTATCAGAAGCCGTAACGAACTCAATTATACATGGCTATTCTGATTATGTGGGTATAATTCAAATGAGATGCAGAATAAAAGGCAATGAATTAACCGTTGAAATTAAGGATACAGGAGCAGGAATCACAGACATTGCCAAAGCAATGGAACCCTTATATACGACAAGACCGGAACTGGAACGGTCAGGGATGGGATTTTCTTTCATGGAAGCCTTCATGGATGAATTAGAGGTAGTATCGTCTTGTGAATGCGGAACCGTAGTCAGAATGAAAAAAAAGATTGGTAAAGTAAATCGCATAAATAATCTTGAGCAGGAAATCAGTCAGAAGGTAGTTTAAATTGCATGAATTACGAAGTGCATGATACACATACAGTTAATGCCTGCTAAATCCTTGACCAAACGAAAAGGGTAAAGGAACTGGCGGGAGGGATATGGCTGTTAGTATGATTCAGGTGAGTATGGAAGGAAGTGGGGTTTGATGTGGATACACTTGAATTGATAAAACGATCAAGGGAGGGAGACCGGGAGGCTAGAGATCGAGTTGTAACCGAAAATGTGGGCCTTGTATGGAGTATCGTCAGAAGGTTTGCGAACAGGGGACACGAGATGGAAGATTTATTTCAGATTGGCAGTATTGGTTTAATCAAAGCAATCGATAAATTTGATTCCTCTTATGATGTTAGATTCTCTACCTACGCTGTTCCCATGATCACCGGTGAAATTAAGCGTTTTTTGAGAGATGACGGAATGATAAAGGTAAGCAGATCATTAAAAGAAACTGCATCCAGAATAAGAATGGTTCGGGAACGGTATGGTAATGAACTTGGAAGAGAACCAACAATTGATGAAATAGAAAAGGAATTGAATATTGCAAAAGATGAGATTGTAATGGCACTGGAAACCGGTGCAGAAGTAGAATCATTATATAAAACAATATACCAGGGGGATGGAAGTCCAATTTATTTAATAGATAAGCTGGCAGAATCAAAAGATGAAAGTGAAGATTTGGTGGACAAGCTTGCAATCAGAGAGATTATTGCTTCTCTGGATGAAAAAGAACAGGAAATTATCAGGCTTAGATACTTTAAAGATAGAACACAGACGGATATCGCAAAGGAACTGGGCATCTCACAGGTTCAGGTATCCAGACTGGAAAAAAGAATTTTAAGAATTATGAGAGAGAAACTGGGAGCGTAAACCTATATTTTCCAGTATAGTAAAAGGTGTAATTCACATAATATAGTATGAAATTTACAATAAAAGAAGCATTAGTAAACTGATAAGGATCAGTAAGCTGATGCTTCTTTTATTGTGTAAGATATAAAGCATAGAAAACTCTTGGTAAGGAAGGTTAAAAAGATGCTGTCGAAGCGAAAAATAATAGTTATCACCACCTGTTTAATCATAGCGGCGGTTGCAATCGTTTTATTTGTAAGATTTTTTACGGGAGACAAACCGGATGAATTTGACGGAACATTGGTATTTGGAAACTTAATGAACTTGTATTTATGAAAAGGAGTGTTTTGTCATGGACAACAAAAAAGGCTCTGTATCAGGAATTGTCAGGGAGCAGGATAAGCAAACCAGAAATGAGAAATATAATCAATATGTAAAACAAGTCACCCCAAAGTTTAGTTCATTTAAAAATTGCCTGAAAGCTTATTTGATCGGCGGTATAATCTGTGTGATCGGTCAAGGCTTTACCAACTATTATAAGTATCTTGGGGCTGATGTGGAAATGGCAAAGGCTTATAATAATTTAACATTGGTTTTCCTGGCAATTCTATTGACCGGGCTTGGCTGGTATCAAAAACTTGCCAAGTTCGGAGGTGCCGGCACGTTAGTCCCGATCACAGGATTTGCTAATTCAGTTGTATCACCCGTTGTGGAATACAAAAAAGAAGGACAGGTATTTGGTATTGGATGTAAAGTGTTTACAATTGCCGGTCCTGTAATTTTCTATGGCATTTTCGTGTCCTGGGCATTGGGGTTAATCTATTATGTTCTAAAAGTGCTGGGTGTTTTCCCGTAATTTGTCCCCGGTCCTTATCGAGCCCGAATGCCATAAGGAGGTATCAGGTAGGTTGGGATGAATGAAAAGAATAATAACGATCAGATTGAGCGTAGAAGGAGTTGTAGAATTTGAATAATACGTCGAATAATTCTAAAATGATTGGGAAGCAAAGTGTTCAGTTTCAAAATCCGCCAACGATAATTGCAGCTTCCTCCGTTGCCGGTAAAAAAGAAGGGGAAGGTCCGCTGGGAAAGTTATTTGATGTGATTCAGGAGGATCCTCTGCTTGGGAAGGATAACTGGGAGGAAGCGGAAAGCGAATTGATGAAGGAAGCTGCTGATCTGGTTTTGCAAAAGGCGGGATTGAAAAGCACTGCAATCCGATATCTGGTTGGAGGTGATCTCCTGGGCCAGTTAATTGCCACCTCCTTTGGAATTGCTGAGCTGGAGATACCAATGTTTGGCATCTATGGTGCATGTTCTACGATGGGAGAGGCAATGTCTATGGGATCAATCTTAGTTGACGGAGGTTATGCAGATCGGATAATCGCTATCACATCCAGTCATTTTGCCGGGTCGGAGAAGCAGTTTCGATTCCCTTTAGATTATGGAAATCAGAGACCGTATTCCGCATCATGGACGGTAACAGGAAGTGGTGCGGTTATTATAGCAGACCATAACAGTCCGGTTTTCTATGAAGGAAAAAAAGTTGTGATAAAGGGTATTACAACAGGAAAAATAGTTGATTATGGATTGAAAGATCCCATGAATATGGGGGCAGCAATGGCGCCTGCAGCTTATGAAACAATTAAACAGAATTTAGAGGATTTTAATATCAAACCGGATTATTACGATCGAATTATTACAGGAGATCTGGGTCTGGTAGGAAAGAATATATTACTTGATCTGCTCAATGAAAGTGGCTATGATATCAGCAGCAATTACATGGATTGTGGAATTGAGATATTTGACAAAGAGGAGCAGGATACCCATGCGGGCGGCAGCGGGTGCGGGTGTTCTGCGATTACATTTGCAGGTTATATTATGAAGAATTTAAGGGAAGGAACATGGAAAAGGGTCTTGTTTGTTCCCACAGGTGCGTTGCATTCTCAGGTGAGTTTTAATGAGGGAAATAGTGTACCGGGAATCGCACATGCAGTTATAGTAGAAGCGGAATAAATAAAGATAAGGGAGTGAACGAAATGGATTATCTAATATCATTTCTTGTTGGAGGTGCAATTTGTGCATTGGTACAACTGCTATTAGACCATACGAAATTATTACCGGGCAGGGTCATGGTTATTTTAGTTTGTCTGGGAGCAATTCTCGGAGCTGTGGGACTCTATGAACCCTTTATGAAATGGGCCGGTGCAGGAGCAGGAGTACCATTAACGGGATTTGGAAGTGTTTTGTTTAAAGGTGTGAAGGAGGGCGTTGACAAGGAGGGATTTATCGGAATTTTTAAAGGCGGATTTACATCATCGTCGGTAGGAATATCATCCGCGCTCATTTTCAGCTATATTGCATCCTGGTTTTTTAATGCAAAAATGAAGTCATAGATCAAAGGATAAGGAATTCAACGATAAGGTATCTAAAGATAAGCAAGTAATCTTAAGATCAGTAATCTCAAAATAAGAAAGATGGTATAGAAAGAAGGTATCCGTTAGCCAGGGATCCTATGTGCCTTTGCTGCTTAGATGACACACAGGACCCTGGGTAACGAATACCTCTTTTATTAATCGTTAAAATCAAATGGGTTCAACAGAGAATCATCCAGCAGAGGATCCTCAGTCGTCGCAGGTATTTCCGGTAGTTCTTCATGATAGACAGGTCCTTTGTGGAATGGACAATTTATCTTGGGAAGAAGATAGGGAGTATCATCCGTTTTACTGGTCTCTGTTTTATTCAGGTAAACCGATTCCTTTACGCTCTTCTTCGGACAATTCACGGTTGCCAAATCTCCTGATTTGGTACAAACAGCTGCTTTTACATGGACGTCACATTTTTCGGTCGGTTCCGTACCCTTGGCAAAATACTCAATCTTTGTTGTGTCACCGCCAAGATATTTATCGCAAAGTCCATCAACAGCAAGTTTCCCTGATTTGGTACATATTTTAACCGGGACCACCGTATCCGGCATCAGAAAAGATTGGGTCTCCAAATTAAGTTCTTTATGAACTTCTTCCATGATTTTTCGCCACAAATTTCTCTGATAAGATTTATCTGTCTGACTTCTGTTGTTATCAAAACCGGACCATATGGTAGCCGTATAATAGGGGGTAAAGCCTGAGAACCATAAGTCGTTGTAATCGGAGGTGGTACCTGTCTTTCCGGCAACAGGCATTTTAATGGAAGTAAATTTGCAGGTGGTACCGGTACCGATATTAACAACATCCTCCATGGCACTGGTTAAGAGCCATGCAGTGGATTCCTTCATTACCTGTGACCTTTCCGGTTTATTTTCCAATAACAGTTTACCGCTATGATCCATAATTTTTGAGTAGAAGACAGGCTTTGTATAAACACCGGCGTTGGCAATTGCAGCATAACCGGCAGTTAACTCCAGATTGCTGACACCATAGGTTAATCCTCCCAATGCCATGGGAAGGTTAATATCTGATACAACACGGCCATCTGCTTCCTTCTTGGAATCTACCAGTGAAGTGAAACCGAGCTTAAGCAGGTAATCATAGCCAACCTGAGGTGTCAGGGCAGCAAGTGTTTTTACCGTAACAATGTTCATCGAATTGATAATACCATCTCTTAAGGTGCTAAGCCCTTTATATTCTTTCGTTGAGTTCCAGTTGTTCACCGCTTTGTTCGTACCGGGATAAGTATAGGGAGCATCATCCTGAACACTTGCCAGAGAAAACTTACCGGTATCTAGTGCAGGCAGGTAGGTGGATAATACCTTAAACGTGGATCCGGGTTGTCTTACTGTATCCGTTGCCCGATTTAGGGTACGATTACCTAACTTTTCACCTCTTCCTCCAATAAGTGCTACAACATGACCGTTATGCTGATCCATGACTACAAAAGAAGACTGGGGCTGTATGGTCATTGTGGTTTTTTCCGCGATCACGGTGGAGCCGTCCTTTGTCATGGCTTCACGGAACTCATCGATCTTTTTCTGCATATCCTCCTTATCGGTAAATAATTCGGAGATCTTACTGGAATCCTTATCGACATATAAATTATCAGGGTCATTGAAATCTTTAAAGTAATCCAATAAATCATTGGTATGGAAATGTACCTGGGTCTTATCTTCATCGTTCTTTTGTATCGATAATGCATAGGTTAATTCCCAGAGAGAGTCACCTGTTTTAGGAAAGTTAGATTCATCAGCATAGGCGTCATCACAAATTTTTTGTATGGTAGGATCCTGCGTGGTATAGATGGATAACCCGCCGCTGTAAATTAAATTGGAAGCTTGTGTCTGTGTATAACCAAGCTGAATCTGCAGATCACTCATTACCTGATCTATTAATTCATCAACAAAGTAACTATAATAGGAAGTAGTGTCCTGCTCCTCGTTTATGGATTGAATACGGGAATAAACATCATCCGCCATGGCCATATCATATTCTTCCTGAGTACAATAACCCTGTTCCAGCATATCACTGAGAATTTCTGACCGGCGTTTTGCGTTATTTTGAGGATAGGTAATAGGATTTCGGTAAACCGGAAGCTGTGCAATTGCAGCAATTACAGCTGACTCAGAAAGAGTGAGCTGGCTGACATCCTTATTAAAATAACGTTTGGAGGCAGTCTCTACACCATAAGTTCCGGAACCGAGGTTAATGGTATTTAAGTAATATTCTAAGATGGTATCTTTGTCCAGTATGTTCTCTAATTGAATTGCAAGATACTGCTCCTGAACTTTTCGTTCCACCTTATTTACGAAGCCTGTTTCCGATCCGCCTTCAAAGACCTGATTCTTTAAAAGCTGCTGTGTGATGGTACTGGCTCCTTCGTTGAATTTTCTTTTGCCCAGTCCGGCGACAAAAGCACGGAAAATACCTCTGACATCAATGCCGTCGTGCTCATAGAAACGTTCATCTTCTATGGCAATAAAAGACCTTTGCAACTGTAGTGGAATCTTATCAATGGTAACATATTGCCGGTTAGAATGAGCACCAATAAGATTTTCAATCACATTCCCGTTATTATCGTAAACGGTTGTAGTATATCCTGTGGGTATAACGTCAATTTGCGAGATGTCAGGCGCGCTGTCCACCAGACCCCGGATAAAGCCAAAACCTGCAAACGAGCCTACGATCATAGCAAATACCATAAAAACAATACACAAACGGTATAACATGATTCTGGTTTTTGATATCAGCCGTCTGGAGGTTGACCTGATATAACGCTGTTTATTTTCAATTCCTTTTCTACTATAATCCATAATACCCTTACCTTTCAATGTTCGACTCTATTGGAAAGAAAATAGGTTCGATTTGAATATCAATTACCGTATTTTATACAACCTTTATTATAACAAAATCACTTCATGAAATAAAGAAAAACTTTGTGTCCCACATAATCCTATCCATTATATGGATATAAAATGCACTATAGTTCTAAATTCCTAGTTGAATTGTATAAATAATTAGCAGGAAAATACATGAAATAACATGCAAAATTGCATTACGACAATAACTATTTTCACGTATCGTGTATTTATGTCGAAATATAACGAAGTGCACAAAATGGTGCGTTACTTTTCTCTTTTAAAAAGATATTTTCAGTGTATAATTGGTTTTGTCAGTTATTTTATGTTATAAAAATACATTATGGGGGTATTACTTATGAAGCAATTGCAAGTACTATTCAGCAACGAGGTCATGTTGGAGGATGAGAGAAGAATGATTCTTGACTACAGCCTGACAGAAAAAAGTTCGGACTCAGATCAAAAATTATCTTGCTATGGTATTCAGATTACGAAACATTTAGATAATTTAATTGAATCTGAAGAGATTGGAGGGATTTCCTACTCCAAGGATACGGCGGTATCCATTTTGAAAAAGTTGTGCATGCATAAAGTAACACCAATATCCATGGTCGAAATTGTGGACGACCTGGTAACAGAAGGATTTTAGAACATATTAATCAAACAGGTGTATTTCATGATTTAGTATTGTGAAATATACCTGTTTTTTTTCTTCCATAATGGCAGAGCCATTGGTCAGTTCTGTTATTTTCTGAAAAAAAGTCTGCTTTTTTACAGGGAGCATCAGGACAGTTATTTCTACAATGTCCGTATAATTAGATGCAAGAATCGGAATCGCATCCTGACCGATATAATATTGTATCTTTCCGATATAATTATAATCAGTAGAAATGGATAATTGAATCCCTAACTCCTTCTTAATAATAGTACATTGATTCAGAACTTCCAGCACCGCGGACTGATATGCTTTTACCAGACCTCCGGTTCCAAGCAAAGTTCCCCCAAAATAACGGGTAACCACAACTGCCAGATTGGATAGCTCATGATTGATCAGGATATCCAGCATGGGTTTTCCGGCAGTCTTACTGGGCTCTCCGTCATCGGAGCAGCGCATCAACGGCTGTTTAGCTCCGATGATATAAGCCGAGCAATTATGGGAAGCATCCCAATATCTCTTCTTTATCTGCTCTATAAATTCGATTGCTTCTGTTTCTGTCTGTACGGGGGATATAGTCGCGATGAAACGGGATTTCTTAACAATAATTTCATTGGTAGAGCTGTCTAAAACGGTATTAAAAGATTCCTGCATGATAAAATCTCCTTATGAAGTCATAGGATTAAGTATTGAACTACAAATTTAATAATGTTATGATACTAATACAACATGTTCTAAACAACGGGACTGACAAGCTTAATGGCCGTTATATTTAAAAACATTTCCCTGATATTTTTCATTGTTTGAAACATAAATCATAATAAATCATTTGGAAGTATTATGATTAGGAATAAATTATAGGCGGAGGAAATCATGAGACTTAAACATCTATCATGGCTGCCTGCTTTTCTGATCATGGTGATGATTTTTTCCTTCTCATCAAAACCGGCAAGCATATCAGAAGAAAGCAGCTTGGGAATTTCAAAAAGCATATTACAAATTTATGAAAGGATACAGGGGCACACTTATCCGGATGATATCCGGATGAAGAAACTGATGAATATTGACCATTTTGTCAGAAAAAGCGCCCACTTTACAGAGTATGCTTTGCTGGCTATCGCCATCGGGTTTCATCTATGGACAAGAAGAAGAAATACGAAAATGCTGATCTTATTATCCATTGGAATATCCCTGATCTATGCAACAACCGATGAATTTCATCAGCTTTTCGTGCAGGGCAGATCCGGACGGATTCAGGATGTTATGATTGATACTGCGGGAGCGGCTACCGGAATCCTGGTCTTTTGCATCATTATCGTTACTTTAAAAAGAAAAAGACCAAACCGAAGCTAAATTACCTGGCGATAAATCGGTTATGCTCTTTGTGATATACATATGCAATGGAGGAAAGCGTAGTTTCAATCTGTGCCTGGTCCAACTGGTTGAAATTGCATAAATCATTCAGAGAAGCATATTCATCTCTTAATTTTGTATTGACAAAGCTTAACAGGATAAAAGGGTCTTTGGGTAAGGTCATAAGAAGCTCCTTCATTAAATTGATATGGATGGTTCTTTAATCTATTATGCACAAATTATTATATTTTGCAAGGAAGAAATCGGAAGGTGGTTTTTAACCTGCCAAATGTCTGGTTCAATTTATGGGTTTGAGGATTTGGCATGGACGCCGGTGTGAAAATACCTGGAGGGATTGACATGGATTTATTTGATTATATGAGAAATAATACAATGGAAAAGGAAGCGCCTCTGGCGTCCAGGTTAAGGCCAAGAGTACTGGAAGAGGTCGTGGGACAAAGCCATATCATCGGTAAGGACAAACTTCTTTATCGTGCGATTAAAGCTGACAAAATCAGTTCCATTATTTTCTATGGACCACCGGGAACAGGTAAAACTACTTTGGCAAAGGTAATTGCCAATACCACCAGCTCGCTCTTTACCCAGATTAATGCTACGGCTTCGGGGAAGAAGGACATGGAGGCGGTAATAGAGGAAGCGAAGAACCATATCGGGATGCATGGAAAAAGAACGATACTCTTTATCGATGAGATCCATCGGTTTAACAAGGGGCAGCAGGATTATCTTCTTCCATTTGTGGAGGACGGAACAATTATATTAATCGGCGCTACAACAGAAAATCCCTATTTTGAGGTAAATTCGGCGCTCATATCCAGATCTATTATTTTTGAATTAAAACCTTTGGAGGCAGATGATATCAAGATACTCATATCGCGTGCGATTACAGATCAGGAGAGAGGACTTGGTGCCTACCGGGCGGTACTTCATGAAGATGCCCTGGAATTTTTGGCGGATATCTCTAACGGGGATGCGAGGGCAGCGCTCAATGCCATCGAATTGGGCGTATTGACCACAGAGAGGGAAAAGGATGGATTCATTCATATCACCCTGGAGGTAGCATCGGAATGTATCCAGAAGAGAGTACTAAAGTATGATAAAGGCGGGGACAACCATTATGATACGATATCGGCATTTATTAAAAGCATGAGAGGATCTGATCCCGACGCTGCAATTTATTATCTGGCCAGAATGTTGTATGCCGGTGAAGAAGTGGCTTTTATTGCAAGAAGAATTATGATTTGTGCAGCAGAGGATGTGTCGAATGCGGATCCGAATGCGCTTGTAATCGCTACTTCTGCCGCTCAGGCAGTGGAAAGGATCGGAATGCCGGAAGCTCAGATTATTCTGGCACAGGCGGTAGCCTATGTGGCGAGTGCGCCTAAGAGCAATTCGGCAGTCTCTGCCATTACAGAGGCTATGCGGACTGTAGGAAGTGAAAAGACAGCGACCATTCCGGCCTATCTGATGGATGCACATTACAAAGGGGCAGGGAAGCTTGGTCACGGGATCGGATATCTTTATGCACACGATTTTGATAAACATTATGTGAAGCAGCAGTATCTGCCGGATGAACTAAAGGATCGTGTATTCTATCGTCCAAGTGATCAGGGATATGAGAAGAAAATAAAAGAGTATTTCCAGTGGATTCACGAGACATAAGAAAAAGCATATGAAATGCATCCATGACAGAAAAAAAGTTCAGAAAGGATTTCACATATCTTCTGAACTTCTTTTATTCATGGTCGTGTGTCCGGCGGAAGCCGGATCGTATCATTTAGTGTAAACGGCTTGCCGGCTCCTCTTGACGATTACAAGAAAGTCGGCTCACGAGCCCCTTGTTCTTATTTCAGGGAGGACTTATCCGAGGAATCTCCCTGTATTAATTCTTCCTCTTCGGGATAGGACGGACTGTTCTTCTGATATACGATTTTAATGAGTGTAATAAAAATATATACCAGGATTGGAATCACTACCGTACAAAATATACTGGCTAAAAACATCCCCGGCGCATGTTCGGAAGCAAAAATAGCGGTGATCAATGATATTATATACATAGATACCAATAGAACAATACCGACGATGGATGCGGTACGCTTTATCTTATTCATGACGAAAGTCCTTTCTTTATTTAAAATGGATCAACTTAAGACTATTATATAAAAGTCCGCGGCAAAAAGCAAGGAATGAGTAAGAATTGTTGCCTGAAGGAAGGCGGTTTGCTACTGTTCACACCCCAAATAAGGCCACGAATATGATTTTGACAAATGACGCCGAAGCGGTCCGCCGGCGTTTAGCTTCATCACGAAACAGTACATAAAGTTCTAAACTACATTAAAGTTGAGGTATCCCTATGAAAAATTTCCCAAACTACATTTCGGGCAGCCGAATCGTTTTATCTGTCAGTTTGTTATTTGTTATGCCATTTAGCGCCTTGTTTTATTGCATCTATCTGTTGTGCGGAATCAGTGATATGTTGGATGGGTTTGTCGCCAGAAGATGGAAAGCATCCAGTGTTCTGGGGGAAAGACTGGACAGCCTTTCTGATTTTATCATGGCAGTTGTATTATTTATAATACTTATCCCGAGAGTCCATATCACAAAGGAACTTATGATATGGATGATAATGATTGCATTGTTTAGAGTGTTATCGGTGGTGATATCGTGCCTGCGATTTAAACGACCCTCCATGTTACATACCTATGGGAATAAGATCACCGGGTTTGTGATCTTTCTGTTTCCATTTTTCTATCCGTTTCTTCGAATGAATATATGGATCATAATTTGCTGTGGTATTGCAAGCATATCGGCAGCAGAGGAAGTACTCATTCAACTGACCAGTAAAGAGCTGGATGCTAACCGGAAAAGTATTTTCACGAAGTGAGATTGTTAAATTAGGGGAAATGTTGATTCTGTCAAATTCAACATTTCCCTTAATTGTGTGGAATTATAAATTGAAATGTTGTATAATTACTACATCATAACATAACAATTCAATCTAATTTACATAAGGAGGCTTTTCGCAATGAAGACTACACTAATCCCGCTGTTTTTTGCAGAAGCAAATGAGAGAGAAACCGGAGAACGTAAGACACAACTTGAAATGATCAAAACATTATATGAAGATGTGGCAGATTTTTTACCGGAACAACCGCTGGGTACCCCAATTCCAAAGGAAGCGGATGCCGTCATATTCCCTCAGATGATTGGTGCTGTATTTACTCGAAAAGAAGAAATGAAGAACCTTTGTCTGCCGATTATTATCCTGACCTCCTCTTTTGGAACAGTGGAAATGTGGGACTGGGAAATTGTCGCTTATCTGAGGGAAAGCTTACATCTTACCATCTTTACCCCTTATACTGTTCCGCTGGGCAAAGTCATAATGAGAGCCATATCAGCAAAAAAAGGAATGAGAAATGGGAACGAGAAGTTCTTAATGTTTCAGGACAGCCCGGGTGAGGGCATGCAGGCATATATTTTTAAGCGATTCTATTGGTGGGAAGAGGAATGTAAGGAAATCATTGAGAAGGCCTTTGGGATAAAAATTATTTATAGAAGCTGGAAAGAAGTGAATGAAAGGGCAGAACGAATCAGGGATGAAGAAGCCAGGAACCTTTGGATGGAACGAATGGTTCCCCATGAAGATGTTACGCAGAAGAATATATTAAAAGCGGTTAAAATTTATATGGCCGTGAAAGAAGTGATGGAGGAAATCGGCCATGTTGCCGGGGTGGGAAGCAACTGTCTGAACGAATCCTTCCATTCTGCGACAACACCCTGCCTCGCCTGGAACTGGATCTATGAATATGATCATGTGATATGGGCTTGTGAAGGAGATATTGTCACCCTGATCAGTAAATATATTATATATTCCTCATTGCAAAAACCAATTATGATGACTAATATCTATCCATTCCTGGTGGGGATGGCTGCTTTAAAGCATGAGAAAATCAACGAATTTCCTGAGATTACCGATTCGGACAATTGTGCACTTGGAGTTCATTGCGGTTATTTTGGCTTCGCTCCGCAAAGTTTCTGTTCCCATTGGACGATGCGGCCAAAAGTATTGGAGATTGTGAATGAGGACGCTATCGTCATAGACTGCAGAATGAATACCGGCGAAATCACCATGGCAAAACTTCATCCTGATATGAAAAAACTGACGATTATTGAGGCAAGGATAGAAGACTACGTACAATATCCCGGATCTGATTGCCGAAATGCGGCTTTGATCCGTTACAAAAACAACGTGGGGCACCAGGTGATGGAGGGGCTGTCCTCCCATCACGCCATATTGATTGAGGGAGCTGTAACACCACAATTGCTGCAACTGGCAAAGGTTTATGGTTTTGAAACGGAGATTATGTAATTCATATAAGAAACGGACATAGAATAGGAGCCGCTGTGTTAATAAAAGCAGTGGGCTCCTTTTTTGGTTGATTTAAAAAAAGCTGTTATTCATACTATAATTACGAAAAATAGTTAGTTTGAATTGGACAAAGTATCATAAAACGCATATACTAAGAAGGTTAAGAATACTCGGTTAAAAGGAGGTGTCAAATGTATATATCAAAGCGAAGTGCCACATATATAGTGCAGGAGATCAGTAAAATTATCGGAGAAAAAATTAATATGATGAATGCTGAGGGGATGATTATTGCCAGCAGCGACATGGACCGTATCGGTACATTTCATGCGGCCGCCAAAGAATTGGTGGATTTAAAGATGCAGGAAGTTGTTGTGAAAAGCGATATGGAATATGAGGGAGCCAAGTCTGGTACGAACCTGGCCGTTAATTTTCAGGATGAGATTGTTGGTGTGATCGGAGTTACAGGACCCTATCAGGAGGTTTCAAAGTACGGTCAGATAATCAAAAAGATGACAGAGATTCTGATCCTGGACCAATATTATAAAGAACAAAAAGACATTGATAAACGTATGAAAGAACGTTATCTGGACGAATGGATGCATGGGGAATTTAAAAATATCACGCCCCAGTTTGTAAAACAGGGCAGTATCCTGCAGCTTGATATTACTCTGCCAAGAAGAATTATGGTGATTTCCTTAAAAATTGAGGAAGCAGGCACAACTTCCTCCCAAATGCAGCGGATCATTGATTCATCGGAGAGGATGATATCAGAAATTCTTTATGAGGATAAGAATAATATTGCATTAAAAAGCGGTGTCGAGATGATATGTGCAGTTACGGACAGAACGGACCAGGAGATGGTTCTTTTAGCGAATCGGATGAAACAAGAAATCGAGGCAAAGTATCCGATAAAATTTTGCTGTGGGATTGATGCGTATTCTGAGGGATATATTTTAATACACAACAGTGTCATTAAGGCTCAGAAAGCCCTCAGAACCTCACTTAGGTCACCTCAGAAGGGAATAAGACTGTACGAGAGTATTTCAATGGAAATCTTTCAAAGTGAGCTTTCCAGTAATATAAAGCGGGAGTACATTACCCGTATCTTCAAGGGCTGCACATTGGAAGAAATTGACCAGTGGATCGGAATTCTAAATATCTTTTATGAAGAAGAGGGAGCTATTACAGCCGCTGCAAACCGCCTCTATATTCATAAGAATACCTTGCAGTATAAGTTAAATAAAATCAAAGAAAGAACCGGTTATGACCCGAGATCAATCCGGTATTCTTCCCTTTTTTATAATGCCATCCATTTCTATCAGGATGTCAGAGATAAAATGATTTTTAGTGAAACTTAACAAGAAAACAAAGAAATATTGTGTTGAGATGTATGATGTGACAAGATAGTGAGACGTTTTTTGGTTTCTGTAACATAGACAGTTGGCGCAATGAGGTCTTATAATAGAAATACAACAGGCGACGTTGATCTATATTTTTGAAGCGGAGGTAAAATATATGTCAGGTATTTCATTAATATTTGCATTTGTCCTTGCTATTATAGTTATGATTTTCGCTATTTCAAAATTAAAGATACACCCTTTTCTCTCCATCATGAGTGTTTCACTGTTATTGGGTTTAGCAGCCGGGATTCCACTGATAGATGTTAAAGTCGACGGGGTTGTACAGACCCAGGGACTGGCTACTGTAATCGGAGCCGGGTTTAGCGGAACATTCACCAGTATTGGTATCGTTATTATTCTTGGAGCTTTGATTGGTACGATTCTTGAGAAAACAGGCGCAGCGTTAAGATTGGCCGATATGGTGGTCAAATTAGTAGGTAAGAAACGGCCTGAGCTTGCGGTACTGTTGATGGGATGGATTGTATCCATACCAGTTTTCTGCGACAGTGGATTTGTTATCTTAAATCCCATTAGAAAAGCGATGGTAAAGCGTACCATGACATCAAGTGTTGCCATGACAGTTGCATTATCAGCTGGATTATATATTTCCCATGTTATGATTCCACCCACACCGGGCCCTATTGCAGCAGCAAATACCCTTGGGATCGGTGACAATTTACTTATGGTCATGGGACTGGGTGCTCTGTGTTCCATTTTTCCGCTTATTGCAGGACTTCTTTATGCTAAATTCATCGGTAAGAGAGTGAAAGCAGGAGATGAAGCTGACCTTGATAATGGTGAGGTTGTTCAGTCCTATGAGGATCTGGTAAAAAGCTATGGGAAGCTTCCCAACGGGTTTATGTCCTTGTCACCGATTGTCGTGCCAATTCTTTTAATGGGTATTTCATCCGTAGCTGCTATGGCGAAAATGTCGGGCAGTTTGGCAAATATCCTGTTCTTCATTGGAACACCGATTATTGCGCTTGCAATAGGGACAATCTTTGGCGTAATCGTCCTTATCTCTGCAAAAAAGATAAATGAATTTTATGAAATGACCAATGAAACCTTAAAGGTAGTAGGACCGATTCTGTTTGTTACCGCAGCGGGCGGTGTGTTGGGTAAAGTGATCGCCGTATCCGGTCTTGTTACCTTTATTACGGATCATGCGACAGTGTTTGAAACAATCGGCATCTTCTTCCCCTTCCTGTTGGCAGCAATCCTAAAAACAGCACAGGGTTCCTCTACCGTAGCAATTACAACAACCGCAGGTATTCTTGCCCCGATGCTGCCCATACTTGGTCTTAATACTCCGATTTTGGCTACACTGACGGTTATGGCAATCGGTGCAGGTGCAATGACTGTTTCCCATGCAAATGACAGCTACTTCTGGGTTGTAACGAATTTTGGAGCCATGACCCCTGAAAAAGGATATAAGACCCAGACCATGATGACCTTGGTACTTGGAATAGCAGCAATAATTGAAATATTCCTATTAACATTAATTTTACATTAATATACACAATGAAGTAAGGATTTTGCGAAACAGGTGGAAGGTTTACCACATAGGTCATTGACTTGTCATCCTGCAGCGTCCTTATCGACTAACGAAGGAGGATAACCAATGAGTAAGTTTCTTTTAATTCCTGATTCTTTTAAAGGTACAATGAGTTCCGAAGAAATATGTGCAATTATGGGAAAAGCAATACGAAATCATGATTCCGATGCGGATATCATATCTATTCCTGTGGCAGACGGAGGAGAGGGCAGTGTTGATGCCTTTTTAAAGGCCATGGAAGGGATAAAAGTAACCCATACCGTAAAGGGGCCGTATTTTGAAGACATGGAAGCCTTTTATGGAATTGTTGATCAGGGGAATACAGCCGTCATTGAAATGGCAGCCTGTGCCGGATTACCTTTGGTGGAAGGCAATCCTGATCCGTCGAAAACAACCACCTATGGTGTCGGGCAGTTGGTATTGGATGCCATCGGTCGTGGCTGTCACAAAATTATTATGGGTCTTGGCGGAAGCTGTACCAATGATGCAGGAACAGGAGCTGCTGCCGCACTTGGAATGATATTTAGAGACAAAGAGGCTAATGCCTTTATTCCAGTGGGAGGTACGTTAAAGGATATCGCTCATATTGACGCTTCCAACATGTTACCTGAACTCAAAGGAGTGGAGTTTGTCACCATGTGTGACATTGATAATCCCTTCTTCGGAGAAAACGGCGCAGCTTACATTTTTGGTCCCCAAAAGGGAGCAACCCCTGAAATGGTGAAGGAGCTGGATGCCGGGCTTAAACATCTTGCGGACAGGATACAAGCGGATCTTCATATGGATGTCTCACAGCGAAAGGGTGCGGGTGCAGCCGGTGGAATGGGAGGCGGAATGGTGGCCTTCTTCGGATCCAGTCTTCAGATGGGAATAGAAACTGTACTTGATACGGTTAGATTTGATGAGCTTTTAAAGGATACAGATTATGTACTGAGCGGAGAAGGTAAAATTGATACGCAGAGTATTCGCGGTAAGGTTGTAATCGGTATCGCCAATCGGACGAAGAAGGCTAATGTGCCATTAATTGCAATTGTTGGTGATATCGGGGATGATATAGAAGCGGCATATGAAAAAGGAGTAACCGGAATCTTTAGTATCAATCGTGTTGCAGTTGATTTTGAAGAAGCGAAAAAGCGTGCGAAGCAGGATCTTTATCTAACAGTAGACAATCTAATGAGATTCCTAAATAAGGTAAAAACAGAAAATAAATAAGAGCAGGAACCTACCCTGTAAGTTACCCGGACCAAAGGTCTGAGCGGCTTACAGGGTATTTTTTTCTGTATTCTTTGTAGTTGGTTTTTAACCACAACTTACAAAAAAAGAATATGGGGATATGAAACAGGGAATATTTGAAATAAGCGGAGGTGGCTTGAAAACAGGTGGCAGAATGGTGTATGATATTAGAAAAGAAACTTCTCAACGGAAAGGATCATCACACTATGGAAGAAAAAGAAAAAGTCCATTCTCATACAAATTCTGATGGCACAGAATATGTTCATAGCCATGGCGATGGTATCGTACATAAGCATAGTCATGAAAATACAAAAGCAGTATTAAATCGCTTATCCCGTGCCAGCGGGCATTTGGATTCTGTGAGGCGAATGGTGGAAGAGGGAAAGGATTGCAGTGATGTCTTAATTCAGTTATCTGCGGTAATCGCAGCACTGAACAATGCGGGTAAAGTGATTTTAGAGGATCATATCGAGCATTGTATCGTGGATGCAATTGAATCGGGAGATCGGGTGGCGATTGAAAAATTGAACAAAGCGATTAATCGCTTCATTAAGTAAGCCATATTGAGAGCACGGTTAATCTTCAGCGCATGTTTTAGATAACAACGTCCTCCATATCCCCATCCGGGGGATATGATGTTTGCTTTGAAAGTATATGGCAGATGCTGTTATGGTGGAATTACTTGATTGATCCGGCTCTTTTTGCAACGGATAAAAAAGTAAATTTATATCCCCCATACGGGCTTGTATTGCCTCCATAGTCCCATATAATAAGATTGATGAATAGGATCTTTCAATCTGCTGATTTGGCTTTGCCCAAAGTTATAACAGTACATAGGCAGCAGGGTTGAGAAAATATTCAATTCACAGGGGTTGAACCTTGTGTTAAATAATAAAGAATTATATGGAGGTTTGATGATTATGCATATGGCTGATGCTTTGGTTGCTCCCTCTGTTGCAGCAACGATGTATGTAGCTTCTTCTGCGGCAGCTGCTTACTCAATAAAAAAGGTAAGAGCTGAAAATGATTCGAAGAAAATACCGGTTATGGGTGTTATGTCAGCTTTTGTATTTGCAACTCAGATGATTAACTTCACGATTCCCGGAACCGGGTCCAGCGGACATTTATGCGGAGGCCTTTTATTATCTATCTTATTGGGACCTTTTGCAGGATTTCTATCCATGATATCTGTTTTGATTATTCAGTGTCTGCTGTTTGCAGACGGAGGCATTCTTGCATTGGGAGGAAATATATGGAACATGGCTTTTTATGGATGTTTTATCGGTTATTTCTGTATTTATCGTCCTATGGTAAAGAAAAGTACAAAACCCGTATGGATCGTACTTGCTTCGGTACTCGCTAGTGTGATCAGTCTTCAATTGGGAGCGTTCAGTGTTACCCTTGAGACATTGGCATCAGGGATTACTTCTCTTTCCTTTGGTCGTTTTCTATTACTGATGCAGCCGATTCATCTTGCAATCGGTGCAGTAGAAGGTTTGATCACGGCGGCTGTGGTAATCTTTATTCAAAGTGCCAGACCGGAACTTCTGTATCATCAATCGGAGCAGAATAAAATGGGGTTTCGTCAGGTACTTCTAATCTTATCTGTGATGGTTCTATTGATTGGCGGTGGATTATCGCTGGTTGCCTCCGGTGATCCGGACGGATTGGAATGGTCCATTCAGAAAATAACCGGAGACACTGAAATCGAGCCGCAAACAAGCTTTGCTGGTACGGTAGAAGCGGCAGAGAATATACAAAGTAAGACAGCCGTTTTACCGGATTATTCCTTTGCAGAGAGTTCCTCCATACTAGGAACTTCATTTTCCGGGATCGTCGGTTCCATCATCGTGGCTGTGATCAGTATCGGATGTTGTATCCTCTTTGGTTTGTTTAAAAAAGCGGATAGGGTTGCAAAAAAGGAATAAATGAGATAAGATAAAAAGTATTGATACATAAACAGATTGAGCAGGTAGATTTTTTGAATGAATCATTCGGGAAATCTGCCTCCTTTTATTCACGACAAATGAAACGGCTTGCCTTTTTATCTTGTGGTGCAGGGCTTACAAAATAGACAAATAGAAAGAAAGAATTGTATATGGGAAAAATAAACAATGCCATCTTTGAACTACATGAAATTGATGAAATGGCTGCAAGAAAAATAAGGATCAATCGAATCCATCCACTGGCGAAGCTGATGGTTACGTTTCTGTATATCGTATGTGTATTATCTTACGATAAGTATAACTTATCCGGATTGTTGCCGATGGCTATTTATCCATTGGTTTTATTTAACTTATCGGAACTATCCATCGGTCGCTGTTTTAAGAAGCTGCGTTTACTGCTACCCCTTGTATGCTTTATCGGTCTGTTTAACCCAATCTACGACAAGACGCCCCTTTATCATCTGGGAAGTTTAACTATTACAGGTGGTATGATCTCCTTGATCACGCTGGTAGTGAAGGGAATCTATGCACTGACTGCTTCTTTTTTGTTGATTGCAACCACAGGAATAGAACGAATCTGCTATGCACTGAAACTTCTTCATGTGCCGCAAATCCTGGTGACACAGATTTTATTAACCTATCGGTATCTAACCCTGCTATTGAGTGAGGCGAATGCTGTTTATCAAGCGTATTCCCTGCGGGCACCGAAAGAGAAGGGAGTCAGATATAAAATCTGGGGATCCCTGATCGGACAACTGTTATTACGAAGCATTGACCGGGCCGGGAATCTCTATGACAGTATGCTGTTGCGTGGATTTTGCGGGGAGTTTTATTATGCTGATAAGCAAAGAAGCAATGGGATGGATTACAGCTATCTGGTTTTGTGGATTGTGATAATCACTTTGCTTCGTGCTTTTAATATAGCTGATTATATTAGCGCCTTAGTGTGACACGTTGAATTTATGAGAGAAAGGATGCAGACGGTATGGGTCATAGTTTTATAGAATGCACCAACGTTTCATTTTCCTATGAGAGTGGAAGGGAAGTCTTAAAAAATATATCGTTTCATGGGGACAAACAGGAAGCCATCGGAATTATCGGAGCCAATGGGGTGGGAAAATCAACACTGCTGCGTATTCTTGTAGGATTGGAATTGAATTTTACGGGAGAAGTAATGGTGGACCGGGTACCGGTTACGAAAAAAACGCTTCCGCAGATACGTTCTAAAATCGGTTATCTGTTTCAGGATTCGGAAAATCAGCTTTTTATGCAGAATGTGTATCAGGATGTTGCATTTGCCCTCAGAAATTATGGGTTAAAGGATGCTGAAGTGGAGAAGAGGGTGAATGCTGCTTTAGAAACAATCGGAATCACACATCTAAGGGAGAAGCAGATTTATAAAATGTCCGGAGGAGAAAAAAAATTGGCCTCCATAGCTACAATACTTGCCATGGAGCCGGGCGTCTTACTGATGGATGAACCCACCATTGCCCTTGATCCGCAAAACCGCCGTACATTGATCCATCTCCTAAACCAATTGGATTATATTAAAATCATTGCATCTCATGATCTGGATATGATTCTCGAGACCTGTGACAGAGTGATTTTGATGAAAGACGGGATGATCGTAGAGGAGGGGTTACCTGAGCAGATCCTTCGGAATGAGAAATTACTGGAGGATTGTCACTTGGAATTGCCACTTTGCTTCAGAGGATATCGGGGAAGAATATAAATTGGAATTGGATTTAAAAGAAAAGATGCCGTATTGTAAGGTATCTTTTTTATTGATATAATATTTATAGTATAAGGGATCCATAATCAGTATGGAACATTGACTTTCTACATATGGTAATATCATATTGATTGTATGGAATTTACAGAGAGAAGGATGAAGCGTTTATGAATAAAAAAACATTATATTTGGAATGTTACTCGGGAATCAGCGGGGATATGACAGTCGCCGCATTATTGGATCTGGGAGCGGACCGGGAGGTTCTTCAAAAAGGCTTAAGCAGTCTGCATGTAGAAGGATATAAAATAAAAATTGGAACGAGACTCAAAAACAGCATAGAAGCATGTGATTTTGATGTGATCCTTGAGGAGGTAAAAGAGGAGCATAGCCATAAGCATGAGGAATCTCATAGCGAGCATCATGTGCACAGCCATGAACATATTCATTACGGACAGCATGAACATCGTAATTTATATGAAATTAATCAAATAATAGAGTGTTCGGAAATATCTCCCAGAGCAAAGGAGCTTGCGAAGAAAATTTTTACCATAGTTGCAGAAGCAGAATCAAGGGCACATGGAAAGCCGGTGGAGGAGGTTCATTTTCATGAAGTAGGAGCAATAGATTCTATCGTTGACATTGTGGCAACGGCTATTTGTTTGGATGATTTAAGGATTGAGGATGTGATAGTCTCAGAACTTCATGAGGGAACCGGGCAGATCAGATGCCAGCATGGTATTCTTCCGATACCGGTTCCGGCAGTAATTAATATCGTCCAGGCACATCAGCTTCCGCTTCATATCACATCGGTAAAGGGGGAATTGGTTACCCCAACCGGTGCCGCCATTGTTGCCGCAATCAGGACCGGAGATCGGCTGCCCGGGAACTTTCGTGTGGTAAGACTTGGCCTTGGGGCAGGGAAACGTAATTATGAGCATGCGTCGGGAATATTAAGGGCCATGATAATTGAGGAGGAGCAAGCGGTTACCGGCGCAAATAATGTATCGAGGGATAAGGTCTGGGTGCTGGAGGCCAATATTGATGACTGCAGCGGGGAAGCATTGGCCCTTGCCATGGAACGCTTATTTGAGGATGGGGCCAGGGATGTATATTATACCCCGATTATAATGAAGAAGAACCGACCGGCCTATTTACTGGGGGTGATCTGTGATGAAACGGATATCAGAAAGATGGAAGAAGATATTTTTACCCATACCTCCACCATTGGAATCAGAAAGCATGAAACAGAGCGAACCACTTTAAATCGTAAAAAAGGTATGGTAAGCACGCCCTATGGAGATGCTCAGGTGAAAGTATGCACTTATGAGGATAAGATATTCTATTATCCGGAGTATGAGAGCATAAAAGAGATATGTAAGACATCCGGACTTGATTATATGACGGTATATGCAATGACAGCGAAGCTGGCGAAAGACCAGAAGATATAAGAAAGGATCAGAACATGCAGGAGATTGGGAAGGTAAAAGAAGAGGATTTGCATAATTTATATAAATTAACCGATTTATTTGAGCGTCATAGGAAGGAGGGAATCTGTGTCGCATTCTCGGGAGGTGTTGACAGCAGCCTTCTGCTAAAGATTGCCTGTGAAGTCGGGAAAAACCATCAAATCCCTGTCCTGGCGGTGACCTTTGAAACAAGGCTTCATCCACAGGGGGATTTAAAGGCAGCCAGGGAGCTGGCGCTATCCTTTGGTGCAACTCATAAGACAATAAAGATAGATGAGTTTTCGGACCCGGAACTTATAAATAATCCCGTAGACCGTTGTTACCGATGTAAAAAACTTCTCTTTTCAAATTTAATAAAATTTGCGCATCAGGAAGGTTTTCATTATCTGATCGATGGCAGTAATTATGATGATCTGAAAGCCTATCGTCCGGGTATGAAGGCACTGAAAGAATTAGAAATTGAGAGTCCTCTGCTGGCCCTGGAGATTACGAAGGACCAGATACGGTCACTGGCCGCAGGGTTATCGATTGCGACCTCCAACCGCCCCAGTGCTCCCTGCCTGGCAACAAGACTTCCTTATGGAGCCAAACTGGATTATGAATTATTCGAAAGGCTTGATAAAGGAGAAGCATATATTAAATCCCTGGGCTTTTATAATGTCAGGCTGCGATTGCATGAAGATATCCTTCGGATCGAGATTGATCAGAAAGATATGGCCAAATTACTGGAGCACAAGGAACACATTGTTGCCAGACTGAAAGAATTAAAGTTTATCTACATCACTCTTGATCTGGAAGGCTTTCGTTCCGGGAGCATGGATATTTATATACAGTAAATAACCCTCATTGCTGCAACACCGGTATCACATCTTCTAAGTGACCGGGGCAAAAGTGCTGGATGGACTTACCGGTTCATACTACCCAGTCGATTAATTTGTGTGGCGATATAGCCGGCGCCAAAACCGTTGTCTATATTTACCACGGCAAGACCCTCCGCACAAGAATTAAGCATTGTCAGAAGAGCGGACAAGCCTCCGAAGTTGGCACCATAGCCAATAGAGGTTGGGACAGCTATGACTGGCTTGTCCACCAAACCGGCCATGACACCTCCCAAGGCGCCTTCCATGCCAGCAACTGCAATGATGCAATTTGCTTTTCTAATTTCATCCATTTTAGAGAACAGGCGGTGGATGCCTGCAACCCCTACATCATAGATGCGAGTAACATTGCTGCCAAAGAATTCAGCAGTCTGTGCAGCTTCTTCTGCCACAGGGATATCAGAGGTCCCGCCGGTACATACAGCGATACATCCTATTCTTTCCTTTTCTTCTTTTGTGATGGATAAGATACGGGACAGGGGGTCATATTCTACTACAGGGAGTGCTTCCTTCACGTATTCAAATTGTTCTTTGCTTGCCCTGGTACCCAGCACATTTTTATCCATTTCATAAAAACGAAGAAAAATATCTCTTAAATGGTCATTGGATTTGCCGGAACAAAAGATCACTTCGCCAAATCCGGAACGCAGGGTTCTATGGTGGTCCAATTTTGCAAATCCAAGGTCTTCATAGGGGAGCTTTTTTAAGCGTTCCTCTGCTTCTTCAATTGTTAACTTATTTTCTTTCACCTGGTGGAGTAAATGATGAATATCCACAGTGGTCACCTCTTTCAAAAGATAATGATTCATTGTCTGTTAGAGATTCATTATACAGAAATCCGGACGAAAAGTAAACGATCAGCTTAATCTGAATCATGAAAAGATGATTTACACAATAGTTTGAGCCCGTGAAATCCTCAGCTCAAATGTAAGGTACGTCGGAAAGGGTATGGTAATAATTATAAAATAGAAAGAAATGGAATGAAACAATTGGGGGATTTCGAATAAAGTGAACAAGAAAGATAAGTGGGTGCAAAGATGATAACTTATAAGGCGGAATTATTTGACCAGTTTCAGTATCTGTATGAAGTGACAGGTTTTAGCGATCACCAGATCCATTGTGTCATTTGTTTTGGTGATCAAATCAAATTAAAGCTCATGAGAAAAGCGTTGTATCTTTTATTCGAGTCGGTTCCGATTTTATCCAGCGTATATCACCATAATAAGGGGAATTCTTATTGGGAGTCCATAGATCCGAAAAAAATAAACGGTTTCTTTACAATCGCAAAGGATGAACAAGAATTTCAAAATTTTTCAGCCACCAAAACGAATGAGAGCACAGGACCGCAGATCAGAGCATGTGTATATCAGAAGGAAAAAGCAGAGTTAGCTGTTATCGTTAATCATATGATCTGTGATGGGGCCGGGTTTAAGCAGTTATTATATTTATTGTCAGATCTATATTCTAACTTAATTGTGAATGAAAACTACTCCCCCGCTGACATTATTTCCGGCGACAGAGGGATAAACAGAGTAATTACTGAGCTATCTATTCTAGACCGGGCAAAGGCACTCCTGCTCTACCGCAAAGACAGTAATCAAGAGAGCCAAGTTCAGTTTCCCATGAGCAGAGAGGGTGAGACAGCTCCTTTTATCATATCCCATAAAATATCGGAGGACAGCTACAGAGGGATCTCCCGGTATTGCAGTAAGAATAACGTTACATTTAATGATGTTATACTGGCCGCCTTTGACAGGGTTCTTGCAAGATATGTGAAGGTGGAAGGAAACTACCTGAAAATTCCGATTATGGTAGATATGCGACGATATTTAAAAGACAAGAGATTTTGTGCCCTCACCAACTTGTCTTCTTCCATTACTACAAAGATCAGGATCAATCCCGGGGAAGCCTTTGACGAGACAGTGAGGAAAGTAAATGAGGATATGAAACGTCAGAAGTTAAGAAATATAGGAGTGAACGGATTCGTTAAGCTCTCTATAGTTTATCGGTTGTTCCCCGGGAAAATCGGGTATCATCTGCTGGAAAAAGGATTAAAAAATCCTTTGATCTGCATGACGAATATCGGGGTGATAGACTCAGAGCAGCTTGTATTTCAGGGAAGCAGGATTGAGGATGTGTTTCTTTGCGGCTCGATTAAATATCGGCCTCATTTTCAGATGGCAGTCACCAGCTTTCGTGAAACGATGACGCTAAGCAGTAATTTATATGGGAGCAGCCGGGATAGGGTGAGGATGAAGAAGTTTTTGTCCGAGGTTGGGAAGGAATTATCTAACCTATCATAAAACAGATCCAAATCAGCCATACTTGTAGTAGGAAACAAACAAGGAGGTATTCTTATGACAGATGACAATAAGATGAGAAGTACAAAAAATAAGAAGAAAGAGGATGGTACCTTTCATTCAAAGCATATTAAGCATGATCCCCAGGCGGAAAGTGCACGTGCTGTTTTTGGTTTAAATGACGACAAAGAAACTTATGGTAATAAAAAATCCTGATTTCAGGATCAATCATTGTTAAATGAAATGGGTGCGTATGCACCCATTTCGTATGTTTAGTGCGCCCGGCGGGCGTACGTTTCATTCAGATAACGTACCTTATCCTTGGATAAGGACATGATCTCTGAGTACAAAATATCACGGTAATCGATTTGAGCCTTCTCATTGGGATTACACGCTGTCTGTGCAAGTAACTGCTTTCCTCTCCGGATAAAAGAATTCTCTTCCTTCCTGGTCAGAAATGGAAAAACTTCTTTTAATACGATGCATCCTTTTGCAACAAAAAACAACTTAAAGCCTCCGTCCAGAGGGAGCTTTAGTAAGATATTTTTTGAAGCCAGATCATGATAACCATTCAATCCATTTCTAAGGGATTGAAAGCCCAGCAAGATATCACGATACAAAGAGGCTATTTCAAATTTGTACCGGTCGGATGCTTCTGTCATTTTATGATGAAGTGTCTGAAGAAAGAGGTCCATTTTAGCAGAATCGGATAAAAGGTCGATGAAAATATTGCGATTTTCAAGAAACTCTGCCTCCTCCATCTTAACAGGAAAGAAATGATATGCAAATTCATAGGTATCATTCCGATCATGGAGGGGATAGATCTTTTTTAACTGCTCCAGTAACGTTTCCAGTACATGTTTTCTTCGAAAGGGGCCGTAGGTATCATCCTGTCGGTGCGCTGACAGGGTAAGAAGCCTGTCACAGGGATCAGTCTCAATTTTTAAATACACATATCGTTTATCATTTTTTAGCTGTGCATTAAACATTGGCTGATAATATTTGATCAGTTGGCATTCCAAAAGACGTGCCTCCAGGTGGGTATCTGTTACGGTATATTCTATGGTATCAATCTGGGAGACCATTTTTTTTACCTTTTCCCATGTAGGGGAAGCGGCAAAGTATGATTTCACCCTGCTTTTCAGACACTTGCTTTTCCCAATATAAATAATGGTGCCCTGTGCATTAATCATTTTGTAGATTCCCGGAAGTTCAGGAAGGATATTAAGCTCATGACATGTGAAACGTCTTTCCGGTTCAGCTTGCTTGTCCTTATCAGTTTCTTCTATTCTCATCATCCAACCACCATTAAACATGTTATGATTTCTAATTTGGTATCAACGTTTTTTATATTATATCACAGAGAAAGATAGGAAGAAACAACATAAAATTATTTTGATTATCAAACTAATTGACAGTTAAGGCTAAGATAATATAAAATATAATTACTGATATTAATTGAGATGGCGGAGGAAAGCATATGATCATATCACCTAAATTTAAGGGATTTATTTGTATAACGGCTCATCCGGATGGTTGTGCAGAAAATGTTCTGGATCAGATTAATTATGTGAAGAGTCAAAAAAAGATCAATGGATTGCATAATGTTCTTGTGATCGGAGCTTCTGCCGGTTATGGACTTTCATCCAGAATTGCAGCTACCTTTGCGGGAGGAGCATCCACCCTGGGAGTAATATTCGATAAGCCGGCATCGGGTAACCGAACAGCTACAGCAGGCTGGTACAATACGGCTGCATTTGAAAGGGAAGCGAATCAGGCAGGCTTTTATGCAAAAAGTATCAATGGGGATGCATTTACACAAGAAATTAAAGAGGAAACCATTGAAATGATTAAGCGGGATCTTGGTAAAGTTGATCTGGTGATATACTCTATTGCTTCGCCAAGAAGAAAAGATCCATTGACAGGAGAGGTATATACATCTGTATTAAAGCCCTTAAAGGAGCCTTTTGTCAGTAAGACAGTGGATATCAATCATAATACGGTTTCTGATGTACAGATCATGCCGGCAAATGATGGAGATGTGGAGCAAACGGTAAAGGTGATGGGCGGAGAGGACTGGATGCTTTGGATGAAGGCATTAAAAGAAGCAGAAGTTCTTAGTACGGGGGCTAAAACCATTGCCTATACGTATATTGGCTCGGATATTACAAAGCCAATTTACAGAAACGGGACCATTGGTAAGGCAAAGGAGCATCTGGAGAAGACTGCAATCGACTTGAATGAATATCTGAGGGAGGTTGGTGCAAGCGCTTATGTCTCATCCAATAAAGCACTGGTCACACAATCAAGTTCCGCTATTCCTGTGGTTACCCTTTATATCTCCCTGTTATTAAAAATTATGAAAGAGAAGCATCTGGATGAAAATTCTGTGGAACAAATCTACAGACTTTTTTCAGATAAACTATATAGTGCTTCTTCTGTTGAAGCGGGAAAAACACTCCTCAGGGTGGATGATTATGAATTACGTGATGAAGTGCAACGTGAAGTAAATCATCATTGGAATAAAATTACCTCAGAAAATGTAACACAGTTAACGGATATTGAAGGATTTAAATCTGAGTTTTTGAAATTATTTGGTTTCGGTCATTCCCGGGTAGATTATGGAAATGAGACTGAAATATATGTAGATATTCCCAGTATATCGAACACAAATGAAACAAAGATCACTGGTTAATTTTCTGTGTGAAACTCCCTGAACATATCATTTTTAGCTGGTATAACAGCATCAGATGAAAAGTCTGCCGATAAAAAACGGCAGGCTTTTGTGCTGCCCTTTATTTTGATCAGGATCATGACAGGTTTATATTTATACAACGATGAGGGGGATTATTGAATAAAATCCCATTATATAGAAGAAAAATGGAAAATATATTAAATATTTATAAAATAATACTAACAATAAACTAAAATTATCATTTGTAAATAGAAAGCGCTGGTGCTATAATCGATTTGGCTTATGAAAAGGATAAAAGGAAGTAGATTAGATTGAAGACAAGAGTTTACAGACTATTATCTGATTTTAATCAGATGAAGTGGAAGGTATCTGTAAAGGGATTATTAATTGGAGTAATCGCTGGTTTGCTAGCAGTCGTATACCGTATCATGATTGAATATGGAACAGAAACAGCGATAAAGATGTATGGATATATTCGTTCACACCCGGTTAACATCGTTATTTTTATATTAGCGATTATATTCCTGGGCAGTTTTATTGCCTGGCTTGTAAAATTAGAGCCGATGGCTATGGGGAGCGGTATCCCTCAAACAGAGGGCGTGGTTTTATATGGGTTGAAAATGAAATGGCATTCCGTGCTGCTTGTACGATACGTTGGGGGGATATTATGTTCTTTCTTCGGACTCTCTTTGGGAAGAGAGGGACCTTCTATCCAGATTGGAGCTGCCGGCGGACAATTCGTAGCAAAGCGTATGAGTAAAAGTCATCTGGAAGAAAACTATTTAATTACAGGCGGGGCTGCTGCCGGACTGTCTGCTGCATTCAATGCTCCGTTATCCGGTATCGTATTTTCTCTTGAGGAAGTACATCGAAGCTTCTCACCGATCATTCTTCTCGCGGCAACGACTGCTTCATTAACGGCTGACTTTGTTTCAAAGACGTTTTTTGGACTTCAGCCTGTCCTTAAGTTTAATGTAATCCCACAGCTGCCACTTAAGCTTTATATTTGGCTTCTCCCTCTTGGAATTATTGCCGGATTAACCGGAGCCCTGATCAACAAATCCTTGCTCCTGTTTCAGACACTGTACGCAAAAATTCCGGTAAAATTTCGACCATGTGTTGCTCTTTTGCTGGCGCTGCCAATTGGATTATTTTTGCCGGAAATTCTTGGTGGCGGTCAGAATTTGATCAAATTATCAGAAAGTGCAAATAATAAATTCTTGTTTCTGGGTATCCTATTTTTAGCTAAAATAATATTTACAGGTACAAGCTTTGGAAGTGGTGTTCCCGGAGGAATATTTCTCCCTATCTTATCAGTGGGGGCATTGGCAGGCAGTATGGTGGGAATGGTTGCAAGTCATGTTGGAATGCCAACGGATTATATCTCTGATTTTGCTGTATGTGCTATGGCCGGTGTACTGTCAGGCGCTGTGAAGGCACCGGTGACAAGCATTTTACTTACAGCAGAAATGGCAGGTTCCCTAATACATATGCTGCCCGTTGCGGCATGTTCCTTTATTGCCTTATTGCTTTCTGATCTCTTGAAGATACAGCCGATTTATGAAGCACTCCTTGAAAGATTTGTAGAGAAGAATGAAAACAAAATCGAAATGGAAGAGAAAGGCGGGATTCGTGAATTCCCCGTCGAAATCGGAAGTAAGATCTGTGGGAAGAGAATAAGTGAGATCAGCTGGCCGCAGGGACTTTTGATTGTCGGGATCAGAAGAGGGGAAAAGGAGTTTATTCCAAAAGGCAATACAATGATATTAACGGGTGATTACCTGGTGGTGCTTACGTCGCAAGGACATGATCAGGCAGTTGGTAAATGCATGAAAGACTCCTGCTATTCCAATACGTCATAAATAAACCAGATGGAGTTGAATTAAAAAATAAAAGATAATCTATTTGACTTTGAAATGAAGCTATAATAGAGACTAAGACTGAAATCACAATACATGAAGGGAAGATAACAAAATGGAATTTCACACACTATTACCACTTTTCGTTTTTCTGATAGTAATGGCATTAATTATCAGCGAAAAAGTAAACAGAACGGTGGCATCCTTAGCAGGGGCAAGCATTATAATTATTGTGCACATATTAGATGGGCACAACGCACTTGGGTATATAGACTTTAATACAATCGGTGTATTAATTGGAATGATGATTATTGTAGGTATTGTAAAGAATACCGGCATCTTTGAATATTTGGCTATTTATGCAGCGAAGAGGTCAAAGGGCGAGCCCTGGAGCATTATTGTCAGCCTTTGTGTAATCACAGCAATTACCTCAGCTTTCTTAGATAATGTAACGACAGTACTATTAATTGTTCCAATGACCTTTGTTATTACACAAACGCTGGAACTGGATCCAATTCCTTTTCTGATTCCCGAAATACTTGCTTCCAACATTGGCGGCACGGCAACCTTAATTGGAGATCCTCCGAATATTATGATCGGCAGCGGAGCGGGTCTTGACTTTCTTGATTTTATCATAAATCTATCGCCGGTCATCGTAGTTATATTTATTGCAACCTTTATTGCATTAAAATTTAATTATCGTAATAAATTAGTGGTAACAGAAGATAAGAGGAAACAGATCATGCAATTGGATGAAAAGGTCTGTATTAAAAATCATTCCTTGTTAAAAAAATGTCTCTTTGTGCTGATTCTCGTTATGCTGGGATTATTTTTCCATTCCAGCTTAGGGTATGAATCATCTGTTGTTGCATTAAGCGGTGCAACGCTTCTCCTTCTTATCAGTGGAGAAAGTATAGATGAAGCCATGCTTAGTGTAGAATGGCCGACGATTTTCTTCTTCGGAGGACTTTTTATCATGGTAGGAGCTTTGGAAGAGGTAGGATTAATCGACCAGCTGGCGAAATTTATTGTAAATCTGACGGGAGATAACCTGTTATTCACGGGAATTATCATTCTATGGTTCTCAGCAATTTTTTCGGCATTTTTAGATAATATTCCGTTTGTGGCAACCTTGATTCCACTGATTCAGGCTATGGGTGCTTCCGGTCTGAATATTGCTCCTTTATGGTGGGCAGTCTCTCTGGGCGCTTGTCTGGGTGGAAATGGTACATTAATTGGAGCTTCTGCGAATGTGGTCGTAGCGGGATTGGCAGAAAAGCATGGGTATAAGCTATCCTTTGCAAGATATTTTAAGACAGGTTTTCCGCTTATGTTATTATCAATAGTAATATCAATGATTTACCTGGTTATCTTTTATTTAATATAAATTGGGAGGGTTGACGATGAATTATGTTTCTGCTGAACAGGATAATATCGACATGATGCTTACGCAAATGGGGGCAAAAGTAAAAAGTATTCATGGACTAATATGTTCTGTGAGATTTAATATCGATGGTACTGAGTTATTTTATGTATACAATGTCAATGCGAAAGAACAGTATTATCTGCAAAAGGTACTTCCTTACCCGGTAGGGGCAGGGGAATTTACAAAACCATCAGAAATTATCGAATATATCAAAAAGGATATTGCATGTTATAAGACGGCTTCCAAGAGTACCATTTTTAAGGAATTCGTTAGTGCCAATCTGGAACTTCACCATACGATTCATAAGCTGGAGGATACCTTTATGAGTCACAATGTGCCTCACGATAAAATGGATGAAATCGTTAGTAAAATTGAGCAAATAAGTCAATTAATTAGTGAGATTGAAAAGACAAGCAAAACGCTTTAACGAGATAACTGCCGGACTTCTTCATAGGGAAAAGATGCCGGCAGTTATTCTTTTATTTATCCAAATCTAATAAAACATAAGAAATGAAACAATTTGCCTATGGTGTAACACAGATACATTAATTTATTGGGGAATAAACGTTTTCCTTATGTTTTATTGAAATGGAAGCATTGTAAATCGGATCACCGTATGGAATACGATGATAAGGATTATTTTTCACAATCACCTTTTAGTTGAATCATCGTCGCAATAATATCGTGCTTTTTAGCGGAATCTAATTGTTTCAATGCTTGAATAATAATAAGTATATCTTGTTCGGTATTGGTTTTTTGCGCCTTTTTCTTCATTGGTATCCCTCATTATATTGACGATGACAATACATATAAATGACTATGACAATATTGTACTTAATATTACATCCTTTGTCAATAGCTGTATCAGAAATATAATTGACGGAAGGACGTAATTTTGTTAATATCGAAATTGGAAAGGGTGTGTGATATTGAATACACGTGTTAAAATACTTCGAAAAAAATTAAATCTGAGCCAGGATAGCTTTGGCAGCAGATTGGGTGTTACCGGAGCAGGTATCTCTAAGATTGAGAGTAATCATCGCAGTTTAACAGAGCAGATGATACGCATGATTTGTAAGGAATTCAATGTCAACGAGCATTGGTTAAGACTTGGACAGGGCGAGATGTTTAAGCAAAAGGGTCCTTCCGGAATAGAACAATTATCAGACTATTATCAATTGGATGAATTTGATCAAAGAATTATTACGGAATATGCCCTGCTGGATGAAAAAAAACGAAAAGTAATTAAGGAATATATCATGAGTATAGCCTATGGAAGCAGCACGACTGACATGCCGGATCAAGGATGGAAGGATAACGTACTGCGTCTTGCGGAGGATACGGACGGGGAAGGAACCTATCATAATAAATAAAGAAGGGTTATTACGACTGCGATCCGCATAGGAATGACTGCGGTCCGCATAGGAATGACTGCGGTATCAACCATAGTAAAGCAAAAGCAAGTAATGACCGTGTTGCATTCATAACGGGGAGAACTAAGCAGCAGTGGCTGTTATCTCAGAGTCTCCCCGTATATAGTTTATGGTGTATTCATTTTAGAAGTTTTTAACCGGATCAGACAGCTGATATTGCATCGGCAGATTCAATTAAACTCATATATTATTGGAGCTGTTCTTTCTGGCTATCGCACATAATATGTTGCTGTCTTTATGATAGGGCTTGCCGGCAATATCGCTGTACAAATCCACCTGATTAAAGCCTGCCCTTAATAAATCAGAAACCAGTTCCTCACGAGTAAATAAGTGCTCCCAGATATTATAACAGGAGACAGCCTGATCGGTAAGTATGACAGATTGATTTAAGATGGTATGTTCTTTATCGTAACGATAAAAAGCGTTCAAACAAATATGTGGGTCTTCCTTCCAAAAACCGCCCCTTTCATAAAAACACCAGGTTTTACTCTCTTCCCTGTTTTCATATTGCATTGGTGTAAATACATCAAGAATCAGGGAGCCTCTGTCTTTCAGACTGCGATAGATTATTTTTAGTAATTGATCTCTGCCTGCATCGGACAAAACCCCAAAATCACAATAGATGAGGGTGGCTGCATCATATTTGTTTTCCTCCTCCAGCGTAAGATAATTTTGCTGACGATAATCGATAGTATAGTATTTCTTTCTGGCGCTGTTGATGGCATAGCCAATTGAGCGTTCTGATAAGTCGATCCCGGTTACCTGATATCCGCTTTCATAGAATCGTTCTGCATATATTCCGGGCCCGCAGCCAAGGTCAAGTAATTTGTGATAAGGTGATGGTGGCAGAACATCAATAATCCATGCGACGGATTGGTCGATAAATTGATGATTTCTTGTGGCAGCATCCCAGGTTGGGTTTAGATGTGCCGCAAGCATTCCCTTGGAAATATGTGCATCATCCCAGAATTTTGAGGAACTTTCAGAATAAATTGCCGGCTTTTGTGCGTATATGAATAAATCATGATACATAGTAAATTCTCCTTTTTAATAATTTGTTATGAGCGCTGCAAAACGCGCATCATTTGAGGGAAAGAAACTAAGGTACGGATGTTATTGTGATGACATAAAATAAAAACAGGTTGCGGAAAATATTCCACAACCTGTTTCTTATGAAAAGGGTATGGAAAATAGGATGTAAATCATAAAAGACATAGAAAATGAAGCTGTAAGGCAGCTTTATTTTTCCTATGAAATTATGATTTATCAATCCCTTTCCATGTACCCTTATAATACCGAATTTATATTATCAAGCGTAACGGATTAATACACCTCTCATTTGAATATCTTATGTCATCACATATTCAATATATAAGAAGAGAGATAGGATGTCAAGCACAGAATTGGTCAGGGTATTGTTGTATTAGTCATTGCCATGATTTGGGTGCTGTGCTATGATTAATGATAAGTAAATTGAGATCATAACATGGCTTATTGGGATAAAGAGGAGCTGTAATGAATGTACTGGAAATGAAGAATGTAACAAAAAGTTATCATACCGGCAGAAAATTAAGTACGCAGGTGCTGAGTAATATCAGCCTTACGCTAAAGTACAATGAATTTGTGGGTATCATGGGGACCTCGGGGAGCGGTAAGACGACATTGCTTAACCTGGCCTCCGGTATCGATCAATGTGATGACGGAGAAATTGACCTATGGGAGAATAATATCTGCGACTTGGACAAGAATGAATTGGCCCTGTTCAGACGCAGTAATATGGGAATGGTATTTCAGGATTTTAATTTGCTGAGCAGTCTTACCATCAAGGAAAATATTATGGTTCCGCTGATTTTGGATAAGAAGTATGAACTCATAGATTCAGATGCGGTTACTTCATTTGCTAAAATGCTTGATATAGAGGATATTCTCGACCACTATCCTTATGAAGTATCCGGAGGACAGCAGCAAAGAGCCGCTATTTGTCGTGCTATTATTAACGATCCTAAGATTATTTTTGCAGACGAGCCGACGGGAAATCTTGACTCTGGGTCCTCTAAGAAGGTAATGGAGTACTTTGAGCGGGTACATCAAAAGTATAAAACAAGCATCCTTATGGTTACCCACGACCCCTTTTCGGCCTGCCATTGTGAAAGAGTGATTTTTCTTGATGACGGTGCAATAACCAATGAGATAACAAAACAAGGAGATGAAATCGGATTTCTTCATCAGATCATGGATGTACTTCAGGAATTCAATGCCGGGAGGAAGGGTGGAATATGACATTTCGTGAAATTACCTGGAAGATGTTTCGGGCTGAAATAAAAAACTATCAATTATTTATTACCTGCAATATTATGGTAATTGGGGTTTTGTTTGGTTTTATCTCCCTGTCGGTAAATAAACAGTTTATGGACTACTCCCTTGTTGATCCAATGATATCCTCTAATATCTATGCACCAGCCTATATTCTTCTTTTGTTTTCAGGGATCTTTATTCCTTACACACAGAATGCATTTATGAAAGCAAGACAAAAGGATTACGGAATCTTATTATCTCTTGGTATGACAGAGCAGGAGGTAAAAGTTCAGGTAGTAATAGAAAATTTAATCCTATCTATGATATCGCTGCTTGGCGGACTGGCGGCGGGTACCGGTTTATCCCTATTATTCTTATTTATAATTCGTGAAATCATCGGAATTAGCGGTATTCATATGGCCTTGTCTTTCAGTGCATATCAAATGACAGCAGCATACTCTTTTGGGATTTTTGTCATCTCACTGCTGTTTAATTTGTTTGGAATGCTAAGGAGTACCATTTACGAGAAGCTGAAATATGCTCAAAAAGCGGAACGAGGGAAACATTATCATATCTTTTTTGCTATGGCAGGGGTAGTTATCACCATCGGAGCATTGATGATTATGGTGCTATTTTATCGGAATAACAACGATGTCTGGTTTATGAGCATTCTTGTATGTGTCATCGGTTCTATCCTGATTTTTTATCATGGAGAGGCTTTTTTGGAATATTATCAAAAAAGGCATAGAAAGAGTTATACGAAAAATCTCTTTCTGATGTCTGATATGAAATATTATTATGGGAAGAATAAGAAAATATTTTTGGCAATTACCTGGATTTTCTTTACCATGTTCTTCTTTCTGCTGTTAGGATTGGTGAATTATCCGGCGCTAATTAAAAATTCCCGGACATACCATCCGTATCATCTGGCATATGGGGAGATTAAGAACCAATTTGCCGGGTTACGTAAGGAGGAGGTCGTACAGATTGCACATAACAATGGCAATGAAGTGACGGACTATGAGACCGTGAGATTTGTCAGAAGCAATGCGTTCACCGTTTTTGAGATCGGAGAGATTAACCATTCCCTTAACAAGGATTATCAAGTCAGCCCGAATACCTTCCTGTTGGTATATCCCTATGATTTAGAGGATGGATATGATCATTCCATGCAGTTAGATATCGCGGATATCAATGTTTCATCAGAGGATGGAGAACGGCAGCTCCACCGAAAGGGCAGCATAGCCGATCCGTTATTTGGGAGTATTCATTGTATCTCGGATTATATCCTGCTGGTTGATCATGACACTTTTCAATGGCTCATGGATCACAAAACCGATTATTATATGAAGGGTACCTTGCAGTTATATCACTTTAGCCGGTGGCAAAGTTCAAAAGCAATCGTAAACGCAGTTGAGAAAAAGCTGATGCAGAAGAATTCCATGGAGCAGCTGGAGACATTTTATAAGGTCAGCAGTAGGATCGAGGCCGAACAGACAGCTGCGAAAAGCGCATCTTTTCTGATCTTTCTGATCGCCTGCATCTGCCTGTTGTTTTATGCCTGTGCAATTATTATGATTCATTTTAAGCTAAAGATGGAATATCAGGAGGAACAGAAAAAATACCGCGGTCTTTATCGCATCGGGATGAAGAATCAGGAGATGAAAAAGATGATATCACAGAAGATTCTGGTTCTGTTTCTAATATCCTTTCTGTACGCTATGACAGTCAATCTTGCTTACAGTTATGATACCTTTCAAACCAGCGGTTATGGAACGACAGGCATTCTATATGCAATCCTTACCACTGTATGTTTTCTGGGCATTCATCTTTCGGTGTATCGTGTTTACAGCTGCAGATATTATAACGAAACGGTTATGGATCTTGGGCTTAAGTGATGTAGTTTGCTCATGGGTTAAAAAAGTCGTAATAGGAGAACTTGTATCTATGAACCATATCTTATTATTGGAGGACGATGAAAGTGTTAATCGTGGTATCACCTTCACACTGAATAGGGAAGGGTATACTGTTTCGCCTTGCATGTCAGAGAAAGAGGCCTGGCTGGCGTTTCAGACGCAGGAACCACAGCTGATCATCTGTGATATAACATTGCCGGAAGGAAATGGGCTGCACTTTATTCAGAGAATCAGAAAGATCAGTAATGTTCATATCATATGCCTGACGGCGTTAGATCAGGAGGTAGATCAGGTGATGGGCTATGAAGCGGGTGCGGATGATTATGTAACAAAGCCCTTTAGCTTGTCGGTACTGTTAATGAAAGTCGGTGTTTATTTTAAAAAACTTCAAAAAGAGAATCAGGAGATCTTATCATCGGGAGATTTGAAGATCTTATGCAGAGAAATGAAAACCTATAAGGGAAAGAAAGAAATTACCCTTACAAAAAATGAATGGAGATTATTACAGCTGTTTCTGGAACATCCCAGGCAGATCCTGACAAAGGGTCAGATGCTGGAGCAGCTATTTGATGCGGAGGGAAATTTCGTAGATGATAATACCATTGCAGTCAATATTAGGAGACTTCGCGAGAAGATTGAAGAAGATGCATCCAGACCGGAGTATATTAAAAATATCAGAGGGATGGGGTATCTTTGGGAGAAGGACTGCTATCGATGCTAACTTGTCCTGAAACAAGGGTTATGGGAGCATAATGAATAAAGGATGATCAGACATGCAAAGAAAAACTTATCTTATTCTGGCAATATTCGGACTGGCTGTCATGCTGTTGGCTGACAGCTTGCTGATTTCCTTGGAATACCGGCAATATAAAGAGAAAGTAGAGCTTCTGGAGCGTATGATAACCGGTGAGGAACAGGGCCTTACAAATCTGGAAATTGCCACCCGAATCCTGAAAGGGGAGAGGGATATAACGCCGGGGGAAGGAAGAGAGATCCTTGGTGCCTACGGATATCAGTCAGCGTATCAGGATGTGTATTACCGACAGTGGAAGCGGCAAATCAGGAGGATAGGGATCGGATCCACTCTGTTTTATATGGTATATTTGTTATTAATACTCGGGTTAAAACTGCAGCAGGAAAGAAGAAAACACCGGGAATATGATGAGTTTGAGCAAATTCTTCTGAATTTTCGCGCCGGAAGCTATAAAATAATGCCCGAAATACTTCCTTCCATTCAGGAAGATACTGACAGAAATCGTATTTATATTCAGGCACAATCCCTGGGGAATTATCTTCAGCTGATGGAAGAACGGATGCTACGGGAAAAGGAAGGAACCAAAGCTTTGGTAACGGATATTTCCCATCAGCTTAAGACACCGGTAGCGGCATTAAAGACCTGTTTTGAAGTCCTGCTCCAGGAAGATTTAAGCCGTGAAGAGCGGAAAGAGTTTTCTATGCGATGCAGCCAACAGCTTAAAGGGTTGGAGGATTTGCTTCAGGCATTAATTAATATTTCCCGCCTGGAGACAGGGATGATTCAGTTAAAGAGAGAGAACGGATGTGTTTATGAAACTCTGGTTCTGGCAGTAAATCGTGTTTATCTGAAGGCACAAGAGAAAGGAATCGAAATTGAATTGGAGGCAGAGGAGGCCATGCAGAGCTTAAGTCTGCCCCATGACAGTAAATGGTTATGTGAGGCTTTGATCAATCTCCTCGATAACGCTGTGAAGTATAGTCCGCCAGGTACTTGTATTACGTTAAGAATGATGGCAAGAACCAACTTTCTTCGAATAGAAATAGAGGACCAGGGAATTGGGATAGCAAAGGAAGAATATCATCAGATCTTTCAACGCTTTTATCGGGGCAAATCAGAAACAGTGAAAAAAACTGCCGGTTCCGGAGTTGGTCTTTATCTGACCAGAGAAATCATTTCCATGCACCGGGGTAATATTGCCGTGGCCCCTGTTTTGCCGACATCTCATACCGGGACAATCTTTGTAATCCAATTGCCATATCAGTTTTAGAAGTCTTACGATAATGTAAGACTTCTATTCTTATTTTGTAAGTCAGGTGAAAGACTGGGACAGTAGAATAAGAATAGAAGCAGTCGTCACGGTTGAGAGAATTCCTTCAGGGGGTTGTTATGTAGGGTCTGAACCGTACTGCAATGGAAAGGAGAATTATAAAGTATGGTTACAATTCTTAGAACGGAGCATTTATCAAAATCTTATGGCAGCGGAGATAATCAGGTAAGAGCAGTTCAGGATGCAAATATCTCCGTCCGACAGGGGGAATTTGTTGCTATTATAGGAAAGTCCGGGTCCGGTAAAAGCACTTTGTTACACATGATGGGGGGACTGGATCAGCCAACAAAAGGTTCAATCTGGATAAAGGATCAGGATATTTTTAAACTGAAAGAAGATGAACTGGCGGTATTTCGCAGAAGAAAGATGGGATTTGTATTTCAAGCTTATAATCTGATTTCCTCCATCAATGTATGGGAAAATATTGTACTGCCCATTGGGCTGGATCATAAGCAGATGGATCAGGCATTTATCAGGGATATCATATCCACGCTTGGTCTGGAGAATAAATTATCGAATCTGCCCAATACGCTGTCCGGCGGGCAGCAGCAGAGAGTTGCCATTGCAAGAGCACTGGCATCCAAACCGGATATTATTCTGGCGGATGAGCCCACCGGAAATCTGGATTCTAAAACCAGTGATGAAGTTGTTGGACTACTTCGGATGTCGACGCAAAAATACGGACAGACGCTGGTTATGATCACTCATGATGAAGAGATTGCCCAGATTGCCGACCGGATTCTGATCATCGATGACGGAAGGGTGGTGGAAAGAAGATGAATACCTTAACGCGCCTTGCTGTCAGCAATGACAGAAAGAACAGAGCCAGAAGCGTATTAATCATTATCTCAGTTCTTCTTACAACAATGCTACTTACCATGATTGCTACCTTTGGATATGGTTTGATTCGGTTTAATCATGTCAATGCGGATAAATTATATGGTAGTTATTATGGAAGCTACAGAGGGATCACCGGAGAACAGCTGAAGGAGATGAAGCTTCGCAGTGAGTTTTCAAAGATCGGGATCAGTAGTCTGGCAGGTGAAGTTAAAGATAATAAAAACATGAACCTATACTGGCTGGATGATACGACAAGAGAATTGGTAAATCTGAATCAGGATCTGCAGGAAGGCAGATTTGCAGAGAAAGAAAATGAGATCGCGGCAGAGGCATCATTTTTTGAGAAGCTTGGAGTAAAAGATCCGAAGGTGGGAGACCGGGTTACCCTCTTATACCGTGGAGGACCGGATCACAAATATGAGCAGTATACCTTTCACATCAGCGGCATCTTATATCAGAAAAAGGAGAATGCGCCAAAGGGAAATGATACAGGTTATGTATCGGAGGATTTTTATCACTTGGTGACGCCCTTATCAGAACGAAGATATCAGGCGTATTTTCGTCTGGACTCCGGTGTGGCGATTAATAATGAAACAGCAGAGGATGTTATAAAGGAGCTTGCCGGAAAATGTAAAATTGATGAAAGACGGGTATCTGTTAACAGTTATTATTTGATGTGGGCTATGGATCCCGGGACGCAGACCATCATCGTATGTGTTGTAATTGCCCTGATGATTATACTGTTCTCGGTTGCAGTTATTTACCATATCTTCCAGGTGGGATTGGTGCAAAAGATACAGGAATACGGGAAGCTCAAAGCATTGGGAATGACAAGAGGAGAATTAAGGAAGGTGATCTTTTTGGAAGGCATGCTCTTGGGCTGCTTTGGTATACCCCTGGGTATTCTCGCAGGTTATCTCACTTCAAGGGCCTCTTTTTCCTGGATTAGTAGGCAATCAGCCATCATCCGGGAGGGGGAAAGATTGGAACAAATCTCCCTTTTATGCCCTCCGCTGCTATTGCTTGTGATTTTTATATCCTTTCTGACCATATGGGCAGCATTAAGAAAGCCGATGAAGATAGTTGCATTCGTTTCACCCGTGGAAGCCATCCGTTTTCAGGTGCATGACGGTAAGAAGAAAGAGATTCGGAAAAAAAACGGTGCCATCAATTTGAAGGGGCTGCTTCTTGCAAATCTTTCTATAAACAGAAAAAGTGTGATTTCAACCATCTGTACCATGGGTCTTTCCTGCGTTTTATTTGTAATTATTACGAACTTTGTTGGTAATATTGATCCTGAATTTGATGCCAGAAGAACGGTGGAATATGGACAGTTTTCTCTTCAACTGGATTATTCTCTGAATGATACGGCGTATCCGGAAAACAATCTGGATCAGATTCTTAAGGAAAACCCCTTTAACAGCCGGATCGTGAATGAAATCAAGGCAATAAACGGAGTGACTGATGTTAAGTTAAGAAGAATTCTCGCAATGAAGGATATCTCATCCGAAAAGCAGGGGAAGGACGAATTTATGTCGGTGATGGTTCTTGACCGGGAGGGTTTTACTCATGCAGAGAACAGGGGCGGGAGGTTAGGAAGTTTTGATTATCAAAAGGCCGCGAAAGAAAATGCCATACTCTTTGGATGGTCGCATTTCATATCCGATTACGGATATTCACTGGACCAACCGGTAGATATGGTTCTTACCGACGGCAGCACTCAGGTGGAGGTTACGGCACCGGTGATTGGATCCTTTGGCTCCATTGATACGGATTGGGCCATCACTGAGGATACGTACCAAAAGCTCGGTTTGACAGGGGATAATATTAGCTGTGTATGGGTTGATTGTAAGAAACAAGACATGATAAAGGTAAAGAAGGAACTGGAACAAATCATTGCAGATCGTGGCCGTATCACCATTGACTCCTATCAGGATGCCCTGGAGGAATCAACGTTAAGTATGCAGTTAATGCAAATGATCTGCTACATGCTGTTAATGATTCTTGGTTTAATTGGGTTTATGAATATGGCAAATACGATTATTATGAGTATTATCACCAGAAAACAGGAATTTGGTATTCTTCAGGCAATTGGGATGACCAACAAACAATTAAATCGTATGCTGCAGCTGGAGGGACTGATCTTCACCGCCGGTACTGCGATCCTGGCACTGACCATTGGATCACCCATTGGTTATGCTGTCTTCCGGTATGGAAAGAAAAATGGATTTATCGGACTGAATGTTTACCATTTCCCATGGGTGGAGATGACAGGGATGATATTGTCCATTGCCCTGCTTCAAATCATTCTCTCCTATTTGCTAAGCCATAACCTTAAGAAGGAATCACTGGTGGAGCGAATTCGCTACCAGGAATAAAATCAAATCAGAAGTCAACTGCAAAAACACTTTACATTAACACAAGGACTCGGTATACTGAGGCTCATAGAGGATGGGTATTTCTCCTAATGATACAAGTACAATGGTTTCAATGAATCGAATATCAACATGCTTTTGGCATAACGGGCATGGTGGTTTATTTAGAAAACATTGTACTGGAGTAAATCGGGAAAGGAAGTGAAGGGTTGGAGCAAAAGGGACCTACATATATACTGAGTGACGATTATTATGAGGTGGTTGACCGGCTTGCCAAAGAAACAGAGCAAAGACTAAATCAGGAACTGGAAGAAATCATTCATTCCTTTCTGGCAGAGGGTGCAATCCAGACAGCACAATCGCTGCGTTCTATTTCAGAATACAGTCTGGAATTGCTTTACATCGGGGTACTTTCCCGTTCCTATTCGTTATCGGAGGAAGGGGATGGGCTGGGGCAATTAGTGACGTTATCTGCCTGGTTAGGGAATACAGGGGAATTCGATGAGATAACAGAACGGCTTTTGGCGTGGATCTCTTATTGGAAAAGAGTCGGAGGATTCCATCAGGATTTTAAGAAAATACAGTACGAGGCAGTTTGTTTTATCAAAAAAGCAGAGGAGCTATTATACCCCTGCACAAAGCAGATTCCCGAATTTATACGTAAGGCTGCTGATTCCTATAGAGACAGAGAGGATGTTATCTTAGTAACACGAAGTATCAATGAGTATTACATCAATATGGTGGGGGCACAAATACTCAACCTTGTTTACCGCAAAGAATTCAAACAGGCCGACAGGGTATATATCTTTGTACCCGGTTGTATGGCTGCACGGTTTGATCAATGTCAGGCAGAAAAGTCCGACATGGGATATACCTGTATTGGCTGTACGCCGGACTGTCCCATTTATAAAACGACGTGTCTGGGACAGCACTATCAAGCTGAAACAGTCATTGTCTATCATAGCTCTGCATTGTATCATACCAGAGTTTCAAAAAACAACGGGAAGTATGGAGTAGTGGGAATTGCCTGCGTATTAAATCTGATCTCAGGGGGATTAAAAGCAAGGGATCTGGGATATGTTCCCCAGTGCGTGGTACTCAATTACTGCGGATGCAGACAGCATTGGAGCAGGGAAGGATTGGTTACCGATATCAACAGGGAACGACTGGAAGAAACATTATCCGCAAGGGAATACAGAACTTTAAATTGATAGATACAGTGAAAGTGAAACAGGTTGAAAGAGGACTCGCAGAAACGAAATCTTTCAACCTGTTATTCTTGTGTCCGAAGGACGCACGTTCTGATTACTATGCATACTCAATGTAATAAGTTAAAACTCTTTATAATACTCTTTTTTTGCACCACAGACAGGACAGTGCTCCGGTGCTTCATCCAGAATGGTATGACCACAAACCGGACAGACATAGACATTCTTAAATTCGAAATCTTTTTCTTCTCTCGCGAAATCCTGTGCCTGTTTGAAGAGATCGGCATGTTGCTTTTCTGCTTCAAGTGCAAAATGAAAGCTGCGTTTCGCACCCGGCTCCTTCTGAAATTCTGCCGCATTCAAATAGACAGGATACATCTGTTCCACTTCATGCAGTTCCCCGTTAATGGCCCCCTGGAGATTATCCACTGTTTTACCGGTTCCAAATACTGCACCTGCAGTAACCGCCGCATCAGCCGTATTACCTGCAATTTCTTTAAAATGGTTGCCAGCATGAACGCTCTCTGCATATGCGATTGCTTCAAAAAGCGTTCCTATCCGGGGGAATCCTTCTTTTTTAGCCATATCTCCCCAGATCAGATAACGCATATGCGCCATACTTTCTCCGCCATAGGCGGAGTGAAGAAAATCAGATGTCATCGCATTTTTAACTGCCATTTTTTAATCCTCCTTCGATAAATAAAAATAAATCGTATGGTTATATATATTCATTGATGAACTCTTCTAATTTGGAAGGTTCTAACTTCAGATCCAGTAATGGAGTTCCTTGTTTTAACAGGTCATTTTTTTGATGGAAGGTTTCCTTCACGGATTTATAAAGGATACCGATGGGAATATGATCATCAAACTCAAGGGCTTTTAACAGTGCATGTTCTTTACTGGAGGGGTCATAGGAAGCATCTAGCTCATAAACACGCTTGTGATACCAGGCGAAGGTATTAGTTTTATTGAAACTGACACAGGGTTGGAGAATATCGATCAGTGCATAGCCCGGGTATTGAATGGCCTCCTTCATCAGTGCAATCAGATGATCTTTATGGCCGGTGAAGGCTCTGGCAACAAAACCGGCTCCGGCGGCAATTGCAAGCAGTACCGGGTTTAATGGTTCATTATGATTGCCGTCTGTCTGGACGCCTGTAACAAAGCCTTCCATAGAGGTGGGTGATGCCTGGCCTTTTGTCAGACCGTAGATCTGATTGTCATGAACAAAATGAGTAATGTCAACATTGCGTCTGATATTATGCAGAAAATGATTGCCGCCTTCTCCGTAAGAATCCCCATCACCGGTATTAACAATTACCGTAAGTTTTTCATTGGCGATTTTAGCGGCGGCCGCAGCGGGAAGGGAGCGTCCGTGTAAACCGCAAAAGGCGTTGGTGTTAATGTATTGAGGGGTCTTTGCGGCCTGACCGATCCCGGCGGCAACCAGAACCTCGCAAGGATGTTTTCCCAGTTCCTCCAGTGCGGTTTTTAAGCATTCCAGGATCACAGCATTGCCGCATCCGGGGCACCAGGCTGTTTCAAAAGTGCAAAATTTGCTCATTTGAATTCCTCCTTCCTGATACGTTGAATGATTTCTTCCCCGGATATCTGACGCCCGTCATATTTTAGAATATGACAGTCGCAGTTGATACCTGTTGTTTCCCTGATAAGGCTTGCAAGCTGTCCGGTGGCATTTTGCTCGATATTGATGATATGTTTTGCCTTCTTTGCTTTTTGCCTAAGAAGGGTTTGGGGAAGAGGGAAGATGTCTCCGAAAATCAATGCAGCATAGCGATCCCCTTCCTCCCGATTCAAAAGCTGTACGGCTTCGGAGACCGGTCCCCAGGTGGAGCCCCATCCAAGGAGCAGAATGTCAAAATTCTCATCACCGACGAAATCGGGTTCATTGAGGTCCTGTTCCAAACCTTCCAATTTTTTCATACGCTTATCCATCATTTGCGTTCTTACACTGCCAGACTCCGTGATATGACCGCTTTCATCATGTTCATCACTGTCACTTACGACCGGATGTATCGATTTGCCGGGAATAAGACGGGGGGAGATACCGGTTTGAGTGTATCCATATCTCAGGTACTCGGGTTCCGTATCAGATTCTCCCGTCGGTTCTGACAAAACCAGGGGTGCAAACTCATAAGGCTTTACCGTAAACGAGGCATCCCCAATGTATTGGTCACTTAAGAGGATAACCGGTATCTGATACTTTTCAGCCAGATGAAAGGCACGAATGGTCTGATAGTAGGCATCCTCTGCATTTCTTAAAGCAATTACCATACGGGGGAATTCACCGTGGGATGCATAAATCATAAACTTTAGATCACTTTGTTCCGTTCGGGTAGGAAGTCCGGTGGCCGGTCCCGGCCGCTGGACATTAAGGACTACCAGCGGAATCTCCGCTATTCCAGACAGACCCAGCGCCTCCACCATTAGCGAAAAGCCACCGCCGGAGGTTCCGGTCATAGCTCTGGCCCCCGCATAGGATGCTCCAATGGCCATATTAATGGCAGCAATTTCATCTTCTGCCTGCTCCACCACCAGCTTTGCTTCCTTACTTAAGGGAGCAAGGGTTTCCATTACGGTTGTTGAGGGAGACATAGGGTATGCACAGTAGAATCTGAGTCCGGCAGCAATTGCACCCAGAGCAACTGCTTTGCTTGCCGACAGCAACATCCAGTCCCCGTAGATCCCTTCCAGATGGGGATAGCGAATTTCAACTGCATCATAGCCGATCCTTAATGCCTCCAGATTTTTCTCAAGGTATTGCTCTTTGATAAAAGCAGGATAGACATTTCTTGCGGATTTAGTTTGCTCACCAAATAGTTTCAATATCGCACCTATCGCAACACTACCGGACAGGCGGGGATTTCCAAGTGCTCTGGCCATATCGTCCATGGCAAGTCTGATCGTCCTGGAATCATCCGTGGTAAGTTCGGGATTGCACAGGATAAAACCATTTTCTTTTAATTCCTGTCTATGTAACCGGATGGTTTCCTCATCCAGGGCAATGATGCCATCCAACTGATTGCTGTGAGAGAGTACCGGTTGTATACCAAATCTTATGAGGGTAAAGTTATGTCCGCCACGAATCCGGGACATGAAATCTCTCACGGTTAATACAAAATAACCTGATCTTTTTAAGAGCTTTTCCAAAATAGCAGTTGTGGTGTCGATGCCCTGACCGGCGGCACCACCAATTAATAAATTATACAATGTGTCGCCTCCCTGATTCTACTTAATTTAGAAATCTGCTTTCCATAGACCGTGCAGATTGCAGTATTCATATATGGTGCCGGATTCTGTTTCGTTGAATTCTGCCCTCGGCTCTTCTCCCGGCTGTAAAAATTTAAATTCCACCTTATCCTCGGCGGCGAGCGCGATCCATTCGATATGATGTTCCGGAAGCATCGGATGAAGCGTAGAGCCGATGGCTGCTTTTATCTTCCCTTTCTCTTTCGTAACAGCAGGCACATGCTTTTCCTGAGCAGCGTCCGTTGCATTTGCCGTCAGTTTTTTCATACTTTCACCACAACAGGTAAGAGTGCCGCCTCCATCTTTAATCTTAGCTACCATGTTTCCACATTCTGAACAACGATAAAATTCTACTTTCATTTTGTTAACCTCACTTTTTATTTTTATGTTTTGCTTTAATCAGTTTTAATTTACTTAACTAATGATAATATGAATGAAAACAGTAATTTTATACTTGACATATAAAATTCTTTACTCAAACAAAATAATAGCTTCTTTGCGCTTAATTCTTAACAAGAGACTTTCCAGAATACGAAAACTGTGATTCAAATCTTTTTGCTCCAGATAAGCGGTAGAAAGATCCTGTCCAATCACCAGATCCATATTGCGTGCATCACAACAGATCATTGCCGCAGTATTGGCTTTCAGAACAGAGGAGCTGTAAACATGGTCATGGAGCATTTTACGGATACGATCAATCTCTAACAGCCCGGTGCCCGGCTGAATTCGCTGAAGCTTTAGTAAAACATCAGGACTGACGAGTAAAACATAAGTTCCATAGATATGATTGGATGCAAAAAGTCCCAATGCAGCAGCAATATCAGAAAATGCATTTTCTCCTTCCGACCAATCGGATTTGTTCAACTTCCCGATTCCCTTTGCATTAAGCAATCCTTCGTATCCGTGTGTTTCGTTCCCGTAGAAGAGGAAATGATCCTCTTTTCTGGCACAGTATTCACCTGCAATTACGGCTTTGGAAAGATCAACGGGATAACCAAACTGAGCACTTCTTTCCAAATCCCTGGCCAGCAATGTAAAATCATCATATAGAACAGGAATCTCAACATATTTTCTTCCTTTTGTGGTTATGAAGCCATCCTCGAATTCTTCTTCGACGGATGTGGCGTCATCAACAGGGATACTATCCTTACCAATACCAAGCGGACCGTATATATGTAGGAACTTTCTGCCGATAAGAAGACTTCGGACGGTATTCACTATGGCCGAATCGATCTCGTTCCATAATTCCTCTGAGATTGAAGCATTTTCTCTTGATAAATAACTCATACGTTTTCCCTTCCTTCCCTTTTTACTTTGACAGTAAACTACCCACGGTAAATGAATTGGATGCTTCTGAGGAGACTTGTGCTGGAGAGGTTACAATTCCAAGATCATGAAGCATTTCCTTAACCTCAGATTCTCCCGAGGCAAAGAGCTCTGCTTCCCTGGGATCAAGGAGTTGCAGCAGGGTCATTAATTCACCTACATGGGCTTTTTCTTCATCCCTGATATCACTGATTACTTTCTTTGCAATCTCTTCCGTCGTTGCCTGCACATGGGCATCATAGACATAAATCGCTTCCAGTTCTCCTGCAATATCAAGGCGAATTGCTTGAATGAGTTCTTCCTTTGTCATCTTTCTTTCAATATTTCCCTGAAACGGATTGGCAAATGCCGGCATTATAATATACCTCCTGAATTAATTAATAATAATAACTGTTACTGATATTATAACATGAATATTTTCCTTTGCAAGTGTTTTCTTGTAAAATTATGAAAAATTAAGCCGGATTACATAGTATATGCAGAAAAAAGATTGATATGTTACTGAATTTGATTAAAACTTCTAAGGATATCATTATAATATAATATGAATATAAATATATTATAAAAAAGTTATAAAGATATAAAAATATTGACAAATAAGTTGACAAATACGAACAAAGGAAATAAAATGAGAACTATAAATAATAAGGATACAATTTAATTGTATACAATTGAAAGGAAGAGCGAAATGACGATTTATGATTTTCAGGTAAAAGATGCGGCTGGTAATTTGGTAAACATGGAGCGCTATCGCGGGAAAGTGCTGCTGATTATCAATTCTGCAACCGCATGTGGATTTACACCACAATACGCAGGTCTGCAAAAACTGTATGAGAAGTACCGGGATCAGGAATTTGAAATACTTGACTTCCCCTGTAATCAGTTTGGGCATCAGGCACCTGGAACCGAGGAAGAAATAAAGAGCTTTTGTGAAACCCGTTTTGGTATAACTTTTCCGTTATTTTCAAAAATAGAGGTGAATGGCCAACAGGAAGAACCGTTATATCGATATTTGAAATCCCGTCAAAAGGGTGTCATGGGTGAAAAAATCAAATGGAATTTCACCAAGTTTCTTATAGACCGGGAAGGCAATGTAATTGATCGTTTTGCTCCTACAACTACACCGGAGAAAATCGATGAGAGAATTAAGGAATTACTATAAAGAATAAGATTTACGAAAACAGCACTTGATGTTACGAGCAGATTGTGGTAAATATAATGGAATACAACGTACTGCTGTAAAACTGTTGATGTTTTATGAGTACAGAAATGAGGAATATCATGGAAAACACAGAAAAGGAATACGATAATTTAAAGTTAGCGAATCAATTATGTTTTCCTCTTTATGCCTGCTCGAAAGAAATTGTTCGAAAATACAGACCGTTTCTGGAAGTACTGGACTTGACCTATACCCAATACATTACAATGATGGTAATGTGGGAGCAAAAAGAGATAAATGTCAAGTCACTTGGTGACTGCTTATACCTTGACTCGGGAACGCTGACTCCGGTCCTGAAAAAGCTGGAGGAAAAGGGCTATCTTACAAGACAGCGATCAAGGGAAGATGAACGAAATCTATGCGTCTCCATCACAGAAAAGGGCGAGGAACTAAAGGAACGGGTGGCTCATATCCCCAACTTAATTGCTCAGTGTGTCAACCTGGAACCGGAGGAAGCAAAATTCTTATATCAGATTCTGTATAAAATATTAAAGCAACTATAGCTTAAAATAAGCAGATATATAGAAAAGCAGTCAAGCTTTTTCCTGATATTACGAATTATTAGGAATGAAATTTTAATGAGGCTGTTGCAGCCAGGCGTCTTTAGCGAACGCCTGGCTGTACATCCGATTACCTGGATCTGACCCATACCAGCATTTCTCCCAGGGATCTGTTTGCCCATGTATAATAGGGAATCCAGGTCAAAGTCTTTTTCTTATAGGAATTTTTCTGATAAAAGTCATACAAAGTGTCTTTGCAGAAGTCATCTGTATTTAACAGATATCCATCGGATTCAATCTGTACAATGCCTCCGAGAATATTCTCTTCATACCGGTATGAGAATTGTGGTGTATCGGGTAAGGTCAATAAATTCAGATCAGGTCCGTTATCCTCCTCTTCCAGGCAATATACGATGGGACCTCTCATGACTGACACCTTTCCGGTATTTTCCCGAACCATGGGATTGGAGCAGATGACCTCAACCGGCATATTCATATGTAATTGTATCAACGAACCATCTGTCCAATCATCAGAGAGAATCAGATAACCGTCTTTTACCATATCATTGCTAACTACTAATTTTTTTCCATCTTTCCATATACTGTATTCCCTGCACCAGCCCGGAATGCGAAGTGCAATTGAAGCTGTTACCTTCTCCTCAGGGGATAATCGAATTTCAATCTCTTCGTTCCATGGATAACGGGTGGTGATATTGATCTTGGTTTTTATTCCGTGAAGGTATACTGTACTGTCATTGCCAATATAGAGATGAATATATAAGGCGGTATCATTTTGTGTATAGATGTATCCGGCAAGAGAGGTAATGGTACGAGAAAGATTTGGAGGGCAGCAGGCACAACCGAACCATCTCTGTCGCTGTGGTTTTACATGCCTTCTCAGCTGGTCTTTTTCGCAGGCTTCCGGAACAACTTCTAACGGATTAACATAAAAAAATCTTGTACCGTCAAGGGAAATTCCGCTGATAATCCCATTGTATAACACCTTCTCCATAACGTCAGCATATTGGCGTTTTGGGTGGATTCGCAGCATTCTGTGTGAGAAGAACAGAAGGCCGATGGATGCACAGGTTTCACCGTAAACAGTATCGTTTGGCAGATCATAATCGAAGGTAAAGGATTCTCCATAAGCGCAGGACCCGATGGCTCCGGTTATGTACATCCGTTTTGTAGCAATATTATTCCATAATTTCCGGCAGGTTTGATATAGGGCATCATCCATAGTCTCTCTGGCAATGTCTGCCATGCCGGAGTACAAATAGACAGCTCTGACAGCATGCCCTTCCGCTTTGTCATGTTGCAGGACAGGTAATCCCGCCTGATAATACTGATATTGAAAATAACTGTCTTTCCAAGGGAAAACAGCGCCGTTTTCCTCTTCTTCCAGTTTGAAATACAGGGGCTGCTGACCTCTTTGCTCAATAAAATACCGAGCCAGCTTTAAGTGTTTCTCATCTTTGGTTATCTGGTAGAGCTTCATTAATGCCATTTCAAGAACCTCATGCCCGGGATAGCCCTTCTTCTTTTCCGGCTCCGGTCCAAAGATGCTGTCAATATGGGCAACAAAACGGATCATGGCATCTATAAACTTTGATTTTCCGGTAGCCTGGTAATATGCAACAGCCGCTTCCAGCATATGACCGGCACAGTACAGCTCATGGTTGTTCATCAGATCGGTCCATCTTTTATCCAGGCCGTGGATAATATAATAGGTATTTAAATAACCGTCCTCCTGCTGGGCACTGACAATTAAATCAATTACACCATCAACGGTTTCTTCTAAATTGGGATCTTTTTGCCATAGGAGTAAGTAGGCAGCTGCTTCAATCCATTTGGCAAGATCACTGTCTTGAAATACAAACCCCCCAAATTCACCTTTCTCTATTCGAGCAGCGATTTTAAAATTTTTAATACAATGGCTTGGCTGGGCATCTGGGATACGATCGTTCAAAGCTTCCCATTGATAGGGAATGATTTTGTCCTTTGCCAGTTTCATATAATTATTCCAGAAGGGATCTTGAATAGTTACCTGTTGTAAGGATAAATAATTGGAAAAATATTCTTTTTGCATAATGACACCTCCAAGTGTTCTAAAGTGATAGACAAATAATGGAATTCAATTTATAATCTATGTATATGATAGATAAATTGGGATTGTAAATCAACTATCAGAATAATATAAAAGGTGGATAAAACTTATATGAGATATTTTTTGACAATAGGGAATGATCCAATCCAATACATTTCCAGCGGGAATTTAATTAGTAAACGGGAATTTCTTCATCCAAAGCGCAATATTGACACCTTTGTCCTGATTATGGTAAAGGAAGGGATCTTGTATATCGCTCAGAACGGGATTAATTATGAGATTCATCCTAAGCAATACATAGTTCTGCATGCAAATGAAGAGCATTATGGATACCGGCCGTCGGCATGCAAATTATCTTATAACTGGGTGCATTTTACTGTTTTCGGTAAGATAAGTACCATAGAGGGTGATAGTCATGAGTTGGAGCATTATATGAGTGATCTTATGGATTCCGGGCAAAACTTTTATGTTATGCCGGAGTATGGGGAGATTGCCCTGACCAAGAGAGCACCTTTGCTGTTTAATCAGCTTCTGGATTTGTCAAGGCAGGAACTGATATATTCCAGGCAGATGGTTCATTATGCTCTTAGCTTACTGGTCATGGAGATCACCCAGGAATTCATCGAGATGACGCATCAAAGAGCAAAGAATATTCCTCAAAATATCGGGATCATCATGGAATGGATTAAAGCAAATTACTACAGACCCCTTTCGGTAGTGGAGATCGCCGGTGAATTCGGATATAATGCGGATTATTTGTCCGCAGCATTCAAAAAGGCAACAGGACACTCTCTGGTACACTTTATCAATAAGACAAGGATTGATATTTCAAAGGCACTGATTACCGATTATAATGTATCAATTAAGGAGGCAGCTTATTCCTGCGGCTTTCCGGACGAGAAGTATTTTATGAAGACCTTTAAGAAATATGAGGACATGACACCATCTCAGTACAAAAAAGCATTTACAAAGAAAATGATAAATTAAATAAAGAATAAATTTGGGGGTAAGTTAGATGATGTATTAAAGGATACAGAATGAATTGATCCATAAAATTACAAAATTTGAAGGCATTTGTTTTAACAATCAAAGGGAATTGCCGGTTAAAAGAAAGGGAAAGTATATGGGGAGAAGATGTGGAAGCAAGAAAAGTTTCAAGTATCGACTGATTATTTATTTTTGCATTGTATCTATTATCCCGATTATTATTATTAATATTGTCGCTTATTATAATATCAAGGCTAAAGTCCAGGAGAATGTGGATGAATTAAAATCCTTTAGTTTAATGCAGATGGATACGAATATTAAGATGGCATTATCCTCTTATGAGGACCTTTTATATCAGATGTATACGGATGATGATATTGTTGCTCTTCTGGATAAGATCAATAAGGGTGAGAATATTGCCGTCAGCAGGAATCAGCTGAGGCGCACACTCAGGGCCTTTGCCAGCGCAAAAGATTACATACAATGTATTACAGTGATCAATAAACAGGGGGACATTGTATTCTATGATATGCTGGCGACTTCCACAACAAATACGGAATGGATCAGCAGATATAACATGACAACAAAAGAGTTGTATGATCAATTATCACTGACTTATGATACCAGGCTCCTATCAACAAAATATGCTACGACATTTAATGCAAGACCATATTATTTATTTCATATGGGACACCGGATCATTGATTACAAGGATATACATAAAAATAACGGAGTCATTATATTAAGTATTGATGAGCGATTGCTTTATGATTTGTACAGTCAGAGCATGAGAGATAATATGGGAGATATACCGGACAACCAGAATATAATTATGGATGAAACGGGAAATGTCATATCCTTTCAAAATGTCGACAGGATAGATACCAATATCATCGATCCAAAATCGTTACCCTTCGAGAGGGAGCAGGCATGTATTCGGATGGTGAAAGACAGTGGTTTTTTATCGGGAGAATATTTAAAGGTTTACAGTATTTATGATGAGGAGCTGAATTGGTATTTTGTTAATGTTTCAGATCAAAGCAATGTAATTGACTTAATGAAAAGTCAGCAGGGATTAACAACCTTTGTTATCATTTCATCCGTGCTTTTATTAAGTCTGATCATCATATTTATAACAAACAGGTTAACCGGATCCATAGATAAGATTGTCAGAGCGATGAAGACGGTACAACAGGGAGAACTGAACGTGCGCGTTGAGGCGGATGAACATATGCCGGTAGAGATAGAAATCATTGCAAGCCAGTTCAATACCATGCTGGAAGAACTGTCATTATCTATCGAGAAAGAGAAAGAGGCTGGCATCCGACAGAAGAATGCTGAGATTTCGGCTCTGGAAGCTCAGATCAACCCGCATTTTTTGTATAATACACTGGATACGATAAACTGGATGGCGATCGATAAGGATGAATATGAAATCAGCAATGCAATTAATTCCCTGGCAAAGATATTGCGCTACGGAGTGGATAAAAGCAATAAGATCGTGGAGTTGAAAAGTGAGGTGGAGTGGCTGAAGCAATATGTCTTCTTGCTGCAAACCCGGCTAAAAAATACATTCGAATGCAAAATCAATGTGGAACCGGAGGTGCTGCATTACCCGATCCATAAACTTCTTTTGCAGCCGTTTGTTGAAAATGCCATCATCCATGGGTTTGATGGAGTGAAAAGAAGACATGAACTGGAAATTTTGATTGCCGCAGGGGATAACATCATTAAAATTATGATATCAGATAATGGAAAAGGGATGTCTAAAGAAATGCTGATGGAGATCAGAGAGGGTATCTCAGAGCAAAAGGAGTTAAAGAGTCATATAGGGATCAGCAATGCGATCGGACGACTTCGCATGTATTATGGAGAGCAGGCGAATGTCAGGATAGAAAGCGAACTGGATCAGGGTACCGGTATCTTTATAGAAATTCCAATCATATAGCTGCTATGGGGGTAGATGCTTATGAAAATCGTAATTATAGAAGATGAAATAAGAATCAGAGAGGGAATTATTAATCTGATCAAAAAGATTAACGAATCATACTGTGTCATAGGAGAAGCTGAAGACGGGGCAGAAGGTCTTCAACTGATAAAGCAGACAAATCCAGATCTGATCATAACGGATATCAGAATGCCGGATATGGATGGCCTTGAGATGCTCCGGTTATTAAAAGAGCAAAAGACAAATGCAAAGGCAATTGTTTTAAGTGCTTATTCAGAGTTTTCTTATGCGCAGGCAGCCATTAAACTTGGAGTAAGTGAATATCTGGTGAAGCCTATTGCCGTAGGGGAGTTAACGCAGTCTCTAAAAAATATAGCAATACAGCTGGAACAGGAACGCCGGCAAAATGGGGATCATATCAAACAACTGCAGGAACTCGAGAATATTTTTTATAGTGTATTGCTTGGAAGCACCGTTGTTGATATAGAACTGCAGCAATACCTGTGGAAGACATACGGGTTGAATGAGGATACGGAATTTATAATAATGCCACTTTTTCTGGGAGAGCAATATGAGAAGTGCTTCAAAAGAATAAAAAAGGAACTGCAGGTACTACTTATGGAAAAGAGGATCAGTAAGGAGTACCGGCTGCTTGAAATGCCTCAAAGTCATTTACTTTTGGTGATACTATATGCTTATCGGGATGAGCATGCGTTAAAACGATGGTTTCAGAATGTGGTAATACCGCAAATAAAAACAGAAAAAAAGATTCCTATGAGTTTTGGATGGAGCAGCTTTCAGAGCGTCGCCCGGATGAAGAACAATCTAAACACGCTGCTTATGAATATGGACTGGAATATATCACTGGGAAATGATGTAATGATATCTTATCCTCAGGTTACCCAGATCCAGACGAAAATGGTATCCTATCCGATAGAGATCGAGAACCGGATGAAAATTGCATTGTGTGCCATGAACATCAAGAAAATTAATAAAGTTCTGGAGCAGTTTTGCCTGTCTTTTCGGGACGGAAATGTATACTCACCCAAGGAACTGAAAGAATCTTATGTCAGATTTCTATGGTCAATGATTAATGTATCCAAAGAAATTAGTTTACTGCAGCAGAGCAGCCTGGAACAACAGGAATTATTAAAAAGAATTATGTCCGCACTGACCTATGAGGAATTGGAGAACACATTACAATCATTTGTATCCCTGTTATCCGACCGGGAAGGAAAGGAAGAGAGGAACAGTCTTAACATACAGAGGGCCAAGAGTCTGGTACATGAATTCTATAATCAGGGAATTACCCTGGATGAAATTGCAGCGAAACTAAATCTCACACCGGAGTATCTGGGTACCCAGTTTCATAAAGAAATGGGGATTAATTTCAGCATCTATATTAAGAATTTCAGAATTAACAAATCCAAGGAACTCTTGATTGGGACGCAGCTTAAGCTTCAGGATATTGCGAAAAAAGTAGGATACAGTGATCCAAAATATTTCAGCCAGGTGTTTAGAGAATGTACGGGCCAACTTCCGGCAGAATACAGGACGATGAATCATTGATATTAGATTTACCTACCTTTTTAAGATTTTTCGAGTACATGACTTTATATATTCTTTATATAATAAACTTGTCGTTAACGACAAAGATAATGCACAAGAGGTGCTAAAGGAGGAAAGTTATGAAAAAAAGGTTGATTTCTATTGTTATGATGTTATTGATCTCTGTCAGTTTGCTGTCAGGCTGCAAAAAGGAGGCAAAGGACACTGAGGCAAATCAGACGCCAACAAAAGCAGCAACGACAAATGAAGCGGATTCCCAGAAGGATGATTCCACAGATGCCGTTCCGGTTGAAAAGAAAAATGTGGTAATCTGGTATTATTGGGAAAATGAAACCCACCAACAATTATTGGACGGAATTATTCAGGATTTTAACAAATCCCAGCAAACTGTTTCTGTTTCAGCCAAATATGTTCCTTTTGCGGATTTTAAAAAGCAGCTTTCGATTGGTGCAACGGCATCTGAGCTGCCGGATATTGTTATCATAGATAATCCGGATCACGCAGCCTATGCATCCATGGGGATATTTGCTGATATTACCGGTAAGGTGGATACCAGCCAGTATTATGAAGGACCTCTTGCATCCTGTACCCTTGACGGTAAATTATATGGCATTCCTTTTGGAAGTAACTGTCTGGCACTTTTCTATAATGAAGATATGTTAAAGGCAGCGGGATGTGAAGTTCCTAAAACATGGGATGAACTTGCAGAGGTGGCAAAGAAGACAACAACCGGTAATGTGAGCGGATTTGCATTCAGCTCACTTCAGAATGAAGAAGGAACCTTTAACTTCCTTCCCTGGATGCAGTCGGCAGGAACAACTGCTTATGAAATTAACACAGAAGCCGGAATTAAAGCATTATCCTTTATTGGAGATCTGGTAAAGAGCGGATCTATGACAAAGGAAGCGATTAACTGGACTCAGGGTGATACCATGAACCAGTTCATCTCAGGAAATCTGGCAATGATGATTAACGGAACTTGGCAGGTTCCAACGATGAGGGCACAAGTACCTGACCTTCATTGGAATGTGGCTATGATTCCCAAGGATAAAGAGGATGTATCGGGTCTTGGCGGGGAGAATTTTGCAATTATCGATAATGAGAATTCAGATGCTTCTTTAGAGTTTATAAAATATGTCACAGCACCGGATAAAGTAAAAGGATATATTGACGGATTTGGTTATATTGCATCCCGTAAGGATGTTGCTGAGACACAGTATCAGGGTGATGATGTAATGCAGCTGTTTATTAAAGAACTCCAGTATGCAAAAGCAAGAGGACCTCATGAAAGCTGGCCATCCATTTCAGATGCAATTTCTCTTGCATTTAATGAAGTTATGACAGAGGTAAGTACACCCGCAGATGCAGCAGCAAAAGCACAGCAAACAATTGACGGAATATTAGGGAAATAATACATAGTATGGTAATTGTAAGAGGCAGTTAAAAAGCAATCAGGCAGGTCCTTTCATCTTGTGTATAGGATGTCTGTGCCCGGCAGGTTCCTTTCATAACTGCCTCAACATTACCCGGAGACAGGGAGCATCAGGCACATTTATCCTGCTATATTCTGGTAATGGGAGCAATTAGCATGCGTTAATACGAATGGAGGTACGTTTGCTTTGAAGCACATAAAAAACTTTTTTCGTTATGATAATGTTGGGATTTTATATGTTCTTCCCGCATTTATTTATATGATCCTATTCGTTGGCTATCCGATTGTCAGCAATTTTATCCTGAGCTTTCAGGATATCACGGTGAAGACGCTGAATCGTCCGGATAAACCCTTTGTCGGTTTGGACAATTACATCTCATTGTTTCAGGATCCGGTTTTACAAAAAGCTGTTATTAATACCTTTGTATTTACCGTACTATCCCTGGTGTTTCAATTCTTTTTCGGGTTTCTACTGGCATTATTTTTTAATAGAAAATTTTCTTTTTCAAAACCGGTGAGGGGCTTAGCCATGATACCTTGGATGATTCCGGTTACGATTACTGCCCTTATGTTTAAATTTATGTTTAGTTCTAATGTAGGAATTATTAATCAGGCACTGCAGGCCCTTCATTTCATATCAAAACCGATCGATTGGTTGACTACTCCGAGTACGGCAATGTTTGCCCTGATTTTCACTAATATATGGATCGGTATACCGTTTAATATGATATTACTGGCATCCGGGCTTACCTTGGTTCCCAAAGAGTTGTATGAAAGTGCATCCATTGACGGAGCGAACAAGGTTCAGGCTTTGTTTAAAATTACGTTCCCACTGCTAAAACCTACGATACAATCTGTTATCATTCTGGGATTTATCTATACCTTTAAAGTGTTTGATCTGGTTTATGTTATGACGAATGGGGGACCTGTTAATTCGACGCACCTGCTGTCGACCTATTCCTATAAATTATCCTTTAACCTGTTTCTATACAGTAAAGGTGCGACAGTGGCTAATATTTTATTTGTCATATTGTTTTTTGTAAGTCTTGTCTATTTGAAATTAACTTACAGGGAGGAGGAGGTCGACTGATGGATAGAACATATAAAGGCAGAAAGAACCTGCTTATGTGTGGCTTGGCCGTAGTGCTTTTGATTGTATTATTATTCCCGATCTACTGGATTCTGGTCACATCCCTGAAAACAGAAAAAGAAATTTTTCAGATACCGCCCACCTTTTTTCCACATGAATTAAATCTTGCATCCTATGCGGCTCAAATTAAGATTGGTGACTTTAATATGTTTCGCTCCTTTGGTAACAGTGTGATGATATCGGCCAGTTGTATGCTGATTGCAGTGATGCTTTCCGTTCCGGCATCCTATGGAATTGCAAGATACCGGTTTAAAGGAAAGAAATTATTTGTTTTAAGCTTCTTAATAACGCAGATGCTGCCGGTATCCGTGATCTTAACACCGATGTTTATTATGTTTCGAAACATGCATTTAATCAATCATGCCCAATCTGCTATATTGGCGGATGCAACAATCGGTATACCATTTTCTATTCTGATACTTAAAAATTACTTTGCCTCAATTCCCAGAGAGCTGGAGGAGGCATCCTACATAGATGGATGCAACCGGTTCACGGCCTTTATCAGAATTTTGATTCCGATTGCCTTTCCGGGTGTTATCGTATGTGCTATCTTTTCCTTTTTGTATGCATGGGGAGATCTCGCATATGGCATGACATTTATCCAGGATCAGGTAAACAGGCCGATTACAGCAGGGATATTTAATTTCATGGGGCAGTATGGAACAAAGTGGAGCTATTTAACTGCATTTGCCGTTGTAACAATCATACCCGTTGCGATTATATTTATATTTATGCAGAAATATATTATCAGCGGATTAACCAGTGGGGCAGTGAAGGGATAGGAGGAAATTATGTTTTGCAAGGAAGGAAATCGTCTGATTCGCCGATACCGGCATGAAACCTTATGCGTGGAGCCATGGGGAGAAAACAGCCTTCGTATTCGGGCCGTGGTGATGGGAACTCCTTTGGACCATGATCCCTGGGCGCTTACAGAGGAAACAGGGCATCAGGCAGAAATACAAATCGATCAGAGTCAGGCAGTGATACATAACGGAAAAATCTGTGCGAAGATATCATCGTCAGGAAAAATAGTATTTCTGAATCAGAAAGAGGAAGTCTTATTAGAGGAGTTTGCAAGAAACAGGAGAAATGTGATTGCAGAGGATTGTTCCGCCCTTGAAATAGAAGGGAGAGAATTTCAGGCAATTCTTGGTGGAGACTATTGCGTGCATGTCCGGTTTGAATCAAGACCTGAGGAAAAGATATTTGGCATGGGACAATATCAGCAGCCTTATCTTAATATAAAAGGATGCAGTCTTGAACTGGCACAAAGGAATTCTCAGGCCAGTGTGCCGTTTCTTATCTCAAATCTGGGGTACGGTTTTTTGTGGAATAATCCGGCAATCGGAAAGGTTACCTTTGGGAGAAATATAACGGAGTGGAATGCGAAATCTACGAAGATAATTGACTACTGGATCACGGCGGGAGATATACCAGCCGAGATTGAGGAGGCATATGCAGCAGTGACAGGTAAGGTACCCATGATGCCGGAATATGGACTGGGATTCTGGCAATGTAAGCTGCGTTACCAATCCCGGGAAGAACTGCTGGAGATCGCCAGGGAATATAAAAGGCGGGAATTGCCTCTTGATGTTATTGTAGTTGATTTCTTTCACTGGCCAAAGCAGGGGGAATGGAAGTTTGATCCAGAGTTTTGGCCCGAACCTGAGGATATGGTGGCACAACTGCAGTCCATGGGAATTGAATTGATGGTATCCGTATGGCCAACAGTCGATAAAGAGAGTGAGAATTTTGAGGAAATGTATGATTCCGGGTTTCTGGTAAATACAGACAGAGGAATTAAGACAACCATGGATTTTATGGCTCCAACACTCTTTATCGATCCGACGAATCCGGGGACAAGAGACTTTGTTTGGAGTAAAATAAAGAAAAACTACTATGATATGGGGATAAAGATATTCTGGCTGGATGAAGCGGAGCCGGAATACAGTGTTTATGATTTTGATAATTACCGTTATTACAAAGGGACAAATCTTTCCGTTGGTAATCGTTATCCGGTGATGTATGCCAAAACATTTTTTGATGGAATGCAGGCGCAAGGACAAGAAAAAATTGTAAACCTGATCAGATGTGCCTGGGCCGGAAGCCAGAAGTATGGTGCGCTGGTATGGTCAGGAGACATTGCATCAAGTTTTTCCAGTATGAGAAATCAATTGACAGCCGGTCTTAATATGGGTATTGCAGGAATTCCCTGGTGGACGACAGACATTGGAGGTTTTCATGGGGGGAATCCGGAACAAGAGGAGTTTAGAGAACTGTTTATCCGTTGGTTTCAGTGGGGAACCTTTTGTCCGGTTATGCGACTCCACGGAGATCGGGAGCCGCGCCGGCCTCTTTCCGGCTCTGCTGCTAAGACAGGCTGTTGGTCAGGTGCTGCAAATGAGGTTTGGAGCTTTGGGGAGAGTGCCTATGAAATCTGCAGGAAGTATCTGAAGATCAGAGAAAGTCTTCGTGATTATATCAGAGATGCCATGAGGCAGGCGCATGAAAAGGGCACTCCGGTCATACGGCCTCTGTTTTATGAATTTCCACAGGATAAAATATGTTGGGAGATAGAGGATGCCTACATGTTTGGCGCATCATATCTCATTGCTCCTGTATTATATCAGGGAATGAAGCGTCGTAACGTCTATCTGCCTTCCGGTTTTCGATGGAAATTGTTTGAAACGGATCAGGTTTATGAGGGGGGAAATGATATAGAAGTTGAGACACCAATGGATACAATTCCTGTATTTGTAAGGGAGTACCCGGATTAGAATTCATTGATAATGGAAGTAATGAATGATTGTGGGATCATAGTATTTGCCGGAACAGGAGTATGGGGCTGCTTATCGCAGCCCCATTTTAACTATGAGGATTTATTTTTTTAGAAGAAGGAACCTCCTCCGCACATGCAAAGGATTAAAATCAGGGGAAGTATGCCGTTTAATCCATCGCCGCCGCAACCGCAATTATTGTTTGATCCGCAGCTTCCGCCGCCGCATCCTAAAAATCCGTTATCTCCCGAACACAAAAGTAAAATAAGAATTAAGAACATAGGGTTCATTCCATTATCACAAGTATTATTACAGCAGGAAGTATTTGTTACATCACTCATATATGAGCCTCCTAAATTTTATTTATGGTATATCATATGCAGGTAAAAATATATTTACATTCATCAATGTGATAAAGTCACATACCGCATCAGATGTTATTAGGTGGTTAGGTTTTGTTAATTACCGTTACTAATATCACCCCAATTAAAATAGTCATTAATAAAACAGAGAAATATGAGATAAGAGATTGATTATTCATAGTTTTTACATTAGTATAGAATAGCTGAATACTTTTAAAGGGAAATTTTAGAACGAATATTATGATGATGTATTATAATTTAACAGAATGGAGATTTGTATGAAGGCAGAATTAAGATATCTTGATCATCCGGAGATTTTTCGTATCAACCAGCTTCCCGCCCATAGTGATCATACCTTTTATCCCAGTCATAAAGAACTGAAGGCAGGGAAGAATACATTACTGCAATCTCTGAATGGAACATGGGAGTTCCAATATAGCGTAAATTCCATGGAACGACCGGATAAGTTCTATAAAGAAGATTTCAATACAGAGAATTTTGACCAGATTATGGTGCCCGGTCATATCGAACTGTCCGGGTACGATAAGATTCATTATATTAATACCATGTATCCCTGGGAGGGGCATTATTATCGCAGGCCTGTGACCGGATCCGGAACAGCAGCGGGGATTACAGGTTCTTTTTCCGGGGCAGATTACAATCCGGTGGGTTCCTATCGAAAGACCTTTGATCTGGATCAGGGATTATTGGGAAAACGGATTTGCATTTGCTTTGAGGGAGTGGAACAGGCCCTGTATCTTTGGTTGAATGGAGAATTTATCGGATATGCCACGGATTCCTTTACTCCTTCTGAATTTGATCTCACACCCTACATCAGAGAGAGGGGAAATGTACTTGCGGTGGAGGTTCATAAGAGAAGTGCAGCCGCTTATCTGGAAGATCAGGATTTCTTCCGTTTCTTTGGAATCTTTCGAAATGTCACGTTATATGCGAAGCCGGAGATACATGTAGAGGATATGTGGGCAAAGACTGAACTGAAGGAGGATAATGTATCAGGGCAATTACATCTGAATCTTACATTCTCTTATGTTACTGAACCCGGATCGGCCAGAATTATCTTAAAAGATATAGAGGAACATATCCTGCTGGAAAAGGATATTACGGTACAAGAGGAGATTAGCTTCGCATCGAATGATCTTAGAAAGATCATCCCCTGGAGCCATGATCATCCTTATTTATATCAACTGATGATTGAAGTTTATGACAAGTCCGGTGAGCTTGTTGAGATAGTTCCTTATAAAATAGGATTTCGAAGGATAGAGATTAAGAATGGAGTTATATTACTCAATGGTAAACGGGTCATCATTAATGGTGTCAATCGACATGAATGGAGTGCCAACAGCGGCAGATGCATCAGCTTAAGTGAGATGGAACAGGATATGCAGATCATTCTTCGCAATAACATCAATGCGGTAAGAACCTGTCACTATCCGGATCAGATTCCCTGGTACACCATGTGCGATGAGAACGGAATATATATGATGGCAGAGACCAATCTGGAATCACACGGATCCTGGCAGAAGATGGGGGCCGTAGAACCTTCCTGGAATGTTCCGGGTAACCATCCCGAATGGAGGGATGCAGTGATTGACCGGGCAAGAACGAATTTTGAAACCTTTAAAAATCATACCTCCATTTTGTTCTGGTCTCTGGGCAACGAATCTTATGCAGGGGATAATATTGCGGCAATGAATCGCTTCTATAAGGAAAAGGATGATACCCGTCTGGTTCATTATGAGGGTGTCATTCATAACAGGGGATATAATCATAAGATTTCTGATGTGGAAAGTCGTATGTATGCCACTCCGGAAGAAATTGCAAGCTATTTGGAGGAAGATCCCGGTAAGCCCTTCCTGTTATGCGAATTCATGCATGACATGGGCAATTCTCTAGGCGGATTAAAATCCTATATGGAGTTATTGGATCGATATGAGCAGTATCATGGAGGATTTATCTGGGACTTTATTGATCAGGCACTTTATGTAAAGGATGAAATTACAGGCAGGAACGTACTTCGTTATGGCGGTGACTTTGATGACAGGCCATCGGACTATGAATTTTCCGGCAATGGAATTGTATTTGCAGACAGAAGTGAAAAGCCCGCAATGCAGGAGGTGAGGTACTATTATGGATTATACCGATAAAGAGCAGATTCAGGAGAATAAATTGCGCATTGTATATGGGGACTGTACCCTGGGGATACACGGAGCTAATTTCGGATATCTTTTCTCCTATCAGAGTCAGGGATTGGAATCATTGGTGATAGACGGAAAAGAGTGGCTGTACCGGGTTCCAAAACCAACCTTCTGGAGGGCCACCACGGACAATGACCGGGGTAATAAATTTCCACTGCGTTCCGGTATGTGGTTTGGGGCGGATCTCTTTATGGATTGCAGCAGCATTGGGATTTTTGTAGATCATCAGGAAATAAAAATGCCCATCGCTCCGGAAAATAACAAGTACTCCGAACAGGAGTCTGCACAAATTGTAAAAATTAAATATGAATATCAGACCATTACCGTACCCGCTGCAACGGTTACGGTGTCCTATGAGGTCACTGTGGACGGCAGGATTAAAGTCGATGTTCATTATCATGGAAAACAGGAGCTGCCGCAGCTGCCCGTTTTTGGACTTCGTTTTATCCTGCCGACCAAGGCGGTTTCCTATCGCTATGAGGGGCTGTCGGGAGAAACCTATCCGGACAGAATGGCCGGAGGCCGTCCCGGCATCTATGAGATTGAGGGACTTCCCGTGACGAACTATCTTGTTCCGCAGGATTGCAATGTTCATATGAAAACAAAATGGGTAGAGGTCTACAGGAATACGGTTCATGATAATGCATATCAAGGAAAAGACAGCTTTGGCATCCGGTTTACAGGGTCGGATGAATTTGCCTTCTCCTGTATCCCATACACGGCACAGGAATTGGAGAATGCCCTTCATCAGGAGGAACTTCCTGTGGCCAGGAGAACCGTCCTATCCATCCTTGGAGCAGTCAGAGGCGTCGGAGGAATTAACAGCTGGGGAGCGGATGTAGAGGAGCCTTATCGTATTGATGCAAGTAAAGATATTGCTTATTCTTTCGTCATTTCCGGTGTATCATAGTGCGGTTTTTCATGAAGGAGAGTTTATAAAGAGCAGGTATCATGATGCCTGCACAAGGGAGTTCTAACACAAAAACGAGGTAAAAGATGCAGGGTATCAATACAATGCAAATAAATATTGAACATATCCCGGCGGTGATATGGGGGAATAAATCGGATCAGGTATATCTGTTCGTACATGGAAAATTCTCGAACAAAGCCGAAGCGGAAGATTTTGCGAGGATGGCGGGAAAAAAGGGGTATCAGGTAATTAGCTTTGATCTTCCGGGACACGGGGACCGAAAAGAGGAAAATTACGCCTGCCATGTGAAAGATGCAGTGCATGATCTTAGGATCATCGGTCATTATGTAATGCAAAACTGGAGTAAGATTTATCTGATGGCAGCCAGTCTCGGGGCTTATTTTAGCCTGATCTCTTATCAGGAACTGCCGATTGAGAGGTGTTTGTTTCTATCCCCTCTGCTTAACATGGAACGGTTGATACAGAATATGATGTTATGGTTCCAAGTCGGGGAAGAGGAGTTAAAGGAAAAGAAGGAAATACTGACACCCATGGGTGAAACCCTGATTTGGGATTATTATTGTTATGTACGGGAACATCCCATTCAATTTTGGAACAAGAAGACGGCAATATTATACGGATCACAAGATCATCTGACAGAATATTCTGTAGTGGAGGATTTTGTCCGAAGGTTTGGCTGTGAGCTGACAGTTGTAGAGGGTGCGCAACATAATTTCCAATCAAAAGAATACACAGATTTTGCAGATCGGTGGCTGGAAGAAAATATATGACAATATAATAGGCGCATAAAATCCATGGGATATGGCTTTTATGCGCTCTTTTCCTGTGGTGTGCAAGCGTCGGTTAGGGGCATGGCTTTCTATAGTTTCGATTAATTTTAAAATGATTGTAACATTTCATACATTGGGTTGTTATATCTATAGAACCACAAAAGGGAGGAGGAGAATACATTGGATCATCGTATATTGCAGCAGCTGTATGAGCGGTATGGAAGAGAAATCTACCTGTATCTTTACTCCCTGTGCCGCAATCATAGTACGGCAGAAGATCTGCTGCAGGAGACCTTTCTGAAAGTTATCTTATCTTTGTCAGAAAGTCATACGAATATGCGTGCCTGGCTTTATTTGGTTGCACGCAATCTGTGCTTTAACCGAATGAAGGGAGAGAAGCGTCTGTATCCGTTGGAGCAGATAACGGACGAGGTACAACTTGCCAATGATTCACCGGATTTGCTGGAACACTTTATCGCTGATGAGCGCAGGAAACAGTTATATCTTGCATTATCAGAGCTGCCCCGGCAGAAAAGAGAAATCCTGAATATGCAGTATTTTGGTAAGTTATCACAAAGGGAAATTGCGGATATACTGAACCTTACCCCGGAAAACGTACGTGTATTATCATACCGGGCAAAGAAAGAATTAAAATCATTGATGGAGGCGAAGGGATATGACCTATCGTGAATTGTTGGAGCAATATCAAAAGAATGGTTTGGAGGAGGTAATGAAAGAAAAGGTGGAGGCTGACATTGAGAGGCAGGAAGCAATCAGTGACTATCTTTATGACAGGGAGACGCTGCCGGAGTTTCAAGAGGAGCTATTTCACGAATCTTTGGAGGATACAAAGGTGAATTTAAAGAGGGAGCGGGAGTTTGTTCAAATGGTAAACCGCTCTGTAAGACGGGCATTTATAAAAATGGGAGCTGTTGTAGGAGGGATTATCCTGATCATCCTGCTCTTTGTTCAGCTTGTGCTGCCCCAAATTGTATCTTCCTTTTATTATAATCCCGGGAAAGAGGTAGCCAAGGGAACCAATCAGATCAGCCTTGATATGGCAGCATATACGGAGCTGGTAATGCCCTGCTTAACAAGAGATAATGTATCTGTGGAACCGCTGGGCTATGGCAACTATAACATCTGTATCTATCAGAATGTGAGCAATAATGGTATCTTCACCAACTTATCCGGAAAGATTGAGAAGGGAAAACTGACCTTGTATGACATCAATCTTCTGAAGCGTCCGACGGGAAATGCATTCGCCTGGTTTCAGATGCCAAGCGGTAATGGTTCCTTGTCGGAAATGGCATCAAAGGGTAACCCGGTCTTTGGAGCTGCCGGATATCCCTCCGAAGCAACGGATGCGCTTAACCGGTTGGATGACAATACAAAATATATTGGATATGTGACGCTGGACAAAATGATGAACTACACGGATTTTATGAAGTTCCTTAAATCCCGGGAGAATTTATATGATACATGGTGTGCGATTAATACGGGTACCTTATCTGAAAGAAGCGGAATGTTAAAGACAGATAATATAGGATTTCAATGCTCTTTATTTAAATCAACGTCAATGGAGTGGGATAAAGAAGCGTATCCTGATTTATTTACCTGGGTGGAAGAACCGATGGGGGATGGGGCGGATATGCAAAAAGTAACAGAGAACTTATCCGAAGAGGAATTCATGAAACGGCATTTTACCAGCCTGCTTCAATACATGGCCGCACAGAAGCAATTTCTTTCTATGATGCAGGAGACGCCCGAGACTTTCTTGTCTGCGGCGGACTATGTGAAGGAGAACGGTCTTACGATCTACGGATTTGCAGTGGTAGCGGATAAGGACACCTTACTGGAATTAGACAAAGCGGATGAGGTATATGAGATCTATACACAGCCGCTAAGGTAAGCTGTAAAAAAAGAACGTCAAAGTGCCGAATGTATGATATAATGCTTACAACAAAGACCCAAACCTGGTTCAGGAGTTCCACCCTGCGTTTACTGAGCAGGTATAAAGTAATATACCAGGATGTGTTGGAAAGGGCATGGTTGTTCGTATGGATCGTTTGGCGCTTACATTTGAGACAATAGTAGAAGAGTTAAATTACAAAGGAATAAGTAGCTGGCTTGGGAATGAGAAACAAATGATTGAGCGTGTAAAATTGCTGGATCTGAATCAAAAGCAATTTGAGAACGATGTTATTTATGTCGGAAAAGGGGAAGATCTTCACCGCATTGTGGCGGCAAAAATAAATGCGATCCTTACTTGCGGTCATTTTGAGGCAGAAAATGAGATTTATTATCATGAGAAGGCAAATATTATACTTGTGGAGAATGATAACCTTGCCGAGATATTCGGAAATGTACAGGATATAATTTATCAGTATCAAAAACTGATACAGGTCAATCAAGAATTAATGAATCTACTTCTTAATAATGAGGATCTTTCCTCGGTAGTAAAGGAATGCTATCATATATTTCATAATCCGGTAGCTGTTCTGGACGCAAGCTTTAAGCTGCTGGAATGGACAAATGAGCTTGAAGTAGAGGATCCCTATTGGCGCGAACTGATAGAGAATGGTTATCCGTCAATTAATACGATGGTTTCGATGGAACGGGATAACCGGTTACTAAATCTTGAGAGTTCAACGAAGCCGATTATCATAGAACCCAAGCATCCAAAAAACGGTTTCAGAAAAATACTGGTCCGTATTCTGGATGGGAAGAATAAGCTGGGATATCTGGGTATCCTGGAAACAGATCATATCATGAAGGAAACCGATTTGGAGCTGATTTATGTTGCCTCTAAAATTCTGGCAAAAATGTTATTGTATACGGATATCGAGAACAATAAATGTGATAATGACCGATATGAAAGAATAATTATAGAAATTCTTGATGGAAAGCTGATTAGTGACAAACAGGTAAATGAGAGGCTCCGCTATCTTAAGTGGCATTTTTATAATCATTACTACCTTCTCAATATCGATGTGTCGGAAAAGGACAATGATAATCTGGATGCATTCTGCTGTTATATCAAGGGATCCGTAAAGAAGCTCTATCCATACTTTAATATTCTAATATATAATAAACATATATTAATGATTGATGGCTTGGAACATCAACGGGTAAAGCCTGACACAAAATATCTGGAACCGCTGAGGGATTTGTTGAAGAAGAGCGGGTTATCCTGCGGAATCAGCAATTGTTTTGGTGATTTGACAGAGCTGAAACTCTATTATAAACAATCACTTTTAGCAATAGACTTAGGAAAATCCATAGGAGAGTATGAGACAGGATTGTATTATTACTACGATTACTCTCTTATGTATATGGTAAGAATTTGCGGAATGCAAGAGGATCTTAAATTCTTTTGTCATCCGGCTATCATTCAATTACATGATTACGATCAGGCAAAGGGAACGCATTATCTGGAAACGCTGGAGGCTTATATTAAGAATTATAAGAACTATTATCTGGCAGCAGATGCAGCATATATTCATAGAAATACTATGGTTTACCGTATCAATAAAATCAAAGAGATCACAGGGCTTAGTCTGGACGATAATGAAATGCTGGATTTACGCATGTCATTGGAAATTTACAGATTTATGAAAACCTGATCCAGTCTGTTTGCAAATCGTTAAAAAGAGGAGTATGTCCTATCTTGGGCATACTCCTCTTTGCAGTGCGGTGGGTTGGATTTCTTTTGTACTGAATTTACAAAAACTATTCGAAATTTTGTAAAACAAATATGTTGTGTTATGGACGCAGGAAGAATATAATGTATAATCATAGTAAACATATAGACTAAGTATGAATATAATAAACAAGAAAATAATTTCATGGGATCTGCAATGAAGTCCGGAAATAATTCAGGGAGGGTTATGGTCATACAATTAGATTATCGTAATTTTTTTGATGTCATCTCGGAACAGGAAAGAATTGTAATCATAAACTTTGTTCGTAAAACCTGCCCTCATTGCGAAAAGCTGCATCATGAATTAGAAGCATTATCGGAAGTGGAGGGGCAAGAGGTGATCTTTGGTGTAGTTGAAATAGATAACGAAGCGGGACTCTCTGATCGATATGATATTGTCAGTGTTCCGACGATTTTGTTTTTTAGAAGGGGCGAGATCAAAGAAAGGCTGGTGGGATTTTATTCGGCATTGGTTATTGAGGCAAACATCATAAAAATAAATACTGGTACCAAATGGTAAGAAGGAGGGGCGGACGTGGATATCGAGTTAAGTAATATTAATAAGTCCTTTGGAAATTACAGAGCATTAAGTCAGGTTTCTTTTGAAATTAATCAGGGAAAACTCATTGGTCTGCTGGGTCCCAGCGGCAGCGGGAAAACGACCATACTAAGAATTATTGCAGGACTGGAGCATCAGGATTCAGGAGATGTCTATATGAATAAAAAGTCAGTCAATGACTTACCTGCCAGCAAGCGAGGGATCGGATTCGTATTTCAAAATTATGGACTCTTTCCTTATATGACCGTATTTGACAATATTGCATATGGATTAAGAGTACAAAAGAAAGGAAAGGATTTTATCAAAAGCAGGGTGGAGGAATTACTCGAACTGGTGGGACTGCCCGGACTGGAGAAGAGATATCCTTCTCAGCTTTCAGGGGGACAAAAACAGAGAATTGCCTTTGCAAGAGCATTGGCGCCAAATCCTCAGCTGCTGCTCCTGGATGAACCTTTCGCGGCGATTGATGCCAAGGTACGACAGGAGCTTAGAACCTGGCTGAGAGAGATGATTACAAAGATCGGCATTACAAGCATCTTTGTCACCCATGATCAGGATGAAGCAATTGAAGTGGCAGATGAAATTATCATTACAAATCATGGGAAAATTGAACAAAAAGATGTGCCAATTGAGATTTATAGAAATCCGAAGACCCCTTTTGTGGCACAATTTATCGGTCAATCTTCTATCGTAGTAGAATACAGGAAGCTAAAGGGATTTGAAACATTGGAGGAGCGTTATAAGGCAATCATCAGGCCCGAATTTATTAAGCTGTATAAATATAAGTCTCAGGTCATGTATCACAGTGTTTTGGAGGAAGGGGTTATCAGAAGTTCGGTTTTCAGGGGCAATTGCTTGGAACTTATCATCGAAGTAAATGGTATCCTGCTAAAGACAATCAGGGCGCTGGATGATGATCCGATGGAATTGGGAGAGAAAATTCACCTGCTGATTTCCAGATTGTATCTGTTTGATGATGAGAATGCTTTTCCGGTGTTAAACAAAGGACTGGAAGATGCGGACACATTCTATATATAGGGGGGTTGCTATGAATGATAAATCTAAAACATCATTGGAAATAAAACAGGGAAACAACAAAAGAGAGGATACAGGTGTAATCGGATTATTTCATAAAGTTGCAAAGCATGGATGGTTATCCTGGATTTTAATCCTTCTTGTATGGCAGGCAGCATCACTATCCTATACAGATTACTTCCTTCCAAGCCCCTGGGCGGTAGTCGGAAGCTTTCAGGAGCTGATTGGTAAGGGGGTTCTTGGAACGGACATTGCGGTAAGTGTAGTTCGTGCGGGAAAAGGTTGGCTGACAGGAATTTTGATGGCAGTTCCCATAGGATTGTTGATTGGCAATTTTGAAAGGGTCAGATGGCTGACGGAACCATTTCTTAACTTCTTCCGATTTGTGCCGGTACTGGCACTAACGAGCCTGTTTCTTATGTGGTTTGGAGTGGGAGAAGAGTCGAAGGTAGCATTAATAACCTATGCAACATTTTTTCCCATGCTGATTAATACCATCGCAGGGGTTGGTTCCACAAATAAAACATTGGTCGAAGCAGCGCAGAGCATGGGAGCATCCAAAGTGAGAATCTTTTTCACAGTCGTGATTCCCTCCTCCATTCCATTTGTTTTTACAGGAATCCGTATTGGGCTGGCAGCATCCATTCTTTGTGTTGTTGCTGCCGAGATGCTTGCGGCAAACAATGGACTGGGATATCTGGTATATAGTTCCCGGCTTTATTATAAGACCGGATGGATGTTCGCAGGAATTATTACACTGGGTATATTGGGATTTACTGCCGACAGACTGATCTCCTTCTTCGGGAAAAAGCTTCTTAGCCAATTTGGGGTTAAAGGATAACCGAAGAAATGAAAGGAACATAAATATTAAGAATAAAGTGTCAAGAGCAAAACACAAAGAAAAAACCATAAAAATATAACTCGAAAATAAAACTTTAAAACAAAACTTTAAAACAAAACTATAAAAACCTAAGGAGATTAAACATGAAAATCGGGAAACGCTTTTTTGCATTATTTACCACATTATTAATTCTGGTTGCTGTACTTGCAGGATGCAATAAGTCAGCAGCACCCAGTAATTCAGCGGGTGGGAAGCCCTCCGGGGAAGAGGAAGCATCCGGGGAGAAAGAGCTGATAAAACTCAGGGTCGCAGTTATGACAGGAACCTTCACCCAGTATACGGCACTAATCGGGAAGGAACAGGATATTTTTAAGAAATACGGAATTGATCTGGAGATCACAGAATATGCTGCGGGAATTAATACCATTGATGCGGTTGTATCCGGGCAGGCAGATATCGGTATGATGGCAGATTTCGCAGCAGTGAATCGGATTGGGAATACCCTTGATTCTACCAATTTGATTCTGATCTCTGAGATACAGGGGGGCAGTGTAATCGGTGGTTTGTATGTAGCCCCTGAATATGCAGATAATCTGTCTGCATTAAGTGGAAAAGGATTTATTAATTCTGTTGGGACAGTACAGGAATATTATAACAGTACAGTTTTTCAAAAGCTTGGATTCGATGAGAAGCAGCAGAAGCTATTGAATTCAGACGGTAATTCTACCAGCCTGGCCCTCGCCCAGTCAGGGGATGCATCTGCTGTATTTGCCTCAGGAGCGAGTACTTCCTATTATGAAGATCTGGGTTGGAAGAAAGCGTTAAGTGCAGAAGAACTGGGGATAGCAACGTATAGCTATTATCTGACGACCACAGCCTATAATACGGAAAATACCCGGTTGATTGCAGACTTTCTTACTGCCACGCAGGAGAGCTATGATTACATCGTAAATCATCTGGAGGATGCAGCTTCGTATTTTGAATCCTCTCTTGGACTCAGCGCAAAAGATTTTACCAAGGATTGGACGGCAGCAAAATCAAGAATTGGATTTAGTGAGGATGGTGTAAAACAATTAGAGACGATTGCGGCTTGGGCTTATCAAAATGATAGATATCCGAAGGAATATGATATCAGGGAATATATCAATACGGATGCACTGAAAATTGCCTATCCCGATAAAATCACCATTCAATAAATCATAGTCAAATCAAATAAGATCAATTAATATAAGGAGGAAAAGAAAAATGGGACACCCGACGATTTACCCTACTGGAGTTACCTGTTACGATAAGGAAAAAGCATTTAACGGATATACCGTATATCCGTCAGCCAAAGGAGCATTGCTCATAGATATGAATGGAAATGAAGTTCAACTATGGGCCGGTTTAGGAGGTTTTCCAAATAAAATATTACCCGGCGGTTATGTCTTTGGTACGACCGGAGAAAGAAATCCGAAGTATGCCTATCAGGATCAGATTGATCTTGTGCAGGTGGACTGGGACGGTAATGTGGTCTGGAAATTTGACCACACGGAACTGGTTGCGGATCCGGGAACGGAGCCTCGATATATTGCAAGACAACATCATGACTTTCAGCGCGAGGGATCGGCAGTCGGATATTATGCGCCGGATGAAGTTCCTTCTATCAATCACGGTAATACCATCCTTCTTACCCATGAAAATATATATAATCATGAGATTACGGATAAACGACTAATCGATGACAAGATAATCGAGGTTACCTGGGAAGGGGAGATTGTCTGGAGTTGGAGAGCCAATGAACACTTTCATGAATTTGGCTTTGATGAAGCAGCAAAGAATGTATTGTTTCGGGATCCGGGTTTAAGAGGAGAACTGGGGGGAGACTGGCTGCATATAAACTCTATTTCTTTGCTGGGTCCTAATAAATGGTATGACTCAGGGGATGATCGATTCCATCCGGATAATATTATATTTGATTGCAGAAATGCGAATATACTGGCCATCATTGAGAAGAAGAGCGGAAAAATCGTATGGAAAATCGGACCGGACTTTAATGAGAACGAAAGAGTAAAGAAGCTGGGATGGATCATCGGTCAGCACCATTTACATATGATTCCCAAGGGACTTCCGGGAGAAGGAGATCTTCTGGTATACGATAATGGTGGTCTGGGTGGATATGGTTTGCCAAACCCTGCCTCAGCATATGGAGTGAATAATGCTCTCCGGGATTATTCAAGGGTATTGCAGTTTAATCCGGTTACGCTTGATATCACCTGGCAATATACACCACTGGAAGCCGGTGCCATGTTATTCACAGATGCATCCAAATTCTATAGTTCCTTTATCAGTTCGGCGCAGAGACTTCCCAATGGGAATACATTAATTACAGAAGGCTCCGACGGAAGGATTTTTGAAGTGACACCGGAACATGAAATCGTATGGGAATACATCAATCCGTACTATAAGAAGATACTGGGAAAGTTCAACAGTAATCTGGTGTATCGTGCTTATCGCGTTCCCTATGAATGGATCCCGCAACTGAATAAACCATTGGAAGAATCCATCGAGAAAATAGAGGTTGCAACCTTTCGGGTACCCGGGGCCTCATCAGGAGCCGGTTCAGGTAAGATTACCGGCGTAGAAGGGGTGAAGGCTGACAGGGAATTCTTAACAGGAATTGGATTTGAAGAGATAGAAGAAGAGGAGCAAGTGAATTTCTGCGTCGCAACGGTAACAAAAGAAACCTTTGAAAGATGACAGGAAAATAGGCAGATTTGAGGTTACAAATCAGTTCATTCTATGCTATAATCAGAAAAGATAGTGATATATGGGGTGTTTATACAGGAGGACGCAGGATGAAATTAAGGAAGAGACAAATGATTGCTGTGATGCTGTCATTCGTAATTGTGATACTTGATCTGAGCGGATTGGGTCATTATTTTACTTATGAAGTCAAAGCTGTGACCTTTGAGGAAATCAATCAACCCAATATCTTTTTAAAGCAGGTGAACGGCGATAAGTTATGTACCCTGGTGGCAGCCACCATGCTGATCCGCAGAAGCGCAATGATGTCCGGCAATATGGGCTGGGCTGATATCACCCTGGAGAAAGTAATGGCTCAGGCATGGGTAAATGGCGTGGGATTAAAGCATACCTTTACTTATGAAGGAATTACCGTAAATAAAGGGGTATTTGCCGGGGATCCGGTGCAGGAATCCCTGTCTTTATTGAATCAGCATCCGGAAGGCATTGTTTTATATGATCAGATTCGTTCCCCAAGATCACATGCGGTCTTTCTGACAGATTATACAGATGGTATCTTTTATAGCGCGGATCCTTCTGATGCAGTGCCAGCAGGAAGAATTCCCGAAACCTTGGCATTGGTTCAGGTAAAGGATGCGGAGTCTTATTGGTATGTGTCAAGTCCGTCCATTGTTGCGGTGGAACCTTCCAGGACAGAGATTTTGGAGCCGGCAGCTGCCATTCCTGTGAGTCAGGAAATTAATCAGTACCCGGTTACCTTATCCCAGATGAAATATGCATATGACGGAACAGAGAAAAAGCCTGCGGTTACTGTGTCCGGTCTGACAGAGGGGAAGGATTATCTGGTTTTTTATATGGACAATATAAGCCAGGGTATGGCAACGGTTGTTATCGCAGGAATCGGTGGATATAGTGGAACAGTAACTCAGAACTTTGAGATTGTCGAGGCATCTGCTTTTGACCTGCTAAGTGAGATTAAGGTTGTACTGACAAAGCAGAGCGTGCAAAAAGGTAAGACAGCTTCTGCTAAAGTGACATTACCGGATACCATGAAATCCGTTCAGACTTATAGCAGTGATCCCTTGCAGTTGTATCAGGAAGTGAAGCTAAGCTATGGTACGGATAACAAGAGTATCGCATCGGTTAACGCAAAAGGAGTTATTACCGGAAAGAAGAAGGGAACAACAAAGATTACTGTATCCGCGGTATTGGCAGATGGAACGCAGAAGAGCTTTTCCCTGAAAATTAAGGTTATATAAGTATTGTTACGAATTTAATATACATAGATAAGTGATGGAGTATATAAAGGATATTCGTTTGGCTGGTTCTGAAAACTCTTTGTTAAGCATACAAAGAGAAGGGAACCAGTTTTTTAATTTGCAATGCAATATATCTGAAATAAGGCTGTAATATAATTCATAGAAACTTAAGATGAAATTTGTGTGAATCAGAGTATAATTAGTTATGTTGATGACAGAAGTAACATAGGAAGCAGGAGGAAGAGATGAGAATTGGAAAATGGTTTAGAAAAGGTGCAGTATTGTTTGGTATAGGCCTGATTGGATTACTGATTGGGATTAACCGGACAAATGAAGCTGTGGCATCAGAAATGGAGAATGTAACCATTCAGGAAAAGGAAGAATCGCAAACTTTATTTCCGATTCGTGTAATGGTTGAGGATGAATTCAAATACGGCTATATTGATGAAACCGGCAAAATGATCATTGGGCCGACTTATTCAGATGCAGGGAATTTTTCCGAAGGATTTGCAGTTGTTTATAACGATGGAAAAAATCAGATGATTGATACAACAGGGAAAGTGATCTTTCAGACGGAAGGTTATATTCGGAATTTTCATAATGGACGTGCCGCATTTTCCGATCCCCAATATCAGTATAAGAGTGGATACATTAATTCGGAGGGTAAGGTGATTATAAAGCCTCAATATGATTTTGCAGGTGCATTTCATGCAGACCAAACTGCTTATGTATCGAAGGGCGGAAAGTTTTACACCATTGATCGTCAGGGAAAGGCTTTAAAAATATTTAAATTTGATCAAAAATATGCGATTGAGTCAATTACAGATGACGGCTATATTATCGTTAATGATCCAAAGACCTTTAAAAAAGGTGTTATGAGGTTGGACGGATCCTTCCTTCTGAAACCAACCTATGGAGAAATTAACTATCTGGGCCAGGATCTCTTTGGCGTGAAGAAGGCTCTCCCGGAGATGGAGGGATATCTCATCAATATCAAGCCTTCCGCAATCGTTAATAAGGAGGGAAAACGAATCACAACCTACCAATATTACGATTTAACTGAATTTAACGGTGACTATGCATCTGCTACGGATCAGAACTCCATCTATTTTATAGATAAAAAGGGAAAGAAAGTAACAACCCTACCGGTGATGGAAGGTCGTGGTACCATGAGACTACTGGGTGATATCATTCAGGCGGATGTGGATGATGAGATGATCTACCAGAAGCTGGATGGAACATATATCTGGAAAAATGACGGTATCAGCCATCTTTCCTCCGGCATTACCGTGAGCAGCATTAAAGTCAAACCGAATAAATATGTTTCAGTCAATTATCCAAAGTTGGATGGTATGTCAAACCAGGAGGTTCAAAATAAAGTTAATCAGAAATTGAAGAGCTTGTTTACACAGAGCCGGAGTAAATTAAAAGAGACCGATTACCTGTCAGTGAATGATACCTTCACAGTGAAACAGATTAAGAATCTTATCATAATTAATAAGAATGGGTATGATTATCCCATTGGTGCGGCTCATGGCACCCCGCTTCGTTTCTATTATTTTATTGATGGGACTACGGGGGAATTTTATCAGCTCAAAGACTTGTTTAAGAGCGGCAGTGATTACACCACCAAGCTGAGTAAGATCGTTAGTAAACAGATGAAGCAAAACACCAGCAAAACCGGCATTACCTATTTTGATTTTGCGGATGCGAAGGTGCAGAAAGATCAGTTTTTCTATCTCAGTGAAGATAAATTAACCATTTATTATGACACCGGAGTTATTACGCCTTATGCGGCAGGCTATCCTGAATTTGAGATTCCATGGAAGGATATTACCGACATAATCAATACCAACGGGGCATTCTGGAAGGCATTTCACTGACGAGATAAAGCGATTGCCACTTGACAATCCACAGGAGGAATGTTATGTTTTCTGCATAAGTTATATGACTGACGGAAGTGGAAATAACCACATGAAGTATAACGAAATGAGCCGACCGTCTGGGCAGGAGCCTGGATTGCCGGCCCTTTTTATCGCATGGGAAGGTTCAACCGTTCGGTAAAAACTCCCGGAAGAGTATATAACGCGCCAGCCTTCTTTACGATAAAAAGGAGATCACTGATATGAAGGAAATGATGTTAAAGTATGGATGTAATCCGAATCAGGAACCCGCGAGAGTTTTTATGAAGAGAGAGGAATTGCCGTTTTTGGTTTTAAATGGAAGACCGGGCTATATTAATCTCCTGGATGCCTTGAATAGCTGGCAGCTGGTAAAGGAACTGACGCAGGCGACAGGGCTGGCTGCCGCCGCTTCCTTTAAGCATGTCAGTCCTGCCGGCGCAGCAGTGGCAGTACCATTGACCGATACAATGAGAAAAGTATATTTTGTGGGGGAGGAAGAGCTATCAGATGTTGCAACTGCCTATATTAGGGCCAGGGGCGCAGACAGAATGTCATCCTATGGGGATTTTGCAGCATTATCCATGGAATGTGATGTACAGACTGCTACCTTTTTGGCTAGTGAGGTGTCGGATGGAATCATTGCTCCTTCCTATTCCGAGGAGGCAATAGAGATTTTGAAGAAAAAACGCAGAGGGAATTATCTGATTCTGCAAATTGATCCGGACTATAAACCGGATGAAATAGAAACAAAAGATGTCTTTGGGATTACATTCGAGCAAAGGCGCAATGAGGTAAGGATTTCGGAAGCATTATTGACGAGGATAGAGACAAAAAATAAGAGCATACCCCAGGATGCAAAGCGAGACCTGGTCATCTCCTTAATTATACTTAAGTACACGCAGTCTAATTCTGTCTGCTATGTGAAGGATGGTCAGGCCATCGGGATAGGTGCCGGTCAGCAATCCCGGATTCATTGTACCAGACTTGCAGGGAATAAGGCAGATCTCTGGTTTTTAAGACATCACCCAACGGTGCTGGAGCTGCCGTTTCTGGACGGAATAAAAAGAGCGGACAGGGACAATGCCATTGATGTCTTTCTGTCGGAAGATGCTTTGGAGTTACTGACAGACGGAGTATGGCAAAATATCTTTACCCATAAACCGGAACTTTTATCATATGAGGATAAGAAGCAGTGGCTCACAAAATTAAGTGGGGTATCCTTAGGGTCAGATGCTTATTTTCCATTTGGAGACAACATTGAACGTGCCGGTAAAAGCGGAGTTTGTTATATCGCTCAAACCGGGGGTTCCGTCAGGGATGAGGAGGTAATGAAAGCATGTGATCGATTGGGAATAGCGATGGCATTTACTGGTATCCGTTTATTTCATCATTAAAGGTACCGAGACTACCCATGACAAAATATGTAAAAAATGATTGACTTTGCAATTTCCTGTTGTTATTATTAAGTTGAACGTAAAATCTCTCTTACAAGTAACTTAATTCTACTATCTCAGATCTGACAGCAGCCAGTATTTCTTATTCCTTTACAATCAGTAATGCCGCCAGGTGACCCCAATCCATACTAGTGATTTCTTAATAACCGGGCAGGAAACCCGTAATGGATTTTCATCGTTGACATACAGGAAAACTCAGGCATGATGACACCACAAAAGCTTCCGTCATAACATAGCGTTATAGCGTTACTATCATATGGAGTGGCAATATAATTATCGGTAAACTTTATGTGAGCTATAACCGGTGAAAGAAATTCGAAGGGAGGGATTCTAATGAAGGTGTTTGACTAAAATTCGGACGAGTATAATAAAACAGGATTCGTTAAGAAGAAAGAGGAGGGATAAAATGAGATGTAATATTAAATTTACAAGAAGTGTTTACTTTCGCGTATTACTAATGATTACCCTGATAATAACACAGCTTTTTCCCTTGAATTCAGGACGAAACATAGCATCTGCAGCTTCTACTTATGTAAGAATTAAAAATGTATGGCAGAATACCTACCTATACGAAAACGGAGATCAGGTACAATACGGTAATGTTGACAGCAGTAATCTATCCTCCCAATGGGAATTACTTGATGCCGGTGACGGTTCCGTACGAATATGTAATCGGGCATCGGGAGAGTACATGAATATCGAAAACTTATATAGCTATGTTCAGTGTACCCAGATTGAATCTTCCTGGTATAGCAGCAGATGGTTCATCGAGGATGCGGGCAATAATCAAAAACGGATACGCAATTCCTGGCAGTCCTCTGAGTATATTCATATTGAGAATTTAACCGGGGTGGCGCAGCGCGGAACCATTTATTCTGCCTGGGATAGTGCAAAATGGATCTTTGAAACAGTTACCGATTCGAATCCGACCCCAACACCCACATTAACGCCCACCCCGGTACCTACCGCAACCCCAACACCGATCCCCACTGCCACGCCG
>JAEXNR010000024.1 GCA_023439505.1 Bacillota bacterium
TTACACGCTGGAAGGCTGGTACACAGAGGAAGAACTCACCAATAAGGTAACCTTCCCGTACACAGTTACAGCAGATGCAACCATATATGCCAAGTGGACGATTAACGAATATGCAGTCAATTTCAACTCCAATGGTGGAAGTACAGTAACTCCGATTACCCAGGATTACAACACAACAATCGCTACAGCCCCTGTAAGTACAAAGACAGGTTATACGCTGGAAGGCTGGTACACAGAGGAAGAACTCACCAATAAGGTAACCTTCCCGTACACAATTACAGCAGATGCAACCTTGTATGCCAAGTGGACGATTAACGAATATGCAGTCAGCTTTAACACTGATGGTGGAAGCGCAATAACTCCAATTACCCAGGATTACAACACAACAATCATGACGGCTCCAGTAAGCACAAAAACAGGGTACACGCTGGAGGGATGGTACACAGAGGAAGAACTCACCAATAAGGTAACCTTCCCGTATACAATCACAGCAGGTGCAACCTTATATGCCAAGTGGACGATTAACGAATATGCAGTCATCTTCAACGCCAACGGTGGAAGCACAGTCGATACTGTGACCCAGGATTACAACACAGCAATCGCTACAGCCCCTGTAAGCACAAAGACAGGTTACACGCTGGAAGGCTGGTACACAGAGGAAGGACTCACCAATAAGGTAATATTCCCGTACACAATCACAGCAGCTGCAACCCTGTATGCCAAGTGGACAATTAACGAATATGCAGTCAGCTTCAACACCAACGGTGGAAGCGCAGTAACTCCGATCACAAAGGACTATAACACAACAATCGCTACAGCCCCTGTAAGCACAAAAACAGGTTACACGCTGGAAGGCTGGTACACAGAGGAAGGACTCACCAATAAGGTAACCTTCCCGTATACGATCACAGCAGGTGCAACCCTGTATGCCAAGTGGACAATCAATGAATATGCAGTCAGCTTCAACACCAACGGTGGAAGTGCAGTCGATACTGTGACCCAGGATTACAACACAACAATCGCTACAGCTCCAGTAAGTACAAAGACAGGTTATACGCTGGAAGGCTGGTACACCGAGGAAGAACTCACCAATAAGGTAACATTTCCATACATAATCACAGCAGATGCAACCCTTTATTCGAGGTGGGCGATTAATGAATATGCAGTCATCTTCGACACTAACGGTGGAAGCACAGTTGATACTGTGATCCAGGATTACAACACAGCAATCACTACAGCCCCTGTAAGTACAAAGACAGGTTATACGCTGGAAGGCTGGTACACAGAGGAAGAACTCACCAATAGGGTAACCTTCCCGTATACAATCACAGCCGATGCAACCTTATATGCCAAGTGGATGGTGAATGAATATGCAGTCAGCTTCAACACCAACGGTGGAAGCGCAGTAACCCCGATTACCCAGGATTACAACACAGCAATCACAACAGCCCCTGTAAGCACAAAGACAGGTTACACACTGGAAGGCTGGTATACAGAGGAAGAACTCACCAATAAGGTAACCTTCCCGTATACAATTACATCCGATGCAACCTTGTATGCCAAGTGGACGGTGAATGAATATGCAGTCAGCTTCAACACCAACGGTGGAAGTGCAATAACTCCGATTACCCAGGACTATAACACAGCAATCACTACAGCCCCTGTAAGCACAAAGACAGGCTACACGTTAGAAGGCTGGTACACAGAGGAAGAACTCACCAATAAGGTAACCTTCCCGTATACAATCACAGCAGGTGCAACCCTATATGCGAAGTGGACAGTGAACGAATATACAGTCAACTTTAACACCAACGGTGGAAGTGCAGTAACTCCGATTACCCAGGACTATAACACAACAATCACTACAGCCCCTGTAAGCACAAAGACAGGCTACACGTTAGAAGGCTGGTACACGAATGAAGGACTCACGAACAAGGCAGTATTCCCGTACACGATAACAGCAGGTACAACCCTGTATGCCAAGTGGACGCAGAATTCCACAGATAATGGCGGTCTCACCCCGGGTAATCCCGGCAGCCAGACCAGCGGCTCCGGCACTGAGACGATAACAGTTGATGTAAAGCAAGGCAATACAGACAATACTGCAGCTCAAATTACAATTGAACGGACAACCGGGGCGGACGGCAAGAAGTCGGATACGGTAACTTACAGCCAGGATAAAGCAGTTGAAACGGTGACCAAACTGAAAGAAGAAGGCAAGGATACCGCAAGAATTGTAATACCTGATACGAAGGGCGAAGTGGCTGAGACAACAGTTTCAATTCCTTTGAAATCACTCACTGCCCTGTCAGACGGAGAGATTACCCTCCAGATCGACACGGCTGGCGTGAAGGTTGACATCTCCAAGGAAACCCTGAAAGGCATTACTCGTGCTTCTGATGACGATTTATACTTCCGTGTGGTACCGGTAAAGGATGAGACGAAGAAGGAGACTGCCGTAATTAATGCAATGGAGACAGCGATTACAGTCAGCGGTAATCCCAATAGTACGGTATCTATTGTCGGAAGTCCCGTTACCATTGAAACAAATATGCCCTTTACAGCAGCAGACATCACGGTTCCTTTATACGGAATTACAATCCCCTCAGACATGTCTGAAAGGGCAGCATTCTTACAGCACTTGGCGGTATACATCGAGCACTCGGATGGTGAGAAGGAGCTGGTACAGGGTGAATTGATAGAGTACCGTGACGGTGTCTATGGAATTAAGGTACATATCAATAAGTTCAGTACATTTACTGTAGTAAAAACCGATGCATTTGCAAAGTCCGCTGAGAAAAATATCCTGAAGATGATTGTTCCTTCGGATGCAACAATAAAAGGAACGAAAATTACATCCAAGGTGGGAAGAGAAGTAACCTCCTTAACCGTAAAGCTTCAAGTAAGTGGAGAAGCAAGCTGGAAACTCTATTCGGATAAGAGTTGTAGGAAGGAAATCAAAGACAAGAAGCTTACGTTAGTTACCGGAATGAATACGGTATATGTAAAGGTAACTGCAGAAGACGGAAGTTATCAAATCTATACTATGACCATTACCAAAGCGGCGGCGCCTATTACGGTAAGCTATGGGTTCTACCCTCTGCAGCTAATGACAAAGGGAGGAGCTAATTCACAGAGCCTGACCTTTACAAAGGTGACTGGAGCTGATGGGTATGTTGTTTACGGCGCACCCAGCGGACTGGATACTCATCTGGCAAAGATAGCAGATTTAAAAGCAGGTATAACCAGCTATAAGATTACCGGATTGAAAGCAAATACCTACTATAAATATCAGGTAAAAGCATACAAGCTGGTAAATGGTAAAAGGGTACTCCTTGCAGTTTCTAAAGTGGCGTATTCCACGACGACCAGCAAGAAATATGCCGATCCTGCGAAGGTAACATCCAATGTTTCAAGCATTTCTCTGAGCGCAGGAAAATCACAGGCAATTAAATGTGAAATTGTACTGGCAAAGAACAAAACAAACAATAAACACATAGACGAAATCAGATATGAATCAACAGATAAAACAATCGCAATCATTGACAGTAACGGAAAGATCACTGCAAAAGCAAAAGGCACCTGCGATATCTATGCCTACGCCCAGAATGGAGTATATAAGAAGATCAAGGTTACGGTGAGATGATAGAGAGAACTTTTGCTTGAAGAAAAGATATTCTGTTTCAGTGTTTTGAATAAAGTATTATATAAAAAGGAACAAAATCTGACCGTGAGTATATCAGTATGCCAGGTAGCTTCTGTTCCTTTTTATTTGCAGAATACGAATAGGGAAGGTGCTACTGGTTTTCAGGACGAATTGGCTACGATACGAAACTGGAAAAGTGTTTGCAGCTTATATGATATGTTTTAAATTGATATCATAGGAAGGACTTGAATAATTATTCAGATTTTAAAATTAAGCATCCGCTGTATTTTGAACAAATCGCTGACTTGGGAGATTAGACCGATACAATACGGATATGAATTTAATGTAAGGGGTTGTTTTGAACTCCTATTTGTGATACTATTAATTCAAGAGTTGAAGAGAGAGGTGAAAGGATGAGAAGATAATTTACTTTTGAGACATGATATTTTGTTACTCAGTAACACAATGTATGTGATACTGTTTTTCATGTTGCCAAAAGTAGATTATGATTCTCATAACCTCTCTTTTTTGGTACCAATTTTTGTAGTTTTATAGTACATTTGGAGAATAACAGAGAATCAGAATCAGTTTGGGCAGCATATGATTCTTATTTTTTGGAGGAATGTATATGGCACAAATTAATGTTACGAACCTTACGTTTTGTTATGAAGGAAGTTTTGATAATATTTTTGAAACGATGTCTTTTTCTATCGATACCAATTGGAAACTTGGACTGATCGGACGGAATGGGAAAGGGAAAACCACCTTTTTAAACATATTGCTGGGTAAATATCAATACAGCGGTACCATTAGTAAGACTACGGTTTTCGATTATTTTCCGTATGAGATATCCGATAAGATGAACACTATGTGCGCATCAGAATTTTTACTTGATTTAAAACCTAATTGTGAAGAATGGCATGTAATATGTGAGCTGGAGAAATTGAAGGCTTCTGCTGAACTGTTGTATCGTCCTTTTGGAAGTTTAAGCCACGGTGAGCGGACAAAAGTATGTTTGGCTGTTTTGTTCTCCGGAGAAAATGATTTCCTGTTGATTGATGAGCCAACAAATCATCTGGATCAGGAAGCCAGAAGCATCGTCAAGGAATATCTTGGGAGCAAGAAAGGATTTATATTGGTATCTCATGATAGAGATTTGCTTGATGCATGTATTGATCATATACTTGTCATTAATAGAAAATCATTGGATATTCAAAGCGGAAATTTCTCAAGTTGGTGGGAGAATAAGAGAAGAAAGGATCAATTTTCTGAGTCCGAAAATGAAAAGCACCTAAGAGAGATAGCTGCCTTAAAACGGGCTGTTGATCAAACGAATCGCTGGGCACAAAAAAGTGAAGGCAGTAAAATCGGATTTGATCCGGTGAAAGAGCATGACAGGTCAATTGCGACAAGAGCATTTATTGGTGCAAAGACAAAGAAGATGCAAAAACGGGTAAAACAGTATGAGCATAGGATGGAAAGAGAAATCTCTGAAAAGGAAGAATTGCTTCAGGATATTGAAAATCCGGCAGTGCTTAAAATGAATACACTTGAGTATCATAAAAATACTTTGATTTACGCAAAGGATTTATCGATAAAGTATGGAGCGGATCATCCGGAAGTACTTCATAGCTTTGACTTTGAAATTAAAAAAGGAGAACGCATATTTTTGCATGGAAAGAATGGGTGCGGGAAGTCAACCTTTATACATGCTGTTTTGCCAGATCATGATAATTATAATTTTCTAAAGACAGGAACATTGAATGTCGGTGCTGGCCTGGTGGTGTCCTACATTAATCAGGATACCGGTTTTTTGCATGGAGACATCAAGCAGTTTTGCAGGGAGAGAGAACTGGATGAAAGCTTGTTTTGTGCACTCTTGCGTCAACTGGATATGGAACGTGTTCAGTTTAGTAAGCAATTGGAGGATTTTTCAGAAGGACAGAAGAAAAAGGTGTTAATCGCTGCAAGCCTTATGACGCCGGCGCATCTCTATATCTGGGATGAGCCATTAAATTATATAGATATATTTACAAGAATGCAAATTGAAGAGCTATTGCTGACCCATAAACCGACAATGATTCTAGTAGATCATGATATCAGATTTCAAGAAAAAATAGCTACAAGAATTGTGGAAATGTAGGAGGATGCAGTTGAAAAATATTTTTGTAGAAGGAATTCAAGGAGCAGGGAAGAGTACTTTGCTGAATCAGTTACAAAAAAATATGCCGGAGTATAAGGTTTACAGAGAAGGAGATATTTCACCAGTAGAACTTGCATGGTGCACTTATATGACAAGGCGGCAATATGAAGATGTATGTATTATGTTTGGGGATATAGGTACAGAGCTAAAGGTGCACACTGTAACCGAAAGGAGCAGAAAAATCACAGCATATACACGGATTTTAACTGATATACAGGGGTTCCATAAATTTATGGAGCAATTTGAAATATACAATGGAACTATAAAGTTCAGTCAATTTAAAGAAATTATATTAAAAAGATATTTGAAGTTTAATGGATTGGGAAATGTTTTTGAGTGTTCTTTTTTTCAAAATAGTATAGAATGTATGTTGCTATACTACCAAATGTGTGAGGATGAAATAATGAATTTCTATTTGGAGGCGTATGATATTCTAAAAAGTAAAAGATTTCGATTGTTATATTTAAATGTAGAGGATATTAACCATACGATAGATATTATAAAAAGAGAAAGAATTGATGAAAAGGGCAATGAAATTTGGTTCTCACTAATGCTGCAATATTTAGAAAAATCCCCCCATGGAACAAGACATAATTTAAAAGGACTGGATGGTCTGACGTCCCATTTAAATAGAAGAAGGGATCTTGAGCTTAAAGTCATTGATCAAATCATAGGAAAAGAGGCATTGGTGTTACATTCAAAAAATTATGATATTGCTGAACTGATAAATTGGTGTGAACATTAGTCCATTTTGCAGCTGCATACAGGGGCCTTGGAATACAGGAACCAACACTGGGTTCCTCTTATTTTGCCTCAGGCAGGCGTATCTGGTGAGAGAGAAATAGATTAAGTTTAAGTGTTATGTCAGACATGAATATTACAGACGATAAAGAAGAAAAATAGGAGCAGAAATTATGAATTACTTTATACAGATGATGGATCTTAGTGGGGTACAATGGGCAGCAGTTATTCTGGTGGCATTTTTGGTTGGTTTCTCCAAGACGGGAATTGGTGGAATGACTATGATCGCCATACCGATTTTAGCAACAACCTTTGGGGGCAAGGATTCTACAGGAATGATTTTACCGATGCTGCTGACAGGGGATTTGTTTGCCGTATGTTATTACCGTAAGAATGTGACCTGGAACAATGTCTTTAAACCGCTTCCATGGGCATTGTTAGGGCTTTTGTTGGGTGCGGTTGTGGGTAATTATATCAGTGACAAAGCATTCATTACATTAATTGGACTTATTATTTTAATATGTCTTGTTTTACTGGTTTACACGGAGAAGAAAGGAAAAGATTTTATTGTTCCAAACGCAGCCTGGTTTTATATTCTCATCGGGATCCTTAGTGGTTTTTCTTCTATGATAGGAAATGCGGCAGGTCCTATTTTCACAGTCTATTTATTGGCACTGGGCTTTAAGAAAAATGATTTTATGGGTACCAATGCATGGTTTTTCTTTATTATTAATTTATCTAAATTACCGCTGCAGATCTTTGTCTGGCATAATATAGGACTTAAGACGCTGACAGTTGCAGCTTTTATGATACCCGTATTAACCATAGGGGCAATCCTCGGATATCTGGTTTTAAAGAAAATTAATGAGAAGATTTTTCGTTATATAGTTATTGTTATGACTGCTATTGCTGTGCTCAGACTTTTGCTGTAAAGAAAAGACAGGGACAGATTAAGCGGATGAAGAGCAAAGAAAGAAGGAAACAGGTTCATGAAGGATGATCAGTTTCAGAAAAAATCCAAAGAAGAGTTACGGGAAAGTCTTACAAAAATACAGTATGAGGTAACGCAGAACAATGCTACAGAGCGGCCTTTTGAAAATGAATACTTCAACGAGTATCGTAAAGGAATTTATGTGGACATTACAACAGGAGAACCGCTTTTTGTATCTTCGGATAAGTTTGAATCCGGCTGTGGCTGGCCAAGTTTTGCGAAACCGATTGAGGAAACCTCCATTGCTTATGTCAAGGATCATAGTCATGGCATGAATCGAACGGAAGTAAGAAGCCGGACAGGGGATGCTCATTTGGGACATGTATTTGAAGACGGACCAAGAGAAGCGGGCGGACTCAGATATTGCATAAACAGTGCATCCATTAAATTCATTCCGTTAGAAGATATGGAAAGGGAAGGGTATCAGGAATACCTTATCTTAATAAAAAAGTAAGAGTTCAATCCTTTCATTCGTGTTAAAATAGATGGAAGGAGGAGAAAGAATGATGTTAAAAAATAAATTCGTTTTAAAAAATATGATAAAAATTGTAGGTGTGATTACCCTGTTGGCTGCATGTATTATTATGCCGATGAAAGCGGATGCCGCAGAGAAAAGCAAAGCAAGCGGGGAACTTCACGCGTTCTATCCGGCTAATGCCTCATTTACCGATCAGACCAGAAAATATATCGATGATGTGGACTCCGTAAGTTTTGCCTGGAGCAGAATATATGCACAGGAGCCTCAGAATCTGAATACCGTAAAAGGTAAGAACGGCAATTACGGTTTTTACTATCCGTCAGATTATATTCAACCGGTGGCATATGCAAAAAGCAAAGGAAAGTCTGTTCAGTTAAATATCTATATGGGAGGCAGCGATAGTATTGCGTTGTTACCATATGAAGATAAGCGCCAGCTGATGATCAAAGCAATTATCGATACCATGCAGGCAGATATCTCGCAAGGGGAAGGATTATTTTATGACGGAGTTGTAATAGATTTTGAGGGACTGAAAGATACGGACAGCAATGGGACGCAGGTATCCTATGAGGGTGAGCCGATCAGTGCGCACTTCATACAGTTCCTGACAGAATTGAAGTCACAGCTTGATGTCATTTCTAAAAAGATGTATGTGGCAGTTAACCCGGGCGTTTATTATGATGGCTATGATTATGCGGGGATCTTGAATGTGTCAGACCGGGTAATATTAATGGCCCATGATTATGAGCCGGTGGGCAAGCTGCAAAAAAATCAGGTACAACAATATACCGGTTATAATGCCCTGATGCCTGTCAACAGCATGGCACCGCTTCCAATGGTGAGGCAGGCTCTTAATGAGATGGTGGATGCGGCCGAGAATGCGGCAGAATTATCGAAGGTGTGGCTCCAAATTACATTCGATAGTGCGCAGTGGAGGTTTGATGTCAAGGATGCCAAGTCGTGGGATTTACTTTCAGCCACTGCCCTGAGCAGGGATGACAGACTGACTCCTCTATATCAATCAATCAAAGCTCGTGTTGATAATACAGACGGTAAGGGCCAAAACATTATGTATGGGTATAACAATGAATTGCAGACACCCTGCCTGCAGTATTTTAATTCTTCTGATCAGTCCTGGAATGTGATTTTATATGAAGACAGTAACAGCATCAGCGCTAAAATTGATCTGGCAAAAGTATATGGTCTGGGTGGAATTTCTATCTGGAGCCTGGCCAATGTTCCGGATTATACGGACACGAATGGCAGGAAGTATCATCTTGACGGGTGGTCAACGGTGATAAAGGAGATGGCAGTGTATCATGAATTGCCAAAGGAGAGCAGCCAATATGTTACTTTCACCGATAAAACAGTGGAAAAAGCAGTCAGAGATAAATTAGGTATCACAAACGGAAAGCTATCGGTATATGATGTGAAGGGAATTTATCGGTTAAAGCTTCCTCAGGGGGTAAAGAGTCTGAAAGATTTGAAGTACCTTGTAAATCTTGAATATCTGGATGCACAACAGCTGGGAATAAAAACGGTGAGTGAGATAGGCGGTCTAAAAAACCTTCGTGTGCTATATCTTCAGCGCAATCAGATTACAGACATAACGGCACTGAAAAAGCTGACCAATCTTCAGGTACTGTCACTGAATGGCAATCAAATCTCTTCAATCAGTGCATTATCATCCCTGAAAAAACTGCAGGAGTTATATCTTCGCGAAAACAAAATTGTGACCATCACAGGATTGGCAGGCTTAACAGCCCTTCGTGTACTGGAAATCGGGGATAACAGCATCAGTAAGATAGATGCCGTAAAGAATTTGAAGAGTTTAAGCCAGTTGGCACTGGATAATAATAAAATCAGTGATATCACAGCGGTAAAAAATTTGACAGGATTGAAAGCACTTTATCTTCAGCGAAATCAGATCACCGGGATCAGTCCTTTGTCCGGCTTGAAAGGTCTGACATTATTATCATTAAATGGGAATAGGATATCCGAACTGAAAGATTTGTCTAAACTTACGGCGCTCGAAAAGTTATATCTGAAAGAGAATCGGATAACGAATGTGACCGCATTAAAGGGTCTGACCAAGTTGAAGGAGCTTTACCTTGGAAGTAATAAAATAACAAATTACAGTCCGTTAAAGAGCTTATATGCTAAGTCCGGCTTTCTATGTGACTTTACAATCCTATCATAGAAAATAGTACATCATTTCAGAAAATCAATTTGAAACATAAAAATGCCTTAGGTTCGATGATGAAATCAAACCTAAGGCCGTTTTATTCCAAATGAAGCAGTTTACCCGTTCACCGGGTTATTACCTGATATACCGCCTGTTCATCAGAAGATTACTTACTTGTCATTGGTCCAGCCAAACTTGTCAAAGAGAAAGAATAAAAGAGACAGCACCATACCAACTACGGCTGCAAGCACCATACCTTTTAATTCAACTTCTTTACCGACTTTAAGTGCCACACCGGAAAGCCCGGTTACAAATACAACGGAGGTAAGGGTCAGGTTCCGGCTGCGGCTGTAATCTACCATACCATCCACCATAACACGGATACCGGATGCGCCAATCATTCCGTAAAGCAGGAAGGAGATACCACCGATGACTGGTCCCGGTATGGTTTGAATTAATGCGGCAACAGGGCCTACAAAGGAAGCAATAATGGAAAGTATAGCGGCTCCACCAATTACCTGCACAGAATAAACCTTGGTCATTGCCATAACCCCTATGTTCTCACCATATGTGGTGGTTGGTACCGCACCTACAAAGCCGGAAAGTACAGTGGAAAACCCATCTGCAAATAAAGAACGATGCAGCCCGGGATCTTTGAGAAGGTCTCTTTCTACGATCTTACTGGTTACGATCTGGTGGCCGATATGTTCTGATGCAACAACCAGAAGAACAGGAAGGATCATAATGATTGCTTCCGGATTAAAACGGGGTGCCTGAAAGTTAGGCATGACAAAAAAGTCAGTGCGCAGAGCAGCGGAAACTGCGGCGGGGGTAAGAACTCCGGCAATCAGTGCTGTAATGTATCCTGCGATAATTGCAATCAGAATCGGAATAACTGCAAAAAATTTGCGAAAGAGTACATTGCCAAATACCGCGAACGACAGTGTGACAACAAATACCAATACATCCTTGGGATCAATGACCGGATGATCGACTGTCTTAAGTAAACCGGCATTGTTTGCAGCGGTACTGGCAAGTTCCAGTCCGATGAGTGCAACTACAGGGCCCATAGCAGCAGCCGGAAGTACGACATCGATCCATTTGATACCAAACTTATAAATGATAGCTGAAAGAATGCAGAGGCCAATACCTACCGCAATAAAACCGCCCAGTGCCTCAGGAAATCCCCACTTTAGAATAACCTGACCTGCCGGCGCAAGAAAAGCAAAGCTTGAACCGAGATACGCGGGTGCTTTGCCTTTCGTAATAAGAAAAAATAATAGCGTGCCGATACCGTTCATTAACAGTACGACGGATGGATTGATGTGGAAGAGAATAGGAACTAGAACGGACGCTCCGAACATCGCAAACATGTGCTGAAGGGACAACGGAACTAACAACCTAGCAGGTACCTTCTCTTCTACTTGAATAATTTTTTTGCTCTCCAAGAAAAAAACCTCCCTCTATAATAATCTCGAAAAGTATAACATAATCTTCGGCACATTTCTACATTTATATTTAGAATTCATTCATTTGGTAAAAGGTTCTTCATCCCTTATTTGTGGGGCAGGAGAACCCTTTGACTTCGTCAGATTGGGTTTATAAAAATGTTCCATAAAATATGCCCGTCCCATGGTAAACGGTGTTACGATTCATGCTGTTTACCATGAGCGGGGAGCATGCAGGTCAAGTACTGTAAAGCATTAAGCGGGTGGCGCATGCTGACACCTTACTGTTTCATAAAAACGAATCAAAGACCTTATTTCATCCTGGATTCTACCAGCTGTGTTACATGAACCTCACGACTGTTAGAGGGATGGTCAAGGGCGTGAATACTTGCCGTATTTTTATCGGGATTAACATTCTCAATATAGATCAGATCCCCGTTGTAAGTAACATCCACCATGTCAGGTAAAGTTGTTATTTCTTTTGCCCGTTTTATATCCATTTTCAGTGCTCCTTTCACAATTAATCAAAAATCAGTGTTGGCGTAAATCCTGTAATAAATGCAATACTATTTTAACCAGATTTTTTCATAATATCAGAAAATCTTGTTAGCTATCTATAAAATTTCATGGTGACTGATAGTGGTCTGAGAAATATTTTTAATGACAGGGCATGTCCGGAATTGACACTTAAAGCAAAATCTTATATAGTAAACTTATGGTAATTGATAAGTACATGGGGGTGAGGATATGCAATATAGAATGATGTTACGCAATAGTCTAAATCAAGTTTTACCCCATGCAGAGTAAGCAATCGAGGATTGATTCTGCATGGGTGCATGAAATACGATCTGCCTTACTCTGCACTTTATTTATATATGATAAATAAGGAGCGGATCTTATGAAATATTTGAATGCGGCAGAAATATTACCGGAACATCTGATCTCTGAAATCCAGCAATATATCAGAGGTGAACTAATATATATCCCCAGCAGTGAAGAGCGGATCAGGTGGGGAGAAAAAAACGGCACCAGACATTACTATCATACGCGCAACATCCAGATGAAAGCAAAGTTTCAGAAGGGAAGTACGATAGAGGAGATATCTCTGGAATATGGATTATCCTATGAGACGGTAAAAAAAATAATATATAGAACATAAAATAACTATAAAAAGACGATGTCCTGTTAAGACACCGTCTTTTTTAGGATGAGGCATATGTCAGGCGAAGCTGGAAAGGTTAGCCGGTGAGCATAGGCTTTTATCGAAGGAAAGATTAATTATATCAAAAGTCGGTATAGCCCATGATGTCATATGCTGCTATTATGGGAACACATTCAGAGGACTGGTTGATGGCTGTTATACGGCATGCAAAATCCGGATCATAGAAATTAAGGGGAACGGGGGTAGTTAATCATTGAAAGACAAGATCGGAAGAAGGAAGATCGTTAAGATAGGGATGGCAAGTATTGGTGGATTGATTGTGTTGCTTTTTATACTGTTGGTGATTTTATTTAATCAGGAGATCCAAACCATGATGTCCATTAAAAAAATCAGTGTAAAACCGGCTTATGAAGTGACCTATCACGGTGATTATCAATTAGATCGGTATTTGTCAGCAGGAGCAAAGGATTGGAATGGTTTATTTAACTTTGTGAATGAAAATTTGTGCCATGGTGTTGGAAAAATGATTTATGGGACCTACGGGTGCTCTTCTTTTTCTGCAAAGACACCGGAGGGGGATTACATATTGGCAAGAAATCTGGATACCGAAATCGCCGTGCCGTCTGTGATACGAACAGACCCCAAAGGCAAGAATAAGACCATTGGGGTTGCCAATCTTCATGTGGCAGGCTGGAAGGAGAACAGTGCATTGTCAAAGACGACTGTTTTAACAAGTCCGTATTTTACCTTTGATGGAATGAATGCTTACGGTGTGGCAATAGCTTCCCTGACGGTCCCAACGGGTTCGAGGGTTGATGCAGATGAAAATAAAGTAACCATTCATGATCTAACAGTGGACAGAGTTGTCATGGATAAGGCGGAGAGTGTGGAAGATGCGATTCAACTCCTGTCCGGCTTTAATATTAAGATGGAAGCAAAATATCCGACACACTATATGATTGCAGATGCCACGGGAAATTCCGTAATTATTGAATATATCAACGGAAGTATGAAGGTTCTGGAACGTAACGAAGATTACCAGGTTGCGACAAATTTTATCTTATATCAAAATCAGAAATTACAGGGATATAGTTCGGAGCGTTATCGGGCTTTTGATCATGCATTGGCACAGAGACAGGGAATCATCTCTGTAGAGGATGCTCTGAATTTACTGGAGCAAAATATCGTTCCCGGAGAAGGTCAATGGTCTGTGGTATATAATCTCACGAAAAAAACAATGACGGTTGCCTTTTACGGAGATTATGAGAATATTCATGAATATGGTCTGGATCAGTAAAAGACAGCACCAGCAAAACAACCAGACAGAGGGAATCATCTTATTCACTCAGTCTGGTTATCCGCAGAATACGCAGCTTAACATGAAATATGATATGGATTACTATGATAAACTGCTGCAGGTACGATTAATTATGATCTGTATTCTTGTTAGTTCTGCTTTTTTCATGTTTTCCCTCATGTACCCCAATGATCTGGCCGTTGACAATGCCTGCATCCGCATTTTCTTTTGGCTTCATCTTACGTAGTTCGGGATTACTCTTTTCATGATCCCTGGCACGATTTTTATTATTGTCCACGCTGTTTCTCCTTCCATTATGAAATTGATTTTTGTATGAATACAACTATTATGAACAGATTACCGGTGAAATATTTGAAATAGAGTACTTAAAGTAAGTTTTTATGTTGCCCCATGTTCCATTTGGTGGTAAAATATGTTGGGTATACGGATTGTAAAGGTACTTGCATCCGGATTAAATATGGAGGTTCCACATATGTTTATTTTAGAAATATTGAAAGCAGTATTACTTGGAATTGTAGAGGGAATAACGGAATGGCTTCCAATCAGCAGTACCGGTCATATGATTCTGGTGGATAAGTTTATACAGTTACAGGCTTCGGAGGAGTTTAAAGAGATGTTTCGGGTTGTCATCCAATTAGGTGCAATTCTGGCAGTGGTAATTCTCTATTTTAATAAACTAAATCCTTTTGCCTTAAAGAAAACGCCTCAGGAGCGTAAAGATACGATGTCAATATGGTATAAAGTGGTGGTCGGCTGTGTTCCTGCCGGTGTCCTGGGCGTATTGTTTGATGACTGGTTTGAGGCACATTTTTATAATCCATGGGTAGTGTCCATTGCACTGATTGTGTATGGTATCCTGTTTATCGTGATAGAAAACCGTAATAAGGGCAAGGCGGCCAGGATTGAGAGCTTTCAGGATTTGACCTATGGGACGGCATTGATGATAGGAGTGTTTCAGGTTCTTTCCCTAATTCCGGGAACCTCACGTTCCGGCGCAACGATTCTTGGTGCTATTATCCTTGGAACCTCACGATATGTTGCTGCCGAGTATTCTTTCTTCCTCTCCATACCGATTATGTTTGGAGCAAGCCTCTTAAAACTGATCAAATTCGGACTGGAATTTACAGATCAGGAAATCTGGATTCTGTTTAGCGGTATGGCTGTGGCATTTCTTGTTTCTGTCATTGCAATCCGCTTCTTAATCGGATTTATTAAGAAAAACGATTTTAAATTTTTTGGCTGGTATCGAATCGCATTAGGAGTTCTGGTAATTGCTTATTTCATTATATTTGAATAAAAATAGTCACTCTCCTTTTGTCATGTACATTGGGAGGGTGTTTTTTAAATGATACATGTCCGGTCTTATTCTTTGAAAGGAGGAGATCCTATTAATATTATACATTTAAAATATGCGGTGGAAGTGGAGAAGACGGGGTCGATTACCCTTGCGGCAGAGAATCTGTATATGAATCAGCCTAATCTGAGCAAGGCAATTAAGGAATTGGAAGGGATGATTGGGTTCAATATCTTCAAAAGAACGCCAAAGGGAATGATCCCCACAAAAAGGGGAGAAGAATTCTTAGGGTATGCCAGGCGTATTCTGACCCAGGTAGGGGAAATGGAGTCCCTGTTTATAAAAAGTAAGAAAAAGTCGATTAATTTAAGCTATTGCATCCCTCGTGCCAGCTATCTCTCTTATGCCTTTACCAATTTCCTGGATCATCTGGATAAATCCAAGGAATGGGACGTATCAATCAGAGAGACAAATAATATGGACACCATCACAAAAGTTTCTGAGGGAGACTGCCAGCTGGGCATCATACGATATCGAAGAGATCATGAAGAATATTTTTATGATTTTCTGAAGAGCAAGGGGTTAAGTCATGAAGATCTTTGGGAATTTGAATATATGATATTAATATCTGCACAAGGTGTCTATGCTAAAAAGCAGGAATTAAGCTACCTGGATTTGAAGGAGGGGGTAGAGATTGTACATGGTGATATAACAGTACCCCATCTGCCGTTATCTGATTGGAATCAGAAGGAGCAGGACCAGAAGAGAAAAATCTATGTATATGAAAGAGGAAGTCAGTTTGATATTCTGGGTCAGATCAGGGACAGCTATATGTGGGTATCCCCTTTACCGGTACAGATGCTGGAGCGATATGGTCTGGTGCAAAGGAACGTACAGTCTGTAAACCTGATAGTTAAGGACGTGGTCATTCGCCAAAAGGAGTATCGGTTATCAGAGATGGAACTGGCATTTCTACAGGAGATAAGTAAAGTTAAGAATAGCATGATAAGACCGGAAAACGGACAGATTTGATGGGGGCATATCGATATTGATATATCGATATGCTTTTTTTATATTTGAAAGATTACAGAAAATTGTTAAAATTATAACAAAGATAGAAACAAGTGAAACGCACATATAAATGGAGGTAAGACTATGGCTAGATTTACATTACCAAGAGATATTCATTATGGAAAAGGCAGTATGGAGGTTCTGAAGACATTAAAAGGGAAAAAGGCTATGATCGTTGTGGGCGGAGGCTCTATGAAGAGATTTGGATTTCTTGATAAAGCCATCAATTATTTGAAGGAAGCCGGACTTGAAGTTCAATTATTTGAAAATGTTGAACCGGATCCATCTGTTGAGACCGTAATGCGCGGGGCAGCAGCAATGAGAGAATTCAAGCCTGACTGGATCGTTTCCATGGGTGGAGGATCTCCTATCGATGCGGCAAAGGCAATGTGGGCATTTTACGAATACCCGGAAGTAACATTTGAAGAATTATGTATTCCCTTTAATTTCCCCACTTTAAGACAGAAGGCACAGTTTGTAGCAATCCCTTCTACTTCCGGAACGGCTACGGAGGTTACGGCATTCTCTGTTATCACTGATTATGAAAAAGGAATTAAATATCCTCTTGCAGATTTTAATATTACACCGGATATCGCGATTGTAGATCCCGAACTGGCAGAAACAATGCCACAGACACTGACAGCACATACCGGTATGGATGCTTTGACTCATGCAATTGAAGCATATGTATCTACCCTGAACGGGCCCTTTACGGATCCGCTGGCGATAAAAGCGATCCAGATGGTATTTGAGTATTTAAACGATTCATATCAGGGAGACAAAAAGGCAAGAGAACAGATGCATTATGCCCAATGTCTTGCTGGAATGGCATTTTCCAATGCGCTTCTTGGAATTGTTCACTCAATGGCGCATAAAACCGGAGCGGCGTTTTCAACAGGTCATATCCCTCATGGTTGTGCCAATGCGATCTATCTGCCCTATGTTATTCAGTATAATGCGAAAACCGCTTCCGACCGATATGCGGACATTGCAAGAGCAATGGGGATGGAGGGTGCTGATGCTGAGGAATTAACCGGAAAGCTCTGTGAGAGGATAGATCAGTATAACGAAAAATTGAATATCCCAAAGACGTTAAAGGAATTTGGAATAGAAGAGAAGGAATTCAATGAGAAAATTACGAAAATAGCGGAACTGGCCGTTGGAGACGCATGCACCGGCTCCAATCCAAGAGAGATTACACCTGCTGAAATGGAGAAGCTATTCCGTTGTATTTATTACGGAACGAAAGTCGATTTTTAATCGGTAAGATATTATTTTAATACGCCTCACTACAAATTTTTGGGAAATATACCTCTTTAATTTTGTCAGATAAACCCGATCAACCTCTTACCGGCTCTATGCCGGAAGAGGTTTTATCGGGTTTATCTTATGCTTGTGCGATATAATCGAGTTGACAGAGGAAATCAGAATGATTATGATAAGTATATCGTTCTGGTAAGATCGACTCGGTCTGTATCGATACGAATAGATAGGAGTAATATGGATAAATCAAGCTTAAAAGACAGTATTAAAGAAGTGTCCGTAAGACTTTTCAGTGAGAAAGGATTTCATGCTACTACCATTCGAGAAATTGCGAAAGAATCAGAATGCTCTCTGCCAATGCTCTATTATTATTACAAAAGTAAAGAAGAATTATTTTATGAAGTGGCTTATAGGGAATATGTTTCATTAACGGGGAGGCTATTTGAAACATTAGATACAAATGGCATGATACAGGACGTTTGTTTTGATGCAATCCGGCAGAGAAAAGAACTAAGTGTTTATGATAAGGCTGCTTTTAAGCTATCAATGAAGACCTGGCTTGGATTAAACGGTAATCTGGAGGTCAGCAAAGCGTTAAACGATTATGTAGAAGAGCAGATGAAGAAAATAAAAGTATTTATTACCGGATATTACGGTAATACCGAAGAAGGCAGGACACGATGTGGAATCATCCTCCGGGTAATTGAAAATATGATAGAGAAGATAATTCTATTCGATGAAGATATTCCGGAGGAAGTAATCAAGAGAGAATTGGAAGTATGCATGGGATTTTGCGATAAGAAAGAATAGGACACAGATGAGGGAGGGGCACTAATTTGCCTGATTACAGGAAAAGGAGAAGCTTATGAGTGCGTTAAAAGAGATATTAGCATTTAATCGTCAGTTTGTGGAGAATAAGGAATATATTCCATACCAGACATCTAAAAATCCGAATAAGAAACTGGTTATCTTATCTTGTATGGATACCAGACTGACAGAGCTTCTTCCAAAGGCCTTAAATATTAAGAACGGTGATGTCAAGCTGATTAAGAATGCGGGTGCAACCATTATGCATCCGTTTGGAAGTATTGTGAGAAGTATTGTAGTTGCAGTTTATGAGTATCAGGCAAATGAAGTACTGGTGATCGGTCATCATGGATGTGGCATGAGCAGCATAGATCCGGAACACGTGATTAAAAAAGCCATGGAGCGGGGAATTTCACCGGAGGTGATCAGCACCCTAAGCCACGCCGGGATTGATGTGAAAAAGTGGCTTCAGGGCTTTAACTCGGTGGAGGATTCCATTAAAGAGAGTGTGGAACTGATTAAAAATCATCCGCTTATGCCTGGGGACATCAAAGTTCATGGACTGATCATGGAGCCGGATACAGGAAAATTGGATCTTGTAGTAGAAGGATGATGTCTGAGAGTTTAGGGAAAAGAGTTTTGAGCGGAGGCTGGCAGGTACCGGTAGAAAGGAAGAGGAAAGATGGATCAGGTTATTCTGGGAAGTACAGGTATTGCAGTGAATAAGAATGGATTTGGGGCACTGCCTATTCAGCGGATCGGAAAAGAAGAGGCAGCAAAGCTATTAAAGAAGGCGTATGCCGGCGGGATCAATTTTTATGATACAGCCAGATTTTATACAGACTCTGAAGAAAAAATCGGTTATGCACTGAGCGATGTCAGGAGTCAGATCTATCTTGCATCCAAAACCATGGGGACAAAACCGGAGGATCTTTGGCAGCAGCTGGATATGGCACTGACCTTGCTAAAGACAGATTATATCGACCTCTATCAGTTTCATAATCCCGGTTTTTGTCCGAAGCCGGGTGATGGCACCGGATTGTATGAAGCCATGCTGGATGCGAAGAAGAAAGGGCTGATTCGGCATATCGGCATTACCAACCACCGGTTGGCGGTAGCGGTGGAAGCCGCCGAATCCGGTTTATATGAAACGATACAATTTCCTTTCAGTTATCTGGCAACGAAAGATGAGATCGAACTGGTGAAACTTTGCAGAGAGAAAAATATCGGGTTTATTGCCATGAAAGCTTTGTCCGGTGGATTGATCACCAATGCAAAGGCAGCTTATGCTTATCTGAGGCAATATGACAATGTACTGCCGATCTGGGGGATTCAAAAGGAGGAAGAACTGGACGAATTCCTTTCCTATCAGTTAAATCCACCCGTTATGGATGAGGAAATCTTAACAGTGATTGATCGTGATCAGGAAGAACTGGGCGGCAACTTTTGCAGAGGCTGCGGATATTGTCTTCCCTGTCCGGCAGACATTGATATTCCCACCTCGGCAAGAATGTCACTGATGATCAGACGTGCACCTGCTTCGGTGTATTTAAATGATACATGGAAAGAGAAGATGAAGAAAATTGAGGACTGTATTCACTGTGATCACTGCAAAAATCACTGCCCATACAGTCTGGATACGCCCAGGTTATTACAGGATAATTGGACAGACTATAAAAATTTTATATAAAAACAGAAATTGGAAAGGCTATTTTATACAGATTCATGTATTGACTTAATCCCAATCTGGAATTAATATAATCGTAAATAAGACAATAAAGAGCAAACCATAAATATTGTTTTCCAACTTTCGACGGAGAAAAACAATACTTTATGGTTTTTTTATAGAAGAAAGGGAGGTATGGTATGAATCTGGCGGCAGTATATATCAATCAAAAAGGAGCGACAGCTTCCATAGCAGAACCCGGAAGCGTCAGAATGTATCAGAAAGACGGGAGCAAATGGGAGATTGCCGGAGAAATTCCCTTGGAGATAAATAAGGAAATGGGATTAGGGGAGTACCGGAGAGCATTGATTACGATGGTGAGGGAACTGGAAGAGTGTAAGGTTTTTATTGCAAAAGAAGTGTCCGGTCAGCTTTACTATGTGCTGGAGGCCAATGGTTTTAATTCTTATGAAGCAGAGGGGTGGCCGGAAGAATATCTTGACTCTATCCTGGAGGCAGAAGAACAGGATAGAGTGATGCAGGAAGAAAAAAGCAGGGATAGGGATGAGACCCCTTCCACCGTGCCTCAAGAAACGCAACAGCCCGGTGTCTATTTTATTGATCTGCGAAAAGCATTAAACTCCTTTCCTCAGTTATCTTCAAAAAAAATTCTGATTCCATTCTTACAAAAGCAGGCGTTCGATGCATTGGAGATCATTTGTGATCATATCCCCGGATGGTTTGATGATAATCTGTTGGTTATGAAGATGAGCTATATTGTAATAAAACAGGGAGCCAATGACTATTATCTGCGTATTACAAAAACGCAGCAATAAGAAAGAAGTGATGAGAAATGAAAACATTTACAACCAGATATGGCATATTAAAGGGTGTTGAGAATGCGACCCTTTATCCGGACGGCAGTTTAAAGGAATGTTCTGTAGGGGAAGAATCACAGCTGATTACTATATACGGAATATTAACCCCTCAGTATGACTATGGAGATTATCGAAAGAAGCATGTATACAGCGCATCTTTTTACGAAGATGGAGCGTTGAGAAGAATTTATTTGAATCAGCAGACGCTGGTCCCCACTCCCATCGGAAAGATGCCTGCGGAATTAATTACACTCTATCCCGGCGGGACCATAAAACGTATCTTTCCCCTAAATGGACAGATGTCAGGCTATTGGGATGAAAATGATGAATATCAGTTGGCAAAGGAGCAGACCCTTGAGTTTCCCTTTGGAACCATAACTGCCAAAATGATTGCCATTAGCTTTTATGAATCCGGAAAGATCAGGGATCTTACCCTTTGGCCCAAGGAAAGAGTAATTCTTCAGACGCCGGTGGGGAAAGTCAGAACGCATATCGGAGTTGCATTATATCCTGATGGAAGTATAAAATCGGTGGAGCCGGTCTATGCAACCAGAATTCAGACCCCAATCGGTGCAATTGCAGCCTATGATATCAACGCAAATGGAATTTCAGGAGATCGAAATTCCCTTGTATTTCATCCAAACGGTGCTTTAAAATCATTAATTACCTCCAATACCATCATAACAGTTCTAAAAGATGGAAAGCCCGTTGAGAAATTCTCTCCGGAGCAAATAATAGATGAGGATGGAGAGGAAATTTATTTTCAGACGATAAAACTGGAATTTTTCCAAAGGGAAGTTCAAATCAATGGGGGAGAGGGATATGATTTCTCCTCGCATACCTTTCTTATGGAGCCATACCTTAGAGTTGCCCAAAATCCATGTGAAAACTGCTCCGGCTGTAACCAGTCCTGCGGGTGAGAATGTTTGTTGCCGGTTTCAATTGGAACAGTAACTGATCATGTAATCATACAATATCCGTATGCAAAATTTCTTTACTTATATTTTGCATACGGATATACTTTTTTATATAGAATAATCTTATGAAAATATCCTAATAAAGAGAAGGATGTATTCAATCACAATAGAATAAGAAGGAAGAAAGCCATGGTAGTCGGTACGGTTCGTATCAAGTTATATACCCCCTGGGTACATTCACTGAAAGAGAAAAGGATGGTAGTAAAGAGTCTGTGCGCAAAGGTTAGAAATAAATTTAATGTATCCATAGCGGAAATCGCACAACAGGATATGCATCAGATTACCATACTGGGAATTGCATGCGTTACAGAAGATGCTGCACATGCAGACAGTATTTGTGATCATGTAATTCAATTTATCGAGGGAAGCACGGAGGGAGAGATGATTGAAATAGAAAGAGAATTGATATAATTAACATTTTTTCTGGCGTTTTATCATAGTGATGTGATAGAATTACTATGTAATTCAATTGAAGTATTGGAATGTAATTGTTTGGTATAAGGAGGTTCACCATGCTGTCAGATAGTATAAAAAGAAGATATTCCGTAAGAACTTATCAGGAGAAACCGGTTGAGAAAGAGAAATTAATTCAGATATTAGAAGCCGCCAGGTTAGCACCTTCTGCGTGTAATAATCAACCCTGGCATTTTGTGGTTTTTACCGGGGAACAAAAGATTAATGAAGTCGGGGAAGCGTATCGGGGCAAGTGGCTTACGAAAGCGCCTGCAGTCATTGTGATTTGTGGGGATCACGGCAAATCCTGGAAGAGATTTGACGGAAAGGATCATTGTGATATTGATGCAGCTATAGCAATAGAGCATATGGCCCTGGCTGCAGCTGATCTTGGGCTTGGCACCTGTTGGATTTGTGCCTTTGACGCAAAGCGCTGTCATGAGATCCTGGGATTGCCGGAGCATATGGAGGTGATCGCATTGCTCCCGGTTGGATATCCGCTGACCGATGCCGTTCCGGATAAGGACAGAGCATCACTGGAGGATATTGTTAGCTGGGAAGGTTATCAGAAGCAGACTTCATAATCATAAGAAAGGGTTAATCTACATGCAGATTGCGTCATTATTTGATCAGAAAAAAACGGTGCTGTCCTTTGAAGTTTTTCCGCCAAAAAAAACCAGCCCTATTGAAACCATATACACTACGTTAGACGAATTAAAGGATCTGAAGCCTGATTTTATCAGTGTTACCTATGGGGCGGGAGGGAATGCCGGTGACACGGCAACGTGTGAGATCGCCTCTGCAATTAAACATAGATATCGGATTGAGCCGTTGGCACATCTGACTTGTGTAAATTATAACCGTCCTGAGATTGATCAAATTCTGGATCGATTAAAAGAGAAGGGGATAGAAAACATACTTGCGCTTCGAGGGGACATTAACCCGGAAATCCCACCTAAAGATGAATTTCATTATGCCAGTGAGTTGGTGGAATACATCAAAGGACGCGGAGATTTTCATATTTGCGGTGCATGCTATCCGGAGGGACACATTAACTCCGAGAGTCTGGTGGAAGATATCTCAAACTTGAAGAAGAAGGTAGATGCCGGAGCAGAGCATTTAATCTCCCAGTTGTTTTTTGACAATCAATATTTCTATCATTTCATCGAAAAGGCCAGAATTGCAGGCATCCGTGTTCCGATAGAAGCCGGGATCATGCCTGTAGTAAATAAAGCCCAGATCGAGCGAATGGTGACCTTGTGCGGAGCCAGTCTTCCTTCTAAATTCACGAAGATGCTGCAACGATTTGAACATTCTCCACAAGCGTTGCGGGATGCGGGAATTGCTTACGCGGTGGATCAGATCGTGGACTTAATTGCGCAGGGAGCAGAAGGAATTCATCTGTATACCATGAACAATGCCTATATCGCAAGAAAAATAAATGAAAGCATTGCAGGAATGAGATAATCTTCACGAACCCTTTGATCGTTAGCATTACAACGAAACGATCAGAGGGTTGTGTCCGGTATGGGGAAGAAATTTTTCTAAAATATCTGAGGTTTTAATTTTTAAACTGGAGGTATTAATACAAGGATGGCAGCCGATATAATCAGATTCCGCCACCTCACGATCCATGAGTAATTGTACTTTGTGACTATGGTCAAACATAAGACCAAGTATGGTAACGGATCCGGGAGACAGATTAAGATATTGCTCCATATCATCCTGGGATGCGAAAGAAAGTCTGGAACAGCCGAGTTTATCTCTCAGGTCTTTGGTATTAAATTTCTTGGTTCCCGGCATCATAAGCAAATAGAATTCTGTTTTGGATCCGTTGCATAAGAATAAATTCTTGCATATCTCAATTCCTAGTAAGGAATCTATTTCATCACAATCGTCTATCGTAGCCGCCGGATCATGGTCAAGCCTTTGAAAAGGTATTTGTAATTTTTCAAGTAGAGCATAGGAGGCCATTTCTTTTTCCAACCGATTTGTATCAACCGGTTTTGTGTTGTATAGGGTTCGATCAATATTTTTCATCTTTACCACCTTTGTCAATTCAGTTAATCGATAGGATAGGTAATCACCTATGAAAATCCCATCTTGCATTATCCGCCCAGTCATTTAGTAAATGATGTACTGGTTTTATGAAAATATCTTTTCTAATAGTAGCACTTTCTTTATCCTGATTTCAATACCATTCTATGGAAACCTGCAATAGTAATTGTTAAAATTTAATGAAATAAACTGGGAAGATTAGACATTGCATATTACATAAGGTATAATAAAGAGATAAATTTATCGGGAGGTATCTGATATGACGAAAGTAAGTAAAGATTTCTTTACGGAAAATGAGATCATTTTTGTGGGGTATTCGTCCAGAAACAATCAGTATAGTAATTCAATCTATCAGGCTTTTACGAATCATGATATGAAAGTATATCCGGTGAACAGTAAAGCAAATTCCGGGTTTAGTATCAAGGTGTATCAGAACTTATCTGAACTTCCCCGGATACCCAAAACAGCGTTTGTATTATTAAATCAGGAGAATACAAAAAGGGCAGTAAAACAGCTAATGGAAGCCGGGGTGAAAAAGATCTTATTTCTGAATTCTAAAACTGTCGATACCGAGACCCTTAAGGAATGCAGCCAACAAAACATAGAGACTGCCATCGGATGTCCCCTGATGATATTCGGTACAGGAATTCATAAGATACACGCGTTTTTTGCAGGAGTAAAATAATGAGGACGTTTCCCTTAATTCGAAAAAAATTATCCAATGAACATATTATGTCGGGGGTATTTATTGTATTGGTACTATACCATCTTCCGGTTTTTGTTAACCATCCTATTGAAATTGCACGTTTTTTGACTCTCTTAACAGGGGCATTCTTTGTGGATGTCATTTGTAACCTATTGCGATGGAAACATCTGGTTTGCTCTGTTTCTGCGGCAGTTACAGCAGCGATGCTCAGCCTGTTAACGGTTGGAGCACCGCTGTGGGGAAGAATGATTGGTGTTGCGGCGGCGCTGCTATTAGGAAAGCATATCTGGGGAGGTATGGGAAAGAATATATTAAATCCGGCGGTTTTCGGATTGCTGGTAGTGGAGCGCTTTTTCACAGTACCATATCCATTCTTTGATGTTACCTGGTTATTGATTCCTGCCCTGATCCTAGGTATCCCATTCCTAAAGATCAGACCCTTTGCGGGAATTGGTGCAATCCTTGGAATGATTTCGGTTTTATTGCTGCACAATAGCCTCACGCTTGAGAATGTCCTTGTTTATGGCGTACTATTTTATGGCTGCATGATCATGACGGATCCGGTTACGGTTACTGCAAATCGGGTAATCGGAGCCATAATCGGGTTTGCGGCGGGATTTGGGGCACTTTTTTATCAGGGGGATATTCTGATGGTAATCATGAGTATCCTTCTGGTAAATATGATTTCTTATCTTTTGGAGGATATACTTCCAATTTCAGCGAAACATTCCCATCCGGGAATAAGAATCAGGAAAGCTGTCTGCCATGTAAACCAAAACACCTCGGTGATAGATCTGACAGGAGAGGATGCACAGGTAATATCAGAGGCAGCAACACAAGAATTGACTTCGGAGGAGGTTCTTAGGCGGATTCTAGAGAATAAAGTATTTGGAATGGGTGGTGGAGCCCACTCCACTTATCAAAAGATAGATACGGTTATGCACAGTGAGGGTTACGCAAAATATCTCCTGATCAATGGGGTGGAATGTGACCCGGGTCTGGTTCATGACCGATGGATCTTAAGGAATCGATCAGAGCAGATCCTTCAGGGCGTAAGGATGCTGAGAAAATGCATCAGTTTTGCTGCTGTACATCTTGCAGTAAAGGAAGAAGAAGGGCTGGTCTTTCCGGAGGATATCCATATCCATGCGCTTCCGGATTATTATCCGGCAGGAGCAGAGCGGGTTCTGATCTCTGAGATATTAAACCAGAAAGTTGAATGGAATGAAGTGCCGGCTGAGCACGGCATGCTGGTTCTGAATGTGCAGACAGTATGTGCAATAGCCGCCGCTATTGACCGGAACAAAGCAATTGATACCAGATATCTGACAGTTGCAAACATGAAAAACAAGTCAGCTCATGTGGTCAAGGTAAGAATGGGAATGAAGCTTCATGAGGTATTGGAAGCGGTATATCCCGGATCCAAAGGAGTTTATGCCGGCGGCGGTATCATGCAGGCCTTTATGGCGGATGAGAATACGGTGGTTGATCAGAAGGTGAATTTTATCGCTACAGCGCAGCCACCTGCTTACAAGGAGTCCCCACAATGCTCTAAATGCGGAGAATGTATCAGAAATTGTCCGGCGGGATTACAGGTAAATAAAATTGCCGATCTAATCGATCATTATAAATACGATCAGGTTAAGCAATATCAGGCACAACGGTGTAATGGCTGCGGCATCTGCAGCTATTCCTGTAAGGCAGGAAAGAATCTTGCTGAGCGGGTAAAACGAGCCAAAGAAGAGATTAACAATCAGGCTGGTGAAGACTTATAAGAGGGTGTAAGAAGAAGGTTTTGGATTCCTTGTAACAGGAAGTTCCTGACCTTCTTTTTTTATTCTATAGGAGAAGGGATTGCCGTTTCATCTTATTATAATGATGTCACCAACCGCTTCATCATTTCTGTTAATAAAATGGAATTAATAACTAATATTAGCGAAAAATGCAAATTAATGTTGAAATATCTGTGTATTGGAATATAATGTTGAAGTAGAGGGATAGAGAATCGTAACATAAGCATATTCTTTTGAGTGCCTGATGTTGACAGGGGGGGTGAATGATTCAGATGGTATAAACGCAAGCTGCAAAATTTCTATTCATAAAAGTTATGAAATGATGGCTATGGCTCATGAAGAGGGATGAAAAATAAAAAGTAATTCTGATAATGAAGGTGCGGTTATTTCTTATTTATGAACAATGGTAGGTTATCGTATAACAGTATTACTCAAAAAATTTATTCAATATCATATGGAGGAAACCATGAAAGTATTTCAATCACTAAAGATAAAATTATTTTTTATCCTGTTAGCTGTGGCCATTATACCCCTGTCAATTCTGGCAATTTTTCAAGTGCAAAGATTTAATACAACAATAACAAATAATTTAAAGGCGGAGGAAAGCCAGCTGGCAAGTGCCAATGCCAGACAAGTAGATACCTGGGTAAATGCAAAGGTTTCACAACTTAGTTCACTTATTGAAGCTCATCCGGAGTTTAAAAAGATGAACCAGAGTGATATCATGCAGGTGGAAAGGGTGATCAGAGAGAGTGATGTTGAGGTAGAGACCTCTGTTGTGGCGGATCAGGATGGGAATTCAATTAATGAGAATGGAGATAACATCAGTGTCGCAGACAGAGCACATTTTATCAAAGCCAAGGAGACAAAAAAGACTGCGATAAGCAATGTATTGATAAGCAAAGCAACGGGAAACAGAATCATATCGGTAGCGGTACCTGTTGTGGATCAAAAGGATCAGTTTAAGGGAGTATTACAAAGCAATGTACTTGTGGATTCTCTTGCAAATTCTTTGGGCCAGCTAAAGGTAGCAGATACCGGATTTGTTTTTCTGATCTCTAATACAGGTGAATTAATTTATCACCCCAGGGAAGAGATGATTGGTAAGGTTGTGTTTGATCTAGACATAAGTGATACGACACGCAAAGTCTATGAAGAGATGCTGACCAAAGATGAGGGCTCTTTCATATATACGGATGAGCAAAACGTTGAAAAGATCGCCGCTTACAGCATTGTTCCAAGTACACAATGGCGGGTGGTTGCTATGGCACCATCCAAGGAAGTTTTTATTGAATTAAACAGGACGAATCGGTTAATCCTGATTGTGATTGCAGTTACACTTGTTTTTGTCACTTTGGTTGCAATGTTCGCGGCAAATTATGTGGCGAAACCGGTGAAATTAGCGGCGGAGCATTTAAAGGTAATGGCAAACGCAGACTTTTCTATGCGTGTACCTGAAAAGTTTTTAAAGAGGAAGGATGAGATCGGATTACTCTCAAGCAGTGTTGAAGTAATGAGTGATTCCATTAAAACCGTGCTGAAACAGGTGATAAACGAGGCAAATGATGTAAAGGAAAATGTGGTGATTTCTTCTAAAAATCTTTCAGAGTTAGCCTCTCAAATTGAGGATGTATCGGCAACTACTCAGGAAATCTCAGCAGGGATGGAAGAAACAGCGGCGACGACCCAGGAAATGAACGCTACATCAACAGAAATAGAAAATACTGTGGAATTAATGGCAACAAAGGCTCTCAATGGATCCACGATTGCAGAAGAAATCAGCAGGCGGGCGCAGGATTTAAAAAACAATGCCGTTATTTCGCAAAAAACGGCACATGATATCCATCAGAATATAGACAAAGATATGAGAACATCCATCGAGCAGTCCCAGGCTGTTGAGCAAATTGATGTGTTGACGCAGGCTATTTTGCAGATCACCTCCCAGACCAATCTTCTTGCATTAAATGCGGCTATAGAAGCAGCCAGGGCAGGAGAGGCAGGAAAAGGCTTTGCTGTAGTAGCGGATGAGATCAGAAAATTAGCAGAGAATTCAAATCGGGCGATTGGTGAGATTCAGGAGGTAACGAAACTGGTGGTTTCATCAGTTAAAAGCCTGGCCGAGAACTCTGAGAAAGCACTGGATTTTATTGATACGACGGTTATTCAAGATTATAAAAAAATGGTAGAGATCGGGGAGCAGTACTATAAGGATGCCGATGCCGTTGAGAACCTGGTGACTGACTTTAGTAACACAGCCGAAAAACTGAGCGTCTCCATCCAAAGCATGACGAAAGCGATCAACGAGGTGTCAATTTCCAATAACGAAGGTGCACAGGGTACACAGAATATCGCCTTAAAGGCAACTCAGGTAATGCAAAGATCGGTACAGGTATCAGAGGCGATGGTCGAACTGGAAAACAATTCAAATAGACTTACAGCCAGCGTAGAAAAATTTAAGATATAAATAAGAAAACAGCTTTTTCATGACTTGACGGGTATGCGTTCCCTTTTATAAAAGATGCATGGTCTCACTGGCATTGATATTTGATAATAACGGCATGTATCATATAAATTTTTTATCAGATATGGATGCGAAGAAAAGAAATATATGATATGATAAGAAAGAACCCGGTTTAAAGCCGGGGTTATACCTACGAAGTTGAAGGGGGATTGCATATGAAATTTTGTTGGACCACATTACAGGTACTGGATCTGGAGGAATCATTAAAGTTCTATACGGAAATCATCGGTCTTGCCATAAGTCGGAGATTTCATGCGGGACCGGGAACAGAAATAGCGTTTCTGGGAGAGGGTGATACCCTGATTGAATTAATTCGTAATGAGAATAAAGGGGAAGTGAATCTGGGAACGGATATTTCCTTAGGATTTTATGTGGATTCTCTGGAGGAAAAGATGCACTTTTTGAGTGAGCATAAGGTGCCCATTCATAGTGGTCCGTTTCAACCGAATCCTCATACACGATTCCTATATGTTATGGATCCCAATGGGTTAAAAATTCAATTTGTGGAAGAGATGTAGACAGTGGAGGAATCCATGGAGTTCTGACATGATGTTTTTATTTGCCGGAGTATTAAAAAGTAGTTTACAAAGTGTGTTAAAGCATATATAATATTGTTAAATAAATAACAAATAATTCGTGCTGACAACAAGGGTGCGCCCGAGTGGGAAGGCGAGAATAGATTGGATCTGTCTGACATTATATTCTGACAAAACAGCAGATGCCGGATAAGAATAATTACGCAGTCATAAGAAGGAGGCAATGTAGTTACATTAGCCGATTCTCAATGATCCCGCGGCGGATTTCTTACCTGAACAACACTATCCTTGTGCCTTTTTAGCACAAGGATTTTTTTTATTCATTTCAAGGGAAACGGCTTGCCGCTTCCACTTGTTTCATCTGTGGAAAGAGAGACGAACATTGGTAATGAAGTACTTAATAGACAAACTGGAGCAACAGAGAACATTAACAAAGGAAGAATTCATTCGTTTATTGGGCATTACGGATACCGGAGATATCGAATACCTCAGACAGAGGGCCTGTCTGACGGCAAACAAGTATTTCGGTCGTAATATCTATACCAGAGGACTAATCGAATTTACAAATTACTGCAAAAACGACTGTTATTATTGTGGAATTCGACGCAGCAATCGATGTGTGGAGCGATATCGCCTTACGAAGGAGGAAATCCTTGATTGCTGTGAAGAAGGATATGGGTTGGGATTTCGAACCTTCGTATTACAGGGGGGAGAGGATGGCGGATACAGTGAAGAACATATCATCGAGATCATCCGGGCCATCAGGAAGAAGTATGCGGACTGTGCCCTGACGCTTTCTATGGGGGAAAAGAGTGATCAGACCTACCGGCGTTTTTATAATGCAGGGGCTGATCGTTATCTGTTGCGTCATGAGACAGCCAGCGAGGAGCACTACCGGAAGCTCCACCCCGGAGAATTGTCGTTGCAGTTCAGGAAACAGTGCCTTATGAATCTGAAAGAAATCGGGTATCAGGTGGGCGCAGGCTTTATGGTAGGTTCTCCTTACCAGACTCCGGACCATCTTTCAGAGGATCTGTTATTTATCCGGGAATTATCTCCCCAGATGATAGGGATCGGGCCATTTATTCCCCATCATCAGACCCCATTGGCAGATTATGGGCAGGGTTCCCTGGAACTGACCTTGATACTGATCAGTATATTGCGTCTGATGATTCCCAATGCCCTGATTCCGGCAACAACTGCTCTTGGTACGATTTCACCCACAGGAAGGGAGCAGGGGATTTTGGCCGGTGCCAATGTATTGATGCCAAATCTGTCACCAACCGCCGTGAGGAAGAAATACGAGCTTTATGATAATAAGATCTGCACCGGTGACGAAGCGGCGGAATGCAGGATGTGTCTGGAACGACGAATGAAGCGGATTGGGTATCATTTGGTTGTGGACAGAGGAGATTTTAAACCGGAGAATTGATAAAAGGAGTGTGATAGAATGTATCGTGTGGAATCAGAAAAGGCGGAAGAATTCATCAGTCATGAAGAAATCGAAGAAACATTGGCCCATGCAAAAGAAAATTATCATAATAAAAAGCTGATAGAACAAATACTTCAAAAGGCAGGACAAGGGAAGGGACTGACCCACCGGGAAGCAGCAGTGCTGCTGGAGTGTGACGATCAGGAGACGATTGAGAAGGTATATGAGCTTGCACAGGAAATCAAACAGAAATTTTATGGAAACCGCATTGTCATGTTTGCACCCCTCTACCTGTCAAATTATTGTGTAAATGGATGTGTATATTGCCCCTATCACCATGTCAATCAGCAGATCCACCGCAAGAAATTAACGCAGGAAGAGATTAAGAGGGAGGTAATTGCCCTTCAGGATATGGGACATAAAAGACTGGCACTTGAGGCTGGTGAAGACCCGTTAAACAATCCCATAGAATATATCCTGGAAAGCATCAGTACAATTTATTCCATCAAACATAAAAACGGGGAGATTCGTCGTGTAAATGTCAATATCGCGGCAACAACGGTGGAAAATTACCAAAAGCTCAGGCAAGCAGGTATCGGAACCTATATCCTGTTCCAGGAAACTTATCATAAGAACCATTATGAGGAGCTTCACCCCACAGGGCCAAAGCACAATTATGCCTATCATACCGAAGCCATGGACCGTGCAATGGAGGGCGGAATTGATGACGTCGGCATTGGCGTGTTATTTGGACTAAACCATTATCGCTATGATTTTGTCGGACTTTTAATGCATGCCGAACATCTGGAGGCTGTCTTTGGTGTGGGACCGCATACCATCAGTGTACCCCGGATCCGCAGTGCGGAGGATATTGATCCAAATAGCTTTCCGGATGCTATCTCTGATGAAACATTTGAGAAGATCATTGCCATCCTTCGAATTACAGTTCCTTACACCGGCATGATTGTATCCACCAGAGAATCCAAACGAAGCAGAGAGAAGGTACTCAGGCTTGGGGTAACACAGATCAGCGGAGGATCAAAGACAAGTGTTGGAGGATATGCCGAGGCAGAACCGGAGGATGAGAATTCCGCACAGTTTGATGTGGAGGATAACCGGACCCTGGATCAGATTGTAAACTGGCTTTTATCCATGGGATATATTCCAAGCTTTTGTACTGCCTGCTACAGAGAGGGGCGTACCGGCGACCGGTTCATGAGCCTGGTAAAATCAGGACAGATCGCAAACTGCTGTCAGCCCAATGCGCTTATGACCCTGAAAGAGTATCTGGAGGATTATGCTACCTCCGATACCAGGGCAAAGGGAGACGAATTGATGGAGAAAGAATTGCTGCATATCACCAATAACAGGGTTTTAAATCTGACAATCGACCATTTATCCCAGATACAGCAGGGAAGCAGGGACTTTAGATTTTAAAGCATCAACAGATAGCCCTCTGATCCTGGAGGTTTAGAAGAAAACACTTACCCGATAATAATTTTATGTAAGGCAAGAGATTGCGGAAAGGACGAAAACGATGAGTTTAAATGGTACACCACGAGCAAATCAACTTCATATCGGCATCTTCGGTAAAAGAAACAGCGGAAAATCAACGTTAATTAATGCTCTGACGGGACACAATACGGCTTTGGTTTCCGAGATCGCAGGAACAACAACTGATCCGGTCTATAAAACAATTGAGATCTATGGAATCGGACCCTGTGTACTGATTGATACCGCAGGATTTGACGACAGCGGTTATCTTGGACAGATGAGAGTGGAAAAGACCAGAGTTGCCATGGAAAAGACCGACATCGCATTAATTGTATGTTGTGATGAGGATGTTACGAAAGAGGCGGAATGGATCAGGGAATTTAAGGAGCGCGGAACGCCTGTGGTAACGATGATTAATAAACTGGATCTGATTGAGCATGCGGAGCGCATAGAGCAAAAATTAAATGAGGTCTGCGGAGAGATGCCCATTAAGATCAGTGCCAGGACGGGAGCAGGCATTGAGGAAATCAGAAATCAGATCATTCGCAAACTCCCGCAAGACTATGATGCCAAAGATATCACAGGAAACCTGGTATCAGAAGGAGACACGGTACTCCTTGTTATGCCGCAGGATATTCAGGCACCGAAAGGCCGTCTGATTCTGCCCCAGGTGCAGACACTGAGAGAATTGCTGGATAAAAAATGTATTGTGCTCAGCAGTACGGCGGACAAATTGGATGAGGCACTGGGATGTCTTGCAAAACCACCCAAACTCATTATTACAGATTCCCAGGTCTTTCAGCTGGTCTATGATAAGAAGCCAAAGGAGAGCCTCCTGACTTCCTTTTCCGTCCTTTATGCCTGTCATAAAGGGGATATCCGGTATTTTGTGGACAGTGCAGCAGTGCTTGACCGGTTGAATGAGGCTTCCAAAGTATTAATCGCCGAAGCCTGTACCCATGTACCGCTGTCTGAGGATATCGGCAGAGAAAAATTACCCCGTATGTTAAGAAACAAGATTGGAGAAGGTTTGACCATTGTAAATGTCAGCGGGAATGATTTTCCTGAGGATCTGTCAGGTTTTGATTTAATCATCCAGTGCGGTGCCTGTATGTTTAACCGAAAATATGTGATGAACAGAGTACAAAAAGCCAGGGATTATCAGATACCCATGACGAATTACGGCGTTACCATAGCATATCTTACAGGTATTCTGGATAAAATTATATATTCTTAATTTCTGATGAAATAAAAGCCGCCCATCAGTACCTGTCAAAGGAATGTGATAAGGTACTGATGAGCGGTTTTTATACTTCCTGTTTAATGAAATGATTTCCAGAAATCACCCGACTGGTTGATGATATCATTCAACTGGTCATAGGGGATGGAGAATTCGGGAAAACCGGCTGCATAGGGTGCAATATCATAAGGATAAAAATAGATAACCAGTGCATCCGGGGTAATCTGAAAATGCTGGTCTTTGGCTATACCCTGGAAGCCGTCGGGAAAGTACATGGCACTGTCATCTTTGCTTTCTTTTTCAATGTCGGCTTTTATTATCTCATTCAATTTGGATACATAATCGCTGCCTTCTTTGAACAAATCCTTTAATTCATAGAACTTACCGGTATTGATGTCAATAGGATAATAATCTCTGATAGGCATTCCATGGGCAGATCCGAAGAAATAATCATATCCGGTTCTTTGAACCATTAATAAATTACCGAGAAGCTCCGCGGTGAAATTATCCTCTACGGACAAGCGGTCTTCTTCCTTTAAGGCGGACCGGCTCTTTGTAAAAATCTCCATTAACTTCTGATTGATTTCAGTCTGAACCTCATTATTCTTCATTCCTTGAATTTGCGGGTAATAAACGGCAACGTATTTATTTGGTTTATACTTCACCGGAGAAATACTGATCCCGGACGCCAGTTGATAGGTATGATCTGAATGCCAGAAAACAGTTCCATCCCTGTGAGCATAAAGCAAATCATCGTCAATTTCTGCTTTCACCGTATCTCCAATGAGAGTCAGAGTTCCCCGGCCTTCATATTTGGGGAGATTTGCTGCTGCTTTTCCCTCCTTATCTATAAAGAAAGTGGAAGTACTGTCCGTTGCGGAAGCATAACCTTCCTGAAAGGAGCTGACATCATATAAGATATCCTTTGTCAGTGGTTCTCCCTTCTTATTATACAATGCAAAAGGATATGCTGTGATCATATCATAAAAGTCCACATCAAAAGCCTTGACAGCAAATAAATCTTCACCAAGATAATTGATATCACTGTAAATCGGCTTTAATATCTCTTCCTGGGATATTGTAATTACACCCTGTTTCGCATCACTTTGACTGGAGTAGATCAGATAACCGTCTTTAAAGTCGGTAACCATCTGGTACTTGGGATCCAGCTGCCAGGATTCCAATACCGTACCATTTTTGTCGATGCGTGCATATCGATTCTCTCTTGAAGTTAATACATAGGCCTCATGGTTTTCATTAAAGGCATCTGCTCTTAGATAGGCCGGCTCCAGGATGATTTTCCCCGTGGTATCAATATACCCATACAGTATGGTGTTACCGTCATATTTACCGAATACGGCTGCGCCGTTGTGAAAGGGCTCGATGCTCAGATCATTATCAAAAATTATAGTTCCTTTGGTGTCAATCACATGGAAACGATTTTTATCATAGACCACAGCGTAGCCTTCAGAGAAATCAGTGGCGCTGTCATAACGGGGCGAAATAACAAAAGTTGCGTTTCCATCGATATATCCATATTTTTTTTCACCGTTTATGTATTGATAGGCGGGATAGAGTGTGTGAGCAGTATTCTCAAGTTCCGTACGGATGGGAGGGGTTGGTATCACGGTTGGAGCGGGAGTTGGGGTAATCTTTGCCTGATTTGCTGCTTTTTTCGTATCTGTGTTGTCTGATTCTCCAATTATCATACGGTATCCAAACCATCCCAATACTGCTATGATAATGACTGCCAGTAATATGCCTATTCTTCTTTTCATCTCTTATGCCTCCGTTTATTATGTTATATGTATATGCAAAAGCTGTCTGGGGTTGTTAAACGGATCACTTCCTTTTTTCCTATTTTATGTTAATTCTTATTCTCTTATCATAGACGAAGTGAATGGGAAATGATATCCGTAAAATTTTCCAGTATGTAAGAATATAATCAATAAAATTGAAAAGAATAACAGTAAAAACATCAAGATGAGGTTAATTATGAGAGAGAGAAAAGTAAAAGAACCGATGGTGAGCATTACCAGATGTAACAATGAGCAGCAATCGCTTACGCAGGCTTTGCAGCTGCTTCCTGTAAGACATATTATTCATGAGGGACACAGAGTAGTAATTACACCGAACTGGGTGACGGATAAAGCCCCGGAAGCCGCCGCTATTGTTGGCCCGGATACATTAAGAGAACTCATCCGATATGTAAAACGATTTGAACCGCAGGAGATTATGATCGCCACAGGCTCCGGCGGTGGTGATACTCAGGAAATTTTCAAAAAATATGGCTATGATAAAGTAATAGATGAGGAAGGAGCCGGATTTGTTGACCTTAATTATGGACCTTATATAGAATTGCAGCTGGATCATCCGGTGATTCCCTCACTTAAAATAAACCGTTTGATAGAGAAAACAGATGTATTAATCAGTTTCACCCAGTTAAAGCAGCACGAAGAAGCTACCATGAGTGCTGCGATAAAAAATGTGGCACTGGGTTGGCCGCCGGGAGAAATTCACGGGTTTCCGAAAAAACAGCTGGGAATACACAAGGATCTTCATGGATTTATCACGGCAATGGCAAAAATAATCCCCATAGATTTATCTATAATAAGTGCGGATAAAGCAATGATCGGAACCGGTCCCAGCAATGGAGTCGCTATTGATACGAAGGGGTTAATGATAGCATCAACAGACCCCGTTGCAGCTGATACCATCGGAGCAAGATTACTTGGGTTTAAACCGCAGGCAATTCATTACTTATTTAATCTGTCAAATCATAATCTTGGCGAATCCAATCCGGAGAATATGGTGATGAAGGGAGTTTCCCTGCAGGAAGCGGAGCGCATCTTTTCAAGAGCAGCCTATGGAGCAGAAATTGTATTAGATAAAAAATAGGACGTTTATCAACTTTCTTACGATTTCATTAAGTCTATTGTCTGGGACAGAAAATAAGTGGTAAAATATGTTTATGATGAATGATTCTATGTCTTCATAGGATCAGCAAAATAACATTATTTTTCACAGGAGGGAATCTCTTTATATGAATAAAATTAAAATTTGGGGCGTAGGGTTGATTCTGATCGCTTTATTATTGACGGGATGTAATAAGGGGAACTCGAAGAATAATCAGGAGGCAAGTCCTGTGCCGGAGCTCACCCCCATTCTGACGCCCACAAGTCCGCCGACAGATCAGATATCACTGGAACATACCATGTCGGAAGACGAGTACCCGGTGGTGGATGGTTCTACGGCAACAATTCCGCTGTCACAGGCAGTATACCGGTTTTTTACCGATGCGAATGAGGAAGAGGCAAGTGCGGATATTGTTCACACCAAGACCTCCAATGCCTATTACCGGCTGATGAATGGAGAGGCAGACCTTTTGATTGTCTATGAGCCTTCGGATGAGGTGAAGCAATCGATTCAAGAGAAGAATGCGAAGTTGAATATGAAACCCATCGGCAAAGATGCGCTGGTTTTTATGGAAAATGCAAGTAATAAGGTGGATTCTCTGACAAAACAGCAATTGATCGATATTTACAGCGGAAAACTAGAAAACTGGTCAGAAGCCGGCGGTGATGAGGAAGACATTCTTGCATTTCAAAGACCGGCCGATTCCGGCAGTCAGACGCTGATGAAGAAACTTGTCATGGGAGATGTTCCCATGATGGAAGGGGATAATGTCATCTCTTTTGAAAGTATGGAAGGTATTTTAAAGGCAATGGCTGATTATAATAACGAAGGAAATACCCTGGGATACTCTGTCTTCTACTATGCCAAGAACATGTATCAGCGTCCTGAATTAAAATTCCTAAAGGTGAATGGAGTGGCACCAACACTTGAGACAATATATGACAATTCCTATCCGTTCATCAATGAATTTTATGCTGTGATCAGGGAAGAGGAACCCAAGGATTCCAATGCCCATATCATCTTTGACTGGCTGACAGGGGAAGAGGGGCAGACGTTAGTGAAAAATTTAGGATATGTTCCTGCGAAGATGGATTTTTCGGACACAACTGCGCCGGCAATGAATCTGATGGGATCTAAATTACCGGAAAATTATCGTTACATTGGAGAGTCCTATGACAGAAGGGATGAGTTGGTTTTTGGCGATGTAACCATATATGGACAGGACTGGAAGACGCTATGTGTGTTTCATAACTCCTTTGTACCAGGAAAGTCAGGATTAATCCCCGAGGATGAATTCATACCCATTGGAACCGCCGAGAGACAAGAAAAAGGAGGGTTTAAGCTCATGTATGGACTTTATCGTTTGTCAGACAATAAATTCATACTTCCGCAGGTTTACGATGCCTTCTCCTTTCTTGGTGATGATGAGCGATATTTTGTTGTAACAAAGGACGGAGTAAATCAGGTAATTGACATAGATGGCAAAGTTCTGGCTTCCGGCTTTATGCAAGGAGAGGGCTTTGGGGTGAGTCAAAGGGGAGAGTATTACTGGATTTATGATTACTCCAGGAAGGATTACGGACAACAAAATCATATCTATGATAAGAATTTTAATTATATCAAAACAATTACGCCTGATAAGGAAGATTATAATAAGCTATATGAGGATGACGGTACGCTATACTTTTCCAATGAGATCTTCTATCGTAAATTTAACCTAAAGGAAGCGCCGGACGATAATTTATCCATACTGGGAGGCGGTGATGAGGCAGTCCTGTTCGGTATTAGCTATCAAAACAAAATTATGATACTGGATCACCAGTTAAATACGAAAATGGTCATGAACAAGGATACCGGTCAGGACAACAACTATGTTACCTATCAGGATATTATTGCGAAGGTACAATACAATAGTGATTCAGCCAGGGAAAGCGATATTTTTTATGATCTGGACGGAAAGGAGATCACTGACCGGAATGGAAAACCCTATGAAAATATAGTGGCTGGAAACTATTGGGATACGTATGACGGTGACAAACCGGAGATTATTTTATACAGAGAAGATAATCATCTCCTGAAAATGCTCAACTATAAGGATGGGACTTATATGGAGATCAACCTGGGAGACTGGGAAGGTGTATCGGTGGATAAGGTTTTTAAAGATATCTGCATTGTGACAAAAGATAGCACCCAGCAGCTGAGAATTTATAAAGGAAATAAATTGATGAATGAATTGCAGGGCAATTTTTATGTTACTTATGTAAACCCGGCATTAAAGGACAGAATTGTATTGACCAGATATACGACAGAAAATAACCACAATTATTATCTGATTATCAAGGAAAATGGTGACATTATATATCAGTCCAGATATGCGGAAGAACTAATTAGCGTCGATCCCCAGTTCCTGCAGATCAACAGAGGGAATTACAGCGGAGTAATTGACTATAATGGTAACTTTATTGTCAAGGAACTAAACAGCAGTCTTTCCATGGATTAATAACAAGCATACAACAGGAGGCAGCAATGTTAACAATCGGATGTCATCTATCTTCTTCAAAAGGGTTTGCTGCAATGGGAAAATCAGCACTAAATATCGGGGCAAATACTTTTCAATACTTTACACGTAACCCAAGAGGCAGTAAAGCGAAGCAAATCAATGAGAAGGATATTCAATCATTTTTAAAAATAGCGGAGCAAAATCATTTTGCGAAATTTGTAGCGCATGCCCCGTATACACTTAATCCCGCTTCTTCGGATGATAGAATCCGGGAATTTGCTCTGGAGACTATGGCGGATGATTTAAAAAGGATGGAGTATCTGCCCGGAAATTATTATAACTTCCATCCCGGCAGTCATGTAGGTCAGGGGATAGAAAAAGGGATTGTAATGATCACAGAATTATTAAACCTGATTCTTAAACCGGATCAGGCAACGGTGGTATTACTGGAGACAATGGCTGGAAAAGGTTCTGAGGTGGGCAGAACCTTTGAGGAATTGCAGGGGATTTTGGAGGGAGTTACATTAAAGGATAAAATGGGCGTATGTCTGGACACCTGTCATGTATTTGACGCAGGGTACGATATTGTGAACCATCTGGATGAAGTATTGGAGGAATTTGATCGAATCATTGGTCTGCACAAGCTGATGGCGGTTCATCTCAATGACAGCAAGAATGATCTGGCAAGCCATAAAGACCGCCATGCCAAGCTGGGAGAAGGCCGTCTTTCTATGGATACCTTTGTCCGTTTAATTAATCATCCGAACTTGCGGCATCTCCCCTTTGTTCTGGAGACACCCAATGAACTGGACGGCTATGCCAGAGAAATCAGCCTGATGAAGGAGGCATACCGACCTGAATAAGAACGAATTATCTATTAGATGATATACTTTATCCTGGCATCAGAAAAGTGAGCGGGGATTTCCGATTGAAAGAAGGAAGTGATTTCAGCAATCGAATCTTTGGGATAGACGAACTTCCCATATCCGAACTGACCATATTTAAAGCTTCGTTCCTCATCTGTCATGGGAAGGGAATTCTCCGGAAACAGTTCCATGATAACATTCTTTGCCCTGGTGGTATAGCGATGAGAGATCACTTCAAAGGTAAGAGGCGGTCTTTCATCCGCAGGTAAATGACGCTGCAGACAATCCAACAGATGCTTGTAGTCATCTTTCCAGCCTTCGTAAATAAATATGGGGGCCAAAATAAAACCGGTGGGATAACCGGCGCTTATTATTTTTTTGCAGGCTTCGATCCGTTTCTCCATGGAGGGCGTCCTGCTTTCATACTCTTGAATAACCCGGTTGGTATTCAGAGTAAATCGAATCTGGGTATGTCCGTTATGTTTTGCATCCAGCAGGGTATCTACATCTGTAAATTTTGTTACAAATCGAAATCCCGCATGATCCTTACGCCCAAAGTACTCAATGGTATATTTTAGTAAATCTGTATAGGGCTCAATGGGGACAGGATCGGAAGTGGCGGCTCCCTCAAAGATGGTTTCCTCCGGCAGACGCTGATGAATATATTCTTCGGCCTGATGAAGAATATCATCGATATTCACATTCACTTTCATATAGGGCTTATCCCCCAGATTTGTATTCAGATAGCAATACTGACAGCCTCCGGTGCAGCCGGAAACCAGTGGAAGCTGATAGTGGGCGGAGGGTTTACAGCTTTGAAATACATTACCCTTCTTTAATCCGACGACGAGAGTTTTCTTCCCTTCCTTATAATAATTCTGCATTGTATCTCCGGGAATGTTCCCTTTTATTTTACTTGATTTCATTTCTATTCGTTCAATTTCTTTATATTGAGAAAAATACTCGTAAATTCGCCTTCCGACAGGATAATTTAGGGAATCTTTCTCAAAGAGTATTCTTTTGGGAATAAACATAATCTCACCTTCCTGATTTAAATATGTATTTATTATGATGACATTTTGTGAAAAAACTATTCATAAGGATTCTATTTTAAGTGAATATCTATAAGTCCGTAATAAGCAAAATTATGTTAAAATGCTAAACGGATAAACCAATCTGTTATGCGGTGAAATCACATGCCCTAGGAAAGAATTTCGGAAAGCGCCGGAGCGGGCATGGTTATTCGTGTATTTAAGTAAAATTAAGAAAAAGAGATACTATCTTTGCTTGAAACCGGATATATATACACTGAGAAAGAATATCAGTGGGAGAGTTTCCATGGAGGATAAGTTTAAGATCAGCAGGATAATGAAGGCAGCCAAAGCAATCAGCATTCTATCCATAATTACAGCACATTTAAGGGATTCGGAAAATATCGTGTCGGAACGCCTTGGGTCTATTGGGGTCATAGTGTTTATTTTTATTGCAGGATATTATTTTCATCCCAAAAAGTACAATACGCTAAGAAGCTTCTTTCAAAAGAAGGCTACAACGATCATAATTCCCTGGGTCTTTACCGGAAGCATTCTATACATCATAGAAAATCAATTCAGCTTACCGGGGCTGTTTAACTGGCTGATTGGAAATGGGTCCTATCTTTATTATCTTACCATACTGATGCTTTGCTATCTTGTATTGTTTTATCTCCGGTCAAGAGTTGTTTTGATCGCGCTTATTTTTATTAATATCCTATCACAGGTTCTCACGGCATTTGGGATCATTGATCACTGTGCCTTTGTGCTGTTTGGTATGGGACCAGTGAATAATTATTTGAATTTATTTAACTGGATCGGATACTTCGCATTGGGCGTTATGGCAAAAGAAATCCCTTTGGATTCGCTGTTTTACCGGCTGAAACAAATGATTTGGATTATCCTGCCCGGATATGTACTTCTTTTGGCAGGCAGCTTGTTATTAGAGCCGGACAAAGGGGGATATTTTTCAAAATTGGCAATTCCCATGCAGCTTGCAGGAGTTCTTACGGTATTTGCATTTGCTAGCGTTCGCTGCTTACACAGGCGATGGGTGTACCGATTATCTGACCTGACCTTTGCAATTTATCTGACACATTTTTTTGTCTTTCCCATAAGACGATTCCTTCCGACAGGTGTCCCCGGCGAAGTCTTAAATCCATTTCTGATTTTAATCATCGTATCAGGCTTGCTTTATCTTGGGCAACGAATCAGCCGGCTGCTATCTTTAGAAAAATTATATACGCTAATGCTGGGCATCCGTGGCTAATCGACGATAGATCTACACTAACCGGTTATGGTTTGCTTTGATTTGCTGCCTGACATCGTTACAGGTATTGCGACAGGGTTACGGTTCACTCCCCATTCAAGGCCATGAATATGATTTCGACAAATGATACCGAAGCGGAGCCGCTCGCGTTTAGTTGCATCACGTAGCAGTACATAAGGTTCTAAAATACAGAACCAAAGTACTGACGGATGCAAATACTCCTTTTCGGAATTATTTATCGAAATCAATGTGTTCATTATTAAATGAGGATTGAACAGTAATATGACAGGTGTCACGGCGGAAAAGTACTGTTTTACCTACTTGACAAATATCTCAGCAGAGGAATATACTAACAAAAATGGACATACGCAATGAAGGGAAGTAAAGAACATGAAAGATGAAACAAAATGTCTGCATTCCGGCTATACGCCAAAGAATGGGGAACCCAGCGTGGTACCAATTGTACAAAGTACAACTTATCGCTTTGACTCAACAGAACATATCGGCCAGTTATTCGATATGCCGACAGAATTTATGTATTCCAGATTTGCCAATCCGACTGTGGATGCGGTAGAGAAGAAAATTGCAGATTTAGAGGGAGGCGTGGGTGCTATGTGTACCTCATCCGGCCAGGCTGCATCCTTTATATCCATCCTGAACCTATGCAATGCAGGAGACAGCTTTATCAGTACGGCTACTATTTATGGCGGTACCGTGAATCTGTTTGCCGTAACCTTAAAGAAACTCGGTATTGAGTGTATCTTTGTCAATGGAGACGACACGCAGGAAAACATTCTGAAAGCATTTAAGCCAAATACCAGAGCAGTATTTTGCGAGACCCTGGCAAATCCGGCACTTAGTGTATGCGACATCGAAAAGCTCGCAGATCTGGCACATTCACAGAATGTTCCTTTGATTATTGATAACACCTTTGCAACACCGATTCTATGTAAACCTTTTGAGTTCGGTGCAGATATTGTTGTCTACTCTACTTCAAAATATATGGACGGACATGCGCTGCAGGTGGGCGGGGCGATTGTAGACAGTGGTAAGTTTAATTGGAACAATGGTAACTTCCCTGAATTTACAGAACCGGATGAATCCTATCATGGCGTTGTATATACCAGAGACTTCGGGAATATGGCTTATATTATAAAGGCCAGAATGCAGTATATGAGAGATCTTGGGGCATATCCGTCAGCCAATTCCGCATTCTTGTTAAACCTTGGTCTTGAAACAATGGCATTAAGAATGAAACAATATTGTGAGAATGCCCTTCAGGTAGCCAAATATCTAAAGGCTTCTGATAAAATAGAGTCTGTTAACTATCCGGGACTTGAGGATGATAAATACTATGAGTTGAATAAAAAGTATTTGAAGGGTGCCAGCGGTGTCGTAACCATCGTAATCAAAGGGGGCAAGGAGAATGCCGTGAAATTCATGGATGGCCTGAAGCTCGCTTCCAATGAAGTACATGTTGCAGATATCAGAACCTGCGTCCTGCATCCTGCCAGTGCAACCCACCGTCAGCTGACCAATGAACAGCTGATTGCGGCAGGAATAAATCCCGGAATGATTCGCTTTTCCGTTGGCCTTGAGAACGTGGAAGATATCATAGAAGATATCGCGCAAAGCCTCGCAGCGGTAGAGAAATAGGGAGAGGATGCTATGGGAATTCCTGTTTGCAACGGATCTCAGGACTGCTAATATCCATCAGTTATAATCAGATTATTTAACAGGAGGAGACTTGATTAGATGTCTATCTATCGAGGATTCTCCTGTTTTTATAGGAACATGTTCCATCAAAAATTTTTAAGAATTCAGGATAATACAACCAAATCAAAGATTCTTAAGGGTTCCGGGTTAATAGTTACAAAGTTGTGTTGTGCTGCATTGGATCTTGTATTTATCCTTAGAGAAAAGGAAGCATATGGATAAGACAATAAGGGGCAGTTACATGGATTGGTCTGAGTTGTCATAATGAAACTTAAGAATATCTTAATCATTGTGAAAGGAATTCTTAATCTGATTCTGCTATTATCAGATTATCAATCTCAGGGGTGTGAAGTATGTTACGAAAACCGGCCATCAAAACTACTATTTTTATAATGCTGGGTCTTATTCTTATGATCCTTTATGGAGTATTCTTCTTTCAAAGAGGAATTCTCTTTGAAGGAACCTTCTTAAGGCAGATCAAGCAGGGGGAGGATACAGCGTATCAAGGAACGGTATACGGTGAATCGATTTTCATTAAGAGCGGGGATATCACAAATACAGATTCCGGTCAGATCCAGTTTCAAATCGGTGACTGGTATGATCATACGTTTACAGTGAATAAACGATATGAAGGGTATCGTATGGATATCACGATCTATGAAAACAATCAATTGCGATTTGACGGATATTATCAGGAGGGAAAGAACGGAATCCTCTTTGAAAAAAACGGGGAGCTGGCGGATGGGATCCTTTCCATCACGGTGAACAATGAAAGTCCCTTTTCAGGGGATTATAGGATCAGCAACTATGATATCATTGAAACGCTTCTTCATAGAAATGTAATCCTTCGCGGAAATCCTGTGCTTTTATTGTTTGCAGTCATTTTGACATGCATTCATGTGGTAGACAGAAAATGGCCATTGTTCTTCTTCACCCTGAGAAATGTTATATCAGTGAATAACCCGGAACCGTCTGAGGTTTACCTGGTCATACAAAAGTTTTGCTGGCATCTGTATCCGGTAATTATTGCAGGTTTGCTGCTGGCGGGGCTATTCATTAGATAGGACGAATCTGTATTACGAAGCTTAGAAATCAGGGAGGAGTTTTACCATGGATTCAATCTTATACTCATTATCTGCAGTGGGAGTCATTATCCCGGTTTTGGAAATTATTCTTATGATATTGGGGATTTACGCATTGCTCTATGCGATCAGGGTTTTGCGCATCTACATCAGGGATCATGAATAAGAACCGGAATATTGATTTATGTATGACTTTTACTATTCACAATCCTATGTTATGATATAAGGGAACAGTTAATTTATAACGTTTTCAGGTAAGGAGGTAATGGGATGGATTATTTAAAAGCAATTGATAAGAGAATATCCAGAAGAACATATCTTGGTACACCCATTGATACACAGAAGATAGCCATTCTAATCAATTTAATCAATAAAATTAACAAAGAGACAGGTCTTTCCATAGCATTCATTGAGGATGGAAGCAATGCATTTCGCTCTCTTAGCAAGAGTTATGGAATGTTTCAGGGGGTTCGGTCCCTGATTGTGTTAAAGGGTTCTACCGGTGTGAAAGATCTAAAGGAGAAGCTGGGCTATTATGGCGAAGAAATTGTCCTGGAAGCTACGAATCTTAATCTTGGTACTTGCTGGGTTGGGGGAACCTTTGACCGCAAGAATCCCGTGTTTCAAGTTGATGGCAAAGAAAAATTGGTTTGTGTCATTACCATAGGGAATGTGGCGGAGGACAAGTCGATTCGAGAGAAAATGATCTATGGCCTTACCCATAGGAAGACAAGAAGCATGGAAGAGTTCTATACCGCCGACAAAGCTGTGCCGGATTGGTTCAGGAATGGCATAAAGGCAGTTCAGAAAGCACCATCGGCAACAAACAGCCAAAAGTATCGTTTTGAATATAAGAATGATGTGGTGAAAGCTTTCATTCCTGATAACTACGAATATGATCTGGTGGATCTTGGAATTGCAAAGTTTCATTTTGAACTGGCAGCAGGAGGGAAATTCTGTGTTGGAAATCACGGAGTTTATTCTCCGAGAAGTTAAGAAGGTTGTATAGAGCGAAATAAAATTTATGTAAACGTCAAATTGATAGCCTGAGGAGGAGAAGCGGGTGTAGGATATCAATTTGGCGTAATTTTTTGCTGCTGAATTCATTATAAAATGCAATTGTGAAAGAAGCATGGAGAAATTATGAAGTAATTGTGTATTAATTGCTTCATTTTTCTTATGATTGTGGATAACCATAGGAAAATAAGTTTAATTCGAGGAAAAACAGCCATAATAATGGTTGGACGGTAAGCTGAATAAAATTGTCAGAAAAGGTCAGAAAAGCGCAGGTATCCATGCATCGATTGAGTAAGGCAGGAATAGAATTTATAGTAGGGGAAAAGTTTGAGCCTATAGAATTCTCTAACCAAACCAGGGGTTTGCCAGGGAGGTATGGGGATGGGCATTCTTGATTAAGGAGGTTGAGGTATGGCGAAAATAATTATTGTAGGGGGTGGATGGGCCGGTTGTGCTGCGGCAGTCAGTGCTGCTAACGCCGGCGCTGACGTTACACTGTTGGAAAGAACAGATATGCTGCTTGGTACCGGACTGGTGGGCGGCATCATGCGCAATAATGGCAGATTTACAGCGACTGAAGAGATGATCGCCATGGGTGGAGGAGATCTTTTTGAAATATGTGATCGGACGGCAAGACATAAAAACATTAATTTTCCCGGTCATCATCATGCGAGCCTGTATGACATATGCATTACACCGGTGGAAGTTGAGAACCATCTGAAGAAAATCGGAGTCGAGTTGGTCATGGAGGCAAGAATTGCGAGATTAACATTAGATTCAACCGCCATTTTGTCTGTAACAGATCAAAAGGACAGAGAATTTATCGGGGATGTTTTTATTGATACCACGGGGACAGCAGGGCCGGTAAGTAACTGCAATCGATATGGAAATGGCTGTGCCATGTGCATTATGCGTTGCCCAAGCTTTGGCGGGAGAATCAGTCTCACGGCACTGGCGGGAATCAAGGAAAGAGCCGGCAAAAAAGCAGATGGAAGCGTCGGAGCCATGAGCGGTTCTTGTAAGCTCTTTAAAGAGTCACTTTCGAAAGAGATCCAGGAGGAATTAGGGGAAAAGGGAGTGGTGATTATTCCTATTCCGGAGGAACTGAAGGAAGATCATCTGAGCATCAAGGTATGTCAGCAATACGCATTAAAGGAATATGCAGATAATATAATTCTGCTTGATACCGGACATGCTAAACTAATGACACCATTCTTTAAGCTGGAGAGACTAAGACAGATCCACGGACTGGAACATGCAAGATATGAAGACCCTTATGCGGGAGGAATCGGCAACTCAATGAGATTTTTTAGTATCGCACCCAGAGATAATTCGCTTAAGGTGGAGGGAATCAGGAATCTGTTTTGTGCGGGGGAAAAGGCAGGACTGCTGGTTGGACATACGGAGGCAATCGTTACCGGAGTATTGGCAGGGCATAACAGTGTCAGATGTGCCCTGGGACTGGAACTTCTGGAAATTCCGAGAGAGCTCTCGATTGGTGACGCCATCTCCTATGTTCGGGAGGAGATTCAGACAGAAAATGATACCGGATCAAAGTATACCTTCTCAGGGTCCGTCTATTTCGACCGTATGAAATTGCTTCACTTATATGATACGGATGCTTTACAAATCCACGGGAAAGTTAAGCAGCTTGGAATGAAGGATATCTTTCTGCAAAAGCTCTTATAAAGTGATGCAAAAGCCATGGGAGAGTTCCAGAATGAATATCCTCTGAAATTCATTCTGAACTCCTTCCCTATTGTTTTGAGATGTGCCAGTGTTATGAGGCGGGAATGACTGTCATTTTGGCGTATACATTCCCTTGTTTTTCATATACGTAAATACCGCTTCTCCGTGCTTTTGCTCTTCCTTCTGGATATGATTCAGAAGATCTCTGACCTGTGCATCCTGAAATTCAAAGATAGCCGTATCATAGGTACCTGATACATATTTTTCTGACATAAGAATATCACTGCAAAGATCCTTGTCGGAAGATTTAAAATTACTGGTGCTGCTGTGATCGAAGCTGACAGGCTTAGACTCCGGAGTTTGTGGTTTTGGCTGGCTGGGCTGCTGCCCGGAGCCGGGTTGATTGTTTAAGGAGGGGAGTTTACCGCTTAACAACTGATTGATGGTCTCCAGATGCTCCTTTTCTTTCTGGCCGTTACTTCTGAAAATAGCTTTTAATTCTTTGTCATTTGCCAGATTTTCATAATTCTCATATTTTAAAATGCATTGTTCTTCATGACTCTTTTGATCTTCCAAAAGCAGTCGTTCCTTATTGGATAATATAATATTTGTAATCATGTTTCACACCTCCGCGATTAGTATGATCATAAACCAGGATAATATCCTCGAATGATACGAAGTAGCCTTGATATTTTACATAAGTCTTAATAGAAAAGCCATAATTAAGAAGTAAACTCATTTTCAGGTGGTAATTTCAAGTGCACAGTTTTATAATAAACAATATAGTATGAATACAAAAAATAATATTTACATAAAAGTTTGGATCTGAGAAATCCTTGGCTTATGTTAAGGTCGTGTTGAAATGGGATGGGGAATACCCCGGATAAATGGAATGGAGAAATAGAAATGCGTATAAGAAAGGGGCAAGTTTGTAGTATGGAAGAACGCAAGAAGACAAATCAAATCAAACCATATGCAAGGACGGCAAATTATTATGAAACGGATCAGATGGCGGTAATTCATCATTCGAATTATATTCGATGGCTAGAAGAGGCAAGAATTGATTTTCTGGATCAGATTGGTCTGGGATATGCTGATATTGAAGCGGCAGGGCTCTATATTCCTGTTTTAGGGGCGTCCTGTGATTATAAGTCGTCGGTCAGATTTAATGATAAAGTTCTCATCTATCCTAAGATTACTTTTTTCAACGGGATAAAAATGAACATAGAATACAAAATCATAGATGAGCAGACAAAGCAGTTGCGTGCAGTTGGAGAAACCAGGCATTGTTTTGTGACAAAAGAGTTTAAGCCGGTCAGTCTCAAAAAGGATGTTAAGAATATGTATGAGGTCTTTAACCAATGGCTGAATGTGGAATTCGCATAAGAGTATCTTTTTATAATACAACGCCAGGAGTCTATATAATCATTTGCCGGCAGGATGACCGACATGCTGTTCCCGGTAAAGCTGAGGTTTTATTATTCCTCAGGCAGTTTAGTAGGGAAGGCATGTCAGTACCATTGCCGGTTATCGTTTGGTTTATTTGGGATCGTATTTGATTTCCAGATCAGGGCAATGCCCTTTGTCCATCCGATGTCTTGCTTTACGGTTGGATACACTGTCGAATACGATGGAAAAGTCATAATCCTCAGGATACATCATGGAGGCCGGTGCTTTCAACTGTATTCTCTTATGATTAATAAGTTCTTTTCTTTTTTGAATCTGCACGCCAACCTCACCCTTTTCATTGGCAAGCTGATAGACAATTCCAATCTTCTTCTGCGGATATATCATAACGCTGTCGCCGATCTGAAATCTTTGGCTGCGTGTACCCGCTGGTTTCACAGGTTTTTCTTTTTCAATCCTCTCAAGATTCGCATGGGAATATAGTTCAGTGGCAGAATCCAAAAATGATGGATCCGGGCGCATGGGCTTTTCACTTTCTCCTTTTTTATATGCTTCATCATAAGCTCTGGCCAGGATGTGCTTTGGAAGACCAAGTCGTTTTGCAATATATAATGCGCAGCTCTCACCGGATGCTCCAATTTCCAGCTTATATAGCGGTTTCAGACTCACCCTGTCAAAAGCCATTCGCGCGTTGATAAGTCCCTGTGCATGTGCCGCATATTCCTTGACTTCCGGATAGTGGGTGGTGGCAACAAAGAGGCAGTTCTTTAACCGAAGCTCCTCCAAAATAGCAATAGCAATTCCCATCCCCTCCGCCGGATCTGTTCCGGATCCCAGCTCATCCAGCAGGATCAGGCTATCCTGATCCGAGGATTTGAGGATATCAATAATTTGAAGGATGTGGGAGGAGAAGGTAGAGAGATTTTCCGTGATACTCTGTCCGTCTCCAAGATCACACAGAACATTGTTATTCATACACATTTGTGCAGACTCACAGGGGAGATGCAGGCCGCATTGCGCCATGATGGCAAATAAGCCTACCGTCTTTAGGGCAACAGTTTTACCGCCGGTATTGGGGCCGGTAATCACAATTCCACGGACCATATCTCCCAGCGTAAAGTTTAAGGGAATGCATTCGTCAGCGCTGATAAGAGGATGCCTTCCGTTGACGATCTTCATCATTCGATTTGTGTTAATCGTGGCGGGTACTGCTTTTAAATCCAGGCTTAATTTGGCCTTGGCAAAGATGACATCCAGCAGTTCCATCGCCTCAATGTTAAGGGCAAGTGGAAGGGCATTCTCATTTACCAATGCAGTCAGAGTATATAAGATACGTCGGACTTCATTGCTTTCATTTAACTCCAGTATAGAAAGTTCTTCTCTTAGCCTGGAGGCAGAACCAGGTTCCATAAAATAGGTGGTACCGGTAGAGGAGATATCCAGGACCGATCCGCTGAACTGATTCTTATACTCTTTCTTTACCGGAAGGACATAGTGCCCGTTTCTGATAGAGACATATCCATCGGTAAACCATTCTTTTTTCGTCCGCAGCAGCTGATCCAATCTGGCCTTGATATCAGAATTGATCTGCTCCATTTTACGTCGGATGCCCTTCAGCTCTTTGGAAGCGTTATCATCCACAGTGTTATTTCTTATGGATTGCTCCAGATCCTTTTGTAAGGAGGAAAGATCCTGAATAGATCTTCCGTAGTCCGCAATATTTACTTCCAGTGATTCGGCTCTTCTTAGAAATTGCTTCATTCTGGAGCAGGCAGTTAGAAACTGGCATATCTTTGTCAATTGATCCGGCAGGAGCATAGCATCCTTTCCGGCCAGCTCCATCAGAATACTGATTTCTTTCATAGAGGGCAGGGGCGGGGTTCCCACCTGCTCCAGAATTTTTCTTGCTTCTGTTGTTTCTTTTGTTTTGTGCTTAACCTCAGCTTCATTTAAAAAGGGAACCAGCTGGGAGAGCTTTCTTTGTGCTGCCTCTGATACAGCATATTCACATAATTTATCTCTTATTTTATTAAATTCAAGCGTAATTATAGCGTTATGATTCATGATGAATTCATCCTTTCCGTCATCTTTGTTCATGGAAAAGCCCACATAAAGCCCCGGCCTTTACAACAGAACCGGAACCTTGTGTGGGCGTTCGTTAAGATGAGCATATCATCATAAGACCAATTCACCATGCAAAAAGGCATAACAGGATACACCTATTATGCCATGTTAACAAATAAGAATCAGGATGACAGCATTCTCTATCTATAACAGGACAGATTTTCCGGGGTATTGACTGTAAAGGCAGATAACAGGGTATAAAAATATAAGGTATTCAAAAACATACCCTGCGCTTATTCAATTTCGTGTTAGTACAATATGTTCTGAATTGTACTATTTTGCACGAACCTCACTTACAGTTAATACCGACATCAAAACCTTCCTCTCAATTATAATATCAAGTTACAACTTCGATTTTATCATAAGGATGCTTCTGTGTCAAAGAAATTTCATATATCTGAGAACATATATAAAACGTCATAGTTACTCTGCAGCATCCTGAGCCTGCTGAATGACACGATACATAATATCCTTTTGCAGCATGCCAGGTGCATATCCCACAATATTTCCGTTTTTGTCAATTAAAAATGTTGTTGGAAAGGAAGAAATGTAATATTGCGATAAAATGTCCCCGGTTTCATCAAAGAGTACGGGGAAGGTATAATCATGATCCTCCAAATAAGAGATGATTTTGTCCTCCGATACATCCTGATTAAATGGATAGGATGTACTTTGCGGGTTGGCAACCCCTAAGATTATAATATCATCCTGGTTCTGGTTATATTCCTGGTATAATGCTTCAATATCCGGCATCTCTTTCTGACAGGGTGTGCACCAGGTGGCCCAAAAGTTCAGAAAAACAACCTTACCTTTATAATCAGACAGGGTATGGGGATTTCCATACTGATCTGTCAGAGTAAAGTCCGGGGCCAAAACAACCTTTTCATCCTCTTTTACAGAGTCGGTATCCTGTGAAACATCAGGGGCGATACTGGGAGTGGGATTTTCTTCTGGCACCCTTGTGGGGAGAGGGGTGGGAATAAAGTTATTGGAGTTATTTGAGATTTTAGGAAAGGATTCAGGGCTAACCGAATTTAGATATTTTGAGAAGCCATTCATCCATCCGGAGAAGACCATGAAGCCGATGAGAATCAGAATAAATCCTCCGGCTTTCACCGTATATTTTAATAATCGCTGGTGCTTCTTTAGAAAATTTAATGCCTGTGTCGTAAATAACCCAAGCAGCAGGAAGGGAAGGGTAAATCCCAATGTATAAAGCAGGACAAGTAAATTTCCTTCCAAAGAGTTCCCGGCTCCCGATGCCATAATCAGGACGGAAGACAGTGCCGGTCCAATACAGGGTGTCCATGCAAAACTGAAAGTAAAACCCATGAGAAAAGCGAGTACCGGATTAATACTGCTTTCTCCTAATCGGAAGGGAAGCTTTCTTTCCTTTTGCAGTAAATTAAAACTCAGGAAACCGATCTGATGAAGACCAAAGATAATAATAACGATACCGCCAATCCGTGTAAAAAGCATCTGATGACTTTGAAAGAAAAGACCCAGAGCAGTAAAGGTCATTCCCAGAATAAAGAATGCAAAGGAGATACCAAGCACAAAAAGGAGCGTATGAAAAAATACCTTTTTTGTCTGATACGTAAGATTGCCATGGTCATCTGATTTCTTTGCATTACCTGCCAGATAACTCATATAGACAGGGATTAAGGGAATGACGCAAGGAGAAAAAAAGGATAATAAACCTTCCACAAACACCAGGATAAAGCTAAGATTTATATTTCGTAAAGCATCCATTATAATCATTCCTCCTTCTAATTTTATTTTAGCATAGATAGGATAAAGATCCAATATCATTTCTGACATGATCCGGGCGAACGGCCATGAATATGATTTCGACAAAGAGTTCCGAAGCACGCATAAATTCAACGTGTGAATTAATTTTTTATAATTCACACTAACGTCCACGCGTGCTACTTGCTCGCACGCATAAATTCAACGTGTGAATTAATTTTTTATAATTCACACTATTTATATTGGAATAATTATAAATATAATTGACATTTTTATAGATGGATGATAAAATAATTAAAAAATTTTAATTAATTCTGTCAGGGGGTCGTATTATGTTGGAAAAAGAATTTGAGAGACTATATTATAAGTTCAGAGACAACTATTGCAAGAATTTATTTTCCAGTGTCAATCAGGAAGAAGATAGCTTAAGTCCCACAGAATCCTACTGCGTAGAGGCAATTTTTCTTATGGATCGACCTACAATCCGCGAGTTTGCAGATTACATTAATATCTCACAGCCCAATGCAACTTATCGACTGGGTAACCTGATCGATAAAGGATATATCAGAAAAGTAATCTCCGAAAAGGATAAAAGAGAATATTATCTGGAGGTTACGGATAAATTTTTAAACTCTTACGGTGCAAATGCCTCTTTTCAAATGAAGATGGTAACTGGGATAAAGGAAAGATTCAGCGAAGAAGAGGTAACATTATTGGAGAAAATGATTAAGACCGTTGTTGATGAGATCATAAGCTAGACGGAGATTGTATTTCAAAGCAGATGAGCGCGGGTGAGATCATATGAAAAAGAGAAAGGAAGCAGATTATGGGGATTAGAATTATTACCGATTCAACGTCGGATATCAGTTTGGAGGATGCAAAGAAACTTGATATTAACATTGTACCGTTAAAGGTTATATTCGGAGATAGAGAGTACAAAGAGGGGATAGAGATTACCTTGGATGGTTTCTATAAAAAACTGGTTGAGTCGGAAAAGCTGCCAACAACATCCCAGCCTTCGCCAGAGGATTTTCTTGTGCATTTTAAAGAAGCAAAGCAAGCCGGAGATAGTGTGATTGTATTATTAATTGCCGGAAAATTAAGCGGGACGCTGCAAAGTGCCATGATAGCGAAAGATATGCTGGACGATTCGGACATTTATATCATCGACAGTCTGAATGCTACGCTGGGGCTTCGATTATTGGTAGAACAGGCTGTCAAGATGAGAAATTCAGGACATACAGTCACAGAGATTGTTACTGAGTTGGAGATATTAAAAGAAAGAATCGTATTCCTGGCTGTTGTTGATACCCTGGAATATCTGCATAAGGGAGGACGCCTGTCTAGATCTTCTGCTATTCTTGGCACCCTTCTAAAATTTAAGCCGGTACTTCATCTAAAGGATGGCGTGATTGGGGTAGTTGGCAAAGAAAGAGGCACAAACAAGGCAATCAACTTTGTACTGGAGCAGATGAAGGAGCTTGGGGAGGTTGATGAGAATTATCCTCTTGTTCTTGGATTTACCGCAGAGGATTCCAAATGTCTGATGCTAAAGGAAAAACTAATGGACAAATATCCGATGATAAATCCTCCTCTATATCCGGTGGGGTGTGTGGTTGGTACCCACCTGGGTCCCGGAGGCAGTTTACTCTCCTATATCAGGAAGAAATAGACGTGGGAATTTAAAACAATTAGAGATACGCGTATCATAAATTAACGTATACCGGCAATAAAATATATGGTGTCAAAAGGCTGAGGGGTTTGGATTAAACAAGCTGCCTCAGTCTTTTTTATCGAAGATCCAGCTATTTGATAACAATCTTCTATAAATGCATAGGAAATGCAAAGGGTACTTATTGTGCCAGCTAAAAAATGACGAACGCTATAAATATATGAATCCAGGAATAGGAATAGTTACCATATATTACGTATATATGAATTAAATATTACATAAATATTAAATTTGTATTTGACAAATTAACAAATATGTAATATACTCCATCCATAGATAAAATTTTACAGTTTAAAAGGAATGGAGAACAGATTATGAGAAACAAAAGCTTCCTAAGAATGACAGCCCTATGTTTAACGGTTTTTTTAACTTTATCCCCGGTTACAGCATCAGCAGCGACCTTGCAGATAGGAAGCAGGGGAACACAAGTAAAGAATGTTCAGACAGCTCTTATGGATTTGGGATATTTTAATTATCAGAAAGCTACCGGCTATTACGGTACGATTACAAAAGATGCGATTATTCAATTCCAGAAGGATTGTGGATTAGATCCGGATGGAATCTATGGTAAATTGACGAAAGATGCGTTGGCAGAGCAATCGGATCAACCTTCGGTCAAGAGTATGTCATTGGCAAAATCAGCAGATACGGGATTTAGTGGCACCTTAGATTGGTTTAACAGTGTACAGTATCTGCTTCCAAGAAAAAGTAACGCTCTCATTACGGATGTGGAGACAGGATTGACCTTCGAGGTGAAAAGAACCTATGGAACCAACCATGCGGATGTGGAACCATTAACCAAGGCGGATGCAGCCGTGATAAAGAAGCTCTGGAACGGTTGGAGCTGGGATCATCGGGCAGTGGTGGTGCAATTTGGAGACTATACCCTGGCAGCTTCAATGGCAGGGATGCCTCATGCCGGAGTTGATTCGGCAACTGCAGATCGGATGGTAAGCAATCGAAGTGCTGATTATGGTTATGGAACTAATTTAGATGCAGTTAAAAATAACGGTGTCAGCGGTGTTTTTGATCTGCATTTTAAGAATAGCAGATCTCATAATACCAATCAGGTGAGCTCTGCTCATCAGGCAATGGTAAAAAAAGCAGCGAAATACATCGAGGATATGGGATTATAGGTCTGCAGCTTATTTTGAGATAGTTATCAGTTAAGATAAGGTGAAAGGTCACTGCAGAAATACTTGGTCAACAGGAGCTACCTCTTCTAGTCGAAAACATCAATACAAATTTTTCGTATATTTGTCATATACGGAGCTCCATGGATGGGTTTATAAATTTCTATGATCATGAGGTCTGAACAAAGTATGGGGGAAGCATCCGGATATGCGATACATAAAAACCGGTATTTGATTCCGTATTGTGCCTCTTTTGCTATGGCAAAGGGAAGATAATGACAATAATCACAATAATTGCATATCACATTGTGAAAGAGTAATACCTCATATGATGAGATATCTGGGATATAATACCATTGCTTCAACAAGCTGTGTTTACCTCCCGAATGGATATTACTACAGTATATGCTGCATATTGAAATGTTCCAGCAGATTATATGTACCAAAAAATAGTAAGTTTGTACCTTGGAGTGCGCAGGTAAGAACTTACATGTGAATGATTCTAAATATAGTTACATAGGTAGTTGTCCCGTTACAAGATACGAAAATCATCAGGTGGTTGTAAAATTCGATATTAGAATCGGGTTTACAACCACCTGATGATTTTTTATCTGGCTTGTGCTGCTTCTGGTAATAAATGATTACTGGGTGATAAACAACTATGATTTTCACATATATAATAAGTGGTTTTATCATTTACCATTTGATACGCTGAAACATAATCCGCGATTTTTCCAAGCGATTGTGCATTCTCCCTGGTTTTAACTAATACAACGGTATTTGGTTCATAGTGTTTTGCGAGATATTCCCTCAATTCTTCGAAGGTCTCATTTTCTCTTGCAACGCAGATGATTTCTTTTGAGGGGTAAAGTTCATTAATGAATGCCATCAGTGAAAAACAGTAGCCGGAGGGATAATCTTTCACTGCACCGGCAAGAAATCGTAGATGCATGTCAGCATAATGCTGATATCTGGGATTGGCGGTAAGCTTGTATAACCGTTCCAGAACATAACCGGCGACAGAATTGCCGGAGGGAACGGCACCGTCATAAACCTCTTTCGGCCGATACATTAATGGCTCTGCCTCACTGGAATTTAAAAAGAAACCACTATTTTTCTCGTCCCAAAAAAGCTCCAGCATCTGGTCGGTAATTTCAGCCGCAAGTTTTAAATAGTCAATTTCAAATGTTGTCTCATAAACAGAAAGTAATGCCATCGCATAAAAAGCATAATCATCCAAATGGCCATGGAAGGCAGCTTCACCTTCACGGTATCTGACAAAGAGACGGCCATTTTGATCGGTTAGACTGGTGCGAAGAAATTCAATAGCCCTTTTGGCGGTATCGGCATATTTTTCCTTTTTTAAGATTTTTGCGGCCTTGGCATAAGCAGTAATCATTAGCGCATTCCAGGAGGTGAGAATCTTATCATCTTTATGAAGCTGAGATCGGGTCAGACGATAAGAATAAACCTTATCACATAAGCGCAGAATCTTTTCGTTATCCGGTTTTATATCATCATTATGAATCAGATTCGGGATGGAAGCTCCCTCAAAATTTCCATGCTTTGTTATATCAAAATATTGATTAAAGTGGGAGGCATCCTCATTCTCCAGGATAGAAGAGATCTCTTCCGGTGTAAAAATATAGTATTTTCCTTCACGTCCTTCACTATCTGCGTCCTGGGCACAGTAGAAGCCGCCCTCTGCACAGGTCATCTCACGATCGATATAGTTTAAAACTTGTTCTGAAACAGACTGATATAAGGGGTTTTTCGTATACTGGTAAGCTTCCAGATAGGTGATTGCGAGCAGAGCATTGTCATAGAGCATTTTCTCAAAATGTGGTACCAGCCATTTCGCGTCGGTGGAGTATCTTGAAAAGCCATATCCGATATGATCGTAGATCCCACCCCGGTACATACTCTTTAAAGTGGTCTCCGCCATGAATAGAGAGAATTCATCAGCTTCCAGGCTTGCATATTGAAGCAGGAACATAAGATTATGGGGAGTGGGAAATTTAGGCTCATTGCCAAAACCACCGTAATCATGATCAAAATTCTGTTTTAATTGAGTTACAGCAAGAGAAATTAGATCCTTTGATACCGTACCGGAATCGGATCTCTTCTCATATTGATGTTTCATAATATTGGCGAGCTTTGTTCCTGTCAGTACCAGATCTTCTTTCGTATCCTCCCATTCGTTATGAACCTGAGTTAACAGATCCATCAATCCAAGCATTCCATATCTTGTACTTTTGGGTATATAGGTTGCGGTAAAGAACGGCTTCTGATCCCAGGTCATAAGGATGGTGAGCGGCCAGCCACCGTGTCCGGTGAAGGTTTGGCAAACTGTCATATAGATGGTATCAATATCCGGACGTTCTTCCTTATCCACTTTTATACTCACAAAATGCTCATTGAGCAGAGCGGCAACCTCTTCATCTTCAAAACATTCATGTGCCATGACATGGCACCAATGACAGGTGGAATAACCGATGGAGAGGAAGATTGGTTTATTTTCTTCCTTTGCTTTTTTGAAGGCTTCGTCACCCCAGGGATACCATTTGACCGGGTTATAAGCGTGTTGCAAGAGGTATGGGGATTTTTCATCAATCAATTTATTCGGGATTCGTGTTGTTCCTTGCCCCTTATTTGTTACATGTTCGGTAGTATTCATAGACACACTCCTTATTGGAAAATTTGTTTATACAAGTAAACTTATTTAATTATTATGCCAATTAGGGGTGGAGATTATTTAGATGGAAATTATTAAGATTAAGAAATTGCACTCATATAAATTTTATGAAGTACAACAACTTCTGACTATACTAAATTGCTTCTTCAACCAAAGCAACATCATTGCTATCATTACTTTTTTGAGTCAGTGATGAAGCAAGTTCCAATAATAAACCGCTATGATTAGGATGTAGTTTTAATATCAAATCTGTTGAGTATATAAGATACGTCTGACTTCCATAATTTTGGACTCATCATTTTCATCATCAATTACAACATAGTAGATAATAAAGTTTTTAACATATATGCGGTAGTAAGGGTGTTTGCTTTCTTTAACGGATGAATATGCATCAAAACTCTAGGGATTTTTTAATCGGGTCATAATTGCAGTTGCTTTAATGCACATGGCACCAGTGCATTAGTTTAAATGCCAACAATTAATTAAATTTGAGCCATATCATTTGCCTTTGCTCTGTTAGATAATAATATTGGTATAGTAATATAATCGAAGGATGGATATGGTTTCCCTCCTTTTAAGTTGACAATAATAAAATATTACGATTTAACTACATATCTCCTCATCCTAATAAATTTGAATTTAATCCTGTCTCAATATGATGTAATATCATATCAACAATTTCATCTTCCATCATGTCTATGCTTATAATCTGTTCAGAAAATAAATTAATAAAATCTTTTTCCTTCCACCATCTTTTAATCTCAGTTTCTCCAAAATCATTAGCATTTGGTTTTGACTTATGTCTATGTACCGTCTCTTCAAATGGAATGTCAAAATAATACGCATATATTCCATTGCCAAACTCATATTTTATTGTCTCAAACAACCTATAATACCATGAGAAATCTAAAATACCTTCTAATATAACATAAGTACAATTTTCTCTTCCATACAAAATAAGGTGTATTAATAAGTCAACTACCTTTGTATCCACACCGTCTTTAACATATAACATTTCTCGCCTTACTACATCTTGTGGAATAAGCAATGTACCATGTCCTAATTTTTTTTGCAATTTCTTTGAAATAGTCGTTTTTCCACTTCCCGAATTACCCCTTAATATGATTATCTTTGGTTGCATTATATCTTAACTCCTTTTTGATTACTTAATTCGTAGCTGAAAACAATTGTGGATTTAATAATTGATATTATTATATTAGCTAAATAAATATAGGCAGGAATTTAGTGAGGTTCAGGATTCAGAACTTATTTGCTTTCAATATGTAGATAATACATTTATGTCCGTCCCATTTCATATTCGCCATTGTATTTTTAAAGATGCCTTGTGTGTATATATCTTTCATAAACTTTCTCCTAACGAACAAAATATAAATACTCTTTACAAATTATATCATTGATAACAACAATTTCAACTAAATATCATTTGGGTGTAGTAATAAGATTGCCACCAGTGACAGGTACGGTTCCGCCTAATGCTAAAATCAGTAAAAATTCCATTTTACATAAAAAAATGTTAAGATTAGGTCAGAAAACGTTTGCATCCTGCGAATATAACGATGAGTGATCACAGAAAGCGAGGGGCAGTGTAATGAAGGATAGTGAACTGCTAAAGAAAATGACAACTGATCCGGACCGGGCGATGATAGATTTGATTGATCAATATACAGGACTGATTTACAGTATTATTTATTCCAGAATTTCCTCTGTAGGTTCGACAGAGGATGTAAAGGAAGGGATCAGTGATGTGTTTTTGGAGTTTTATCAGCAGAAAGAGCAGATTGATCTGTCCAAAGGTTCTGTCAAAGGATATCTGGCCGTTCTTGCCAAACATAAAGGAATTGATTTGTTTCGAAGGCTGAGCGGGGTCATAAGCCGTAATGTTTGTTTGGATGAGATTTCGGAGCATTTGGTGGAGAGACAGAGCACACCGGAGCAGGTAACAATTCGTAAGGAACAAAGAGCAGGATTGCTTCAGGCAATAAGGACCCTGGGAGAACCGGATGAAGAGATCTTTATCAGAAAATATTATCTGGGTCAGAAGACGAAAGAAATCGCCGCACTATTAAAGCTGCGGGATAATACGGTGGATAAAAAAATATCGAGAGGCTTGAAGAAATTAAGAATTCTGCTGGAAGGAGATGAGAATGGTGTCAAAGAGCAAATATCCACAAAATAATGGTAGAGTAGAAGAGCGCATTTACTCGTTGATGGAGGACCTGAATTTGGAGGAAACCTCAAAGCTGTTGGACGATATGAGGGAAGAGAAAGAATTGACGGATCTGGAGTATATTCAGGAAATTAAGAAAAGGACCTTCGAAAAACTTGGGAGGAGGAATTCCTTTGATATGAAATATGATGGGAGTAAAGAGGAGCTGTCAGCGGAGCGCAGTACAGGGATAAGTAGTAACTTGTGGAGACGTTATAGCGCTGCAGCTGTCATACTGCTGTTAATATTTGCCGCGATTTTCCGTGACAATATCGTTCTAGCTGTTCAGAATATGTTAAGTCTGATTCCGGGTGTTGGAATTGTAGAAAATAATGAGGAAGCCGGCTATCGTCTGGAAGATCAGGTATCTGTGACCAGGGGACAAACGACCCTTGATATATTATATGTTACCGTCATGGATGATACTATGACGGTAAGATTTGATATAAAGGGGATGTATGCAGAGGGTGAGAAGCGGAAGCGGGAAGAGAAAGAGGGAGGAACGGACCCTAAAGTTTACCTTCTTGCCGGAAAAGAGAGATTTGCAGTGACTGTCAACAGCAGAGGCGGCGGCTTATCAGACTATCGGTATTCCTATAGCTGCAATTATCAAATTAAAATAGATTCAAACTATATTAATTCAAAAAAAAATTATACGTTAGTATGTGAAAATTATGATATCAAAGCAGAATTTAAGTTAGTGAAAATAGATCAATATCATAATTTGAATGAAATCGGAGATACCCAGGAGCATAATGGAATCAGCCTTACTGCGGCAGCGACTCAAAAGGAGGGTAAGCTCAGTGTTAACATTTATCCGGTTAACAATTCAGACTATAATCTCATCAGCTTTGACAGAGAATTTAACCCATTCTATTTCGGTAAAAAGATGGTTTTAAACACGGATCAAGGGGTTAAAAATTATACCCCGCCAAGCTATTACGGGACAGGGATTAACGCAGCCTTTCTTTTTGATGTCAGTGATGGTGCCGGAGATCTTAAATTATCCATTCCATATATTGTGGTGGAATCCAAAGAGGAAAAGAATATTACCCTTCCTCTTCCACAAGAGTTGCCCGTACCGGCAGATCCGATACGCGGGAAAGATCCTTCCCCGGAGGCAGATCCGACCATCATGGAAGAAGGAGACATAGTTGAGGTGAATCAGGAGGTTGTATTGGAACATGGAAGCGTGATCATCACCAGTGTGGAGCGCCAAAAGGGAGATATCGGAAATAAGTATGGTTATCTGAAAATAAACCTGGAGTATCGATGCCCGGATGACATGATACAGCTTGTAGGGGTAGAATTTACCGGTAAGAATTCGGTTGGATATTATTTGGAGAATGATAGGGACAACAGGATCAGTACGGTAAGCTATATGTTAAACGAACAAGATAAGGGAGAGCTGCAGCTAAAGATTATTAATCCCAGATATGTATTGATGGATCAATACGAATTGAATCTCTTACCGTAATCATGAAAAAGGCTCCAACACTGTTTTGAATAAAAAATAATAATCTTATAAGCGCATCACTTTTTCGGAAATCAAGTAGTCTATATAGATGAATTCGAATTCAATTACATGGAAGGCAGAATGACCGCTCCAAACCGGGGAAAGCGCAGGATCATTCGCAGGAATGAGGATAGGAATATGAAATTTTCAACTGCATATGAACAAAGTAAAGACGCCGTATACGGTTACCTGCTATATATGACAAGGGATAAAGAGCTTGCGCAGGATTTGAGTCAGGAGACCTTTCTGAAAATATTTCTGAATATCGGAAAGTTTAGGGGAACCGCGAATGTCAAAACCTGGTCCCTCAAAATTGCCCGGAACACTTTCCTGACCTATGCAAGGAAGAAAAGACCGCTCTTGCTGGAGGAGCAGATTCTCGAATTAACACCGGGACCATATCTGAATGAACCGGAAGAAAGTATGCTGCAAAAGGAACACGGAGAACGAATCAGAGAAATTATGATGGCATTAAATGAAAATGAGCGAACCATTCTGCTTCTTCGGGATTATGAAGATTTAAGCTATGAAGAAATGTCACAAATCATCAATGTCAGTGTGGAAGTGTTAAAAAGCAGATTATACCGGGCAAGGCAGAAATTCAGAAAGCTGTATGATGCAGAAAATCAGGAAAAGGATGAAAATAATAATGTTAAAAGAGAATTTAATAATTAATTCTGAGGGGCAAAGCAGGTGATTGGATGGAAGATAAACAGTTAGAAATAGAGATTCCTGTGGTAAAATATGATAGTGGTGATAAAAAATTACTCGAGAGAGTCACCAAATTCAAATCAGGAACCTTGCGTATTATTGTGTTTACCATCGTGGGAATGATCATGGGTTGGTTCGGATACACCTATACCAGAGATTCATTTATTGTAACGAAGATCATTTTTGCCATACCTTATAAGATCAGTGAGGCAATTTATACCTCAATCATCGGAACAGATCAGATGCTTCCTATCAGCCCCTTCTTACGAAATGAAACAGAATTTTTTATTCATAGTTTTGTGGCCGACTTTTTGGCAGAGCATGTCACTCCTGTACTGCTTGGAGGAGCAATCTACGGAGGCCTGGCATACTTCACAGGGGACAAAAGGATATTTACTATGCAGCGGTTTGTAAAGTTTTTCGCTGTATGGATTGGTGTGATTCTGATCTTTATTGGCTCCGTCTATGGGGTTAATGCTAAGGTAACATATGACAATAATCATTTGAAGGATGTGTCGTACTTTTATTTGATATCGACAGACCAGGCAGAAACGATTACGGATGAAGAAAGATCAGCGAAATTAATTCTGGCCTTTTACGACGGCTTAGCAACGAAAAAGGTGGCAGAGAGAAATTGGAAGGATGAAATTCCCCTTAAGATTTACTATAAGAAGGGTATGAGAAGCATGGTGGCAGAAATCAATACAAAGGAATGCTATCTGATTACGCAGGATGGTTCCGCCTATACGATCTCAAAGGAATTTGCCGGTTATGTGAAAGAATATTATGAGACGGGAAGCCTTATGGGAACTCGTACGATAAGAAAGGATCAGGGTGTATGAGATTTATTAAGATAACATCAAGAAAGGATTGGATCATCGCATTTGTTTTTACCTCACTGGTGGTGTACGGGGTCTCAAGTCATTATTCCTTCCGGCTGCAGTCTTTTCTTTTGACTTATGGTAATTCCAGATTGACCAATATGAATCAGCCCAGGGGATATGCCAATCTGATGGTCGTCTTCCTTGTCATGACATTGATCACGGAGATCATCTTATTTTTATATCACAAATCATGGGTTAAGAAGCTGGTCACAGCTTTGGCGGGAGTTATCCTTACGCTGCTGATATGGGCAGGGTATCTGATCAATTGCGATTTAATTGTATCTGTTATTCATACATCTGAACCAAGTTCTATTCACGTAGGCGGATGGGGGCATCAGGTAGATGTTACTATGAATGAGGAACAGAAGGAACAGCTCATTACTTATTGTGAGACCCTGCAACCGGTGAATGCACAGAAGGAGAGAGCGCTGGAAGCTGCCTTTCACAAATCCGGCTTCACATCAAAATCAATCCTGATCTGGAGTACGTATCCTCGTAAATATGGGCACAATTATGATTTGATGGTGTGTGTATATCAGGATATGATATTCATCCGTAAGGGATATAACGGGAAACAGGAAATAGTGACCTTTTATGAAGACAATGGGATATTGGATTTATTACAGGAGATCACAGCTTGAATTAAGATTATTTCTGAATCCTTCTCTTGAGATGATAATGTGTCGCCGGTAAAATTGTCAGATCGATTATTTGCCGGGCGACACATTTTTATTATTTGCAAGACAAGCTGCTCACCAGCTTGTCTTGCATTAGTTACAGATGTTACGTCAGGTCATGATTGGTGGATATGATGGTGTATTCCTCATTAATCAGTTCCAGGTGATTTCCCATAGAATCTTTTATATTGGTAAAGTGACAGGGTAATCCTCGAAAGGAAGCGTAATCCGGTCCGTTCATTAACTGAAAATGAAGGTGGGGGCAGGCAGACTTTCCGGTATTGCCTATCTTACCAAGCATTTGTCCCTGCTTTACATAATCTCCCTTCTTAACGGGCAGACTTTGAGGGATCATATGACCGTAAAGAGAATATTCCTCATGATCATGTTTTAGAATAACATAATTGCCGCATTGGAGGGGCATATAGCCGTAATTTTTTATGATCGCATTTCTCTGAGCTAAAATTTGCTCGTCTGTTTCCTCATCCACCGGAAAACCGATTCTCAGTGTTGCATCACAAAAACAATCTACTACTTCTCCGTCTGCAATTGCGTAAATATTTTCTCCGTACCAGGAATAATCTTCATCCTTTGAATGAATCCGATCTACATCCAGTTTTCCCAGATCAAATGCAAATTCCATGGAATATTGGGTCCTGTGGGCGCCGAAACAATCGTAATTCCCATTAACCTGCCAGACTCCCTTTACCGGAAATGTATAGGAATTCTTTGTCCGATATACGATCACCGGAAGAGTTTTTCTTAGGATCATATGGTTGCCTTCCTGATCATAGGTTATTGTGATCTTAAGCTCATCTATCGGCAGATGATACAATACGATAAAATACTCATTTAATATCCCAATTTCCTGTCCGGGCAGCAGGCTGGGAGAATTTGATAGCTGACTCGAATCCCAGAATTTGTCATTGCCAATCATAACGTTCAGATCCCAGTCACTGCAGTGCTGTATCTTGTTCGGAAATTCCTCTGTAAGAATTTGAAGAGCATCGTCCTTGTAACAGAATTCTCCGATTTTCCTTCCCATGCAATTCAGCTGATAATTAATCTCTTCTATCCTTACAGGAACAGGCATATCATTTTTTACCTGAATTGCTTTTATTACAAAGTCGGATTGGACAATTCCCATGGGAAAATACATGGGTGCATTGATGATATAGTCATCAGGTATTACCTTAAGCTGCATGTTAACCTCCTTTTGCCGCCTTAGCAGCATCTATATCCCAGATTATATTGGGGGGAAGGAGATTTCTCAACCTAATGTTTGCTTCAGAAAAGATCTTGATCTTAATCCGTTTCACGATACGATGGAACGCTTGTAACCAAGATGAAACCATTTATTGAACTGAGCTTTATGCCAAGAGCTTTGGCCTCAACTTCGAAAACATGCTTTCATTATCTGGGTAATATTTCACTTCCTGGGAGTTATGTTGAGTGGAGTGAATTGATTGTAAATCTGACAGTACATCTTATAGAACGCTATGGGATAGGGGAGGTTAGGCAGTGGTTTTTTGAAGTGTGGAATGAACCTAATCTGTCATTCTTTTTTGAAGGGACACAGGAGGATTATTTTGAATTGTATGGTCATACAGCAAGGGCAATTAAATCGGTCGATCAACTCCTGCCGGTAGGAGGTCCTTCTACGTCAAATAATGCATGGATTACCGAGTTGATTCAGTATTGCGAAACTCAAGGCATCCCATTGGACTTTATATCAACCCATCATTATCCTACCGATGATCCTCTCTGGTCCGGCCAGGTCTCTAAAGAATATTATGACAGAGGAGTTCTTACTCAGATGGCAGTAAAAGCAAAGAAGGAAGGGGGTAAATATCCGCTGTATTACACGGAATGGAACAGTTCAGCCAAGAATCCTGATGAACTTCATGATACACCTTATACAGCAGCTCTTGTTATGAAAACGATAATTGATAATATGGATTTGGTGGAAGCTTATTCCTTCTGGACCTATACAGATATTTTTGAAGAGGGCGGACAATTTGCCGGTGAGTTCTACGGCGGATACGGATTACAGACCGTTCATGGTATTCCCAAAGCCGCTTATCATACCTTTGAGTTTCTCCACCGTATGGGAGCTCAGAAACTGCCTGTAACAAAAGAGCAGGAAACGGTAGGAATGCTGGCATCTGTAAAGGAGGAGAAGATCTGTATTGTTGCTTATAATCATCATGTACCGGATTCTTACATAGAAGAGCAAACGGTAAGTCTTCGTATCCAACATAAAAGCTTAACCTCAGCAAAGGTTTATCTTGTTGACGAAGATCATGGGAATGCATATCATATGTGGAAGGAGATTGGCGCTCCGATCTATCCGAATACAAAACAGCTGGAAGAGTTATATGCCTCCTCCAATGCCTTTGTATTTCAACCTGACATAAAGATAGAGGGTGAGGAAACAATCCTTGAATTTCTTCTTTCGCCTCATGGGATTGCTTATGTGGAACTGGTATAAAAATTTATAAGCTGTATCGTCCATTCTCTTGTAAAAAATATGACGATGAATTGGAAAGAGATAGAATGTAATCCGGATTAGGTATATAATAATGTTCTATTGATAACAAGAGAAGGGATGACATAACGGATGAAATTAAACAATATATTAAGTACCAGGGGTCATAAGCCGGGGTTTGGTTTAAAGGAACTGCTGGGTTATATAGGACCGGGGCTATTGGTTACCGTTGGGTTTATTGATCCTGGAAATTGGGCATCTAACATTGCGGCCGGTTCCGAATATGGGTATAAGCTGTTATGGATGGTGACGCTATCCACGGTGATGCTGATTATTTTACAGCATAATGTTGCACATTTGGGTATTGTGACGGGAGATTGTCTGGCGGAATCAGCGCATAAGCATTTAAAACCCTGGCTTTCCAGACTGATTTTGTTAACAGGAATCATTGCAACAATATCGACGGCTCTGGCGGAGATACTTGGAGGTGCCATTGCCTTAAATCTGCTGTTTCATATTCCTGTTAAATTAGGTTCCGTGCTTGTATTGGTATTGATACTATGGCTATTATTCTCTAATTCTTATAAGCGGTTGGAAAAGTGGATTATCGGATTTGTCTCCGTGATAGGCATTTCCTTTCTGTATGAAATCTGCCTGGTAAATATTAGCTGGAAAGAGGCTGTTCATGGGTGGACAGTCATTCAGTTTCCGGCAGGGTCTATGCCAATCATAATGTCTGTTCTGGGTGCGGTAGTGATGCCCCATAACCTGTTCCTTCATTCGGAAGTGATACAAAGTAGACAATGGAACCTTCAGGAGGATGCTGTAATTAAGAAGCAGCTGAAATATGAATTTATGGATACGCTGTTCTCCATGATCATCGGTTGGGCGATTAACAGCTCCATGATCATTCTGGCGGCAACCACGTTCTTTGCGAATCATGTTGCTGTGGAGGAACTTGGTCAGGCACAGCAGATGCTGATTCCCATCGTTGGCAATTTTGCGGCAGTGATATTTGGAGTAGCCTTATTATTCTCCGGCATATCCTCCACGATGACCGCCGGTATCGCCGGAGGTACTATATTTGCGGGAGCGTTTGGGGAAGCTTACGACTTTAAAGACCGACATACAAAGATTGGTGTCATCGGAATATTGCTTTTGGCCACAGTAGTAATATTCATGATTACAAATCCCTTTCAAGGGTTGATCTATAGCCAGATGTTACTTAGTATCCAGCTGCCCATTACGGTATTTCTTCAAATTTATCTGACCTCTTCAGAGAAGGTGATGGGAAAATATAAAAATTCCTTAATGGATCGTATTGCACTATGGGCAATCGGTATAGTACTAACGGTTTTAAATGTGATGTTATTTATCAGCGGTCTTCATTCATAATTCTAGGGAAGCTGGCCTATCGCCAAATCCATTAGGAAGGATTTTGAATTTACGAATGAAAGAAATGAGACGTATCAAGAAGCTGTTACAGAAATTTATCGGACGGGGATGTTATCCCGGAGGTAAGATTTACCTGTAACGGCTTTTTTTGCTTTTTTACAGTTTTTATAAGATTTAACATCAGTTTCACAGATTTACATAAATATAAGAAACAATTAACACACAATTTGAACTAAATAATAGGATTTATAGTAAACTTCTATTAGAAAGCAAAACCGGCATGGGAAACATTATTAAGTGCCAAAGGAGGAAGGATATGAAAATAGCATTATTTGCAGATACATTTTATCCTCAAGTAAATGGCGTAGCCAATACATTAAATAAACTAGTTCAATATTATGAGGAAAAAGGGATAGAATATAAAATTTTCGTACCAAAATATGATGAGGAACAGATGAAGACCGATGGTATTGAACGATTCTACAGTATTAAATTTATTTTTTATCCTGAATCAAGAATTACCTTCCCTAATACATTTCGTATTTCTTCTGTCCTATCAGATTTTCAACCGGATGTAATTCACATTATGACGGAGTTTAATATGGGGATCGCAGGATTAAACTATGGAAAGCGGCATGGGACTCCCACAATATCAAATTACACCACCAATTTCTCCCAGTACACCGATTATTATAACATGAAGTTCTTAAAAAATCCGATCTGGAATTATATGAGGTGGTTTCATACACAAAATGACGTCACCCTCTGTCCTTCGATTGCCGCGCAAAAATTGCTTCACAGCCATGGGATTCATAATACAAAATTATTCTCACGAGGCATTGATTACAAGAACTTTCATCCCATGAACCGCAGTAACCGGCTGAGACAAGAGCTGGGAATCGGGGATAAAATAGCATTTCTTTATGTCGGAAGAGTGTCCTTTGAAAAAGATCTGGATATTTTAAGCAGCAGCTATCAGAGGATACAGAAAAAGTATCCTGATCAGACTGTTATGATAATAACGGGAGATGGTCCATATATTGAAAAATGCAGGCAAATGTTTCCGAAAGACACCATATTTACCGGATTTAAAAGGGGGAAGGAGCTATCAGAAATCTATGCATCCAGTGATATTTTCGTATGTCCGTCCTCAACAGAAACCTTTGGAAATGTTGTGCTGGAAGCCATGGCTTCTGGACTCGCCGTGATCGGAGCCGATGCCGGCGGTGTTGGAGAAATTATTCAGCATAGGGTAACAGGCTTGATATTTCAGCAAAGAAACTGTGAATCCCTGAGCACATCGATGGAAGAATTGCTGCAGAACATTGAGTTCAGAGATCAGCTCAAAACAGGTGGAAGGGAATATAGCGTCAACAGATCCTGGGATAAAATCTTTGAAGGACTCTTTGATATTTATGAGGAAATAATAGAGAAGAGAAGAATTCATATCATTGGGGCTTAAGAATCAGTATGATCCTAAATCAGCAAACGGTAAAATCCTTATATTATCTTTGGCAAAGGCGAATGATAGTATAAGGATTTATTTGTACCGGTTCATATAAATTGCATTTAAAGGATGAATACGTCCTGATTCATTGGGGTACAGATGTTAATCTTTGGATTACATTTACACTTATTTTCATGTTAAAATAATGAGGAAAAGAAAGAATTTGAATTGATTGTGATCAAAAAGAAGTATGCTAAAAAATAATTTTGAAATTTGGATAGATTTCATCGCTACCATGCGAAGTAATATACAGAAGGTCTTCGAGAGGAATAAAGGAGGGGCAAATTTTGAAAGTTACGGAGGAAAATTATGTTGATCTGTTAAGAAAACATCAGGAAAATGCACTGGATTATTTTATGGATCATCATGGTTGGATGATAAAATCTATTATTCATAAACATCTCTTTGGGTATCCGGATGCCTGCGATGAATGTATGAATGATGTTTTCCTGTCAATTTGGGAGCATATTGACAGTTATGATGAGATAAAGGGAAGTTTTACAAACTGGGCAGCGGCTATAGCCAAATATAAAGCCATCAGTTATATCAGAGTTCGCAGCAAAGCAGTACAGTTTGAAAATATTGATGAACTTGAAATTGAATCCCCGGAGAATGTAGCCGGTAAGATACTGGAATGGGAAGCTCAAAAGGAGTTCCTGAGTTTAATTCGTTGTCTGAATCAGGAAGACCAGCGTCTTTTCATCAAATACTTTCTTGAGGAAAAGGACAGCGATGAGATCAGCACAGAAATGGGAATAAAACGGGAAGTGGTATATAACCGTCTTTCCAGGGGAAAGAAGAAGGTTAAGCGAACAATGGAAAGAAGGTGCCTTGATTGAAGGATATCTATGATTTATTAAATGATTCCTATGTGGATATGAAAGACTATAAGAGAATTAAACTGACCAGGGAGGAAAAGAAGGCGGTGGTAAAAAATATCAGACAGTCTGCACCGGGACGCAGGAAAAGGAAAGCGGGCAAATATGTGATTGGGGCGGCGGCGGCAGCAATGGTCGTCGCAACTACCATATTTCATGAGGATATTAATGCCATGGCTATGGAAACCGTAACCAGTTTCATGGAATTTATCCATGGGAATGCCAAAAACGATTATGTAGAGAATATCAATACGGTTGTCGAAACAGATGGAGTTAATATGGACCTGATCAGTGTTTCCCGAGAAGATGCCAGGATCAGAGTTAACTATAAACTTACCTTTGACGAAGATATCTCGGAATTTAAAACATTGGGGGAGGACCTGGGATATAAAAAGCGAAGTGTATTCTATACCGATGAATTTGGCCGCTGTAATATTTTCATTGACGGAAAGAACATTAATGACATTTTGAATGATGATACGGCAGTGTCAAAACCCTTCTTTTATTATGAGGTAAACGATATTTCGATCACGGACCACGAACTGGAGCAGGAACTGGTGATTTATTTAAATGATAAGGACTATCATCAGGATATGAATATTAAGTTGGATTATTCGGACATCATTGCGGGGAATAAGGTATTTAGCGGTCACTGTGTTGTCCAATATACGTTAGAGGCAGGAAAATATACCAATGATATTGATAAGTCTGTTCTGGATATTAATACGCTGTCCTTAAACGGAACCGGTTTTTCGATCACCGGATATGCGGTTACCAACACCGGACTTAAAGTATATGCCAGAATGATTCCGGGACCGGATGGTGAGGATGCATTCCCTATTGTATATTTTAAAGCAAAGGATGATCTGGGAAATCAGTACCTGTATTACCCCATCTATGATATCGAGGATCAAAGAACCATGACATTCTCTATTTATGACGGACCGGCAGATTTTAACAATGAGTTCAATGATTATTTATCGAAAGAAGCTAAGAGTATGACCTTGGCCCTATATGAAGAGCAATATGATTTTGACACCAACATTAGAAGTGAGAATAAATTATGTGATGACTTTACTCTGAATTTGACCCTGACGGAGTAGTCGGAACGAATAGAATAGAGATAAAGCTTTGGCCGGAAGGGAGCATAGAAACCTGATATGCTTCCCTTGCGGTTTGTTTTTTATGTTCCGAATGAGTAACAGCATATCCATCCCTTATGCTTTAAAAAGGGCAGGCTGGTCAGATAATATATTTACTCTTTACAATAAGAAAAAAATGGAATACCATTTATGCTATGAACGGGATTGTTCGCGTTCAGACACACAAAATTACTATTTCTCCAGGGGGAAACATATGAACACAAGTAAGATAAAAGATTGGTTTTCGTCTCAGATACCACAGAGCAGGAGAAAGGATTTTGATATGGAAATCCGAAGAATTAATTTGGACCGTGCGAAGGCAACCACGGCTTTTTTTCTTATGGCACATCTGATATTATTACCCTGCTTTTTCATTATAAAGCAATCAACCCGATTTGATTTCCCCAATGTACTTTATCTGGATTTATATCTGGTAATCATAGGTATGATGATACTTTATCTGATTATCTTCTATAAGTTTAAAACTATACTGGAGAATAAACGAAATCATATGATTTGCATGATCTCATTTACCGCATTCCTGCAGTTGTGGTGTGCAGCATATTCTCTGGTGGATCAATATGTGTCCGGTGAGGTCATCGTCTATATAATCTCAACCCTTTGTATTGCCATATTCCCATTGTTTCGTACGAGAGTTTTAATCGGTATTTTCTTGATCGTACATATTGTTTTCCTTTGTCTGCTGCAGGAAGTCCAGATATCACCGGAAAAATTATATGATAATGCAAGAAATTCAACCATTGTAATTATAGTGGCACTGGTAATCTCCCATAGCTTATGGAAGAATAAAGTGGAAGATTACATGAAAGAGTTAATGATTGAAGAGAAAAATAAAGACCTGAATGATTTAAATCAAAGGTTACGAAAGGCAAATAAGCAGCTGGAAAAATTGTCAGGTACTGATAGCTTAACCGGTCTTTATAACCGGCGCAAATTTGATGAGACCATGACAGAAGCCTGGGAATATAGCAGACAAAATCAGCTTCCGATTTCCATCATCATGCTTGATATTGATTCCTTTAAGCAAGTGAATGACTCTTACGGTCATCTGGCAGGAGATCACTGTATTGTGGCAATTGCGGAGTCTATATCGGATGTTCTCAGAGATACCCATGATTTTGCGGCAAGACTGGGGGGAGATGAATTTATTCTTGTCTTAACACAGACGGATGCGCACCAGGCATATCAGACGGGAGAGAAACTAAGAACAAGAATAGAGACTTTACGGATTCTTATCACCGAGGCTGAGCTGGAATACATTACCGTCAGTCTTGGTATATGCTGCACGATCCCCGGCAATGACAGTTCTTTGGCAGAACTGATCACTACCGCAGATCATGCACTCTATCAGGCAAAGTCCAAACGAAAGAATACAACAGTGGCTTACCAGTTATAAAACTAAAAAGCGTTATTAATCCAGTTTGGTTTCCGATAGAATACTTTGTCAGCCTTTTTTGGACTGCAATTTAACTGAATATGATCCATGAAATTAAAATCAGTAACAGAATAATTCCCTAAAATAGCTGCACTAAACTCTTGAATTCTCATCTCTATATCGGCGGCATTTCCGGAGGATCTTAACACAGAGTATGCCTTACCGTTTTGAAACTTAATTTCATAGATACCTGAGTTTGCCGGCAGAAAATCATCGGTAAGTGCCAGCGTAAGGTCACCGTCTCCTTTATAGCAGGCATTCAACAGAACCTGCTCGGTATTCACTACTCTTGCCATACCGGTGGGCTCAATACTGAGTGCGCTTTTTTGATTGGATGCCGGATAGTCGGAGCAGAAATAATCGAGCTTATAACATTCCGGTGTGTAAAACTCTACATAATGATAATCGGAGGAGAATGTTTTGATAAAGGTTAGAATGGCCTTTAACGTCTCGAATCCGTCAAATGCAATTTCATTGCAGCTAAAAACAGTACTACCCTCACAAAATTCTTTGTGGAAAATAAAATATCCGCTGGGTACTTGGTCTTCATTCCTATATACAAAGGCTTGCGTATTTGTTTTAAACGGATTTGCCTTTTTAAGTGTATCCCAGTCAAAGTCATCCCGGTCCACCATCATATTTATATTTTTAGCATAGGAGAGATAGGCTGTTTTAAAGTCAGAGATATTATCTTCACCCTGATAGAGAGAAAAGTTCCCGTGATAGGAATTTGTGGGAATTTTTGATAGAGCAAAGCTCCATTTCTTTTTTGGAGAGGATCTATGGTATCCGAATTTACTATAAAACTCTTCGCTGAACGGATACAGATAGGAAAAGGCAACCTTCTCCTGGTACATCTGTGAAAGCATGGATCTGAAAATTTCACGTATGGTTCCCTGGCGGCGGTAGTGAGGATAGGAGCAGACATTACCGATTCCTTTCATTTCCTGAACTGTTCCGTCAAAAAACACCTGATAATCCATAATTGATAAGGAGGAGGTCAATATCCCGTCCTCTGTAAAAGCGCCCCAGTGATTTTTCCAGCAGGAACTCCATTTATCTTCCGGTTGATGAACTATCTTATGAATATGTTCCTTTGGATCTTTGATGTCAAGGGTAAAGTTAAAAGCAAGGGAAGATACTTGCTGTACCATAATCAATTCTTCTTGTTTGATTTTTCTGATTTCCATTATGATGTCCCCCTATAATAATTTATGAAATAATCTTACGTTATCTATTCTACAGATTATTATTCCGTATGTAAAGAAGGAACCCTTCGTTTTGCGACAATACTCCTTTTCGGAATTATTTATCGAAATCAATGTGTTCATTATTAATTGGGAGTGAACAGTAACAAGCAGATAATTGATTTTGATGGTAAGTGCATATAACACGGATTTAACATAAGGCTGATTTCAGATTTAACAATTGCTTGTTATAATAAATGTGAATTAGGAAAAATCAATTCAAATTTTATTGGCGTATAGCGTAACGCGGAAATGAGGGCAACCATGGCGAGACAAATGGATCATAACCTGGTCACGAAGAGAAATGGGATTTGGGACCTGTTTGATGACTGGGATGATTTGCAGGATGAATATGATGCACTGGAAGAGGAAGATGAATATGATGATACGGATGATCTGGACGACGCTGAGGATTTAGAGGAGGAACTTCAGGAGATCCGGTAATATGAAAGGAAATAAGAATGAAAAAAGTGAATATTCTACTCAATTCATTTGAAAAGGTAGAGCGGTTTGTGAATGCCTCCTTTTCTATGAATGATAAGTTGAAATTGGAATCAGGTAATTATACGGTGAATGGAAAATCCCTGCTGGGAATTTTTAATCTGGATTTATCAAAGCCAATTACCATGGTAATGAAAGAAAATGTCGACCTGCCCAAAGAATTTGAAATATTTATGATATAAAGGCCCCAAAGCAGTAAAGGAGGATCTCCTTTCCGGATTTGGGGCTTTTATATGTTCTATTTATAAGCTGCAATTATAAAACTTATTAGAATAACTAAATTGTAAATTGTAATTTCATTCGATAGGATTATAATATTAAGGATAGAACGCTGAAACCGTAACATTGGATATGGCTTTCAGCAAGGAATGAAACATGCAGTTATAATATCATATGATAATATATGGTAAATAATAATACTAAAAAATGTAAAGAGTAGGGTCGAAGATGCAGCTATTAAAAGAGAGAATTATAAAAGATGGAAAAATCAGATCGGGCAATGTATTAAAGGTTGACAGTTTTTTAAATCATCAGATGGATATTGATTTATTTGGTGAAATCGGAAAAGAATTTAAGCGGATATTTTCAGACAGTACGGTCACGAAGATCCTTACAATTGAGGCATCCGGAATAGGAATTGCATGTATTGCGGCCCAGTATTTCAATGTACCCGTGGTTTTTGCAAAAAAGAATCAAACAAAAAATATTGCAGGAGATGTGTATACCGGAAAAGTGGAATCATTTACCCACGGACGGGTGTATGATATTATTGTGGCCAAAGAATTTTTAAAGGCAGAGGACAAGGTTCTGATTATTGATGATTTTCTCGCCAATGGAAGTGCGCTGCTTGGGCTTACCAAACTGGTTAAGGATGCAGGCGCAATGTTAATCGGAGCCGGAATCGTGATTGAGAAAGGGTTTCAGGAAGGCGGAGAGCTTGTTCGCTCCAGTGGAGTCAGAGTGGAATCGCTTGCTATCATTGATTCTATGAGCGAGGAAGAGGGGGTTATTTTCCGTAATTAAGTTGGATGTGACAACAGGAAGTATGAATAAGTAAGATAAAACTTTTAACATAGGACTAATTACCCATATGAATAGGCGAAACGCCTTACTATAATGGGAAACAACTTAAAGATGTCAAACAGCAAAAGTGCTAAATACCGCAAGGTATTTGGTACTTTTATTTTATGAACAGTGAAACGGGCAACCGATTCACCTTGCACCGGTTTGACATAACCAAAGAAAAGAGAAGGGAGAGATACATATGAAGTTTTATCATTCACTCAGATTTAAAGTTGCGGCACTTATCTTAACCATAACGATCATTCCTCTTTTATGTTTGGGCTTGTATCAATTATTTCAATTCAGGGAGTCCATAACCAACAGTATCAAATCAGAAGAGATGGCACTGGCTTCCTCCGGTTCAGAGAAGCTGGATATCTGGATCAGCAGTAAGATATCCCAGATGACAGAAATTTATAAAGCACATCCGGAGTTTTCTGATATGCCGATGACAGAGACGAATAAAATTTTGCAATACATAAATAACAGTGACCCGGAATTGGAATATGCCGGTTCAATTGATGGAGAAGGCAATGCAATTAATCCCAAAACAGGGGCGCCAACAAGTCTGGTACAAAGGTCTTACTTTCAAGATGTGAAGGAAACGGGGGAAACCTCATTAAGCATCAATATACCCAGTATGCTGACGGGAAATAAGGTGATTACAATAGCAATCCCGATGAAGGATGGAGGGAAATTTAAAGGGGCACTGTTTAGTCTTGTTAAAGCGGACTCCGTGAATAAGTACCTGGAGAATATTAGAACCGCAAAGACAGGATATGCCTTTCTGCTCACGAAAGATGGTACGATGATTTATCATCCGAATTCTGATTTTCAGGGCAAGAACTTTACCGATATCATAAAAAATAATACGAAAAAGCTCGTTGTGTTTAAGAAAGATATTATGGGAAAAGAGGAAGGGTCTGCTGCTTATCGTGAAAATGACGGGACGCAGATGCTCGCATCTTTTGCCACAGTACCACAAACCGGATGGAAGCTTGTTGTTACTGCCCCTGTGGATGAGATGTACGATACATTGAATCAATCCATCTGGGTTACCTTAATATTAATCGCTGTCACGATGCTGATTGTTATCCTGACATCAATCATTATGGCAGGCTTTATCTCCAAACCCATAAGAATGGCAGCCAATCACCTTGACACCCTGGCAAAAGCTGATTTTACTCATGAACTGCCGGTGCGCCTTCTCAGGAAAAAGGATGAGACGGGTCTTCTGTCCAGATCCATTACGAAGATGAGTGAAGCGATCAGAACGTCCTTGCATGAGATTATCATAGAAACGGGTAAGGTAAAAGACAATATCGTACATTCTTCCGGGAATCTGGAGAAATTAGCTCAGAATATGAACGATGTCTCCGCCACAACCCAGGAGTTATGCGTCGGTATGGAAGAAACAGCAGCAGCAGCGCAGGAAATGAGTGCAACCTCTATGCAGATTGAAAGTGCTGTGGAGTCTATCGCAACCAAAGCCCAGGACGGTTCCCTGGTGGCAGAGGCAATCAGTAAGAGGGCACAGGATTTAAAGGAGTTTGCCGTCAGATCACAGCAGTCGGCATTTCATATCAATCAGGAGATCAGTGAAGAGATGAAAGTCTCAATTGAACAGACCAGGGCAGTGGAACAAATCCATGTCTTAACAGAAGCAATCCTGCAGATAACAGCCCAGACTAATTTGCTGGCGCTGAATGCAGCCATAGAAGCCGCAAGAGCAGGGGATGCTGGAAAAGGATTTGCTGTTGTGGCGGATGAAATACGAAAACTTGCACAGAATTCGGAGAACACCGTATCACAGATACAGGAGGTGACGGATGTTGTATTAACTTCTGTTCATCACCTTACGGCGAGTTCCGAAAAGGCCTTAAACTTTATTGATTCCACTGTCATAGCAGATTATAAAGCTATGGTTGAGACAGGAGAACAGTATTATGTGGATGCCCAGACCATACAGGATCTGGTTACGGAATTCAGTGCAACCTCAGAAGAATTGCTTGCTTCCATTCAGAGCATAACCAAAACGATTCATGAAGTGACCATATCGAATAACGAAGGGGCGCGGGGCACACAGGAGATCTCAGAGAAATCGGCGGATATTTTAGCCAAGTCAGAAGAAATAAACCATCTTATGGAGAAAACGAAGGAGAATTCACATCGTCTGGCAGAAATTGTGGATCAATTTAAGATCTGAGAAAATAATGATTTATGATACATGCATCAAAAAATCTTTCGCATTCTTAATTATTTTAATATTAGTTGTATATGTGATAACATCACAGAGGGATATTACGTATTGTGGTATAGTAAGGATACAAAGAGAATATGAGTGTTAACTGCTTATCACCATTATAATATCAGGAGGTTTTTATATGGCTACAATTAAAATTACAAAACAGAATTTCGATCAGGAAGTATTAAACTCTAAGGAGCCGGTATTGCTGGATTTCTGGGCAACCTGGTGCGGACCCTGCCGTATGGTATCTCCTACGGTGGAGGAAATTGCAAATGAAGTGTATGGAATTGCTAAGGTCGGAAAAATTAATATAGATGAAGAATCCGAATTAGCCGAAAAATTCAGAATTATGAGTATACCCACACTGATGGTAGTAAAGGAAGGTAAGGTATCTGCAACTTCCGTAGGAGTAAAGCCTAAAAAAGAGATCTTGAGAATGTTAGAAATATAAGGTATAATTGTCATTGAAGTAATAACATACTTTGGTATGAAGATACGTAATCTTGTGAAGATTCATTGTGCAAAGAAACAGTGAAATAGAAAACGAAAAGGAGAAATGACAATGGGTAATGAACAAAAATTCTTAAGATGTAAGCATTGTGGTAATATTGTAGGTATGATACACAACTCAGGGGTTCCGATTATTTGCTGTGGGGAAGAGATGCAGGAGATGGTCCCTAATACAACAGAAGCTGCGACAGAAAAACACCTTCCGGTGGTATCCATTGTTGGGAATACCGTATTAGTGGAAGTGGGCAGTGTGCTTCATCCCATGGAAGAGAAGCATTATATTCAATGGATTTATCTTCAGACAAAACGGGGCGGGCAGAGAAAAAATCTTGCACCGAAAGAAGAGCCCAAAGCTGTATTTGCACTGGATGACGATGAGGTAGTGGCAGTATATGAATATTGTAATCTTCATGGTCTTTGGAAGACAGAACTTTAATAGAATGAAATAGAAGATCTCATAAGGTATGGGGGCTGTTTCACAATTATTTTATACACAAGTCAGATGAATTTGTATAAGATGTTGTGAAACGGCTCCTGTTTGATTGTTTATCTTCACCATAAGCTGGGAGGTTATAATTTGTTGACGGACAAGGAAATCAATTTTTTAAAAGAAACGCTTACCTTTTGGAAGAAATTAAATAGTACACAACAGGATATGCTGATACAATCGCTGCGCAAAAAAAAATTTGCATTGGGAGAATCCATGCACAGCGGGTCAGAGAATTGTTCCGGTCTGTTCTTACTCTATCGCGGACAGGTGCGTGCGTTTATTATTTCCGATACCGGAAAGGAAATCACGCTATACCGGCTGTTAAACCGGGATATCTGCATTTTTTCAGCATCCTGCCTGATGAAAAATATTTCTTTTGATATTTATGTAGAGGCAGAAAAAGAAACAGAAGCATTTTTAATTCCTACCTCTGTATTTTCGAAATTATCACAGGAATCCCTGGCGGTTCAGGCGTTTACCAATGAGCTGATGGCTTCCCGTTTCTCTGAGGTCATGTGGGTTATGGAGCAGGTGCTGTTTATGAGCTTTGATAAACGACTGGCTTTGTTTTTAATTGATCAATCCAATCTGGATGGCACGGATGAAATTCATTCTACGCATGAGAAAATTGCCAATCATCTGGGGACTGCCAGAGAAGTGGTAACCAGGATGCTGAAATATTTTCAAAATGAAGGAATGGTTTCAATTAACAGGGGTACAATAGAGATTCTTGATCGAGATAAATTGATGCTTTTAGCAGAATGAGATTCGTTGACAGAAACTGCTAGAAAGAGTAAAATAATCTAGAAAGATAGAAAAATATGTCGTAAGAATTTAAGAACAAACGAGGAGGTTATTCTATGAAGCTGACCTTTATAGGAGCTACACATGAAGTCACCGGAAGTTGTTTTTACCTGGAGGCATGTGGAAAGCATATCTTAATTGATTGCGGTTTGGAGCAGGGGCGAGATACCTTTGAGAATCAGGAGATTCCCATTCCCGCGTCACAGATTGATATCGTATTATTGACCCATGCCCACATGGATCACTCGGGAAAACTGCCGTTGCTGTATGCCCGGGGCTTTCGGGGAGAGATTCATGCAACAGGTGCAACCAGTGCCTTGTGTGATATTATGCTGCGTGACAGTGCTCATATCCAAATGACGGAAGCGGAATGGAAAAACCGTAAAGGGAAACGTTCCGGGGCAACAGAGCATGAACCTATTTACAAAATGGAAGATGCCCTTGCCGTAATACGTAAATTTGTTTCTCATAGTTACGCTGAAAATTTCAAGTTGTGTGAAGGAATAGAGGTCCGGTTTACGGATGTGGGCCACCTGCTCGGCTCAGCCAGTATTGAGGTCTGGATTACAGAAGAAGAAATAACAAAAAAAGTAGTGTTCTCCGGAGATATCGGCAACCTCAATCAACCACTGATCAATGACCCCCAAACCATAGAAGAAGCCGATTATGTGATTATGGAATCAACCTATGGGGATCGAAATCATGGAGATCGTCCCGACTATATTAAGGAATTGAGTGAGGTTATTCAGACGACCTTTGATCGTGGCGGTAACGTTGTGATCCCTTCTTTTGCCATTGGAAGAACCCAGGTTCTCCTCTATTATATCCGTAAAATTAAGGAGGATCGGCTGGTTGGCGGACATGGTAATTTTAAGGTGTATGTAGACAGCCCACTGGCTATTGAGGCTACAGGGATTTTCCATGAGAATATGGCTGGTTATTTTGATAAAGAGGCAATGGATCTGGTAAGCAGAGGAATTAATCCTATCTCATTTCCTGGTCTGAAGACGTCCATTACCTCGGATGAGTCCAGAGCTATTAATTTTGATGATGAACCCAAGGTGATTATTTCAGCTGCAGGAATGTGTGATGCAGGCCGTATTCGTCATCATCTGAAACATAACTTGTGGCGTGAGGAGAGTACCATATTATTTGTGGGGTATCAGGCAGCAGGTACATTAGGACGGATCCTACTTGATGGTGTAACCGAGGTGAAATTGTTTGGGGAAGAGATTCTGGTGAAGGCACAGATCAGAAAGCTTGCCGGTGTGAGCGGCCATGCGGACCGGGATGGACTCTTGGCCTGGTTACAGGGTTTTAAGAAGAGGCCCGAGCGGGTGTTTGTCGTACACGGAGATGATACGGTCTGTACTCAATTTACAGAATACCTTCGGGATGAGCTTGGACATAATGCTGTGGCACCCTACAGCGGAACGGTCTATGATTTATCGACAAATCAGTGTGTGCTGGAGGGCAAAGTAATACCGGTAGAAAGAAAGACGGAAGAGGCAAAAATAAGTTCTGTATTTGAACGGCTTGTAAATGCAGGGAAACGTCTGCTGGCGGTGATTCAACACAATAAGGGCGGTGCCAATAAAGATCTTGCAAAATTCGCAGATCAGGTCAATTCTTTATGTGACAAATGGGATCGTTAGATTCAGCTGCGCAATATAATGCTGCATTGTAAGAAGGATCGAAAGGAATGGCATATCCTTCTTTTGCAGCGTTATATTGATACAAAGGAGGAAACTACTTGAATGCGAAGAACAAAATCCTAGAACCCATCAAGAGGTCAATTATTATCATCCTGATTACCTTTTTTACCATCCTGATATCCTTCACCTATTTGCAATACCGATCCGGTCAGAAGACAATAGAGGATAAGCTGGTGATCAATCTTTTCGGAAAGCAAAGAATGTACACCCAGCTCATGAGCAAGGATGTCAACCGGATTTATGTACTGATACAGCAGCAGGCTATAACGCAGGAGAATCAGAACAAAGAGACAGCAGGAGAAGAACTTCAGGAATTAAAAGAAAATTTAAGACAGACGAGGGAGAAGTTTGAAGAAACCTTATCGTCCATGCATCAGGATACGCTGATCATAAATGAGGAACGAATACATATTAAGAAGCCTGTAAAATCCGGGGCGGCCACTTTGCGGCGGCTGGATGAGCTGTGGAAGGAATTCGCTGCTTCAATTGATGCTCTGGGGAATGCGTCACAGATAAATCAGGAGACTGCACAGGCAGCACGCTTTGTGAATGATAACAATATGGAGTTACTGGAGTTATGTGATTCCATGCTGGAGTATATCCTGCAGGAATCCATCCGATCCTCTCAAGTAACACAAGACTTGATTTATGGATTGATCGTCTTTTCCAGCCTCATCGTGGTAGTGACATTATTACATTTAGTAAAATATATCATTGTTCCCTTTAGTCAGCTCTATAAAGGAATTGAACAAATAGGACTGGACAAGAATCCGGGAAAGTCCGGATATCTGACAAGGAAAAACATAGTGCCTATCACTACAGAAATCAATCAGATGTTTCAAAATATTAATAATTTGATTTCACTGATTGAAAACATCAATAATAAAACCTCATTTACGGAAACGCTGAATTTTATTAATCGCAAATTTTCAAGTTTTATTCCCTATACCTATATCGGGATTGCATTGATTGATGAAGATAAGAAAAGGCTGACGGCTTCTTACGGCGTGACAAATGATATGATATCAGACCTTCCGGAAAAATTACTGGGGAAATCCTGGCTCATTAGTGATACCAGCCTGGGGGCCCTGCTGCATTCCGGTGAGGCCAGGATTATCAATGATTTGGAAGAATATACGCAAAGAAGACCGTTTCGGGCATATAATAAGATTATCCTGGATGCAGGAATCAGAGCATCCATTACACTGCCGCTCATTGTTTCAAATGAGCCTGTGGGAATTATATTCTTTTCCAGTATGCAAAAAGGTGTGTACAAAGCAGAGCATCTGAATTTCTTACGAACACTGGCGAACAGTATCGCCATCAGCCTGAATCAGAAAATACTGATCAATGATCTGGTATACAGCGGTGTACTTGCATTGGCTAAATTATCGGAGGCAAGGGATGAGGATACGGGAGATCATCTGGAAAGAATGAAGATTTATTCCAGATTAATCGCTGAATTATTACATGCAAAACATCTGTTTCGAAATGAGATTACCGGGGACTACATTGAGATGATAGAAAGATTCAGCCCCCTCCATGATATCGGCAAGGTCGGAATCAGGGATGGAATTTTGCTAAAACCAGGTAAATTGACCAAAGAAGAATTTGAAGAAATGAAACGGCATACTACCTATGGCGCAGATGTTTTAAGGGCGGCAGAAGAGAATATGAAAAAGGGCAGGGGACTCTTTGTCATGGGAATTGAAATCGCGGAAGGTCATCACGAAAAATGGGATGGATCCGGTTACCCTTATGGAAAGAAGGAAAACGAGATCCCGTTAAGTGCCAGAATTGTTGCCGTTGCTGATGTATTTGATGCACTGACCAGCAGGAGACCGTATAAAGAACCGTTTTCCTTTGAGAGCTCTATGCAGATTATAGGTGCCGGAAGAGGTAAACATTTTGATCCGGATATTGTAGATGTATTTGTAGAAAACAAGAAGAAGATTATGGAACTGTATCAAAGTTTCCAAAATCAGCTGGATATATCGGCTTCCTGAAATCTTTGTAAAACCGAATGTCAAACATTATGTAAATAACCGGACAATGAAACTTACTTGTCCGGTTATTTACGTAATATGGATTAGACTATAGGAATTTCTTCTTCTTGAAAAAGATGATACAGATGGCAGCTACAACCACACTCAACGCGATTACGAAAATATATCCATATTTCCAGGTTAATTCCGGCATGGAGGTAAAATTCATTCCATACCATCCAACGATAAGGGTTAACGGAAGAAAGATGGTGGTAACAACAGTAAACAATTTCATGATACTGTTCAGGCTGTAATCCAGCTGCGCATGATAGGCTTCTCTTACATGGATACTGTAGTCCTGAAGCATACGGGTATTGTTGCTTAACCGGGTAACCCTGTCGGTAAAAATTCGGAAATAGGTTAAATTCTCCTCCAAAAACAGATCAGCGGAGTTCTCCTCCAGTTCTTCTCCAAAGGCAATCAGCTGTTGATAATAATTATCCAAAAGGAGCAGCTTCTTTCTGATCTGGGTTATTTTATGATTAAAATCATGATCGGTAATCTGCGCATTAATCTTATCCTCATGGCTGCTGATTTTATCCTCCAGATGCTCTAATAAATCATAATCATTACTGATCAGTCGTTCCAGGAAACTGAAAATTACCCGTTCCATGGTTAGCTTTGTTACTTTCAAATGCTCCAGTAATTCCTGGAACTTAAGTTCCACACTGTGATCCTCGTCTTCAATGATTACAATGAGGAATAAGTGCTCCTTGATGTAAAGACCGATTCTGTCCTGCTTGGTAATCATCTGTCTGGAATTAATGCCAAATATGATACCGAACAAATAATCCTGATACAGATCAAGATTTCCATGAATATGGGTATCGTATTTACATTCCATTACGGTGGTTTCAGAAAAACCCAGGGACTGATATGTTTTTTCCAGCTCTTCTAACGGTATAAGCCCTATGGTTAAAATATCCGGCTGGATATTAGCTGCATCAATCTGTGTGATGCTTTCATTTAGTTGACAGTACATGATGATCATGTCCTCCTGAACGTTATCGATATATGTGGAAGTATTTCTTCCGGTCTCATATTTATTCCAATTATACACCGAATAAATAAGAAGTAAAGAAGTGGTAATTAAAGATACATTTTTAATTACCAGTACTACTGATAAATTTCTCTGCATACAATGTATCAACAACGAAAATAAGGGGGAATGCGTTCCGTACCCGGAATGGAACGCAGACACTATGAAAGGCTATATAGAGGAACGGGCGGTTGAGATCGCTAATTATATCATCGATAATAATGCGACTGTGAGGCAGACAGCGAAACAGTTCGGAATCTCAAAATCAACCGTACATAAAGACGTAACAGAACGCCTTATGCAAATCAACCCCTCACTTGCAAATAAGGCAAGGGTAGTACTAGACCTTAATAAGTCGGAGCGTCATATCAGAGGAGGTCTGGCAACAAAAGAGAAGTATCTACATAAGACCAGGTATAATAATGCATTCTAAAAAAGACCGTTTGCTGTAAAAGGTTAAAGGTATTTCTGTATGGGCAGGGCCTGTGCAGGGATACCTTTTTTCTTTCAATGTTCCCAATAGAAACCACCAATGGTATAATTTTAGTCCGGATATCGTATTGACGGGAAGAGACTTATTCATTATAATAAGAACAGGAAAAATGTATATTGCTCACCAATGATGCTGGTTTTTTTGGAATTAGCATTTTTTTTGTTCTTTACTGTATATTTACTGGAAAACACAAAAATATCATGTAATGTTTTGTAACAATATGATATAATAATTTCCGCATGTTTATCGCTGTAGCGATACAAAAGTTTATAGTGACAATATTATTTAATAAATTAGAAAGAAGGTAATGGATTATGGGAAAATCAACTTTTCTTGGTGGAATCCATCCATATGACGGAAAAGACTTAACCATGGATAAACCCACGACTGTCCTTTTACCGAAAGGGGATCTGGTATTCCCTTTGGCCCAGCATATTGGTGCGCCGGCAAAACCGGTGGTTGCCAAAGGTGACAGAGTGTTGGTTGGACAAAAAATTGCGGAAGCATCCGGTTTTGTATCCTCCAATATTATCAGTTCTGTTTCCGGTACGGTGAAAGCGATTGAGAAGAGATTGACAGTACAGGGTGTTAAAGTAGATGCAATCGTGATTGAGAATGATCATGAGTATCAGAAAGTGGAAGGTTTTGGTAAGGAAAGGGACGATCAGACGCTATCAAAGGCTGAGATCAGAGATGCAATTAAAGAGGCAGGTATTGTAGGAATGGGTGGTGCAGGCTTCCCGACCCACGTTAAGCTCACCCCTAAGGAGGACAGTAAGATTGAATACGTTATCGTAAACGGTGCAGAATGTGAACCGTATCTTACTTCCGATTACCGTATGATGCTTGAGGAGCCCGAGAAAATAGTCGGAGGCTTAAAAATAATTCTCAGACTGTTTGACAATGCCAGGGGTATGATTGCCATCGAGGATAATAAGCCGGAAGCAATTAAAATTTTTCAGAAATTATTGGCAAATGAAAAGAATATTGAACTGAAAATTTTAAAAACCAAATATCCACAGGGAGCCGAGCGTCAGTTAATCTATGTAACAACAGGAAGAAAGCTCAACTCAAAGAAACTTCCTTCTGATGTAGGCTGTGTGGTAGATAATATTGATACGGTAATTGCAATCTATATGGCGGTTGCAAAAAGTACACCTTTAATTCGTAAAATTATTACTGTGTCAGGAGATGCAGTCAAAACACCTCAGAATTTTAATGTTTGTACAGGAATAGATTACTGGGAACTGCTTGAAGCAGCGGGCGGTTTTATTGACCGGCCGGAGAAAATGATTTCCGGCGGTCCGATGATGGGAAATGCGATGTATACCTGCAATGTTCCTGTGACGAAGATATCATCTGCATTTTTGGGATTTTTAAAAGATAGTGCGTCTGTTAAGGAATCAGCCTGCATCAGATGCGGCAGATGCTATGAAGCCTGTCCCATGGGCTTATTGGCAAATCAACTGGCAACTCTGGGAGAGCGTTCTATGGAAGAGGAATTTGTCAAGTTAAGCGGTATGGAATGCTGCGGCTGTGGCTGCTGTACCTTTGTATGTCCTGCGAAGCGCAATCTGACCCAGTCCATTATGGAAACAAGAAAAAGCGTAATGGATAAGAGAAAAAGAGCATAAGACAGCAAACAACTCCAGAAGAATTGTTTCTGTATCAATAAGAAAGAGGTGTAGACATTGAGTGATTTGTTTCATGTATCGGCATCACCCCATACCAGAAATCCGATTACAACCAGAAACATTATGTTTGATGTGGTAATTGCGTTAATTCCCGCCAGTTTATTCGGGATATATAATTTTGGATTAAGGGCACTGCTGGTGATTGCGGTAACAATAATAGCGTGTTCATTGACAGAATATTTGTATTGTAAATTAATGAAGAAACCAAAAGCGCAGGGAGACTACAGTGATGTGGTGACCGGTTTGTTACTGGCATTAAATCTTCCCGTAAGCATTCCTTTATGGATTGCTGCACTTGGCGGAATTTTTGCCATCCTTGTAGTGAAGATGCTTTACGGCGGCTTGGGACAGAATTTTATGAATCCGGCACTGGCTGCCCGTGTATTTTTATTAATCAGTTTCCCGGCCAGGATGACATCCTTTGCAATAGAAAAGGTTGCTTCTCCCGGCATAAAGGATTACCTCCAATACGGTGCCGTTACGCTGGACGGTGTTTCGGGCGCGACTCCGTTAGAGGCTTTAAGAGCCGGAGAATCCATTGATCTTATGAAAATGTTTTTTGGAAATATCGGAGGTACCATTGGAGAAACGAGTGTGGTAGCCATTTTGCTTGGGGCTGCTTATCTGCTGATCAGACGAGTGATTTCCTTAAGAATTCCGCTTGCCTATATCGTAACCTTTGTAATTTTCGTATTTTTGTTTGGAAGTAACGGACATGATGCAAATTACTTAATGGCGCAGGTGTTTGGCGGTGGATTAATGCTTGGTGCCTTCTTTATGGCGACTGATTATGTGACAAGTCCTATTACCCCTGTAGGTAAAATTGTATTTGGTGTCTGTCTTGGACTGTTAACCGGAATCTTCCGTATGTTCGGAGGATCTGCAGAGGGTGTTTCTTTTGCAATCATATTCTGTAATATGCTGGTTCCGTTAATTGAGAAGGTAACGCTTCCAAAAGCTTTCGGAGAGGAGCGTGTAAGCAGTGGAAAATAAAAAGAAAACTACAATTATCAGAGATGCGATAGCACTCTTTTTGATCACTTTGATTTCCGGTCTTGCACTCGGCTATGTATATGAGATTACAAAAGAGCCGATAGCAGTTGGAGAAGAGAAAGCGAAAGTAGCGGCATATAAAGCGGTATTTCCTGAGGCAAAATCCTTTGAAGAAGATGCAGCACTCAATCAGAAGGCGAAAGAAGCTGATCTGAAGAGCCTTAATGCTATCTATGAAGCTGTTACAGTGGATGATGTTAATCAGGCATATGATGCCAATCAAAATCTGATTGGCTATATTGTACAGATTACCACCAAGAACACCTATAAAGATCCGATTACATTTGCTATGGGATACTCCATGGAGGGGAAGATTCAGGGAATTAAGATCCTGTCGATTAATGAAACGCCGGGTCTTGGTATGAAGGCGAAGACACCTGACTTTATCGGACAATATTTGAATAAACAGGTAGACCAGTTTACTGTAACAAAAACCGGATCAAAGCAGGATAGTGAAATTGATGCAATCAGTGGTGCAACGATTACTTCAAGAGGTGTCACTTATGCCATTGACGCAGGGATCGGTTTTCTGAAGGAGTATTCCGGGGATTTGGGAGGTGCTGTGAATGAGTAAGCTGTTAGAAAGACTTTATAATGGTCTGATTAAAGAAAATCCTACATTTATTTTGATGCTGGGTATGTGTCCTACCCTGGCGGTAACAACCTCCGCGACCAATGGGGTTGGAATGGGGTTAACAACAACGGCAGTTTTGATTATGTCTAACCTGATCATTTCCGCACTGAGGAAGGTAATTCCGGATAAAGTAAGAATCCCGGCCTATATCGTTATCGTTGCAACTTTTGTAACAATACTGGAGCGGCTGCTGGAAGCATACCTTCCATCCCTGAATGCGGCCCTTGGTATTTATATTCCTTTGATCGTAGTAAACTGTATTATTCTGGGAAGAGCAGAAGCCTATGCAGCTAAGAATCCTGTAGGGCTTTCCACATTTGACGGAATCGGAATGGGTCTTGGTTTTACCGTAGGATTAACCTTAATCGGTGCCTTCAGAGAATTATTGGGAAATGGAACGATTTTTGATTTTAAGGTAACTCCGGCAGGTTTTGAACCGGTTTCCATCTTTATTCTGGCTCCGGGTGCATTCTTTGTTCTTGCCGTACTAACCGCACTTCAAAATAAGTTTAAATTAAAATCTGCAACAAATGGTTTGGCACCGGATGATGCAGCCTCTAACTGTGGAAATTGCGCAGCGTGCGGCAGTGAGATCTGTGCATCAAAGGCATCAGTAGGAAAAAATAATAAGAAGGAGGATTGATTTAGATGAAAGAACTGATTATCGTTATGATCGGCGCAGCGCTGGTAAATAATGTGGTGCTAAGTCAATTCCTTGGCTTATGTCCCTTCCTCGGCGTTTCCAAAAAAACCGGTACGGCTGCCGGAATGGGTGCCGCTGTAATCTTTGTTATTACAATTGCATCAGCATTTACAAGTATTATATATGATTTTATCTTAGTACCAGCAGATCTTGATTATATGAAAACAATTGTATTTATTCTTGTGATCGCTGCACTGGTACAATTTGTTGAGATGATATTAAAGAAGTACAGCCCGGGACTTTATAATGCCCTTGGTGTTTATCTGCCGTTGATTACAACCAACTGTGCGGTACTGGGTGTTGCGATTATCAATGTTTCCAAAGAATATAATCTGCTTACCAGTATAGTAAATGGTTTTGGTACCTCTGTTGGTTTTACGATTGCAATTATTATCATGGCAGGTATCAGAGAAAAAATTGAGTATAATGACGTTACGAAATCCTTCCAAGGCTCTCCGATTGTTTTAATTACGGCAGGTTTAATGGCGATGGCTTTCTTTGGATTTGCGGGATTATTATAAGAGGAGGGAAATAAGATGATGTTAGCTAATATGTTCCTCCCGGTAGTTGCCCTTGCTTCTGTCAGCTTTCAGGGTGTTGCTGTAGCAACAGTGATTGTGGGTGCAACCGGTTTAATCATTGGCCTGCTGCTTGGGGTCGCCGGTAAGAAGTTTGAGGTAGCTGTAGATGAAAAAGAGGCTATGGTAAGAGGCTTATTGCCGGGTAACAACTGCGGCGGCTGTGGCTTTCCCGGCTGTGACGGTCTTGCAAAAGCAATCGCCAATGGAGAAGCAGCAGTAAATAGCTGTCCGGTAGCCAATCAGGCAGCCTATGATCAGATCGCTGAGGTTATGGGGACTGAGTCTGCACAGACAGTGAAGAAAGTAGCGTTTGTAAAATGTGCAGGTACCTGTGAGAAGACAGAGAAGAAATATGAATATTATGGAATTGCAGACTGCAAGAAAGCCGTGATGGCACCTGGCAAGGGAAATAAAGCCTGCAGCTACGGATGTATGGGATTTGGTTCTTGTGTAAAGGCGTGTGCCTTTGATGCAATCCATATTGTTAACGGCATTGCCGTGGTGGATAAGGAAAAATGTACCGGCTGCAGTAAGTGTAGTGCGGAATGTCCAAACAAACTTATTGACCTGGTACCTTACTCCTCAAAGCATTTTGTAGCCTGCAGTTCTCCTGAAAAAGGAAAAGATGTTAGAACAGCCTGTAAGGTTGGATGCATCGGCTGTAAGCTGTGCGTAAAAGCCTGCGAGTTTGATGCGATTACAGTGGAGAACAATCTTGCTTTTATTGATTACAGTAAATGTACCAATTGCGGCAAATGTGTTTCGGCATGTCCTTCCAAGGTAATTCAAATTCAATAAGTGTCTGAGTAAGTTGAGTGCATACACAAGGATGTTGTTACGTTCTGTGTGTATGCACTTTTTTGATTCATGACAATCGCTATGCAGAATGCTTTCATGATCTTAATAGATCGTGATGAATATATCATTATATATATCTATCGATCTTAATAGATCGTGATGAATATATCATTAAATATATATATATCTATCGATCTATTGAATATATTGGGAAAATATTATAGAATTAGATTATTCATTTAATGCAAGTATGGGATATACGTAATTGAGACGGAAGAAGGGAGGATCTTTACCCATGGGCGAAGTATACAGTTATTTGATTCAGAATCACATGAGCGATAATAACGTGAAAAGTTATGCACATAAGAGAAGTGAACTGAAACGAGTTTACAGTAATATTGTAAATCTAAGCAAGCGTTCCCCTGTCTATAAGATTGACCTTTCGAAAGAAAATAAGGAATATACCATCGGAATTAAGGAGAATGCGCTTGATCTGAAAGCGAGACTAAGAGAAATAATACAGACTGATAATGAATACTTTAACAGCAAAGCCGTGGCAGTGAGCGACAGGGATACCTTGGCCGCACAATTGCTTCAGGAGAATACTGATGGGATACCGGATGAGATTCAGTTAGAGGTGAAAAATCTTGCCAACCATCAGATTAACAAGGGAAAGGACTTGTTTCATGGATCCAGGGGGCTGGAATATGGGGCCTATGAATTTAGCGTGAGTGTTATGGATCGGACCTATCAGCTTACATATCTGCAGAAAGAGAGAACGGATAATCTTGTTTCGATGAGAAATGTAACTGACTTTCTAAACAATTGTGTACCTGGGATCACAGCCACGGTAGAAGAGGGTTTACAATCTGAATACAGTCATATTAAGATTGAATCTGACGCAACCGGAAAAATTGGAAAAAGAAATTTTAATTTCAGGGATACCGATGGATTTCATATTGGTATTGTTGAGTTTTTTGGTATGAATCGAATGGAAAAGGCCCCTGAAAATGCTTCATTTCTTATGAATGGATATGAAAAAGAGATTACAACCAATTTATTTCTGGTGGAGAACAAGTTGCAGATTAGTCTTTTGGACACAAAGGATGAGCCGGTTTTTGTGAGAATTGTTCCTGACAGTAATAAAATATTGGATTATGTAGAGAAATTTACGCACACCTTTAACGGTCTGATTCATATTGCTAAGAAAAGGACGCAGGAGACAACGGAACATTTACGAGCTGTTAAATTAATCAATGAGCTTAAAAATTTAGAAAAATTATATAAGAATGAGTTAGAAAACTGCGGAATTACATTACAGGGGGATGGAAAACTCAGTATTGATTATGTCTTGGCGGTTCAAGCGGCTGAAGATGGAAGTATGAAAGAGTTCTTTTCGAAAGAGAGTGGATTTGTTAAAAGATTAATGGATAAGACAGAAACGATAGTGATAAATCCGATGGATTATTTGGATAAGACGGTAGTAACCTATCCGAATAATGATAGGTCTACCTTTGCTAATCCTTATGTAACTTCAATGTACAGCGGCCTCTTCTTTAGCTCATATTGTTGAATGTCTTATTTTTAACAAACTCGCTTGGGGTCAGACCGATTCGTTTTTTGAAGATTCTGCTAAAATAATTAGGATCTTTGTAGCCTACCAGGAAACAAACTTCTTTTACCGTCATATTGGATGAGGAGAGTAGTTCTTTTGCTTTCTTTACACGTAGCATGGAAAGCCAATCGATGAAATTAAATCCTGTAGTTTTTTTAATTAATTTACTGAAGTATTGCGGGCTGATGTTAACCTGCTCCGCGACATCTTCTAATGATATGTCCTCCGTATAATGATTTTCAAGGTACTCTTTTGTTGCCTGTACAATCCGGTTAGAATAATCGATGGTATTTTGAGGTCTGACATAACCGGTAATATACATGAATTTCTGATAAGCCCATTCAATCAGCTGATCACCTTCCAATTCTAATAACTCTTTCAGATGGCCGGTATAGTTGAAGAATTTTTCTTTTTCCCGATCGATCCGGGAAGCCTCCAATGCGTTCACAAGAATCTCAAGTATTTTATTCCGTTTCGCATCATCGCTTAAATTCCTGACCCAATCCATGATAATTCCGAAATAGTCATATGCTTCTGTCCTGCGTAGCCGGATTGCTTCAAACATATGTTTTTCTGTCTCCATATATTCAAAGAATCGATCCTCTTCCTTCTCCTTCACATCCCTTATATGTACAACCTGATTCGGACTGCTGTAATAAAGACAGGTAAGTGATTCAATGAATGAATTAAAGATAGAATGAATTGAATGTACATTACCGACTCCAACAGAGGTGGTAATCTGAAATTCCTGATAAAGTGTAGTTACGATATTGTTGGCAAGCTGAATGCTATCCTTCTTGGAAGCTTCGTCCGGCCGTAAGGAACTATCTGAAATCAGAATACACATCCGGTTAGAAATTAATGGTCCGATGGAACTGTTTGACCCGGATAAGGTTTTCTTTAGTGTGCGATAAAGAAGCAGGGGATCTATTTCAAAGTCCAGATAGGTAGACCTGTCGATAGGCGCCATATCCAGGATCAGAAGATAGCCGTTATCCTGTATGTTCAGAAAAGATTTAAAAGAGACCAGCTCCATGTGGGAACAACCCCTGAAAAACATGGAGAACATAAAACTTTGTTCAACAAAGGCCGTTAAATCGTCTTGTGTCGGCTTTTGATGGGCAGTCAGCATCTCTTCTTGTAAACTGCCCCAGAAATCTTTCTGAGATATCGTATTTTGTTGAATTGCTAAGGGTGGATTCATAATAACACTCCTTTATGTATAAGTAGAATGCAATTGTGTATTATCACTACATTATAGCATGAATTATATTAAAATGCACGACTAAAATGAAGCTGTTTCACTTTATTTATTAAGTTTCGTCAATTATGGTTATGAAAAATAGTGAAAATGCCACACAAATGTCATCTTATTGCGTTATAATCGGACTGATATATAAATTACGCGAAGATAGAGATGAGGTTAAGCAATACAAATGAAAATAAAATTAAATGATATTAAGCCGGTTGTTCTAATTATAACATTGCTTCTTTTGTCGATTTTTTTCGGATATCAGCCAATGCAGGAGAATGCAATGATTCGAAAACAGTTTGATAAGACGGGCGGACAAATTGTGGCAATCTTTCATAAAGATATGACAGAGGAGGAGTTCAATCAGATAACGTCTTCACTGACAGATTCTGTGACTGTCTTGCGACATGTAGAGGATTATGCCCTTTTTTCGGTGTCAGATGCGAAAACGTATGAAAAAACTCTCGTTGAATTAAAGAATAATGTAAACGTAAAAGTGGCACAGGGTAATTTTGAAATCGAATTGACAGCATTTAGCAATGATACACTGGCAGCGACCCAATGGCCGATTCATAATCCGGGTTATTATACCTGTTTGTCCAAAAACGGTATGGAGGAACGAACTTCGATTGAGGATGTGGATATGAATGTAACCGGAGCCTGGGATGTGATGGGTCAGGATAACCGTGAACATCGCAGTGTTATCATAGCAATTATTGATACAGGAATTGATGATAAGCACCCTGATCTTGCACAGCAAATGTGGGTGAATAAGGGAGAAATCCCCGGTGATGGAATAGATAATGATGGAAATGGTTATATCGATGATGTCCATGGCTGGGACTTTTATAACAATGATGCATCGATATGTCATTATAAATCAAACACAGGAGCCGGACAGAGTCAGGCTTCTCCCAGCGATAATGATGATCATGGGACACATGTTGCGGGTATTATTGGTGCTGTATTAAACAATAACAAAGGAATCGCAGGAGTTGCATCGAATATAGATGTGAAATTAATGTCACTTAAGATTAACGGTGGTCCGAAGGGAACCGGTAATATTGCAGGTGCTATCGAAGCAGTAAAGTATGCAGAGAGGATGGGTGCTGATATCTGTAATATGAGCTGGGGAACAGCAGAGAGTACGGATGCATTAAACAGTATGATCAAGGATTCGGATATGTTATTTGTGGCCGCGGCAGGCAATTCGGGTGTGGATAATAACATATATCCTATTTATCCGGCAAATCTTGATTATGACAATGTGATTTCTGTTACATTCATTAATCCCTTAGGGGAATTAACGAAATCCTCCAATTATGGTTCGAATACGGTGGATCTGGCAGCACCAGGGGAGGATATCACCAGTACTGTTGTCGGAAACTACGCAACGATGAGCGGTTCCTCTATGGCAGCACCTCATGTCACGGCGGTAGCGGCCTTATTATATTCCTACGGGGAATACTTATATCCGGCTAATATTAAGGAGAACATAATTAATAATTTAAAACAGATTAAGGCGCTTGAGGGCATGATGAAATATCCGGGAATACCGGATGCAGGTCTTGCAGTCAAAAATGCGGATGATCTGATAGAAGATTATGATCCGCCTGTCTTATCTTTGTCTACAAAGTATACCGATAATAAGTTCACCTTATCGTTGAATTATAAAGAGGAAGGCGGTTCCGGTATTAGAGTGGTAAAATGGATTTATGGCAGCAAGAAGATAACAGATTTTGCACATGGGGTTGCGGGAACGAAGGTAACAGGGAATCAGCTGCAGTTATCAAAAGCCGGCACTTACACCTTTTATGTATCTGATTATGCAGGAAACGAAATCATTAAGGTATACAAAGTTGAAGAAGATATCACCAAACCTTCCATAAATACAGGGTATACTGTTGCCGGGGATTATAAAACCAGAACAGTCACTGTCAGTGTATCGGACCGGCAAAGCGGTGTAAAAAAAATAAAATATATGTCAGGTGTTAAAAAAGCATCAGATTTTCTCCCTGCAGGAGCAGGGATTTCATTAAATCCGGTAAATGGAAAGGTATCTTTTAAAGTGAGCAAGGACGGTATTTACACCATATTCGCTTCAGATCACCGGGGGAATCTGGCTGTAAAGCAGATTGAAGTAAAGACAATTAAGATAACAAACCTGAAACTCACCCAAAACATAAAAGAATTAAAGAGCGGGGAAGCGTATCTCTTAAGAGTTTACAAAAAACCAACCAATGCTACAGATAAGATAACATATACCAGTTCCGATCCCGATACAGTAGCCGTTACCGGTCAGGGAAGGGTAACGGCATTAAAAGAGGGTACTGCAACGATTACTATCACAGCTGACAGCGGCGTAACAACAACTTGCAAAATTATTGTTAAAAATTAATTTTATTGCAGAGAAACGTTCAGGGGTCTTAATCAAGGCTGGATCACTGAACGTTTTATTATTCATTAAAATGAAGCGGATTGCGGTCCATTCTGCAGTAAAACAACTGAAAATCATAGAATAACTGAATCAAAAGAAAAATATGTTGACGCACCAGCAAGTCTATGATATATTATATAGGCAAAGAAATAGGTCTTTTTTTTTATGCCTAAAAAAGACTCAGAGAGTAAGCGATCATGCGCTACAAGAGAAATCGGAGGTGGAAGTTGTGCGCGTAAAAATCACATTGGCATGTACTGACTGCAAGCAGCGTAATTACAACATGACAAAAGAAAAGAAGACACACCCAGACAGAATGGAAACTAAAAAGTATTGTAAGTTCTGCAGATCACACACAATGCACAAGGAAACAAAGTAATAAAATCTGAAAGGGAAGTGAAGACATGGGAGAAATGGCAAATACCACTACCGAAAAAGCTCCGAAGAAAATCTGGTTTAAGGGTTTTAAGGCTGAATTTAACAAAATTAATTGGCCGGACAGAGAAACGCTTACAAAACAGTCAGTTGCTGTCGTAGCAGTTACCGCTGCCTTAGGAATCATTATTTTTGTACTGGATAAGATTATCGAATTCGGTATCGGAATAATTATAGGATAAGGGTGAGTTTATGTCAGAGGCTAATTGGTACGTTGTTCACACCTATTCGGGGTATGAGAACAAGGTAAAAGCGAACATTGAAAAGACAATTGAAAACAGAAAACTGCAAGATCAGATCTTAGAAGTTTCCGTGCCTATGCAGGATGTTGTAGAAGTAAAGAACGGCGTTAAGAAGCATGTGCAGAAGAAGATGTTTCCCGGTTATGTATTACTTCATATGGTCATGAATGACGATGTGTGGTATGTGGTACGTAATACGAGAGGCGTTACAGGTTTTGTTGGACCTGATTCCAAACAGCCGGTTCCTTTATCAGATACTGAAATGAAAAGCATGGGAATAAAAAACAGCGATGTTTTGGTTGATTTCGAAATTGGCGATACGGTGATGGTTACTTCCGGTGTATGGGAGAATACTTCAGGAATTATCAAACAGATTAATACACACAAGCAGATTGTTACAATCAGTGTTGACATGTTTGGTCGTGAAACACCGGTTGAAATCAGTTTCGGTGATGTAAAAGTTCGCAAGTAAACCGTTTTATTCAGGACAAGTGAAACGGCAAGACGCTTCATTTTGTTTATTTGTAAAGGACATCCATGGATTCATTGCATACAAACAGTATGCAATTCACACAATGTGTGTGTCATAAATCAAAAGGTTTATGAGAGAAAGCAGCTTACGGTTCGTTCAGTGGGAGGGAGATTCCCGCAAACACCACATTATCAGGAGGTATGCTATAATGGCAAAGAAAGTTACTGGTTACATCAAATTACAAATCCCTGCTGGCAAGGCAACACCGGCTCCTCCGGTTGGACCTGCACTGGGTCAGCACGGCGTGAACATTGTACAGTTCACAAAAGAATTTAATGCAAGAACATCAGATCAGGATGGTATTATTACACCGGTAGTAATTACTGTATATGCTGACAGAAGCTTCAGCTTCATCACAAAGACACCCCCGGCAGCAGTTTTATTAAAGAAGGCTCTTAACTTAAAATCCGGTTCCGCTACTCCTCATAAGACAAAGGTAGCTACGATTACGAAGGCAGAGCTAAGAAAAATTGCAGAATTTAAAATGCCTGACTTAAATGCGGCAAGCGTGGAAGCAGCTATGAGTATGGTTGCCGGTACAGCAAGAAGCATGGGTATCACTGTAGTAGATTAATTCGGACATGAAGTGCATAATTGAAAGAGATTATGTGTTTATAATCTAAGCAACGTGGGAGGAACAGTCTGATGTGTACCATCCGGCTAACGGAAAGGATTTAAAAGTGGATTCCGTTTTCTTCCGATATAACCACTAGGAGGTTTATAGAATGAAAAGAGGAAAGAAATACGCTGATGCTGCCAAATTAATTGACAGATCAGTTCAATATGACACAACAGAAGCAATCGGCTTGGTTAAGAAATCTGCAGTTGCTAAATTTGATGAGACAATTGAAGCACACATCAGACTCGGTGTTGACGGACGTCATGCTGATCAACAGGTTCGTGGTGCTGTTGTATTACCTCACGGAACAGGCAAGACTGTTAAAGTTTTAGTATTTGCAAAAGGCGATAAGGTTGCGGAAGCTCAGGCAGCAGGCGCTGATTTCGTAGGCGGAGATGAATTGGTTCCAAAGATTCAGAATGATGGATGGCTTGATTTTGATGTAGTTGTAGCTACACCAGACATGATGGGCGTTGTTGGTCGTCTTGGTCGTGTACTTGGACCTAAGGGATTAATGCCAAACCCGAAAGCAGGCACCGTAACTATGGATGTTACAAAGGCTGTTAATGATATTAAAGCCGGTAAGATTGAATACAGACTTGACAAGACAAACATTATCCATGTTCCTGTAGGTAAGGCATCCTTTACCGAGGAACAGTTAACAGATAATTTCTCTACTCTGATGGGAGCTATTGTTAAAGCGAAGCCATCAGCAGCAAAGGGTCAGTACTTAAAGAGTGTTACTTTAGCATCCACTATGGGTCCTGGAGTAAAATTAAATACTGCAAAATTAGGCTAATTAATTCATTTAATTAAATAATTACAAAGTGTTATTGACATTATGACAAGTTCATGTTACAATGCTCTTTGTGTAAAACTGCCGAAGACAGTAGGTGCCGTAAGGCGTAAGGTGTCACCGCCTACCGAGGAAAAGTTGGTTATTGATAGTTTAGCTATTAACCTCTTTCTGCTTTGGCAGGAAGAGGTTTTTTTTATGATTTAGTACGAATAAGGAGGTGTATGTAATGGCAAAAGTTGAATTAAAGCAACCTGTTGTTGAGGAAATCAAAGGTTATGTCAGCACTGCGAAAGCGGCTGTTTTAGTAGATTACCGTGGATTAACCGTGGCTCAGGACACAGAGCTTCGTAAGAAGTTAAGAGAAGCAGGAGTTGTATACAAAGTATACAAGAACACAATGCTGAACTTTGCTTTCAAAGGTACAGAATTTGAAGCTTTATCAAAAGATCTGGAAGGCCCTACTGCAGTAGCTTTCGGTATGGAGGATGCAACTTCTCCTGCAAGAATATTGAATGACTGTATTAAGACCATGCCTAAGTTAGAGTTTAAATCAGGTGTTGTTGAAGGAACTTATTATGATCAGAATGGGATACAGATTATCGCAACAATTCCTTCAAGAGAAGTTCTTATTTCCAAGTTACTTGGAAGCTTACAGTCACCTATTACAAACTTTGCACGTGTGCTTAAGCAAATTGCTGAAAAAACAGCATAATATTCAAAGAATCAAAATGGAGATCAGTTCGCCATTCACTATTAATATTAATTATGGAGGTAAATAATAATGACAACTCAGGAATTTATCGAGGCTATTAAAGGTCTTACAGTATTAGAATTAAATGATTTAGTAAAAGCATGTGAAGAAGAATTCGGTGTATCCGCAGCAGCAGGTGTTGTTGTAGCAGCAGGTCCTGCAGCAGTTGAAGAAGAAGAGAAGACAGAATTCAACGTAGAGTTAACAGAAGTTGGCCCTAACAAAGTTAAGGTTATTAAAGTTGTTCGTGAAGCTACCGGATTAGGATTAAAAGAAGCTAAGGATCTTGTTGATTCCGCTCCTAAGATGATCAAAGAAGGCGCAAACAAAGCAGAAGCTGATGATATGAAAGCTAAGTTAGAAGCAGAAGGCGCTAAGGTTACATTAAAGTAATTTAAGAAACAGGATTTCTTTACAAAAGACCGACAGATATGGAAGTATCCGTACCTGCCGGTCTTTTATATCATCGGAAATCATGCCATATTTGATAAAAGGTTCCGCCTGCTTTCATCATCTGATCATCACCGGAATCCCGTTAAAATAGCGGGATTTTATTAATTTTGCATATTATATATAAAAAATAAAAAAAGTCAACAAATTTAATGTTGACAGTAGAAATTAAGTGTGGTAATATGAAAGATGCACTATTGTGGTGTTATATGCCTAATTAGTTATATTATAGCATATATTTCTTTACTTGAAAAGTAGTTTTTTATTTACAATTAAATTGACCTTAAAGAATGTTACATGAGGTTAATATAAGTATAGCATTGCTATGCTTTCATCGGTAGGAGGGACCCCTGTAGAGGCGACCATATGAAAAGGGCTGCATTGAAGAAAGGGATATCTTCGTACCGGACAAATAGTGTAGTATGTCTATAGTCACCATTTGGTGGCTCGAGATCATTACTCAAGAATGATACTTATTAAATTCAAGGGGTGAAAATGTCAATGGACAAAAACAGAATGCATCCAATTAAGGTTGGTAATAACGTTAGAATGAGTTACTCCAAACAGAAGGAAGTCCTGGAGATGCCCAATCTCATTGAAGTACAGAAGGATTCCTATCAGTGGTTTTTAGATGAGGGACTCAAAGAAGTATTTGATGATATTTCTCCAATAGCTGATTACAGTGGACATTTGAGTTTGGAATTCGTAGACTTTACATTATGTGAAGATGACATCAAATATACAATAGAAGAATGTAAAGAAAGAGATGCTACCTATGCAGCTCCTTTGAAGGTTAAAGTAAGACTCCATAACAAAGAGAATAACGAAATTAACGAACATGACATTTTCATGGGAGATCTTCCGTTAATGACCGAAACCGGTACCTTTGTTATCAATGGTGCAGAGAGAGTTATTGTAAGTCAGTTAGTACGTTCCCCTGGTATTTATTATGCAATAGATCATGACAAAATCGGTAAGAGATTATTCTCCTCTACCGTAATTCCAAATAGAGGTGCGTGGTTGGAGTACGAGACTGATTCCAACGATGTTTTCTACGTACGTGTTGACCGTAACAGAAAGGTTCCGATTACTACCTTTGTAAGAGCGTTAGGTTATGGTACCAATGAGGAAATCAAGCAGTTGTTTGGCGAAGAACCAAAGATTCTTGCTTCCTTAGCAAAAGATCCAAGTACGTCAAAGGATCCGACCGGCAGCTATCAGGACGGTTTATTAGAGCTGTTCAAAAAGCATCGTCCAGGCGAGCCTTTGGCTGTTGAGAATGCAGAGTCCTTATTAAATAGTATGTTCTTTGATGCAAGAAGATATGACCTTGCAAAGGTAGGAAGATATAAATTTAATAAGAAGCTTCATATGCGCAACAGAATCGTTGGCTTTGTACTTGCTGAGGATGTTGTTGATGAGTCTACCGGAGAGATTATTGCAGCTGCAGGTACTCAGGTGACTGATAAGATTGCCAGACAGATTCAAAATGTAGCAGTGCCATTTGTTATGGTACAAGCGGAAGAACGTAATGTAAAAGTTCTTTCCAATATGATGGTTGACCTGTCTTATTATGTAGATATTGATAGAAGAGAGCTTGGTATTAATGAGGATGTATATTATCCGGTTCTGAAAAATATCCTGGCAGACAATACAAGCAAAGAAGATATTAAAGAAGCAATTAAGAAGAATATCAATGAGCTGATTCCAAAGCATATTACTAAGGAAGACATCATTGCTTCTATTAACTATAACATCCATTTGGAATATGGCATTGGTAATAACGATGATATCGACCACTTGGGTAACAGAAGAATCAGAGCGGTTGGTGAGTTATTACAGAACCAGTACCGTATTGGTTTATCAAGAATGGAACGTGTTGTTCGTGAAAG
>JAEXNR010000037.1 GCA_023439505.1 Bacillota bacterium
TGTCAAAAATAATAAATATTCAATTCTCTCCTGAAGTAAAGTAATTAATTCGTGTGAGCCACTTTCAACAATATTCAAACGTTCATTTATTTTCTTCCTTATATAATCCATATTATTTTCCTCTCATATTTAATAAAATGGAACATTATGGTTAATTATACCTCTTTTAGTTTTTTTTGTAAATAATTTGCTGAATAAATACATGGGGGTACGAATGCTTTATTATAATTGTAGATAATGCTATGACTGTTGGTTATAACTAAAAGCATCAAAACAACGAAGGCCATGCTACGCATGGATCTTCGCTGTTTTATCGGATGATCGCCTGGACAGGCTATCTTGTGGAAGCTAAGCATAGTCTCTCTTACTGACATAGTAAGGAAATCATAAGAAAAGCTAGAGTGCTTAATCCAGATGGTGAATTTATCTTTGAAAGAAATGGTGAGCGAATAACTGCAAGAGCTGTAACCTATTGGCTTAGCAAATATTGCAGAGATGCAGGATATATATACAAGAGTACTCATTGCACAAGAAGGACTACTGCAAGTCGCTTGAGTACGAAAGGAATGCCTCTTGATAAGATTCGGGATATGCTAGGACAAGTTGATGAGAAGACAACCCTTAACTACATTTACAATCCCAATACAGAACAAGAGAACCTTAATATCATGAATGAAGCTCTGAAAAAGAGTGATAAAAAGAACATAAAATAGTAGTGCACATACGGTGCACATATCAGCGCAACAAAAAACCCCTTGAAAATCAAGGGGTTTCGTAAGCGCGAGACGGGATTCGAACCCGCGACCCTCGCCTTGGCAAGGCGATACTCCACCACTGAGCCACTCGCGCATATTATATGATGTGCATTTGTTTTGATACATCGTTAGCACATGACATAATATACTATAGTTCATATTATTTGTCAATACCTTTACAAGAATTTATTTTATTTTCTTTGTAATTAAAATAATTTATTTAATTCAACCAATTATAAGGGTACAGATATATTCGTTGTTCTGAAATGATTTATTCTTAATGGAATCGGATTTTGTAATCTTCATATCCACCCAGAGTTCCTCGGCGGCAAGCAAAAGATTAGATAACATGATACCCATATCCACCAGTTGATCAAAGTCCAGGAGTTTTCCGATAAATACATTTTTCCTGGTGAAGACATGAATCCGGTTCTTATAGACCACAAACCGCCAGGGTTGGGTGTTGTAGCTGGAAGGAGCAAGTCTGGCAGCGGTCAGGATTTGTCTGATATCAGAGGATGTCTCTTCCTTATAGATTATTACTTCCTGCTCAGGGAGACGTTTGGCCTCGGAGCTTTCTCTGTATAAGGGTTCGTAAGTTTTCCCAAAAGCAAGTGCGACGATATAATCAAATTTCATATCGGATTTCAGGCTTCTTCCCGGATTGGAAGAACCCAGATAACAGGTGCCAAGTCCCTTGGAAGTAATATAAAGATTAATCTGCTCGATAAGATAACCTGCATTAATGAGATGATCTTCCTTCTCCTCGGAAGAGATGCAGATATAATAGGGAGCTTTGATGGATAAGGGGCCTCTAAATGCCTGCTTTTTTTCGATATTACTAACCAATTTATATTCGACTGCAATTCCCTCGATCAGAGGCCGGAGACGATTAGCAAAATCTAAAATGTCGGATAAAACTTCCCATTCCACCTTTTCCTGAATGAAGTGTCGAATGGTTCTTCGTGAAAATATAGCGTCAAACATATTCATAACTGAAAGTACCCTTCTTCCTTACTGGTTGGAAGCATCCTGAACCGTTGTCTTTTTACGATAATATAACGGTGAGATTCCATAATATTTTTTGAACAGCTTACTGAAGTGATATACATCGTCATATCCTACCTGGGAAGCAATATCCTTGATGCTTCCGGCATCATTGGTTTGCAATATTTCCTTTGCTTTCTCCAGACGTATCTTTATTAAATAATTAATCGGTGATTCACCGGTTTCTTCTTTGAAGATCTTGGAGATATACACCGGGCTCAAATACATATTATGTGCAATTTTCTCCAAAGATATCTTGTGATTGTAATTTTCATTCAAATAATTAATAATTCTGTTCACTGCATAGATCTTATTGTAAGTTTCAAAGCTGCAGCCCTTCTGCTCTGTCTTTTCAACGTCTGCAATTTCCCTCATGATTAACAGAAGCATCTGCATCAAATGGGTCTTTAGCATAAAATAACGACCCACTTGATTATTCTCTTCTTCCGTCAGCATGGCATAGCAGTGCTTATATAATTCTTGCCGTAATTCTGCCGTAGTATGTAAGATACATCCCCCGTTTTTTAACAATAGGGAATTGGCCGGCATATCTTTAAAATGATAATTTGTAAAGCCTGTAATGAACTTCATGGAAGGCTCTTTTGGGTTGGTTAGTAATTGTTTGTGCTTCACGCCGGGATTACAGATAATCAGATCCCCGGTATCCACATCAAATTCATTTCCATTTACCAGATATCTTCCTTTTCCAGATAATATATATGCCAATTCGGTATGATCATGGTCATGGTAATCACTTTCACTCTCTACACGAAACTTTGATACATAGAAAACAGTTGGATTGAAATCATTATAGGTTAAATCAAATTCGGTACACATAACATTCACCTCTTTTTTCCTTAAGTCATTATATCATTTCTACTTTAAATAGGTAAGTATCTTTTTGAAAAAACTGTCGATTATTTTATTTGCTGCCTATAAGCGCCGTTTTATCGCAGGTTTGAGCATATGGTAAAAATATACCAGATAAGTTTTACCAGGGTATAATCCGGGGACAGGTTGTAACTTCAATATAACAAACTACATTATGAAGGTAATAATGTACATTTCTTTTATTATCAAAGAAGCTATAATGGTATAATGTTTCGTAAAAAAGCGCGAAGGAAGATCAATTAAACATCATATTTTTTTTGTCAATAAGGGGGTAATTATATGACAGCATTGGAGTGGTTTTATTCTTTCCTGAAACAATTTAAGGGGAAAATGGTTACGGCACTCATTCTCGTGACAATATCATCCGGTATTGCGATTGTAAATCCGCAAATATCAGGTATTGTAGTAGACGATGTTATTAACGGCGGGAAAAGAAATATACTTCCGATCATGATAATAATCATGTTATTAGCGACAATGATAAGATCGGTGGTAAAATACTGCGCTTCCATTCTTTTTGAGCGGTCTTCACAGGGAGTTTTGTATAACATGAGAGATTATGTGTACCGCAGACTATTAGAACAGGATTTCAGCTTCTATAATAAAAACAGAACCGGAGATCTGATGTCCAGACAGACGGGTGATATGGAAGCTATCCGACACTTTGTTGCATTTGTTATTTATTCTGTTTACGAAAATGGGTTATTGTTTTGCATTGCCTTAATTATGATATTTGTTGCGGATTTCAGACTTGCTCTTTGCATGATTGCGATTATGCCGCTTACGATCCTGGCCACGGCAAAGCAGTTAAAGGCGGTAAAACCGGCATTCATGAAGATCAGACAACAATTTTCCAGTCTGAATACTTTTGTACAGGAGAATGTCAGCGGTAATCGGGTGGTGAAGGCCTTTGCCAAAGAAGATTACGAGATTGAAAAGTTTATGAAAGAGAATGATGCCTATCGCAGCTCGGAATTGGGAGCAGCACAGATTTGGAAGAAATATGTTCCGATCTTTGATTTCCTTGCCAATGCCCTGACAGTCATTCTTTATCTGATCGGTGGTATCATGGTAGTAGAGGGGTATATGTCCCTTGGTAAACTGGTAACTGTCAGCGGATATCTCTGGATGTTAAATCAGCCGCTTCGTATGGCCGGGTGGCTTGCCAATGATTATCAGCGCTTTGTAACCTCAGTGGAAAAGATATATACCACCGTAATTACGGAGCCGACCATTAAAAAACCCTGCAATCCCGTAACGAAAAATCGATTTAACGGTGAGATAGAGTTCGCGCATGTTAATTACAATGCGGATGATGAAGTTATCTTAAGTGATATTAATTTTCACATAAAGCCGGGTCAGACCGTTGGAATTATCGGCGCAACAGGCTCCGGCAAGTCCACCCTGATGAATCTTCTTTGCAGATTTTATGATGTAACGGAAGGGGAAGTCAAAATAGATGGGATCAACCTGAAAGATTTGGATTTGTTTTCCATTCGTGATAATATCGGGATGGCAATGCAGGATGTATTTTTGTTCTCGGATACCATTGAAGGCAATATCGCGTACAGCAGACCTAACTGCACGTTTGAGGAAGTTGTGGCAGCAGCCAAAGTCGCCAATGCGCATGACTTTATTCTCCAGATGCCGGAAGGTTATGATACCATTGTCGGTGAGAGGGGTGTAGGGTTATCCGGTGGACAAAAGCAGAGAATTTCCCTGGCGCGCGCTTTAATCAAAGATCCGTCTATCATTATTTTGGATGATACAACCTCAGCGGTTGATATGGAGACGGAGACCCAGATACAAAATGAATTGGGATCCTTGGGGAATCGGCATACCGTATTTATCATAGCACATCGTATCTCTTCCATTAAAGAAGCAGATCAGATTTTGGTTGTAGATGACGGAAGAATCATTGAAGCCGGGAACCATGAGGAACTGTTGCGTAAGCAGGGATACTATTATACAGTATTCCATCATCAATATGGTGATTTTGATCAGATCCGTAAAGAAAACCTTGGAAATGGCTCATCAGATAAGAAATCGAGACAAAGTTATGATAATTCCTCTTTGTTGAATGGAGGTTTTTAATATGGCAAGAAATAAATACGATATTGATGAAACACTACAATCAGAATTTAATATTTCTCATTTAAAACGGTTGGGTTCCTATATTAAGCCATATCGAAAGGATATCATCTTAACCATTATTTTGATGACAATTTCTTCTGCACTTACCATGACGACACCCAGAATATTGATGTTGATCATGGATGTGTACATTCCCAATAAAGATATCAGGGGAATTGTCCTGATCAGCCTTGTACTGTTGGTTATTTACCTGATTATTTCCCTGTTTCTTCGGCTTAAAATAACGCTTACCTCAAGACTGGGTCAAAATATCATACATAAAATAAGAAGTGATATTTTTGAGCATTTGCAGCAGCTGCCCTTTTCTTACTATGATGATAAACCCCATGGAAAGATTCAGGTCCGGGTGGTGAATTATGTCAACAGTTTGAGTGACCTGCTTTCCAATGGTATTGTTAATACGATCACTGATCTGTTCAGCTTACTCTTTATCGTGGGCTTCATGTTTTCAATTAATGTGAGGTTAACCTTGATCTGCCTGTTAGGACTGCCCCTGTTAATGATCATTATATTTATCATTAAGAAGAAACAGAGAGTGGCATGGCAGATGTCAAGTAACAAATCCTCCAATTTGAATGCTTATATTGCAGAAAGTATTAACGGGATCCGTGTAACCCAGAGCTTTACCAGAGAACAGGAGAATATCAAGATATTTAATACACTAAGCAATGATTACCGGACGGCGTGGATGCGGGCGGTAAGGCTCCAGTTTTTATTGTGGCCCTCCATTAATAATATTGCAACCTGGACCACAGCTGCCATTTATATACTTGGTATTTCGTGGTTGGATCATGGAATGACAGGAATTACCGTCGGATCCTTAATTGCTATGACAGGATATATCGGAGGATTTTGGGCACCGATTAATACACTGGCCAGCTTTTATAATTCCATTCTCACAGCAGTATCTTATCTGGAGAGAATATTTGAGACCATTGATGAGCCGGTGCTGGTAAAGGACTGCCAGGGAGCAGTAGAGATGCCGCGGATTATGGGAGAAGTGGAATTTAAGGATGTGGTATTTAGCTACGAGAAAGGTATTCCTATATTAAATGGAATTAATTTCAAGACAAAGGTGGGAGATACCGTTGCCATCGTGGGGCCTACCGGTGCGGGAAAAAGTACTATTATTAATCTGATCAGCAGGTTTTATAATCTGGATTCCGGTGTGGTTATGATAGACGGAATGGATATCAGTAAAGTGACGATCCATTCTCTGCGTAAACAAATGGGTGTCATGTTACAGGACAGCTTCATCTTCTCCGGCACAATCATGGACAATATTCGATACGGAAATATGGATGCAACGGATGAAGATGTAATCAGAGCTGCGAAAACAGTACGCGCCCATGACTTCATCATGGAATTAGAAAACGGCTATTATACCGAAGTGAATGAAAGAGGAACCAGATTATCCGTAGGACAGAGACAGCTTTTAAGCTTTTCAAGAGCCTTGCTGGCAGATCCAAAGATTCTTATACTGGATGAAGCAACTTCCAGTATTGATACAGAGACAGAGATTTTGCTGCAGGAGGGATTAAGCAAATTACTGGCAAATAGAACCTCCTTTATCATCGCTCATCGTCTATCAACAATTAAAAACGCCGACTGTATCATGTATATCGATAAGGGTGCCATACTGGAGAAGGGTACCCATGAGGAACTGCTTGATAAAAAGGGTGATTACTATGAGCTATACATGTCCCAATATACGTTCCTTGACAAGAAACAGGAACCGGAGATTCCAATATATGGTGAGCCTTGTACTGACTTCTAAAATAAGTTACAATAAAGAAGTTATGTTGTAACTGTGACTGGAGTGATCGAATGCTGAATCATATCGGAGAGATTGTACCGTATTTATTGGATTGGTTTCGCTATAATGCAAGAATCCTTCCATGGAGGGAAGAACCAAAACCGTATTATGTATGGATATCAGAAATTATGCTTCAACAGACAAGAGTAGAAGCGGTAAAGGGATATTTCGATGGTTTTATTACGGCACTTCCTGATATTCGCTCTTTGGCTGAAGCAGAAGAAGAGAAATTGTTAAAGCTTTGGGAAGGACTGGGTTATTACAGCAGGGTAAGAAATCTGCAGAAAACGGCAAAAATCCTTCTGAAAGATTATCAGGGGGAACTGCCGTCTGATTATAATGAATTACGGAAGCTGCCCGGGATTGGAGCATACACCGCAGGGGCCATTGCTTCTATTGCCTATCAGCGTCCGGCGGCAGCAGTGGATGGGAATGTTCTTCGTGTAATGATGAGGATTACTGCCGGCTATGATGATATTACCAGGGAAAAGACAAAGCAAAATCTGGCAAGAATTATAGAAGATATTATGCCGCAGGATCAACCGGGGGATTTTAATCAATCGCTGATGGAATTGGGAGCAACCATATGTCTTCCCAATGGGAAACCATTATGTGAACAATGCCCTGTGATGCATCTGTGCAAAGCATTTCATCAGGGTTTGATTCAAAGCATCCCGGTAAAGTCTCAGAAGAAGGAACGAAGACGGGAGAATAGAACCGTCCTTCTAATCGAATACGGGAAAAAGACAGCAATTCATAAGCGTATGGATAAGGGCTTACTAACCGGTCTATGGGAATATCCAAACCTAGAGGGACACTATGACCGGGATGAAATGATGGCGATTACCGATGCATGGGGTCTGAACTGTGCTTCTATAGAGTATATTGGAGTGGCAAAACATATCTTTACGCATATTGAATGGCATATGATAGGGTACCATATGATTTTAACAGAAGACCCGACAGATTACAGCCAGAGCAATCAAATTATATTTGCAGATTCAGATCAGATTCGTGAGTTTTATTCTATCCCCAACGCCTTCTCAGCTTACACAAAGTTCAGAGAGAATTTCCACAAAGATTGAAAATTTGTGTTGGATATCCGGGACAGATATGCTATGATGTAATTTGATATTAAGATTCGCGAAAGCAACGCAGAAATGGGGAAAAAATATGAAGAGATACCTTTATCTTCTTAGTATAGTACTGATTATGTTATTGGCCGGTTGCTCAAAGAAAGACCAGATGGTAGATTTTATTCCTACCCCCACCGTCACACCGGATGACAATGAGGATCCGCAAGATTCAACGTCAGAGGATTCACAGGGGGATACAGATACCCCTACACCAACTGAAGAACCTGTCGTTGTTGGGCATACTGAGACAAAATATGTAAAGATGGAAAAATATGATGCGGTTTTAAATGTTCGTGCAACACCTTCAACCGATGGAGAGATTGTGGGTTTTCTGGTACATACGGAGAAAGTCGAAGTAATTGAGATAAAAGATGGTTGGGCAAGTTTTGTTATGAATGGCAAGATTTGTTTTGTAAGTGCGGATTTTCTGGTAGAGGAACGTCCTGCTTATCTTAACCCGCCGTCTCCGACACCGTCGCCAACGAATACACCACTGCCTACCCCAACAAAAGCACCAACCTCAACAAAAGCACCAACCCCGGCGGCAACTGACAGTGAGGTACCACCGGAGATCTAATAAATATGGTGTTAATGAAATCCTTATGTGTATTGAATAAAATGAGTAAATTTAATTAATGATTCTGAGAGGAAGGCGTTTTTGTGATAAGCAAAGCCGACCTCTCTTTTGTTTACGGGGATTTTCAGTGGGATCTGGATCAGGGAACCGCTGTTTAACTCCTCCTTTACAAAGGCTTTAATGACACACGCGATTCCAAGCCCTGTCTTTGCAAATTCAATCAAAAGGTCCATGTTACTGACTTCCAGGACATGCTTCGGTTCTATATGATTCTTATGAAAATACTCTTCGATAAATTTACGGGAGACATTTTCTTCATCCAAAAGCATAATATTAGCTGTTGAGAAAATATCCTCCGTATGTTCCCTTAGCTTATGATTATCCAGATAGGCACCGGTGGCTACAAAGATATCTTCGATTTCACCAAGAGAATGGAAGGTGAAGGAGGTAAGGTTCTCGGGTTTTGCTACCAGGCCGATATCAAGTGTTCCGTTTTCTAGTTGCTTTAGCGTGTGATAAGAGGATTGATTCTCTATGGTGATCTTAATATGAGGATTCTCTTTCACAAATCCATTCAGATAAGGCAAAAGGATATATTTGCACAGTGTTGTACTTACGCCGATATGCAGATGGCCAATGCCCAGTTCGTGAATTCGTAAGATACTCTCTTCCCCTTGTTTTAGAATGTCGAAGGCATTTTTTGTATGTTGATAAAGCAGCAGCCCTTCCTCAGTCAGCTTTACGCCCCTGGAACTCCTGATGAGAAGGGTTACGTGTAAATTTTCTTCCAGATTAGATATGGCTTTGCTGACAGCCGGCTGACTGATAAAGAGACGGTTGGCAGCATGAGAGATATTGCCTGTTTCGGCCACACAATTAAAGATGTGATATAGGGATAAATTCTGATACATGATATGCTCCTTTCATAAAGCCATTCATTCTTCTTTTCCCTTGTTATTATCCTTCGTCAGGGTGATGGAAGAGAATAATTAATATAAATATAAGTTATAACAGATATTCATAATATGTATTTCAATTATATCAAATCATATGCTATGATGGCAATAGACAATATCATAGGAAGTGACAATAAGCAATCATAATTAGGAGGAAAAACAATGAATTACAATATCGCTGTAATTCCCGGGGACGGAATCGGACCGGAAATTATATCAGAAGCAAAGAAGGTTCTGGATCAAATCGGCGAAAAATATGGGCATAAGTTTAACTATACCGAAGTATTAATGGGAGGCGTATCCATTGATGCAACCGGTGTCCCTCTGACAGAAGAAGCATTAGAAACAGCTAAGAACAGCGATTCCGTGCTTCTTGGCGCAGTGGGCGGTAACGTGGGGCAGTCCAATTGGTACAGTCTTCCGCCGCATTTAAGACCGGAGGCAGGACTTTTAGCAATCCGTAAAGGTCTGAAACTGTTTGCCAATATCCGTCCGGCAATTCTCTTTGAGGAACTAAAGGGTGCGTGTCCGTTAAAGGAAGAAATCATTGGGGATGGTTTTGATTTTGTAGTGATGAGAGAATTGACCGGCGGACTTTATTTTGGTGAGAGAAAGACCGTGGAAGAAAACGGCATCAGAAAGGCAACGGATACCCTTGTTTATGATGAAAATGAAATCAGAAGAATTGCAAAGTGGGCATTTGAGATAGCCATGAAGCGAGGACGGAAGGTTTGCAGTGTGGATAAAGCCAATGTTCTGGACTCCTCCAGATTGTGGAGGCAGGTAACGAAAGAGGTGGCAAAAGATTACCCGGAGGTAGAATTAACAGATATGCTGGTTGATAACTGTGCGATGCAGCTGGTGAAAAATCCGGGTCAGTTTGATGTTATTCTGACAGAGAATATGTTTGGCGACATCTTGTCTGATGAAGCCAGTATGGTTACCGGTTCCATCGGTATGCTGGCATCGGCAAGTCTTGGGGATACGAAGCTGGGCCTGTATGAACCGAGTCATGGCTCTGCACCTGATATCGCCGGTCAGGATAAAGCAAATCCCATTGCAACCATCTTATCTGCAGCAATGATGCTTCGTTATTCCTTTGATCTGGAGACGGAAGCTTCCTGTATGGAGGAGGCGGTAAAGGCGGTATTGAAGAGGGGGTATCGAACGATAGACATTATGTCAGAAGGCATGAGCCTGGTTGGAACAAAGGAAATGGGTCAGCTCATTTTGAAGGAGATATAAAGAAGGATTGGATTAAAATCAGAGAGAATAGGGAGGATATATTTATGGGAATGACAATGACGCAGAAGATTTTAGCGGCTCATGCAGGCCTTACAGAGGTGGTTGCGGGGCAATTAATAGAAGCGGATCTGGATTTGGTTCTGGGGAATGACGTAACGGCTCCGGTAGCAATTCATGAGATGGAAAAGATGACAATTAAGAAAGTATTTGACAAGGATAAAATCGCATTGGTACCGGATCATTTCACACCAAATAAGGATATCAAATCGGCAGAGCACTGCAAATGCGTAAGAGAATTTGCAAAGGCTCAGGAAATTACCAATTATTTTGAAATCGGTGAGATGGGAATTGAACATGCATTATTACCGGAAAAGGGACTGGTTGTGGCTGGTGATGTGGTAATCGGTGCAGATTCACATACCTGTACGTACGGTGCGCTGGGGGCTTTCTCCACAGGTGTAGGCAGTACAGATATGGCAGCTGGAATGGCAACGGGGAAAGCCTGGTTTAAAGTTCCCTCCGCACTTAAATTCGTATTAACCGGGAAACCTTCCAAATGGGTCAGCGGCAAGGATGTTATTCTGCATATCATCGGGCTGATCGGTGTGGATGGCGCTCTTTATAAATCTATGGAATTTGTGGGAGAAGGAATTGCCAATCTGTCCATGGATGACCGCTTTGCCATGGCGAATATGGCAATTGAAGCCGGAGCCAAGAATGGTATCTTCCCGGTGGATAATGCTGCGATTGCATACATGGAGGAACATTCCACAAAGGGATATAAGCGTTATGAAGCGGATTCTGACGCAGAATATGATACGGTTTATGAGATTGATTTATCCGCTCTGAAATCTACTGTTGCATTTCCGCATCTGCCGGAGAATACCCGTACCATTGATCAGGTGGGGGATGTCAGGATAGATCAGGTGGTCATCGGATCCTGTACCAACGGGAGAATCGAGGATTTGAGGATTGCAGCTAAGGTATTGGAGGGTAAGAAGGTGGCCAGGGGCCTTCGTGTAATTGTATTCCCGGCTACCCAAAAGATTTATCTTCAGGCGATGGAAGAGGGGTTACTTGCAACCTTTATCAAAGCCGGTGCGGTAGTAAGTACGCCTACCTGCGGACCGTGTCTTGGCGGACATATGGGGATTTTAGCAGCGGGAGAAAGAGCAGTTGCAACCACCAATCGTAACTTTGTCGGCCGAATGGGACACGTAGAATCCGAAGTATATCTGGCAAGTCCCGCTGTGGCGGCGGCTAGTGCGGTAACTGGCAAAATATCCGGTCCTGAGGAACTGGGATTATAGAATAGGAGGCTTATATGAAAGCATTTGGAACAGTACACAAATACGGTGATAATGTAGATACAGATGTAATTATACCTGCACGTTATCTGAATTCCTCAGATCCGAAGGAATTGGCGGCAAAGTGTATGATAGATATTGATAAAGATTTTGTTGACAGAGTACAGCCCGGTGACATCATGGTTGCCAATAAAAACTTTGGGTGCGGCTCTTCCAGAGAACACGCTCCGATAGCAATTAAGGCATCGGGTATCAGCTGTGTTATAGCAGAGACCTTCGCAAGAATATTCTTTCGGAATGCCATCAATATTGGTTTGCCAATCATTGAATGCCCCGAGGCGGCAAAAGAGATAGAAGCGGGAGATCAGGTGGAGATCGACTTTGACAGCGGTATGATCTATGACAAGACGAAGGGAACACAGTATCAGGGCCAGGCATTTCCGGAATTTATGCAGAAAATTATTAAAGCAGAAGGATTAATTAATTATATTAATAATAAGTAGAAACGAAAGTAGACGAAGAAGCAGGCATAGAATAATGACGCCTGAATGAGGAATTCAGAAATCACATTCGCAAGGCTTTTATGAATTGGAGCACAAGAAAGGAACATTTCTTCATGAAGAAACATAATCTGAAATAGAACTTCATTTTAGGTGATGGTAATTAACATGAATGGAACGATACGATATACAATCAGACCATATGATACCATATGGATGCTGGCACAGGTATTTAATACAACTGTGGATTCAATTGTGGAGTTAAATCCGGGAATTGATCCGAAAAATCTTCAAGTAGGTCAGGTTATCTCCATAAGACCGGGATATACAAGTGCTCCGTCGGAATTCGATAATGACGATCCGGTTGATGACAACGAACCCGCAGCAGAACCGGATGATGTCACCAGAATGTTTATGGATCTGACCAATTATTTCAGACTTTTATGGGAACAACATACGACCTGGACCAGTAAGGCAATCACTGCGATACTTAATGATCTTCCCGCGACTGATGCAATTGTACAGCGGCTTCTTCGCAACCCAGAGGACTTTGCTAATGCAATGGCTCCATTCTACGGAGAAGAAGCGGCAGATAATTTTGCCGGCTTATTAACTCAACACATTAATCTTGCTGCTGATATGGTGCGTGCGGCGGGCACTGGGGATAGTACTGCTTACAGAAATGCAAGACAGGATTGGTATCAGAATGCGGATCAGATGGCAAGTTTGCTGGCAAGCATCAATTCGAACTGGTCTGAGGATGACTGGAATGCTATGCTGGATGAGCATTTGCGGTTACTGGAAGCATATATTACCGATATGGTTTCCGGCAATTATGAAGATTCCGTTAATCTCTATGATGCGTTGGAACTTCAGGCACTTGAAATGGCAGATATGATGGCGGAGGGAATTAACAAGGAGTTTTTTGATTAAAAACTATGATTCCATATTTCTTTCTAATTCAAATCTGAAGAACATAAATTGAACAGGTAAAAATTAACAGCTCTGATTTGATGAATTTTTCTCTGAGTAGTTACAAACAATAATGGTTGTAAATCAAATCATTTGGAGGGAATAAAATGACAGTCAGAAAAATGGATAAACCCAATGAGGGAATTAAGTGTGTAGTGAATACCTGTGAATATTATGTAAACGGCGATCATTGTGCCGCTGAGAAAATTCAGGTGGAGCCCAGAAACGCGAATCAATCTGATGAAACAGATTGTGCGACCTTTGCACCCAAGAGTAAAATGTATTAATTAAAACAAGAGGAACCGAAAATCGTTTCCCTTGTCATGAATTAAAATGACGGCGTACCTCTGGTACGCCGTCATTTTAATGAATAAGGGAGCAGAACATCTCATCTAAAGAGATGAATCGTTCCTTCATCATTTAATGTTTTCAAGATAGTAGCTATTATAGGTAAGATCAGAAGACCCAATACGCCCATTAACTGTGCGCCTACAAACATAAGCAGCAAGGTAATGATAGGATGCAGTCCAATCTGCTGACCAACAATTCTGGGTTCGATGGCCTGTCTTACTGCGGTAATAATGATATATAAAAGCAGCATTCCGATACCCACTTTCATATTTCCAAGAATAAAGGATATAATGGACCAGGGTAACAATACGGCTCCGGTCCCAAGAATGGGTAGTACATCAATAATCGCGACCAGAACGCCAAATAAAATAGAGTTTGGGATTCCGAGAATCGTAAAACCGATGGACAGCTCTATAAAGGTTATTGATATAATGGTAGCATAGGCTTTGATGAATTTTCCGAGGGTGCCAATCCCGTTATCTTTCAATTTAATGAGCATTTTCTTACGATCACCGCTAAACTGGCGTAAAATAAAATCAGAGATACGGTAATAATCAATTGTAAAAAAGAAAGAAGATACAATCGTAAAGATCAACTTAATCAGGAGAGCCGGAAGCTGACCGGCAAATCCCGTTACCACGCCAATGATCGTGGAAGAAGCATTGGTGACAAAGGACATAATGGAGGTGCTCAGGTTATGCACAAAGTCCTCTAAATAAACTTCGATTCCTGGAAAATGCAAGATAAGGTTATCGGTAAAATTCATAAATGCCGGTGTTATTGTATTCTGGAATAAGGAGGGGAGCCCACCTACAACATTGGTGATGAAGGAGAATAGTTTAACTCCAATCATTGTAAAAATCAAGCCGAGAATACCATAAAAAAGGATTAGAATCAGTATGGAAACGAATACTCGTTTTATATGAAGCTTCTTTTCAATATAATCGATTAATTTACGGAAAATGATTGCCAGAACCATACCGATGACAAAGGGCATCAACAAAGGGAGGATATACTTGATGCATACATATCCCATTCCTAAAATAAAAGTAATATATATAATATGGATTATAAATGCTTTTTGTTTTTCTAAATTCATTATGACTCCTTATCAATCAGGTGCACCTAAAACAAGTTATAGCAAAGAAGACAGTTTCTGTATATTAAGAGTTTTTCATAACAATACTCTCAATAATATTGGCTACATCCTCACAATTATCGCAACATTTTTCCAAACGGTGCATAATTTCAGTCCAGCACATTAATTCAATCGGGTCTTTGGATGTCTGGTATAGAGATCTCACAAGGTCTACATAAAGTGCATCACCGTCTTCTTCCAAACGATTAATCTCGATAATTTTATTTCTCAAAGTTTTAGAATTCTTATAATTTTTGAACTCCTCTAACGCCTCATCCATAGCTTTGGTACAAGAAACAATTAATTGAGTGAATTTCAATATCTCCGGGCGAATGACCTGAATATTAAACATATCAATATAAATCAGGACATCTTCAACAGAATCAGTAACATCATCAATCTCTTGTGTAAGATTTGTGATGTCCTCCCGTTCTATCGGAGGTAGGAATTCTTTCAAAAGACGATTCATGATATCATGTTTTGCAATGTCAGCGGAATGTTCAATTTGATGAACAGCCTTAACATCCTCGGTGATTGTTCTGGGATTGTAATTACTCAAAGTCTCATGTAACTTTACAGATAAGTCATAAGGGTATTTGGATAATTGTGCAAATGCGTCAAAATAATTATATTTATTACTTTTCATACTGCATTTCTTCCTTCCTATTTAAAATATTTTCATAAATATATTAGCCATCAGATATCCCAACAATCCGCATCCCGGAAAGGTTAATACCCAGGCTGCAATCATCTCTCCGACAATACTCCAGTTTACACTGGATAGTCTTTTGGCTGAACCTACACCCATGATGGCGGTTGTTTTCGTATGTGTTGTACTCACCGGGATTCCATATGCGGAGGAGAAGAATAAACTTACAGTAGCCGCTGCATCAGCAGAAAAGCCTTGATAGGTATCCAGCTTCACCATACCCATGCCAACGGTTTTTATAATCTTATATCCCCCAATTGAAGTACCAAGAGCCATTACAACGGAACATAATATCATTAACCAGATGGGAATAGAGAAATTTGAAACATCTCCCTGTCCCTTGGCAAGAAAAATACCAAGCATAAAAACACCCATAAATTTCTGTCCGTCCTGTGCGCCGTGCATAAATGCCATAGCTGCACCACCGGCAATTTGTGCTTTTTGAAAGAAGAAGGTGGTCGTACTCCTCCTTACCCGTTTAAATAATAATACGGTGATTTTAGAAATAACAAATCCCAGACCAAAACCCATGATGGTAGAAATGAAAAGACCATAAATAACTTTAATCCATTCATTACCGTTGACACCTTGTCCACCCTGTAAGGCAATAGCCGCACCGGTAAGACCGGCAATCAGTGCATGAGATTCACTGGTCGGAATACCAAATGCCCAAGCGGCAGTGGCCCATACCACGATAGCAAATAAGGCGGCGCATAATGCAATTAATGCATTGTTGGATTGGGGATCAAAATACACCATTTTTGAGATTGTCATGGCAACAGCATTATTTACTACTGTCATGACCAGAACGCCAAGAAAATTAAAAATTGCCGCCATAATAATTGCCGCCTTGGGATTTAGGGAACGGGTGGAGACACAGGTGGCAATGGCATTGGGCGCATCGGTCCAGCCGTTGACCATAATTACACCCAATGTTAATAGAACAGTTATCAATAAGGCTGGGTTAGATACTAATTGATTTAAGAAATCGGGCAACGAAATAGACATATCGGCTCCTCCTGATGTATATCCATAATATTTTATAGTTTTAACGTAAATTTAACAAAATCTACATTGAAACAACATTAAAATAGTATCACGAATTGGAATTAGAAGCAATCGCTGATTTGAATTTTATTTTAATAGGAAATAAAGGATATCCTAACTGTTTTTTCTTGTTTATAAATGAATTTCTATACATTGGATTATTTATGCAGGAAGTCCCATATACGACCCTTTTTTAAGATTCCATAGTGTTGACAGGAGGTATATTTTTGCCGGACAGAAACTCTTTATGTTTAATTATGAAGTATTAGTGTTAAAAAATCCACTACAAATTTGAAATTGACATTGATTTTTACAAAGAAATCCTTTAATATAAACTGTACTACTTTAATGTGTTACAAAACGTTGGTATATTAGCGATATTTATAAATTTAATAGTAAAGGTGGTTAAAGGATGAGAAGTGAATCAGTAAAATCCGGTATGCAGCAGGCACCCCATAGATCATTATTTAATGCATTGGGGATGACGAAAGAAGAATTAAATAAGCCACTGATCGGTATTGTAAGTTCTTATAATGAGATCGTACCCGGTCATATGAATCTGGACAAAATTGTTGAAGCAGTCAGGCTGGGCGTGGCAATGGCAGGCGGTACTCCCATTGTATTTCCTGCAATTGCGGTTTGTGACGGAATTGCCATGGGACATCAGGGAATGAAGTATTCTCTGGTTACAAGAGATTTGATTGCTGATTCAACGGAAGCTATGGCAATGGCACATCAATTTGACGCACTTGTTATGGTTCCCAACTGTGATAAGAATGTACCTGGACTCTTAATGGCAGCAGCCAGAGTTAATATTCCTACAATCTTTGTCAGCGGAGGTCCTATGCTGGCGGGCAGAGTCAACGGCTGCAAGACCAGTCTTTCCACCATGTTTGAAGCAGTGGGCTCTTATAGTGCAGGTAAGATGACAGAAGAAGAAGTGGATGAACTGGCAAGTAAGGTATGTCCGACCTGCGGTTCCTGCTCGGGAATGTATACAGCCAACTCCATGAACTGCCTGACAGAAGTAATCGGTATGGGATTAAAAGGGAACGGAACCATCCCCGCTGTTTACTCAGAGAGAATCAGACTGGCAAAGCATGCCGGTATGAAGATCATGGAGCTTTTAGAGAAGAACATCAGACCAAGGGACATTATGACGAAAGAAGCCTTTATGAACGCCCTGACAGTGGATATGGCACTGGGGTGTTCCACCAATACCATGCTTCATTTGCCTGCGATTGCTCATGAGGTTGGTTTTGAGCTAAACATAGATATTGCCAATGAAGTAAGTGCCAGAACGCCGAATCTTTGCCATCTGGCTCCGGCGGGACATACTTATATGGAAGATTTGAATGAAGCCGGCGGTGTATATGCCGTTATGAATGAACTCAATAAAATAGGATTATTAAATACCGAGCTGATTACCGCTACAGGTAAGACAGTGGGTGAGAATATAGAGAACTGTATCAACCGGGATCCCGAAGTGATCAGACCGATAGAAAATCCCTTTAGCAAAACAGGAGGAATAGCCATATTAAAAGGCAATCTGGCCCCTGACTCAGGCGTTGTAAAACGTTCTGCCGTAGCCCCAGAGATGTTAAAACATGAAGGACCCGCCAGAGTTTTTGACTGCGAGGAAGATGCAATTGCAGCAATTAAGGGCGGCAAAATCGTAGAAGGTGATGTGGTGGTAATCCGTTATGAGGGACCGAAAGGCGGACCGGGGATGAGAGAGATGCTAAATCCGACCAGTGCCATTATGGGTATGGGACTTGGCTCCTCCGTTGCATTAATTACCGATGGCCGTTTTTCAGGAGCTTCCAGAGGAGCCTGTATCGGACATGTATCACCGGAGGCTGCAGTTGGCGGTAACATCGCGCTTGTAGAAGAAGGCGATATCATCCGGATTGATATTAATGAGAATACCCTTGATTTTGTAATCTCAGAGGAAGAACTGGAAGCCAGAAGAGCAAAATGGCAGCCGAGAGAGCCAAAGATTACAACCGGATATTTATCCCGTTATGTTGCGATGGTTACCTCAGGAAATCGGGGCGCAGTTTTGGAGGTACCGAAGGTAAAGTAAGACTTTGATTTTACATTGTTTCGGCAGATTTGGAGGATAAGGATGGAATTAACAGGATCACAAATCGTAATTGAATGTTTGAAGGAGCAGGGCGTCGATACCGTATTCGGGTATCCCGGCGGAACCATATTAAACATTTATGATGAACTATACAAACACAGCAAAGAGATCAGACATATTCTGACTTCTCACGAGCAGGGGGCGTCACACGCTGCTGACGGATATGCAAGAGCAACGGGAAAAGTGGGGGTATGCTTTGCAACATCCGGGCCCGGTTCGACAAACCTGGTTACGGGAATTGCGACTGCTTACATGGACAGCGTCCCCATGGTTGCGATTACAGCCAATGTAGCTGTTAACCTGCTGGGAAGGGATTCTTTTCAGGAGATAGATATTGCCGGTGTTACCATGCCAATTACAAAACATAATTATATTGTCAGAGATATTAAAGTACTTGCAGATACCATCAGAAAGGCGTTTAAGATTGCCAAATCCGGCAGGCCCGGTCCTGTACTGATTGATATCACAAAAGATGTTACTGCTGCCAAGACGTCATATACCAGTATTGTACCGGAACCTGTTCTTAGGACGACGGATACGATTATCGAAGGTGATTTGGTTAATGCCATTGAGATGATCAGGAAGGCAAAGAAGCCATACATCTTTGTTGGCGGTGGTGCGGTGATCTCGGAGGCACAGGATGAATTAAGGGAATTTGTCAGAAAAGTAGATGCTCCTGTTGCCGATACGCTCATGGGAAAGGGTGCCTTTGACGGAAGAGATCCCCTATATACGGGTATGCTTGGTATGCATGGAACGAAGACCTCTAATCTTGGGGTAACACAATGTGATCTGTTAATAACCATCGGCGCAAGATTCTCGGACAGAGTCACAGGAAATGCCAATAAATTTGCCCGCAATGCCAGAATTCTGCAAATCGATATTGATCCGGCGGAAATTAATAAGAATGTTAGGACGAGTAAAAGTGTAATTGGAGATATCAGAGAGGTCTTACAGAGATTAAATGAAAGACTTGATGCGCAGGAACACAAGGAATGGATTAATCACATTATGGACTTAAAGCAGAAATTTCCGCTCAAATATAATCAGGATGTTTTGACAGGCCCATATATTCTGGAGAAGCTATATGAGATTACAGACGGAGAGGCTATTGTTACCACTGAGGTTGGCCAGCATCAGATGTGGTCTGCCCAGTATTATAAATATAAACTGCCCAGAACATTTATTACCTCAGGAGGGCTTGGTACCATGGGATACGGATTGGGTGCCTGTATCGGAGCCAAAGTGGGTCTTGGGGATAAAATAGTTGTTAATATAGCAGGGGATGGCTGCTTTCGAATGAATATGAACGAGATTGCAACCGCGACCCGCTATAATATCCCAATTATCCAGATCGTATTTAACAATCACGTTCTTGGAATGGTACGTCAATGGCAGACGCTCTTCTACGATAAACGCTACTCTAATACCACGCTGACTGATAAGGTGGATTTTGTTAAGCTGGCAGAGGCAATGGGGGCAAAGGCGTATAAGATTACGAAGAAGGAAGAAGTGGAAGGGGTATTAAAGGAAGCAATCGCCTTAAAGGAGCCTGTACTGATTGAATGCGTGATAGATTGCGATGATAAGGTTTGGCCGATGGTTGCTCCGGGAGCTGCCATTGATGAAGTGTTTTCAGAGGAAGATATGAAGAAATAGGGGAATAGACAGGAGTGCTTTTCAGTTATTTCTAAAATCTTAATTATTGACAAAAAAATAACGTAGTTCTATAATTAATTTCAAGATGCTGTATGACAGTATGATGTCGGAAGTATGAAAGAATGGTAAGGATATTAAGGAGGATGAGAACGTGGGTAGAATTTATAACTTTTCGGCCGGTCCGGCTATGCTGCCGGTAGAGGTATTACAGGAAGCTGCAGATGAGATGTTAGATTACAGAGGAACCGGAATGTCCGTCATGGAGATGAGTCACAGATCCAAAGCCTATGAGACGATTATTCAGGAAGCAGAAAAAGATCTGAGAGATTTACTCCAAATACCTGACAATTATAAGGTATTGTTTCTTCAGGGTGGTGCTTCCCAGCAATTTGCAATGATACCGATGAATCTGATGAAGAATAAGGTGGCAGATTACATTATCACCGGTCAATGGGCGAAAAAAGCTTATCAGGAAGCTAAAATTTACGGAACTGCCAATGCAGTTGCTTCCTCCGCAGATAAGACCTTTTCCTATATTCCGGATTGTTCCGATCTTCCGATCTCAGAAAATGCTGATTATGTTTATATTTGTGAGAATAATACAATATACGGAACCAAATATAAACAGCTGCCGAATACGAAGGGAAAACCCCTGGTGGCCGATGTTTCCTCCTGCTTCCTATCAGAGCCTATGGATGTTGCTAAGTATGGTGTGGTTTACGGAGGCGTTCAAAAAAATATCGGACCTGCCGGTGTGGTGATCGTCATTATACGTGAAGATTTGATCACTGAGGATACCCTTCCTCAAACTCCTACCATGTTAAAATACAAAATCCATTCCGATGAAAAATCCCTGTACAATACACCACCGGCGTATGGTATTTATATTTGCGGTAAAGTATTCAAGTGGATTAAGAATTTGGGCGGACTTGAGGCTATGAAAGATAGAAATGAAAAAAAAGCCGCTATTCTTTATGATTTCCTTGATCAAAGCAAAATGTTCCATGGAACAGTAGTTAAAGAGGATCGGTCTTTAATGAATGTCCCGTTTGTTACCGGCGATGAAGAACTGGATGCCAAATTCGTGAAAGAAGCAAAGGCAGCCGGATTTGAGAACCTGAAAGGACATAGAACAGTTGGGGGCATGAGAGCCAGCATCTATAACGCTATGCCAATCGAAGGTGTTCAGGCATTGGTGGAATTTATGAAGCAGTTTGAGGCGCAGAATACAAAATAAGGGTCATGTGGAAGGAGTCCGGAATTATGAAATATCATTGTCTAAATCCTATTGCTGAGATAGGGTTGAATATTTTTACAGATCAGTACGAGAAGACGGAGAGCATGAACGATGCTGATGTAGTGCTGGTCAGAAGCGCAGCAATGCATGATTTGGAATTATCCGGCGATGTTAAGGCGATAGCCAGAGCCGGTGCCGGCGTTAATAATATTCCACTGGATAAGTGTGCTGAAAAGGGGATTGTTGTTTTTAATACGCCCGGTGCGAATGCAAATGGTGTAAAGGAACTTGTAATTGCCGGACTTATGCTTGCCTCCCGTGATATCGTAGGTGGAATCAACTGGGTGCAAACGGTGAAGGATGATCCGTCCGTGGCAAAACTTGTTGAAAAAGGAAAAGCAAAATTTGCCGGCAAGGAAATCCAGGGTAAAAAACTGGGCGTAATCGGTCTTGGTGCGATCGGTGTATTGGTTGCCAATGCAGCCAATCGTCTGGGCATGCAGGTTTATGGCTATGATCCTTTTATCTCCGTGGACAGTGCATGGAATTTATCCCGTGATATTGTACATGTGAAAGCCAGAGAAGACATATATAGAGAATGTGATTATATTACCGTACATACCCCATTAATCGAAGATAAAGATCCCAGTGTGAATACGAAGGAAATGATCAACAGTGAGACGCTCGCCAAGATGAAGGATGGTGTCGTAATTCTGAATTTTGCAAGAGATCTGCTGGTAAATGATAATGATATCGCCATTGCCTTAAAGGACGGCAAGGTTGCAAGATACGTAACGGATTTCCCTAACGGAAAGACAGCAGGGATGGAAGGCGTGATTGCAATCCCTCACCTTGGAGCCTCTACAGAGGAGTCGGAAGATAATTGTGCGGTTATGGCTGTAAAACAATTAATGGATTATATGGAGAATGGCAACATTAAGAATTCTGTGAATTACCCTAATTGCGATGCAGGCATTTGCATGGCAGGCGGCAGAATTACGATTCTTCACAGAAATATACCCAACATGCTGACCCAGTTTACAGGTGCTTTTTCATCCGAGAATATTAATATCTCAGATATGATGAATAAAAGCAGGGGTGATTATGCTTATACGGTCATTGATGTGGAAGCTTCCATTAATTCGGATGTGGCAGCAAAACTTACCGATATTCAAGGGGTTCTAAAGGTTAGAATAGTGAAATAATTAAGGATAAGACTATTTTTAGGACATGGAAAAATCGAAAAGTAGAATAGATTTTCCGTGTCCTATTTTATGATACACTTTTTTAACCTTACGAATCGAGAAATACTTGATTATTCTTTTATTATTTATTAAACTGGATAGAGAGTTTTATTAAGATCTTGGGTCAATTAATTTTGCGGCTGTTAAATATCTGATCAGACAATAAGGGTGAAATGGAGCGGGTAAGTCTGCATTATGTGAAAATAAATCTGTCATTGCAAAATACAATTGACATTTGATCATGTAGGAGGAAAATAAATGGCAACGGTAAAACCATTCTTATGTATCAGACCGGATGCTAAGGTAGTGAGCAGAGTAGCTGCACTTCCTTATGATGTATACAACCGAAAGGAAGCAAAAGAAGAAGTAAAGAGGGAACCCATGTCCTTTCTGCGAATAGACCGTGCTGAAACGAATTTCGAGGAAGAGGTGGATATATATGATTCCTGCGTATATCAGAAGGCAAGGGAACTCCTTCAGGAGATGATTCAGAAGGGCACCTTCCTCTCTGATGATACCAGATGCTATTATGTATATGAATTAATCATGAACGGCAGATCTCAGACAGGTTTGGTAGCCTGCGCGTCTATAGATGACTACATTGGGAATGTGATTAAGAAACATGAGAATACAAGAGAAGAGAAAGAGATTGACCGAATCAATCATGTGGATATTTGTGATGCACAGACGGGACCGATTTTTTTGGCATACCGCTCTTCACAGACAGTCAATGAAATTATAAAGGATGTTAAAACCGGAGAGCCAATTTATCATTTTGAATCAGTGGACGGTATTATACATATCGTATGGAGAATCTCACAACCTGAGAGAATTGAAGAGCTGCAGTGTGCATTTGAGGGCATAAACAGTATTTACATTGCAGATGGTCATCATAGAGCTGCCTCCGCTGTAAAGGTGGGATTAAAACGCAGAAAAGAAAATCCGGATTATGATGGTACAGAAGAATTCAATTATTTTCTTTCAGTACTGTTTCCCCATGATCAGTTGATGATCCTGCCCTATAACAGAGCGGTGAAGGGATTAAACGGTCTGTCAGAGGAAGCGTTTATCAATCGGATTAAGTTGAATTTTGAGGTGATTGCACAAGATCAACCCTATGCACCGGATCAAAAGCTTACCTTTGGTATGTACCTTGGAAAACAATGGTATTGTCTTAGCGCTAAGGAGAATTTGCATGGGATCAAAGATCCTGTGGATGCACTTGATGTATCTGTCCTGCAGGATTATATATTAAAGCCGATCCTTGGGATAGAGGATCCACGTACCAATACACGTATGGGATTTATCGGGGGCATCAGAGGACTTTCCTGGTTGGAGAAAAGAGTATCGGAGGACATGACAGTAGCATTTTCAATGTATCCTACGTCAATCACGGAGTTGTTTGATGTATCAGATGCCGGGAAATTAATGCCCCCCAAATCCACATGGTTTGAACCGAAGTTAAGAAGCGGTTTATTCATACATAAGTTATCTTAAATTAATTCATAAAGGAGGAAATGTTATGGCATCTTTAAGAGGAACAAAGACACTGGAAAACTTAATGAAATCATTTGCGGGAGAATCGCAGGCGAGGATGCGTTATACTTATTTTGCATCGGTAGCAGGAAAAGAAGGGTATAAACAGATCCAAAATATCTTTCTGGAAACTGCTGAGAATGAGAAGGAACATGCCAAAGTATTTATGAAGCTGGCGCTGGAACATCTGGATGGTGAAAATCCCGCACCTGTGGAAATCAATGCTACCTATCCTTTTGCTTATGGAGATACTGTTGCTAACTTAAAAGCTGCAGCAGCGGGAGAATTGGAAGAGGCAGAGATTGATTATCCTGCATTTGCACAGACGGCCAAAGAGGAAGGGTTTACAGACATCGCCACACGCTTTAGCCTGATCGCAAAAGTTGAAAAGCATCATCAGGAAAGGTACAGTAAACTTCTAAAGAATATTGAAGATGGTACTGTATTTAAGAAAGATGGCAAGTTTTATTGGAAATGTCTTAATTGCGGATATATTCATGAAGGGGATGCTGCACTTGAGCTCTGTCCTGCATGCAAACATCCAAAGGCATATTTCCAGCTGCTTGATGATTGCTTTTAATCAGAATTCAAACATGGTGTCAAATCGATTGATATAACGAATATAAGTGTGTTCATAGAAGGCTTTGGTTCTATGACACACTTTTTTCGGTTGACAAAGCAGCTGCCATTCGTTGGGGATCAAAGATCGTCAGGCTTTTTAAATTGCAGTCCATTGTTTATAAAAAATTAATATAATCGCCTGAGTAACGAATTTTACTGAAATGTATCCATAAATTACACTTCTTATATGTGAATACCACTTGCACAAAGGGTTAATTTACTATATGATATTCAAAGAAAATGAAAAATAATATAGAGGCAACAAAAGGGGTTGTTTTACGTATTATTATTGAAAGGTTTGGTGTACTTATGGGTAATTTTTTTAATATGAATAACGGTGTTTTCGCTTTTCTCGGTAAGCTATTTGATCTGATCTTTTTAAATATTATCTGGGTCATATTCTGTATTCCGATTATAACCATCGGACCTGCTAATACTGCATTATACTATACAACTGTGAAAGTAATCAGAAGAGAGCGGGGCTATGTATTTCGTGAATTTTTTAAATCCTTCCGTCTCAATTTTAAGAGAGGTACCATTGTCGGAATTGTGCTGACTTTGTTGTCCTTAGTATTGTTTTTTGATCTATCCTGGGCGAACCATGCGGAATTTGCCAACAATACTCAGAGAACTATTTTATATGGTGTCTTTGTAGCGTTGTCATCCTTACTCTTTTTTGTATCCGTTTATGTATTTCCTGTGCTTTCCAGATTTGACATGACTATAAAACAATTATGTAAAGCCTCTGCTTTAATGGCGGTCAAGCATCTGCTCACAACGATTTTGATTGCTGCTACAACAATAGCCGCTGTATTACTGGTGCTGTTTAATGTGTTGTTTATCTTTGTTATTCCCGGACTTGTAACGTTATGCAATTCATTCCTTATGGAACGGGTATTGAAAAAGTATATGCCTCAGTCATCAGGAGATCCGGAAGACACCGGTAAAGATGAATGGTATCTTGAATAAAAGAAAAGAAAGAAATTGATAATAATTATTAATAAAATTAAATCATACCCTGATTTTTTGCATAAAAATAAAAATAAATTAAAAAAATACTTTTCTTTTTATGTAAAACGTGGTATATAGTATATTATGATATTTTAGTATAGAACAAAGGTGTTCTCATGATGGAGAGAGAACGCCTTTTTTCATAATTATTTTGAGAGGAGATACAAAGTATGTCAAAAAAATTAACAGACATTTTTGCAATTGATGTATTCAATGATGCAACAATGGTAGAACGTCTACCAAAGAAAACTTATGCAGCACTCAAAAAGACAATTGAAAATGGTGAGGATCTGGATCCTGCTGTGGCAGAGGTTGTTGCAAATGCGATGAAGGATTGGGCAATTGAAAAAGGAGCCACACATTATACACACTGGTTCCAGCCTATGACAGGAATTACAGCTGAAAAGCATGATTCCTTCATTAACCCTACCTCCAACGGAAAAGTTTTAATGGAGTTCTCCGGTAAAGAATTAATTAAAGGAGAACCGGATGCATCATCCTTCCCGTCCGGCGGTTTAAGAGCAACATTTGAAGCCAGAGGATATACAGCATGGGATTGTACTTCTCCTGCATTCTTAAGAGAAGATGCTGCAGGCGTGACCCTTTGTATTCCCACCGCTTTCTGTTCTTATACCGGAGAAGCATTGGATATGAAGACTCCTCTTCTTCGTTCCATGGAAGCTATCAGCAAACAGGCAGTACGTGTATTAAAATTATTTGGACATGATGATGTGAAAAAGGTTTCAACCTCAGTTGGTCCTGAGCAGGAATACTTTATTGTAGATAGAGATAAATACTTAAAGAGAGATGATCTTATTTTCGCTGGAAGAACCTTATTTGGCGCTATGCCTCCTAAGGGACAGGAATTAGAGGATCATTATTTCGGAAGCATCAAAGAAAGAATCGCTTCCTACATGAAGGAAATCAATATTGAACTTTGGAAGCTTGGTGTAACAGCTAAGACACAGCATAATGAAGTTGCTCCTGCACAGCACGAGCTGGCACCGATTTATGCTACTGCAAATATTGCAACAGATCATAATCAATTGGTTATGGAGACAATGAAGAAGGTTGCAGGCCGCCATGGTCTTACCTGTCTGCTTCATGAGAAGCCGTTTGCAGGTGTGAATGGTTCCGGTAAACATAACAACTGGTCAATGGTAACAGATACCGGCAAGAACTTATTAGATCCTGGTCAGACACCTCATGAGAATATTCAGTTCCTGTTATTCCTTGCGGCAGTATTAAAGGCAGTTGATTTACATGCAGATCTTCTTCGTGTATCAGCAGCGAATCCTGGAAATGATCACAGACTTGGCGCAAATGAAGCACCTCCGGCAATTATTTCTATATTCCTTGGCGAGCAGTTAGATGACGTATTGGCTCAGTTAATCGAGACAGGCGAAGCGAAATCAAGCAAAGAAGGCGGCAAACTTCGTATCGGTGTTCAGACACTTCCTACCTTGCCTAAGGATGCTACTGACAGAAACCGTACATCACCTTTTGCATTTACCGGTAATAAGTTCGAATTCCGTATGGTTGCTTCGTCCGCTTCCATTGCTGCACCCAATACGGTATTAAACAGTATCGTTGCAGATGTTCTTGCTGATATGGCTGATGAGCTGGAAAAGGCAAGTGATTTTGATCTTGCTGTTCATGATTTAATTAAGAAGACGGTAAGTGAACATTATAGAGTTGTATTTAACGGCAATGGCTATTCAGAAGCATGGGTAGAGGAAGCGGAAAGAAGAGGCTTACCTAACATTAAGTCTATGGTGGAAGCAATCCCTGCTTATGTAACAGAAAAAGCAATCGCTTTATTTGAAAAACATGCTGTATTATCTTCAACTGAATTGCATTCCCGTGCAGAAATCATGTTTGAAGCTTATGCAAAGGCAATTAACATCGAAGCAAGAACCATGATTTCCATGGCAAGTGTTAAATTCGTTCCCGCAGTAATCAGTTATGTTAAGAAGCTTGCTGATTCCATCAATGCTGTGAAAGCAGCAGTTGCTGATGCAGATGTAAGTGTTCAGACAGAGTTATTAAAGAAAGCTTCCGATTTACTTGCTAAGACACAGACTGCTTTAAATAAATTACAGGCAGTAACAGATGAAGCAGCAGCAAAAGAAGAAGGCAAAGAGATGGCTGCATTCTTTAAAGATGAGGTAATGCCTGCAATGACCGCATTAAGAACTCCGATTGATGAGTTGGAAGGAATTGTAGACAAGGATTTATGGCCGGTACCTACCTACGGTGATTTATTATTCGAGGTTTAATTTCTGGAAACCATGAATTTTTATTTCTTATATAATATGAAGTTCAAACATACCAAGGGAAACTGCTAATCGGGTTCACTTGTTTACCCCCGGGAAATATGGTTACAGTACCATTGCTCCCGGGGGGTTTTTGTTCGTGACAAGGAAGCGGCCAACCGGTTCCTCTTTTTATTTGGCGTATTCTCAGGTGGTATACCGGTATTTTATAACATGCTTAAGATCAATAGTAAGGGATGATTTCATGGGGGTTACCCCGGGTGGTGTAAAAATTAACTTGACAATTGCAACATTTTCTTATATTATTTTGATAGTCAAAATATTTGCAATACAAAACATATGCAAGACAAAACATATGCTCAGGAGTGAAGCAGATGAAAGAAAAATTAGTAGAGATTAACAGACTGCTTGTAGAAGTCTATGATGATGTAAATCAGATTGAAGCGTATTCTATAAAACAGGGCGCATTCAGTGATCTGTCCATCACGGAGATTCATACGATTGATGCCGTCGGATTATATGGATCAAAAACCATGTCTGAGATAGCCCTGGCATTGGACATAACCATGGGGACATTGACTACTGCAGTTGATAAATTAATAAAGAAAGGGTATGTGGAACGATCCAGAAGCACTACCGACCGAAGAATTGTCAATGTCAGTTTGACAAAGAGAGGGAAACTTGCTTATCGTATCCATGAGAAATTTCATTTGGATCTGGTAGCAGTTATTATGGATGATTTCACTCCTCAGGAAGAAGAGATATTGTTAACAGCACTTCGAAAGCTAAATACGCATCTGAAAGATATTTATAGATAACTTTTGGTGCCTTAACAGTTTGGATAACATGAGGAGGCGACATGAAATTACATGCAACAGTAATTGGGACCGGAAGTTACGTTCCCGATAACAGAATGACCAATGAAGATCTCTCCAAAATAGTTGAGACCACGGATGAATGGATTACAACGAGAACCGGGATTAAAGAGAGAAGAATCAGCACCGGAGAGAATACTTCTGATTTGGCCTATAAAGCTGCTGCAAAAGCAATTGAGAAGGCCGGTATTGATGCAAAAGAGATTGATTTAATTATATGCGCTACAATTACACCAGATTCCTTTATGCCGTCTGTAGCCTGTATCGTACAGGATAGAATTGGCGCTATTCGTGCGGCGGCTTTCGATCTGACCGCTGCCTGTACCGGCTTGATTTATGGCATGGTAACAGCGGCATCCTTCATTGAAAGCGGGATGTATCAAAAAGTTCTGGTCATTGGAGCGGAAGTACTATCAAAAGTATTGGATTGGAAGGACCGCTCCACCTGTGTTCTCTTTGGAGATGGAGCAGGTGCAGTGATACTGGCTGCTACCAATCAACGACGAGGGATCCTATCCACTAACTTGACCAGTGACGGAAGTAAACAGTCCTATCTGAGTTTACCGGCGGTTGAGTTAATCAACCCTTTTGTAAAGAAGGAACGTGATGAGACCTCATCCGTGGTGACCATGAAGGGCCAGGAAGTATTTAAATATGCAGTGAGGAGTGTAATAGAGAACATAAAGACAGTTCTTAATCAGGCGATTCTTACCGAGGAAGATATCAAATACATTATACCACATCAGGCGAATTTCAGAATCATCGAGCAGGCAGCCAAAAGTTGTGGAATACCCATAGATAAATTCTATATTAATCTTGACCGTTATGGAAATACATCGGCAGCCACCATTGGAATAGCATTGGATGAAATGGTGCAGAAGAATCAACTGGCTAGCGGTGATAAATTGATCTTATTGGGATTTGGAGCGGGAATGACCAGCGGTGCAGTTTTGCTGGAGTGGAATTGACAAAATTGGAAATAATCTTATTATCAGGTCTATAGATCAAAACAAACTATAAGGAGGATTTTAAAATGGATTTAGAAAAAATTAAAGAGGTAGTTGCAGAACAATTGGGAGTAGAGGCCGCGGTTTTGACTCCGGAAACAAATTTGAAAGATGATCTAAATGCAGATTCTCTTGATCTGTTTCAGATCATCATGTCTCTTGAAGAGGAATACGGAATAGAGATTCCAACAGAAGATGCAGAAACAATCTGTACAATCGGCGATATTGAGAAATATATCGAAAGCAAAAAAGAAGACTAATATAACATTGAGATTTCCTTTTTATCTGAACGTACTTGCTGATGAATTATCCGGGTAATAGCTTAAAGATGGAAAGGAAATTTTTTGAAGACGGATGTTTGTGGAGGAAAACCCTCCATGAATTTTTGGAGGATGGGAATGAGGTCACGTATTTGTGATATGTTAAATATTGAATATCCGATATTTCAGGGAGCTATGGCCAGAATATCGGATGCTTCACTGGCAGCAGGCGTGTCAAAAGCCGGTGGACTTGGTATTATTGCCGGAGGCACAGCACCCTTAGATTATGTAAGAAATGAAGTAAGAAAAGCAAAGGCGATGACCAATCAGCCCTTTGGCGTAAATATTATGCTGCTTAGTGAAAATGCGGATGATATGGCAAAAATGGTATGTGAAGAAGGGGTTAAGGTTGTCACCACCGGTGCGGGAACGCCCGGAAAGTACATGGAACAGTGGAAGGCGCATGGAATTAAAGTGATTCCTGTAGTTCCGTCTGTGGCAATTGCCAAAAGAATGGTAAGAAGCGGTGCTGATGCAGTCATTGCTGAAGGTACGGAGTCCGGAGGTCATGTGGGAGAATTAACAACCATGGCGCTGGTACCCCAGGTGGTGGATGCAGTGGATGTTCCGGTGCTGGCGGCCGGAGGCATTGCAGACGGAAGAGGAATTGCGGCCGCATTTATGCTGGGAGCTGACGGGGTACAGGTGGGAACCCGCTTTCTAAGTGCCTATGAATGCAGCGTTCACGAGAACTATAAACAAAAGGTCTTAAAGGCGAAAGATATTGATACTGTAGTGACCGGACGCTGTACAGGACATCCGGTACGTATATTAAAAAATAAATTGAGTCGCAGATATATGGAGTTGGAGGCACAAAATGCACCGCTGGATGAAATAGAGGCCCTGGGTATGGGTGCGCTTGCAAAAGCTGTTGTTCAGGGGGATATGGATTACGGCAGCGTAATGGCCGGTCAGATTGCAGCTCTTGTGAAAAAGGAGCAAAGCTGTAAAGAAATCATTACGGAGATTTTTGCTCAGGCGGAGCAGCTGCTTTGTAAGGAGTGGTAATTTTTCAGTCAGGATGGAATGGAGGATTGGTATGAGCAAAACAGCATTTTTGTTTGCGGGTCAGGGTTCTCAGTATATCGGTATGGGAAAAGAATTATATGATGCATTTCCTGTATGCAGACAGACCTTTGAAGAAGCCGGTGACAGCTTGGAAATGGATCTTGTGAAGCTTATCTTTGAAGGAAACAAAGAGGAATTAAATTTAACGGAAAATACACAGCCCGCAATCGTTACTATGTCCTTAGCGGCTTATCGGGTGGTGGAGCAATATGGTATTGTACCTGATGTGGTTGCAGGCTTAAGCCTGGGGGAATATTCTGCCCTTACCGCAAGCGGTGTTTTGTCTCTTCATCAGGTGGTGCCTCTTGTGAAGAAAAGAGGTCGTTTTATGCAGGAAGCTGTTCCGGAGGGGATTGGTAAAATGTCTGCAATTCTTGGTTTGTCAGAGGAGAATGTCAGAGAGGCTTGTGAGGAAGCCAAAGAATATGGGATCGTGGAACCGGCCAATTTTAATTGTCCCGGGCAAATTGTAATCGGCGGTGAGGTAAGAGCTGTGGAGGAAGCAGCAAAAGCAGCGAAAGCAAAGGGAGCGCTAAAGGCAATTGATTTACCGGTCAGTGCGCCATTTCATACCTCCATGTTAAGACCTGCAGCTGACCGCTTGCAGACAGAATTAAAGGATATGGAGCTGGGAGAACTAACATTTCAGGTGATCAGTAATGTAACGGCTGATTATATCGGTAGTATCTCACAGGTAAAGGATCTGTTATACCGTCAGGTTATGAGCAGTGTATTATTTGAACAGAGTATCAGAAAAATGATTGAGGATGGCGTGGAGCGGTTTATTGAGATTGGTCCGGGTAAGACTTTATCAGGTTTTATTAAGAAAATTAATCGTAGTTTAAGTATATATCATGTAGAAGATTTAGCTTCCCTGGAAGCGGTTGTTCAGGCATTCAAACCGGAATAATAGAAAGGATTTAATAATATGCTGAATGGAAAAGTTGCAGTTATCACCGGAGCAGGCAGAGGAATAGGGAAGGCAATTGCATTGCAGTTTGCCGCATATGGAGCAAAGGTGGTTGTTAATTACCGAACCAGTATGGCACAGGTTGAAGAACTATTACTTACGATAAAAAATGCCGGTGGTGATGCAGTGGCAATAAAAGCAGATGTAAGCAAAGAAGAGGAAGTCAAGGAACTGATCCAAAGTGCCGTTAATCAATATGGAAGAGTGGATATCCTGGTAAATAACGCAGGAATCACAAAGGACAATCTAATGATGCGTATGTCAGAAGCTGATTTTGATCATGTCATGAACATTAATCTTAAGGGCACTTTTCTATGTACCAAACATGCTTCTTCGGTGATGCTGAGACAAAGAAGCGGTCGGATTATCAATATCTCATCAATTATCGGTATGGTGGGAAATATAGGGCAGGCAAATTATGCGGCTTCTAAAGCAGGAATTATCGGATTGACGAAAGCCGCAGCAAAGGAACTGGCAATGAGAGGTATTACAGTCAATGCAGTTGCACCTGGTTTTATTGAAACAGACATGACGGATCAATTACCTGATAAAGTGAAGGATGCGCATCTAACCTCCATACCGCTGAAGCGGTTTGGTAAGGCTGCCGATATTGCAGCGGCTGTCAGCTTCTTAGCTTCAGAGGGTGCAAGTTATATTACCGGTCAGGTGATTGCAGTCGACGGCGGAATGGTAATGTAGTTATCATAGGAGGAATATTTATGGAACATAGAGTTGTTGTTACCGGTATGGGTGCAATTACGCCCATTGGAAATTGTGTGGAGGAATTCTTTCATAACGTAAAGATTGGAACATGCGGGATTAATTTTATTGATTGCTTTGATACACAGAATTATTCCGTAAAGTTGGCAGCCCAGGTGAAAAATTTTGAACCAAAGGATTATATGGATTCCAAGGAAGCCAGAAGAATGGACCGTTTCTCTCAATTTGCTATTGCAGCTGCAAAGGAAGCGATTGATGATTCCGGACTGGATCTTGACACAATGGACAGAGAACGTCTTGGTGTTATTGTCGGGTCGGGGATCGGAGGCATTGACGATATCGAGAAGGAAGAAAAAAATCTGCTTGAAAAAGGACCTCGAAGAGTAAGTCCGTTGTTCATCCCAATGATTATCACCAACATGGCAGCAGGTAATATAGCCATAAAATTTGGAGCAAAGGGAATCTGCACCAATATCGTGACTGCTTGCGCTACCGGAGCTAATTGCATTGGTGATGCATACCGTCATATAAAACATGGTTATTCGGATGTTATTCTTGCAGGAGGAACAGAAGGGTCGATTACCCCCCTGTCGGTAGCCGGCTTTACTTCATTAACCGCATTGTCCACCAGCACGAATCCCTTAAGGGCGTCAATTCCCTTTGACAAAGAAAGAAATGGCTTTGTCATGGGAGAAGGTGCGGGAATTCTGGTGCTGGAATCTTATGAACATGCAATAGCGCGTGGTGCAAAGATGTATGCTGAAGTTGTGGGATATGGCGCAACAGGTGACGCGTATCATATCACATCGCCATCCTCTGACGGTGAGGGCTGTGCAAGAGCGATGAAACTTGCGATGGAAGAAGCGGGGATTACGCCCAAAAAGATCTCCTATATTAATGCACATGGAACGAGTACGCCGGTAAATGACAAAACCGAGACGGCTGCCGTAAAACTGGCAATGGGAGAGGATGCATATCATATTCCTGTCAGTTCAACAAAGTCCATGATTGGGCATCTCCTTGGCGCAGCCGGGGCTGTAGAGGCAATTGCATGTATTAAGGCAATCGAAGAGAGCTTTATTCCCGCCACCATCGGTTTAACCGTTGCAGATGAAGAATGTGATCTGGATTATGTACCGGGAGAAGGAAGAATACAGAAGGTTTCTTATGCGATGACCAATAACCTGGGATTTGGCGGACACAATGCTACTTTGATATTCAAAAGTATGGAGGTATAAGTGCGTGGATTATAATTCAATCATAAATTTGATGAAAGAAATGAATGAGACAGAGATTACGAAGCTTGAAATAGAAGAAGAGGGTACCCGTATTTGTATAGAAAAGGGATCGGCCGTTCAGTATATGATGCAGCCGGCAAATATTCCTCAGGCAGTGATGAGCACGCCGGCTCCGGGAATCATACCGCAAGCAGAGATCGTGGTGCAAAGCAGCGGGGCAGCAGAGCAAAAGTCAATGGAGATAAAAGCTGAAGATCAAAAAGTGGAAGAGATGGATGGAATTAAGGTCCTATCCCCTATGGTAGGGATGTTCTACACACAACCTTCCCCTGATAAGCCGATGTTTGTTAAAGTGGGGGAAAAGGTTAAGAAGGGACAGACGCTATGCATTATTGAAGCGATGAAACTGATGAATGAGATCGAAAGCGAATTCGACGGAGAGATCATAAAGATATTAATTGACAATGAAACAATGGTAGAGTACGGACAGCCGTTATTCCTTATGAAGAAGTAACGTTAGGTGACATGAGGAGATGGACATAGCCGGTTTAGATCCGGTTTACGTCTGATTAGAAGAAGATTAGATTATTATTCGAAAGGATGATATTATGTTGGACATAAATGATATTCAAAAAATTATCCCTCATAGACCTCCATTCTTACTGATTGATCGTATTGATGAACTGGAGACGGGAAAAAAAGCTGTAGGAAGAAAATGCGTGACAATGAATGAACCTTTTTTTACCGGACATTTTCCCTCAAAACCGGTGATGCCCGGTGTATTGATTATAGAAGCGCTGGCGCAAACCGGTGCGGTAGTTATGCTGAGTATGGAAGAAAATTTCGGAAAAATTGCTTTGTTTGCCGGATTGGATAAAGTAAAATTTAAACGTCAGGTAGTACCGGGCGATATCCTGAAATTAGAAGTGGAAATTATTAAAAATAAGGGTTCTTTCGGAATTGGGAATGCGGTAGCATATGTTGAAGATCAGGTGGCTGTAGAAGCAGTGCTCACCTTTGCCATAGGTTAGTAAGGAGAGTCGTTAAGATGTTTAAAAAAATATTAATTGCCAATCGGGGAGAAATTGCAGTAAGAATTATTCGCGCCTGCAGAGAGATGGGAATTGAAACGGTCGCGGTATACTCGGAAGCAGATAAGGAAGCATTACATGTTTTACTCGCAGATGAGGCAGTTTGCATCGGACCTGCCAAATCCAAGGATAGTTATCTGAATATGCAGAATATCATCAGCGCCACCGTATTAACGGGAGCCAAGGCAATTCATCCGGGTTTTGGATTTCTATCCGAAAACAGTTCCTTTGCAAGAATGTGTGAGGACTGTAATATCACGTTCATCGGGCCGAACGCAGATACGATTGACTTAATGGGAAATAAATCAAAAGCAAGAGAGACCATGATAAAAGCAGGAGTTCCAGTCGTTCCGGGTTCTGACGGAGAGCTTGAAAAGATCAGGGATGCTTTTGATCTGGCCGAAGAAATCGGATATCCGGTGATGGTAAAGGCATCCGCCGGCGGCGGCGGGAAAGGCATGCGAGCAGTCTATCGTGCCGAGGATCTGGATAATGCAATTAATTCTGCGAAATCGGAAGCAAAAGCTGCTTTTGGTGATGATAAAATATATATGGAGAAACTGATTGTAAATCCAAAACATATCGAATTTCAGATCCTGGCTGATACCTATGGCAATGTGGTTCATTTGGGAGAAAGAGATTGCTCCGTACAGCGCAGAAATCAGAAGATGATGGAGGAAGCGCCATCAGCAATTATGAACAAGGATTTGCGCAAACGTATGGGTGATGCTGCGGTGAAAGCGGCAAAAGCCACAGGATACGTGAACGCAGGTACCATAGAATTCTTACTTGATAATAGAGGTAATTATTATTTTATGGAGATGAATACCAGAATCCAGGTAGAACATCCCATTACCGAGATGGTCACAGGAATTGACCTGATTAAGGAGCAAATTCAGATTGCCAATGGAGAAAAGATGCCTTATGTCCAAAAGGACATAGAAATACGGGGTCATGCCATTGAATGCCGAATTAATGCGGAAGATCCGAAAAGAGGCTTTATGCCCTGCCCCGGCAGAATTGAGAATTTATTATTACCGGGAGGCAATGGGATTCGGATTGACAGCTCCATCTATCCCGGTTATGTAGTACCATCCTGTTATGATTCCATGCTGGCAAAACTCATCGCATACGGAAGAACCAGAGAAGAAGCCATTCAGAGGATGAAACGTGCCCTGACGGAATTTGTTGTTGAAGGTATCCACACCAATATTGAATTTCAGTATGAGCTGCTGGAAAAAGAGGAAATTATCACAGGAAGATATCATACTGGATTAATTGAAGGAAAGAAGTAATCTATGAAGAAGAATCCTTTTAAACCAAAGCAATATGCAACTTCTGAAATCTATCGGATGAAGCCTCAGGATATTGACAAGCCGCAAGTGGAAGAACGGCCCAATGTCCCGGAAGGAATTATGACCAAATGTCCCAAATGCGGCAAAGTAATCTATACCAAGCTGCTAGTTAAAAATTATAAGATGTGTGATGAATGCGGTTATAATTTTAAAGTATCGGCACATGAGCGGTTTGCCATGATTTTAGATGATGCGGAATTAATTGAATATGATAAGCATTTAACAACCAGAGATCCTCTTGATTTTCCGGGTTATGGTGATAAACTGGTGAAAACCCAGACACAGACAGGGCTGGTTGATGGTTTGGTCACAGGAAAGGGAAGGATCAGTAAAGTCCCTGTTTACCTTGGGGTAATGGATGCATCATTTTTTCTTGGAAGTATGGGTACTGCAATTGGTGAAAAACTGGCCAGACTTTTTGAAAGAGCTGCCAGTGACAACATGCCGGTGATTATATTCACTGCTTCTGGCGGTGCCAGAATGCAGGAGGGGATTTTCTCCCTGATGCAGATGGCGAAAGTCAGTGCCGCTGTTGCAAAACACAGTCAGGCCGGGTTGCTTTATATCACGGTATTGACAGATCCGACTACAGGGGGAGTCACAGCCAGCTTTGCCATGCTCGGTGACATCATTCTGGCAGAGCCCGGAGCCCTGATCGGCTTTGCCGGACCCAGAGTAATTCAGCAGACCATTGGACAGAAGCTCCCGGAAGGATTTCAGAGAGCAGAATTTTTATTGGAACATGGATTTATTGATGAAATAGTTCCCAGAGATCAGTTAAAGCAGACCCTGAGCGATCTGTTAAGACTGCATATTCCAAGGAATATAAAATTGGATGATCAGGTATAAACCGAAGGAGGGCGACATGGAATTAACACCATGGGAGAAAGTTAAATTGGCCCGAATGCCGTTACGGCCTACGGGACTTGATTATATAGAACGAATATTCAGTAATTTTATTGAACTGCACGGTGACCGGTGCTATGGTGATGATAAGGCGATTGTAGGTGGAATAGCGCTCTTAAAGGATATCCCGGTTACGGTAATTGCCCAGCAAAAGGGAAGAAATACAAAAGAAAATATTATGAGAAATTTTGCCATGCCCCATCCTGAAGGGTATCGAAAAGCACTTCGGCTGATGAAACAGGCGCAAAAGTTTAACCGGCCGGTGATTTGCTTTATTGATACACCGGGAGCTTTCTGCGGACTTGGTGCTGAGGAGCGGGGACAGGGAGAGGCGATTGCAACCAATCTTGCAGAAATGATGCTGCTGCAGACACCTATATTATCCATTGTAATTTCTGAAGGTGGAAGTGGCGGAGCGCTTGCGCTGGGGGTTGCCGACCGGGTATATATGCTGGAGCATGCGGTGTATTCCATTCTATCTCCGGAAGGATTCGCCAGCATTCTATACAAAGATTCAACCAAAGCACAACAGGCTGCCGATGATATGAAATTAACGGCGCAGGATCTACTGCAGTTTGGTGTGGTGGACGGGATAATCGATGAAGTGAAGGGCGGCGCCCATAACGATGTAGATCTCATGGCGCAAAGAGTAAAAGTAATTCTTGAGAAGGAAATACAGGAATTATTAAAGCTTCCGATTGAAACTATCCTGGAACAACGGTATATGAAATTCAGAAACATGTAAAATAAATTTTAGTAAAAATCATGCAAACGGGCGCCGGTCCGGCGGACTATGTTTGCATGATATTTATCATTCCGTTCTGATATAAACAATACTTGAGGTAAAGGTACCTCCTGTTTCTTCAATATATTCTCTGTACTCCTCATAATTCATATAATATTGCTTTCCCCATGAAGATATTCGAAGCATAATATTTCTGGCGATTGGATCCTTTATCATTCCTGTAACGGTAATATAATGTCCATGAACACCTCCGATTACAGGTTGATAACGATATTGTTTTTCCTGACTGGCAGGATCTTTTGGTGGACTTTGAGAAGAGACTTCGTATCGCTGGTAAAACGTAATTCCCTTCTTACCCCATAGATTTGGCGTATTCGGGCCGATGGATAATATGATGGGAATATCATAAAACAACATTTCATCCATTCGCTCGTACATATCATAGTAGGATAAGGTCCATTTCCAGTAAGCTTTATATCCGATATGAAAAGTATCGGCATAAGTATTAATGGCGAGTGCCAGCTTAGGGCCGGGGATAGGAAAATATCGCAGTGTTTTTGTATATTTCTGATAAATCTCATGCACATACATCTTGTAGTTGTCATCATAAATCGTATCACTTCCCTGAAGAGCCAGATCGGTGATCGGGCTTCTGAGTGACCTGCTTCTCAGTGAGAGATATAACAGCAAATCGGAAGCCGCAATGGTGTGGCAGCCGTAATTATGTATCAGATATTCTTTGCTGAACCAGTTTTTTGAGGTAAACCACATCTGACTGCCGCCATATGAAGTAGAGGTGGCAGTAATGATCGGTACATAGGCTGGATTCAATAATTCAATGGAGGAGTCGGATCCTGGAGACATGTTGCAAATGCCCCTTATATGTTCTTATAATTATCATATTCCATCGTTCGTATAAGGTTCCAGAGGGCAAGCAGCAGAAAATAAAAAGACGCTTGCATAAAATCTACTGCAAACGTCTTACCGGTTCTCCTGTAGGAAGATCTAGTTTTCATCTTCTTCGGAATTAAATTGCATTACCTGTCTCTTTCTTGCCATTTCATCATTATCAAGGTATTCATCATAGGTGGTAACCTTATCAATCAATCCATTTGGTGTTAATTCCATAATTCTGTTTGCACTTGTCTGAACAAACTGGTGATCCTGAGAGGTAAATAAGGCAACACCAGGGAATTTTATCAGACCATTATTGAGAGAAGTAATAGATTCCATATCCAGGTGGTTGGTCGGCTCATCCAGTAAGAGCACATTTGCGCCCATGATCATCATCTTAGACAGCATGACACGAACCCGCTCTCCACCGGAAAGTACATTCACTTTCTTGGAGCCTTCTTCTCCTGCAAACAACATTCTTCCCATAAAGCCACGGACATAGGTAACATCTTTCTCAGGTGAAAATGGCATTAAGAAATCAACGATGGTTTCTTCTCCTGCAAAAAGCTTAGTATTATCCTTGGGGAAATAGGAGGAATTTGTTGTAATACCCCATTTATAAGTACCGGAATCCGGCTCCAGCTCTCCCGCGAGTATTCGAAACAGTGTTGTTGTCGCATTGGTATTGGGACCGACAAAAGCAATCTTATCTTCCCTGCCTACAATAAAAGAGATATTATCAAGTATTTTTACTCCGTCTATTGTTTTGGAGAGATTCTCGACGGTAAGAACTTCATTACCGATCTCTCTGCTTGGTCTGAAATCAATATAGGGATATTTTCTGCTGGAGGGTCTGATGTCATCCAGTTCAATCTTCTCCAACGCTTTCTTTCTGGAAGTAGCCTGCTTAGACTTGGAAGCATTGGCAGAGAAACGCTGGATAAATTCCTGCAATTCCTTAATCTTGTCTTCCTTCTTCTTATTGGCTTCTTTCATCTGCTTTACCATCAACTGGCTGGACTCATACCAGAAATCGTAATTACCTGCATATAACTGAATTTTCGCATAATCAATATCAGCAATGTGGGTGCATACCTTATTTAAGAAATAACGATCATGGGATACCACAATAACCGTATTCTCAAAATTAATCAAAAATTCTTCAAGCCAACGGATCGCTTCCAGATCCAGGTGGTTGGTCGGCTCGTCAAGGAGCAGAATATCGGGATTGCCAAACAAGGCCTGCGCAAGAAGAACCTTCACTTTCTCGCCGCCCTTTAACTCGCTCATCTTCTTATAATGAAGCTCTGTGTCTATTCCCAGACCGTTTAAGAGAGAGGCAGCATTGGCTTCCGCTTCCCATCCGTCCATGGAAGCAAATTCACCTTCCAATTCACTGGCGCGGAGTCCATCCTCATCCGTAAAATCTTCTTTCGCATATATGAGTTCTTTCTCCTGCATGATATCATACAGTCGTTTATTACCCATAATAACAGTATTAAGAACATCAAAAGCATCATATTTAAAATGATCCTGCTGCAGGAAGGATAAACGTTGCCCCGGTGTAATGATCACGTCACCTTTGCTTGGTTCTAACTGTCCGTTCAATATCTTCAGAAAAGTGGACTTCCCGGCACCGTTTGCACCGATCAAACCATAACAATGTCCCTCTGTAAATTTAATGTTAACATCCTCGAATAAGGCACGCTTGCCGATTCTTAGTGTTATGTCACTTGCCTGTATCATGAAAAACCTCCTAAATACCTATCTATCAAAAATTAACCGTTATTTCTATTGTATCGTATATTCCGGAGATTGCAAGTAAATTTTACGGGACAGCTAAAAATAAAGAAATATAACAAGGAGTATCGTAAGGAATAGTGGATTACTTAATTAATGCAATTTCAGCCAAACGATCCATGATTGGAAGATGCTGTGTACACAGGGTCTCACAATTACCGCATTGAATACAGTCGCCGGCAACAGAAGATCCAAGTCCCCAGTGTCCGATTAGCCGGTCCGATATGCTAAAGCCCAGGAGCTTTTGATTGTAGGCATCCATGAACTTTGGAATATCGATGTCCTGAGGGCAGGATTTACAATAAGAACATCCGGTACAAAGATTATTCAGCGCAATACCCCTGCTTTCATATTCCTGAAGGATCTGTTCAGCGGGTTTCTCTTCCAGATGCGCAACAGCCTTAACCGCATCATCTACATGCTGTTTTGTCGTAAAGCCGCATAAAGCAACCGTTATTTCTTTATGTGCTGCAACGAAGCGAAGTGCTGCCTGAGGAACGGTAAGTTCTGTTTGATCCGCAAGATAACCAAATACCTCCGGGTTGTTGGGAATTAATCCGCCGCCCAGGGGATTCATTACGACCACACCCATACCCCGGTCATAGGCTGCTTTAATTCCGGATTGACGGAAACGATAATTCAAGGCATTATATCCGATCAACATGCCCTTAAATTTATCTTCCTTAATAATACGTTCCAATCCGCTGCCTTCCATATGAGAAGAAAATGTAATATTACGAATAAGGCCATCTTCTTTTGCCTGTTCAAACGAACGGTACATAGCATCGAATTGTTTTTGATAAGATGCAAGATCAAGCATGCACCATAAGTAATAAAAGTCCAGATAATCTACCTTAAGACGCTGCAGGGATGTTTCCAGCTTCTTACGAAATACGGAAGGACTGAACGGCTCTCCATAAGAATGGATATTTACTTTAGAGGATAGGTAAAAGCTGTCTCTTGGTACCTGGGAAAGTGCCAGACCTGTGATTTCTTCACTTTTATCATCACAATAAAACGGTGCGGAGTCAAAGAAATTAATTCCCTTTTCATGTGCATATAAAGGAATCTGAGCACATTTTTCCAAATTGCCTGCCTTTACGTCTTCCTCATTGTATCTCATACATCCCATACCGACGGCTGAAACTCTCATATCGGTATTACCATATTGTTTATAATACATAATTCCCCTCATTTCTGTAATTATTTATATCATGTACCTGTAATTGTATCCCAGTATAACGTTATCTAATAGTAACTGAGCTGAAAATGCCGGATAGAACTTCAGATGCGATTTCCATGCACCTTTTGTTTCATTTATAAAATCATTTAACGAATGGTTTCCTTATATTTTATCATAAGATGGTGCATTCTCTCCATGTCATATCCAATCATGTTAATGGAGTAAACTTATTCATTTTGCTATTATTACACTGTTTGATTGACTTTTGATTTTATCTTCGCTAGAATGTAAATAGCAAATGAATGGAGGGCTTTATGGCAATTAATAAAGCAATGAGACTGGCGCTGAAGGCATTGTCATATCCGGATCTGGATGTAAAAAAGACCTATAAGCTGCAGCGGCAGATGAAAAATGCAACACATCCCTATCTAAAACCTTTATATCATATCTGGGATCATAAAATTATCGGCATCGAGCATGAGATTCCTGTACGTATTTTTATGCCTGAGCAGGATCAGGAAACAGATAAAATGCTGATCTTCTTTCACGGAGGAGGCTGGGTACTTGGCAATATTGACAGCTATAGTTCGGCCTGTTCAAATATGGCAAGGCAAACGGGGCATATTATCGTGTCAGTAGATTATCGTCTTGCACCGGAATACCCCTTTCCTGCTGCGCCAGAGGATTGTTATACGGTGGTAAGGGAATTATACATGGATACAACACTTTTTCACATTGAACAGCATAATATTACCTTAATCGGGGATAGTGCAGGGGGGAATCTGGCTGCGGTGGTATCCTTGATGGCGAGGGATCGAGGGGAGTTTCAGGTGCATAAGCAGATCCTTCTATACCCTTCCACCTGGAATGACCATACGCAGCAATCCATATTCCCATCGGTACGTGAAAACGGCACCGATTATTTATTGACCTCTAAACGAATTTGCGATTTTATGGATCTGTATCTTAGAAACAGGGAGGACAGGAACAGTCCTTATGTAGCTCCTTTGCTTGCACAGGATTTGTCAGGGCAGCCAAGGACCCTTATCATAACCGCACAATACGATCCGTTGAGGGACGAAGGTGAGGCGTATGGAAGAAAACTTATGGAATTCGGTGTTGATACACAGATTTACCGGATGAAGGACGCACTTCACGGGTTCTTTACACTGCCAAAGCATTTTGTTCATGTAAAGAGAAGCTATGAGTTAATTAACCGTTTTTTGGATAATATAGATATGGATTCTAAGAACTTGAAGAAAAGATAATAAAAAAAACGTTTAATAATTTAGATGAAATGAAATATATATAAGAAAAGGAGGATATCTCAGCTTTATGACAAGGAAAAAGCCCATTGAATGGACGCGGCTTGATAACGCCGCAAAGATATTTCCTCCGACAACAAACGAAAGAGATACCAAGGTATTTCGGTTTGTATGCGAGTTAAAGGATGAGATTGATCCGGCGGTTTTGCAAGAGGCGCTGAATAAGACAATTTTACTCTTTCCCATGTACCGCACGGTGCTTAGAAGAGGCGTATTCTGGAATTATTTTGAAAGTACGGATTTAATGCCGGAAGTTACAAGGGAGACGAAGCTTCCCTGTAGTATGCTGTATTACCCTTATCGTAGAAATCTTTTATTTGAAGTGACTTATTATATGAAAAGAATTAACATAGAAATATATCATGCTCTGGCAGACGGAACAGGTGCATTGGGCTTTCTTAAGACCTTAATCTATTACTATATTACCATTCTTTACCGTGGGAATTTTGGAGAAAAGCTCCCCAATCTGGATTATGATGCATCAGTTTCACAAAAAATGGATGACAGTTTCTTAAAACACTATACTTCGAATAATTTACAGACGAAAATTAAAATTGAAAAAGCTTACCGTATGACAGGGAGAAGATCCATCGATCACCGGCTTAAAGTGATAGAGGGAGTGATGTCTGTCAAAGAAGTACTGGAGCAGGCCCATCAGTATGATACCACTTTGACTATTTATTTGACAGCGTTATTTATTAAGGCGATCTGTCAGGAGATGCCGGAACGAAGCAGAAAGTTACCGGTGGTTTTATCTGTTCCGGTTAATCTGCGCAGTTTTTTCCCGTCCGTTACGGCAAGAAATTTTTTTGGAACGATTACGATTAAATACAATTTCAGTAAACAAGGCGAAGAACTTAAGGATATTATAAATGAGGTGAGGGATTGCTTTGAACGGGAACTGACGCAGGAAAATTTGAGAAATCAGATGAACCGGTTATCTGCTCTGGAACATAATGCATTCATGAGAGTTGTACCTCTCGCCTTAAAAGACTGGGTACTGCAATATGCCAATTACCTTAATGATAAGAGAATCACTGCGTCTATCTCTAATGTAGGCAAAGTAACCATGTGTAAGGAATTAGCCCCTTATATCCGGCTGTTTGATTGCTTTACCAGTGCAAGAAGACCCCAGATTTGTATGTGCTCTTTTGAAGATAATCTGGTAATCAGTTTTACATCACCTTTTCTGGGAACGGATCTTCAAATGAATTTTTTTCGGATGCTTTCAAAAGAAGGAGTTAAAATTACGATTGCTTCTAATAGTGCGGAGATGTAACAATTGGAGTATGCTGGTTGAAAAGGATTTGGAGGAGACTTATGAATTATTGTGATCATTGCAAGGTTATGATAAAAGGAAATCACAATCTTTGTCCATTATGCGGCGGGATTGTTCAGGAGGAGGGGAAATCTGAGGAAGAAATCTTTCCCCTGATCCCTACTATTTATCAGGAATTTAATTTCTTTATCAGATTAATTATTCTGTTATCCGTTGTTGCTGTCGTCGTTAGTTTTGCAATTAATGCGATCTTTATGAAGGAATCCGAATGGTCCATATTGGTGGCTGCAGGAATTCTCTGCATGTGGGTTAGTTTATTTATCATCATCAGAAAAAAGAATAATATACCCAAGACAATTGTCTGGCAGGTTGGCATCATCGGAATTTTATCCCTGTTGTGGGATTATTCCATGGGGTGGATTGGCTGGTCAATGGATTTTGTAATACCCAGTATCTGTGTGGGTGCAATGATTGTTATGGCAATCGCGGCTAAAATATTAAAAATCGGGGTAAGAGAACTGATTATTTATCTGCTGGTGGACGGGTTATTTGGGTTTATCCCGATTATATTTATTTTATTTGGATGGTTGAATATCATGATTCCTTCCATCATTTGTGTTGCTGTCAGCGCAATCAGTTTATCCGCCTTAATTATATTCGAAGGAGATAACATAAAGACGGAATTAAAAAAAAGAATGCATATCTGATTATCATCGAGGAAGGAAAATCATATGAATACATTTGCATTAAAGCTAATTGCCATTATTGTTATGCTGATTGATCATATCGGAGCTATGTTTATTCCGAGATATACAGATACTTATCTGGTTTTTCGAAGTGTGGGAAGACTGGCATTTCCTATCTTTGTTTTTTTAATCGTAGAAGGTTTTCATCACACCAGAAATGTTAAAAAATATCTAATCAGACTTGGTATTTTTGCCATGGTATCAGAGATACCTTTCGATCTTGCATTTTATGGGAAGATCATAGAATTTACCCATCAGAATGTATTTTTTACCTTGTTTCTCGGGTTATTATTAATATCACTTTTGGGAATGATACAAGTAAAGCTGGAAACACAATTTATCCTGGCAAATTTATGTTGTACCGTATTGGTACTGGCGTTTTGTATCATTGCAGTATTTTTACGGACTGATTATGATTATTCAGGAATACTGATCATGACTGCCTTCTTTTTATTCCGGGGAAACAGGATTGCAACCTTAATTTCTTTATTTATCATAACGGTTCTTATGTACAGTGATTCCATTCACTATCCGATTGCCTGGATTTTTATTGCCTGCACTACCTTATCCATGCTGCTGATTTCTCTTTATAACGGGCAAAAGGGCAAAAACGTAAAATATCTGTTTTACGTCTTTTACCCGGCCCACTTGCTGATACTGTACATCATAAAAAGTTTCCTTTAGATATCATGATAGATATCCTGACCAGATAAGGAACTGGAAAAATAATTTTCAAATCTGGTATCTTTTTCTACCTTGGCCTTTTCGGGAAAGTAGTATTTGGCATCTAAATCCTGAATCGTATTTGAGGATGGGAAACGATAATAAGTTCGTTTTATAGGTTCAAAATACATAATTACAATCCTCCTGCGGCTTAGAGTATTATAATGAAGATATTATTATTGTTCGTCAAACGCTAAAATATATACTAGAAAATTAATTTCGAAATTTACAAATAATTCAAATTTAATTGGATGTGAAATTATGGAATTTTATCATAGGAGGAACGATGATCTCTTTAAACATTTCTGAAATTAAAGTATTTATGTCTAAATTATTGACCAATTTAACCTTTGATCATTTTTATATGAAAGAAATGGAGCTTCAAACGTTTACCGGATTTTATTTGGATGGTCAGTTTAATAAGGCATTCTATTCTGAAGCGGAATTGGAAGAAAGGGGTACGGCACTTACCACCTTATGGAGTGATGTAAAGCCCATAGCATTTTCCATCATAAAGGGGACAAAACCCCCTTTATCGCTTAAAATTGTATTTCAGCTGCCGCGGGATAAAACAGAGGCATTCATAGCAGGGATTCCCGGAAATTACCTTATGGAAGAGATTGGTGGACTGTATCTGAATGTGCGCTTTGAAAAGGGTGTTCTTCATATTGTATCAGGAGTTGCGATAAAGTCCTTTCATATGGATAAGACCCTTGAGAAAGAATGGGATCAGGAGGTTAAAAACCTGCTAAAGGGACAGGGTATTCTTTATGAAGAGGATTAGATTTGTTAGCACTCTGCTTTAAAGAGTGCTAATTTTTTCTTGACTTTTTAAAACAACCGTATTATGATATTTTTTGAAAGAAAATAAGAACATTGATGCAACAGACAGCGAAATTTATGGAACTGTATTGGCATCGAATAAGAATGTAAAAGGAGTGTTATATGAGTATGGAACGCGGTAATTTATCTATTCATTCAGAGAACATTTTCCCGATTATAAAGAAATGGCTCTATTCCGATCATGATATCTTTATCAGGGAATTGATTTCAAACGGATGTGATGCAATAACAAAGTTGAAAAAGCTTGAAATGATGGGGGAAGCTACCTTATCCGAAGATAATCATTTTCAGATTAATGTAACTGTAAATCCGGAGGATAAGACCATCAGTTTTACCGACAATGGAGTTGGTATGACAGAGGAGGAAGTAAAGGAATATATTAATCAGATTGCTTTCTCAGGTGCACAGAAATTCATGGAGAAGTATAAGGATAAAACCAATGAAGATCAGATCATCGGGCATTTTGGACTGGGATTTTATTCTTCCTTTATGGTGGCAGACCGTGTTACCATTGAAACATTATCCTGGCAGGAGGGAGCAGCTCCTATTCACTGGGAATCAGACGGCGGAACCGAGTATGAGATGTCGGAAGGTTCCAGGACAGAACGAGGTACCCAGATTACCTTATATTTAAACGATGAAAGCTTTGAATTCTCAAATGAATACCGTGCGAAGGAAATAATACAAAAGTATTGTTCTTTTATGCCGGTAGAAATTTATTTTAATAATGCAAATGCTCCGATTGAAAAAGAAGAAGAGGTAATTGACGCCTCAGTGGACGAAAACGGAGTGGCTTCCGATGATGAGAGCAAAGAGAAGGAAGAGAATAACAAGAAGCCTCAGCCGGTGAATAATCCAAACCCGTTGTGGGCAAAACATCCCAATGATTGTACGGAAGAAGAATATAAGAACTTTTACCGTGAGGTATTTCACGATTATAAGGAGCCATTGTTCTGGATCCATCTGAATATGGATTATCCTTTTAATTTGAAAGGTATCCTCTACTTCCCCAAAATCAATACAGAATACGATTCCCTGGAGGGATTAATTAAGTTATACAACAATCAGGTATTTATTGCTGATAATATTAAGGAAGTAATTCCGGAATTTCTTATGCTGCTTAAGGGTGTCATCGATTGTCCGGATCTTCCGCTTAACGTATCCAGAAGTGCCCTGCAAAATGACGGCTTTGTCAAGAAGATTTCTGACTATATTACAAAGAAGGTTGCCGATAAGCTTTCCGGTATGTATAAGGTGGAAAGAGAAAATTATGAGAAGTTCTGGGATGATCTGAGTCCATTTATCAAATTCGGTTGTCTTAAGGATGAGAAGTTCAGAGAAAAGATGAAGGATGTTATTATCTTCAAGAACCTGGAAGGTAAGTATATCACTATTCCTGAATATGTTGAAAAGATGAAAGCAGCAGCACCGGAAGGAGATGCTGAGGTTGTTGTTGAAGCTGAACATGAGCATGATGAAAACTGTGATTGTGACCATGAGCATGAGCATGATGAGAACTGTGATTGCGGCCATGACCATGACGAAAATCATGACCACGAAGAAGAAGTTCACGATAAAGATAAAACAATCCTATATTATGTGACTGATGAGAAGCAGCAGAGCCAATACATCAATCTCTTTAAAGAAGAGGGAATTGATGCGTTTATCTTAACTCATAATATTGATCAGCCATTTATTACGCAACTGGAAAGTCAGGATCAGAAGATTAAATTCCAGAGAATAGATGCTGATATCACCGACAGCTTTAAAGAGGAGACCAAAAAGAAGGATAAGAAAGTATTAAAGACAAATACCGAGGCAATGACAAAATTATTCCAGAAGGTGCTTGGAAAAGATAAGCTTGAGGTTAAGGTGGAGAAATTAAAGAATGATAGAGTCTCTTCCATGATTACCTTATCCGAAGAAAGCCGCAGAATGCAGGAAATGATGCGGATGTACAGTATGAATGGTATGGATCCGAATATGTTTGGCAATGGTGAAACCCTGGTACTGAATGCAAATAACAAGCTGGTACAGTATATTATCACACATGAAACCTCAGAGCATACTCCTACCATCTGCGAACAATTATATGATTTGGCTTTGCTTAGCCACAAACCATTGGAGCCTCAGGCCATGACAAAATTCATTCAGAGAAGCAATGAGATTATGATGATTCTGGCGGGAGAATAATTCATTGGCAAAGTATTATAAATTGATGGAATCAATGTAAAGTTAACTACCCTGTAGGCCGGTTTAGATACCGTATTACAGGGTAGTTTTTATTCAGGATAAGTAAATCGGCTTGCCGGTTTATCTTGCTTTCGTAATAAGTAATCTGGTTGTTTGAGCCTTCTTAAGTATCATTGCATTTGAATGATTTCTATATTTATATAGAATATGGTATAAACTTCTAAATATAGGGAAGGATATAAAGATTAATGATGAAATTTTTCTAAACTACTTGCAAAAGCTGGCATTTATGCTATTATATATAGTATTAAAAACTATATAACATATATATAATAATCATATAATATAATTTCCAAAATGGCATTGGTTATTTTTGGATGTTAATAATTTTATTTAGCATTTACAGGAGGATGATTTATGTCATACAAAATCATAGGAGATAGTTGCACTGATTTACCTAAGTCCTTAAAAAAAGATCCTCATATTAAACTAGTTCCATTACAGTTGATCGTGGATAATGAGACCTTTATGGATGATGAAACGTTTGATAAGGAAAAATTTATATCGCAGATGAAAGCAAGTCCGAACAGCCCAAAATCTGCCTGTCCTTCTCCGGAAGATTATATGAAAGAATTTGAATTTGACGGTGACATTTATGTCGTAACTCTTTCATCTGCATTGAGCGGATCTTATAATAGTGCTGTATTGGCTAAAAAGCTATATTTAGAAGAGCATGCAGATAAAAACATCGAAGTGATTGATTCAAGATCTGCTTCCGTAGGACAGACACTGATCGTCATGAAGATAAGAGAATTGATCGAAGCAGGAAATACGTTTCAGCGCGTGGTGGAGAAACTAGTAGAATTTCGTGCTGAGATGAAAACAAAATTTGTATTGGAATCACTGGATAATTTGAAGAAGAACGGACGTCTGTCCGGGATCCAGGCAATTCTGTGCAGTGCTCTTAATATAAAACCTGTTATGGCCGGGACAATAGAAGGGACCATCCATAAGCTTGATCAGGCAAGAGGGATTATGAAAGCACTTATCCTCATGGCAAAGTACATTGAACAGGATGTGCTAAGACCACAGGAGAGAATTCTGGCCATTGCACACTGCAATGATTATTCCAGAGCACTTTATATTAAAGATGAGATTATGAAGAGAGTACCGTTTAAGGATTGGTTTATTGTTGATACCGCGGGAACCAGTACCATGTATGCCAATGTCGGAGGAATTATTGCGGTGTATTAGTGATAAAATTGTCAGGAGGCGCCTCGTATTATCCTTGCGGTAACTCGAATTATCCTCGTCGACAGTAGAAAATAAAACAGAAAATCATGCGAAAGCATCTTAGAAATCAGACCTAGACTAGGGCAATGAACCACAAATTGGTTCATCTAAACCGCCCCGTCTCAGGTCTGTTTTTTGTCTTTTAATTACAGACCACGCAATGCTTCTAACAATTCAACACAGAAAAGTCCCAGGAAAGTCCCAGGAAAATCATGCATTCCAGCTCTTTTCGCTTTTTGTGAAAAGAGGCAAATAGCAAAATGTAATGAAATATTGAAGACATACAATGCAGTTCAATAGGCATGTGCAGATTATCTTTCAGTGCAGGATGACATAAGAAGAAAATAGAAGACTTAGAATATACATCCATGGAGATAGATACTGACAGCATCCGGATTTTCTTGAAATAAAGTACATATCAGGGAAATCATATATCTGAAACCATATGAAAGTAAACATTTACTTGTAATTAGTACACTTCTTGGATAGAATGAATGCAGATGCAATTATTATAGAAGGAAGTGGTATTAATGATAGTATATATTTTGGAAAATGATGAATCAGCAATGAGCGATATTCCGAGGGAAAAAATAATAAAATCCTTTGGCAATGATATAGAATTCCAATCAGTAAAGGAACTTAAGGATATACCTGATATCAATAAAGGGGCACTATATGTTACCTCTCTTCAGAACCTAGGAGATACGAAGCAGGATATTATGGATAGACTTGACCTTATCAGCGAAAAAGATATCCGCATTCTTATAGGAGATATTTCTGAAAGTTTAGCGCTTCAACCGGATATCACAAAGGTTATGACAGCTCTGTATCGTATGCTAGCATACGAAGATTACAAAAAGCGTGTTGTAAATCAGAAACAGAAAATTAATGAAATGCGACAGGATGAAGAGAAATGGAAGTCATACGGACGGAATCAGAAACTCACGATGGAGGAATTTACTTCGGTATATCAGTCGATACTGCAGGGGGAATTATCTGTTAAGGAAGCCCAAGAAAGAATGGGTATTTCCAAACGGACGTTTTATGTATACAAAAATAAGTATGAAAAAGGTATATAAATGATTGACATTAGTATACCTATGTGTTATACTGTTATTGTAAGGAAGAGATAGCGGTGTCTCACCTTACACTCCTCATTTGTTTGTTTAGTTGTTAGTTTTTGAATCTCCTTTTCATTGGGCTCCCGACGGCGGGGCCCAAATATTTAAATCAATAATTTAAAACAATAAGTAATTGAATAATGTAAATTATGAAGACGATTCAGGAATTTAACTGAGTCGATTTTTAATTTAGGGCAGAAAAATTTAAAAAAACATATTATAAAAATTTATATTGGTTACATGACCAGGAAGGAGTACATTATGAATAATAAAATGGAATTTGTTTCAGTGATGGATATTGAAGGTTACCGAGTAGAGGCTGTAACTACACCAGAGAATCTGAACGAGATAACACTATGGGTTACAAAACCAGGTGCTGACCTGAAAATGAAGATGGGTAAGTTTAATTCAGATATTGTTGGTGAACTTACCTTGCTGATGATTTCAGATATGGTAAATCAGAATCTGGAAATGAAGAAGTTTGATTTTGAGTGCCTCGTGAAAAGTGCCATATCCGAAGGATTAATTGAAAGAAATCCGGTTGCATAGAAGGGAGGAGTATACCATGATGAAATACATTTATGAGTTCTATCTAAGCAGCGGTATAAGTCCTGCAATGATTACAGCAATTACTCAAGCATTAATTGGGACTGGAGTAATCTTAGGAGCAATTATGATACATAAAGTATTTATGATATCAAGAGAGATGAAAGAGCTTCCAAGTATGGGACTGTCTGAAGAACAATGGAATACATCGGTTGATGAAGTGATAAGGCATTATAAAATGAAGCATGCAGTTCCGTTAATTGCAGCCACCTATGTTGCTTTATTGATGTTAATTATTTTATTATCATACGATAACAGCGGTAATATAGACCCATATTATGGAAAGGAGATATCTGATTGCAAAGGAGAAATAAGATAGATTTAGAATTATTGGCAGGAGAGACCTTGCTTAATTATTTTATAAGTCATACCTTAACAGAAAAAGATGGGAAAAACATTGTTCAGGTTTTAGCTCACATGAATGGCCTTGTTTTTAGTCAGACAGAGAGCAAGCGTATGGAGATTGAGGAGTTCGGAGACTATTTTTTATCGAATGGGTTAGAGGAATATAGCAGGGATGAGAGAATCAAGTACTTTGGAGAAGATGATGCGTATATCCTAAATATCTACTATAAGCTGTTTGAAGAGGAAGAACGGAAAAGAATTCAGGAAGAGATTCGGGATATCAGTCTTGAACATAGGTACGAGGCGATGACACTAGTGGACGAAATATTTCGCGTCAAGGGAAATAAAGAGGTTACTTTGTCTACATTGGACGGCCCGGTTAGATTTATCTATAACCAAGATTCAAAGAAGCATGAAGAAATTTTAAAACAGGAATTTTTCAATTACGTGGCTTATGCTATTATGCTTGGTACCGCTGGGATTGTGGTTCGTATAAAGAAGAAGCCGAAACCATTGTTGTTTGGCATAAGGATTGAGAATGGAAAGCGGGAGCCGCTTAAAATTTATGAGTTTATGGAAATGGATAGAGAGCTTGATTTGAGCGTTAGGTATACGGAAATATCGAGAAAGTATGAGTGAAAGAGAATTGCTGGGGACTAAAATATTGATAAAATATGGTGGAAATATATGTTTTGCGATGCTATAATTTAATTAATAATTTACTATCCGAGAAACATGCTTCATCTATAGAGCAGGAGGTATACAATGCAAAAGAAACCAGTGAAGGAAACGCTTCATGCAAAAGGCATAGAAATTGCTGTTTATACAGAAGATTTTCAAAATGAATTTATATCTCTTACAGACATTGCGAAATATAAGAGCGATGAACCTAAAGATGTTGTTAAAAACTGGATGAGAAGCAAAGATACGATTGAGTTTTTGGGTCTATGGGAGCAACTGCATAACGAAAACTTTAAAGGGGTCGAATTCGACTCCTTTAGAAGCCAAGCCGGTTCCAATGCTTTTACACTGTCACCACAAAAGTGGATTGAAAGTACGAATGCTATTGGTATTATTTCAAAATCAGGTCGAAATGGTGGTACTTTTGCTCATTCAGACATTGCTTTTGAATTTGCATCATGGATTTCGGCAGAGTTTAAGCTTTACATAATAAAAGATTATAAAAGGTTGAAAAATGATGAGAGTAGCCGTTTGTCCTTGGGGTGGAACCTGAATCGGGAAATCTCAAAGTTGAATTACAGAATTCATACGGATGCTATTAGAGATAATTTAATACCGGCTGAACTTTCTACATACCAAATCTCCATGACCTATGCTAACGAAGCAGATGTGTTAAATGTTGCACTGTTTGGTATAACAGCAAAGCAATGGCGTGACGAAAACCCGGATAAGGGTGGAAACATAAGAGATTATGCATCCTTGAACCAGTTATTGGTATTAGCCAACATGGAAAGTTATAGTGCCATTCTTATTGAACAGGGAAAATCACAGTCGGAAAGGGTTCAACTATTAAATAAGTTGGCAATCAGACAAATGGAAGCCATTCAAGAAATCAATACGGATGCAATTAAGAATATCAGAAAATTGGAAAAGAAGTAATCAAGTAAGACCTATCAACTATTAATATCTTGTTGGTGGGTTTTTGCTTATATTGAATCTGTTTAGTAAGCTCCGGCAATAAGTATCAATGTAGGTGATACCTTTTATAGATTTGATACCTTTTTATGAAGTACCGCTGAAACTGATACTTTTTAATAAAGCAATGGAATTGTTCTGAGAAAAACGGAAGATATTCCAGAGAGCCCCGTCCTTTCAAGAATAAATCACATGATGCGGTGATTTCGGAATCTTTTGTGATATGATTTTTGCAAATTCTATATCATGAGAATAATGGATGGGCAGAAACGACGAAGCAGAAGACATCTAAAATCACTTGAAAGTATAAATCAGAATATCAAATATCACAGGAATTTAAATTAAATTAATTGCAACTAAATTCGAATAAATACCATAAATACGGGGGCAAGCATCAGACAATAGGAGACTCTTGTCCTTGGTTCCCTCATTGACATGATGGAAATAGAAAATTCTTCGAATTTTGAAAACCTTGTAACTTCATAGAATGGTATTCTTAGATGTGAGTTGCAGTAAAAACCTCATGTCTCAGCCCCTTTAATGTACTAGAAAATAGTGGTAGAAAATACTGGAATGATGGTGTAAAATGGAAATAAATTAGAGAAATAATACATGCGTGATGATAATTTATGATTAATATTTCAATCAATGATGACGTTGTCAGTGTAAAGCACAGTAAACGGATGGACTTTATACTTAAGAGAAGTTTTTATTGTTTATAGTCAGTCATCCGGTTATATGCAAAAACTAAAGTTTATTTGGGGGGTAAATATGGAGTTCTGGGATGTATATGATATTAATAGAAACAAAGCAAATAAAACTATGGTACGTGGGGAACCTTTTGATATAGGAAATTACCATTTAGTCATCCATGTATGTATTTTCAATTCGGATAACAAAATGCTGATTCAACAAAGACAACCATTTAAAGAAGGATGGCCAAATATGTGGGATATCACTGTCGGCGGAAGTGCTACAAAGGGTGATACAAGTCAGTCTGCCGCTGAAAGAGAATTGTTTGAAGAAATTGGATTAAGGCTGGATTTAAAAGATATTAGACCTCACATAACTATAAACTTTAGCAACGGATTTGATGATGTTTATCTGATGGAAAAAGATGTTGATATCTCTAAGCTATCCTTGCAGTATGAAGAGGTTCAAAATGTTAAGTGGGCTTCAAAAGAAGAAATATTTTTGATGATAGAACGCGGTGAATTCATACCATATTACCCTAGTTTAATACAGCTGTTCTTTGATATTCGAAAACAATACGGATGCCATCAAACAAAATGAGCATATGAGGTGGTCAACATATGAAATTTGCAGTCTTCACGGATTTACACTACGACGTTATACATGACGGAGACAGGCGATTGCATGAGTTTATAAATTCGATAAAAGAAGAAAAGATAGATTTTATTATTGAACTTGGAGATTTATGCCATCCAACAGATGCGAATAAGCATTTGATTTCGGAATTGAAAGAAGTAGGAGTCCCATGTTTCTTTAATGTTGGAAATCATAATTCTGATACTTATTCAATTGATACTGTGCTTGAATTCTTCGAGATGAAAAATAATTATTATTCTTTTGTATATGGAAACGTTAAATTCATTGTTCTTGATGCAAACTACATCAAAACTCCCGATGGATGTGAGCCTTACTGTAAACGTAATTACGAACGGACAAATGGAGAGTATCCTTATATTCCTACGGAAGAAATAGAGTGGCTGAAAAATGAGTTGATAGAGGAACAGTATTATTATGTGATATTAACTCATCAAAGTTTTTCAAATGACTTTATGAAACGTGGAATATCTAATCGACAAGAAATCAGGGAAATTCTTGAGAAAAGAAATAGTAGCGGGAAGAGAGTTTTACTCTGTATGAATAGTCATGACCACGGCGACGACGTGAAAATTATCAATGGGATTCATTATTATACTTTGAATTCAATGTCATATATCTGGCAGGGAATAAAAGAAACCTTTAATTATAGTGAAGAATTATATAATCAATATCCCAGCTTGAAGAATCTGATTCTTTACCAGGAGGCATTACATGTTTTTGTAACGATTGACAATAACATGAATATTCAGATTACTGGTATGGAGGGACATTATCAGCATATAACACCAGATGATATAGGTATAGGAAACACCTAGAATAATGTTTCGATTGAGCCAAGAACATCGTCTTTATATATCGGTTTAGATAATGCGTTTTAGAAAAAATGCTTGGGACAATACAAGGGTATTTGAGAGGAAGGTATGTTTCATGATAAAGCAAGCAGAGGCTGATGATTGCGGAATTATAGCAGAAATAGCTATGTTACTATGGCCAGATAATGAAATTAATGATTTAGAAAATGAAATGTTGGAATATATAGTTTCAGATAAAAGAGCAGTTTTTATTTGTTACAGTGAAACAATGCCGGTTGGATTCGCACAGTGCAGTTTACGAAATGATTATGTTGAAGGAACGGATAGTAGTCCCGTTGGATATTTGGAAGGGATTTTTGTAAAAGATGAGTACCGTTAAAGAGGTATTGGAAAGAAGCTTGTTCTTCAATGTGAAGAATGGGCAAAAAATAAAGGCTGTAGTGAATTTGCAAGTGATTGTGAACTAAATAATACGGAAAGCTTAAAATTTCATTTAAACCATGGTTTTGAGGAGGCAAATAGAATTATCTGCTTTAAGAAAAACTTATCTGTATAGCACATAAACAATTTTATGATAAAGGAGCTTTATATTATGACCCATAAAGGTACGATAATGCTTGAAACCGAGCGGCTGATTCTGCGACGATTTACTATAGATGACCTTGAACAAATTTATTATAATTGCTGGAACGATTTGGAGGTCTGGAAATGGACAAATTATAAGCCTATGCACCGTATAGAGGATGTTATAGATGTTGCTGAGATGTTTACAGATAAATGGCTTGGTGCTTACGACAGACCGAATCGATACAGTTGGGCGATTCAACTCAAAGCTTCAGGTGAGGTGATTGGCAGGTTTTTTGGAATGCATCCTGATGACGATATAAGTCAAATTGAGTTAGCATATGAGCTTGGACGAGATTGGTGGAATCAAGGGCTTATGACGGAAGCTGTAAAAGCAATTATTGATTTCTGTTTCAACGAAATAGGTCTTAATCGAATTTATGCTAATCATGCAAGCGATAATCCGGCTTCAGGGAAAGTAATGCAGAAATGCGGAATGACTTATGAAGGCACAATGCGGCAAGCACTGAAATGTAATAACGGTTTGTTCGATAAAGTTAATTATGCTATTCTTGCCGACGAATATAACAAACGAATGTTATGAAGATTACATATATAACAAGAAAAATTGGTGTTTCTATTCTCTTTAGCATAGGTCATTCGATGATATTGATATGTCGTAACTGATTTAGAATGTGAAGTAGAAAATTTATGTATTGGAGGTGGTTTGAATTTATCTATATCATTATTTTGATAAAACAATAGGACCATTTGTCAACTTGTCAGACTTGCCGATTGATGAAGCAAAATCTATTCTCGATAGAATTAAAATAACGAAACCAAATTCCCAAAATGCACAAAGACATGATAAATATGTGGAGTATAGACATAATTGTGAGAATATAATCCGTTCAGAGTTTGTTAAAAAAGGCGGCATTATAAATATGACATCACCGCATTATATGGTGATAGAACATAGCCCATGGTTAAGCACTTGGTATGAAGACAGTACTTTTATAAAAATTCCTATTGAGGAGTTTGAAATAGAGACAGTTTCGTTTACTTATGGTGATTCAGTGCCGACTTTTAGTCCGACAATAAATGATGGAAAGGAATATCAAAAAAAGCTTTATACTTATGATGAAATATTAAAAGTTATAGAGAAGTATGGATTACCGCAAGATTGGAATGATGATGGGAACTATGGTCCTGAACGATATATAGAAGCTCATATATGGAGCGACGAAACAATTAATAAGTATCGTTGATTAGTATTACCTGAAAAAATGAAAATAAATTGAAATAGAAAATTGTTCAATTTAAAATTTAGCGAGAAGCTTTAATGCGGCATACTTTAAATTAGACAGAACGGTAGAAGGAGAAAATATACAGTTATCATTAACACGGAGGGTATTATGGTAAAGTCAAAGGAATGGGAATGGAATGAGGTGGACAAAGATTTTTGGACAACTCCATGCGAGGAAAGCTATTACTATGCTAATAAGTGGAAAACAGAAGGCAAGCAATCTATTCTTGATTTGGGCTGTGGGCTAGGAAGACACTCAATTTTATTTGCTAAGGAAGGATTTGATGTTACTGCAATTGACCTTTCTAAAGAAGGGATTGATTATCTTAATGAGTGGAAAGAGAAAGCTGGTTTAAAAATATTGACTAAGGTATGTGATATGAATCGGTTACCCTTCCCGGATGACACGTTTGATTGTATTTGGTCTTACCACGTTATTTCACATACAGATACCGAGGGGATTTTATTAATCAGAGATGAGATAAAACGGGTGCTGAAACCAAACGGAAGTATTTATTTTACTTTGTGCTCGAAGGAAACATGGTCATATAAGGAAGCTGGGTTTCCACGGATTGATGAAAATACAATAATGAAAACTGATGGTCCGGAAAAGAATGTCCCCCACTTCTATGTTGACCTGGATGATGTTATTAGATTACTTAATGATTTTACCATTCTACGAATTAGACATATTGATGATTGCTTCTTTAATGGGAGTATACAAAATAGCAGACATTATTATATAGAGGCTGTACTGAAATAATATTGAAAGTGAGATTCAAAGTATGGATAACAAGCATTTTGTTTCAGTAGCAGGACTGGTGAAAAACGATGATAATCAAGTATTATTGATTAAAAGTCCGGATAGAGGATGGGAGTACCCAGGTGGAGTAGTCGAATTCGGGGAGAGTCTGGAAGCTGCTTTAATACGTGAAATAAAAGAAGAAAGTGGTGTGGATATAGAGATTATTGGTTTTGTAGGATTGGGTAAAAACATAGAACGTAATATCTTGAATATTGATTTCGTCTGTAAATACGTGTCAGGAGGACTTGCAACAAGTGATGAAAGTCTGGAAGTTCGATGGTTTTCGATGGAAGAAGCAGTAAATATTGTGGAAGCTCCTTTGACTAAGAAGCGACTCGTTCAGATGCTATCGCATGATAAAGAAGTACATATATTTTCATTTAGAAAAGACCCATTTTCTATATGCACGGATGAAAAATATAAGATGGGAATGGAATAGGGTGTTTTAGTAGGAGTACTCATTTTACTTGTTAGGGATAATTGCGAACAATGATTTTACAAAGGACATTTAGCAAATCAGAATTTGCGAGAAAGGGTATTTTATTTTGAAAGCTATAGTATTAGATATGTATGGTGTAATAGTAAAGCAAACGGGAGATGATTTTGTTCCATACGTTCAACGGACATTTTCTGATTTAAAGCCAGAAGAAATATACACACCCTGGTTCAAAGCTAATGTGGGAGAATTAATATCGTTAGAGGTGTGGGAAAGTCTTGGTTTTAAAGGCGATATAGAGAAAATTGAAAAAGAATATTTAGATACGATAGAAATAAATGATGGTTTTCTTGATTTTGTATCGTATGTAAGCAAACACTACAAGATGGCCATTATTTCAAATGATTCCAGCCGATGGAGTAAATATCTTCGAGAAAAATTTGATATTAATAAATACTTTGACGTGATTAGTATTAGTGGAGATTTGAAAATGCAAAAGCCGGATGAGCGTATCTTTCTGCTTACGATAGAACAATTGGGATGTAAGGCAGAAGATTGTTTATATGTAGATGACAGAGAGGGGAATTTGGAAGCAGCAAGCAAAGTTGGAATGAATGCAGTTTTATTCAATAGTAGAAATGTTCGGTGCGAAGGCAATGCTGTTACCGATTTTATACAACTAACCAATATATTATTATGATACCGTCTAATAACAATATGCGGATTTAACGAATTTCACAAAACCACCAGAAAGGAAACAATGAATAATTCTGAACATATTTACTTAGAAACTCAAAACCTTATAGTGCGCCAATATATGATGGGCGATGTAGACGAGCTATATGAGGTCATGTCAAATTCCCAAGTTCACCAATATACTAAGGATAAAAATAAACCTTGGGATAAAGATAAGACAGATAAATATATTCGATTTTTTACTGATAAAAACTTTGTTACCCTAGATTGTTTTCACGGCGCAATAATTGAAAAAGTAAGTTGCAAGATAATTGGTTTAGCAGGTTTAAATCCATATAAAGAAAAGGAACCTGAGATTGAATGGAAACTTGGAGTTAACTATTGGAACAAAGGATATGCAACTGAAATTGGAAAAGAAATTATTAAGGAAGCATTCAAGACAACAGATATCATTGGTATCTATGGTATGGCTGAGCAAGAAAATATAGCATCCAGAAAAGTGCTTCAAAAAATAGGCATGAAATATTTGGGCATAGATGAATTTAGAGAGCAAAAGGATGCATTTTATTATATTGGAAGAGAATGGTATTATAACAAATTTTGATTACAAAATTTTATAGAAAAAATAAAAATTTTTGATGGCAAAATTAGTAATACTTATTAATTACATTGCAACTGAGATGATTCGATTGGCACTGAAAGAATAAAAGAGATGCCCACATACCAGAAAATAAACACTGATTTATGACAACGAAATGCAAGGGAATGCGGAGGAAAAATGAATCATGAATTTTGGTTGGCAATAGATAATTTGGTAGGGCAATCTGAAATAGTAATCGATAGGCCAAAAGGGACTACACATCCAAGATACCCGAATTTTATTTATAAAGTGGATTATGGCTTTCCGAAAAATACTACCGCTATGGATGGAGCAGGAATCGATGTATGGGTTGGAACGGATGAAAGAAAAAGCATCGATGCAATCATATGTACCGTTGATTTAATGAAGAGAGATTCAGAAATTAAGATACTGATTGGATGCACGGAGGAAGAAAAAGAAATTGTTTATAAAACTCATAATGAATCAGAACATATGAAAGGTATTTTAATAAGACGGGAAAAGTAAATAGTAGATTCTTAATTATAGTTTTCCTGATTGTAAAACATGGGAGGTGCCTATGCTTAAAGTAAGTTTTTATGATAACGTCGATGACAGTTTACTGAAATTTGCTGTAATTGTATCGAAAAGCCAAGGAAAATGGGTGTTCTGTAAACACAAGGAAAGAAGTACCTATGAATGTCCAGGCGGGCACAGAGAAGCTGGTGAGGATATCTTATCAGCTGCAAAAAGAGAGCTTTATGAAGAAACCGGTGCAATAGAATATTCCATAAAGAAGATATGTGTTTATTCGGTATGTGGTAATGATGGAGTCATTGAAAATAGTATAGAGACTTTTGGTATGCTATATTTTGCTTATATTACAAAGTTTGAAGAACTGCCGGTATTTGAAATGGAAAAGATAGAATTATTTGATGAACTGCCCGACAACTGGACTTATCCGGAAATTCAGCCAAAATTAATAGAGAAAGTACAGAATGCTATTGATAATATATAAAGGGTAATTGATTATGGAGGCAGTAATGAAAGACTTTTATTCGGATGAATTTATAGATGCGTTCATGAAGCATGATATCAATAAAATAAAAATGATTCCTAAATCAGATTTACATAATCATTTTGTATTGGGTGGATGCAGAGAATATATTAAGTTAAAAACCGGATTTGAAATTCCATTTTTCAATGGTGTATTATCTTCTATGAACGATATGCATGATTGGAATAATAAGTATATCGGAGAGCGCTTTGACTCGAAGGAAATGCGGACACTGCTGATAGAGGCGACCTTTGTTCAGGCAAAGGAAGATGGAGTTAAAGTTCTTGAGATAGGGGAAGATGTATGGGGACTGGGAGAGTACTTCGAAAATGATATTGAACAACTGATACATTCATTTCTTGATGCAAATCAGAGGATAGCTCCAGAGATAGAACTACGGTTACAAATAGGATTATCAAGACATTGCCCGGTTGATTATTTATTAAACTGCTTAGAACCTTTCTGGGGAAATAAGAATTTTTATTCCATTGACCTGTATGGAGACGAACTGGCTCAGCCAATCGAAAATTTTATTCCGATTTACCGCAGGGCTAAAAAAGAGGGGTTGCGGCTAAAGGCTCATGTGGGAGAGTGGGGGACTGCTGAGGATGTAAAGAAAGCAGTTGAACTGCTAGAGTTAGATGAAGTACAGCATGGGATTGCCGCTGCCGGTTCTGTGGATGTAGTCCGGTTCCTGATTGATAATCATATAAGGTTAAATATTACTCCAACCAGTAATGTAAAGCTTGATAGAATCCGGGGATTACAAGAACATCCCATCAGGGAGTTATATCGAGCTGGAGTGAATGTTACAATTAATTCGGATGATATATTGATATTTGACAGTGATATATCGAAAGAATACTTAAGACTGTACGAAATAGGTGTATTAACACCAGAAGAACTTGATGATATACGCATCAATGGATTATGCAAGTGCTGAGTATATGAGATGGAGGGAGATGTATGGCGTATATACCAGATATTCATAAAAAATATAACTTACTTTTGCGTTGTCAAAAGTGCCTCAAAGAAGTCTTTTCATATCCATGTGCTCAGCTAGATAAACTAGGCGACGCTGGTGAAGATAATCTTGACCCTTATGGTTATTGTAGTTATGAAGAATATTATGCTGAAATTGATAAGAGAATAAATAAACGGCAAATTGATAACAATGCTGAGATAGTAGAATTACTTAAGGTATATAAAGATTTGATACTACAGATGAATAAGAAAGAAGTATGGTCTGTACTAAAATATGTTGGTGAGGATACTGACGGTATTTTTGGTCTTAAGACTGGAAGATACTATTATTGGCCATGCAGTATGGAAAATCCAAGATATGAAGGTGTTATTGATGAAGAGGAATATACGTCATATCTATATCCAACGGACAGCTGTTTATGGGAAATTGCAGAAGACCCAACAGGAATGGCATACCGAACAATTTACGGTGGAGAAAATTCTTGTTCTTCTGAAGAATACGAAAATATTATGCGGCAGGTAAAAGAGCAGCTGGACTAAATGTTAAAGGAAATAATGAATTCTGATTAATAAGAGATTGGAGTTGTTTATGAAATTAAAGATTATTGGTTCTGGAGGCTGTGTCAGTATACCAAAACCATTATGCCAGTGTAATGTTTGTACTGAGGCAAGGGAAAAAGGCTTTCCATACGCAAGGTGTGGTTGTAGTTTATATGTTCAGGAAGCTAATATATTGATTGATACACCGGAAGACATTGCCTATGCACTAAATAATGCAAATATTAAGGAAATAGATTACATTCTTTACAGCCATATCGACCCTGACCATACCATGGGTATACGGGTAATAGAACAATTGCGTCTGGATTGGCTTGCAAAATCGGTTGGATTTACATGCAAGAACCCTATAACAGTAGCATCCTTACCATCAATTATTCAAGATTTAAGATGCCAAGGAACGAAATATGGTTCTGCATTGGATTATTATGAAAGTATGAATTTAATAAATATTCAGGCAGTTACGAGTCTAAGCCGTAATTCCATACATATAGAATTGGTGCCGGTTGATGAAACAGGAAGTGTAACTATTTGCGTTTTTACCGAGGGCTCTCATAAGGTGATTTATGCCCCATGTGATGTAAAACCGTTTCCTGAAAATGATATTTTCGTGGATGCAGACTGCTTGATTATCGGAAATACCATTATAGGAGAAATATTGAAGGATGGCTTTGTTCTTGAAACAGATAATCCTTTACGGGACGAGTTGTTTGTTATTAATGAAATTGCTGAATTGAAGAACAAATATCACATTAAAAGAGTAATTATTACCCATTTAGAAGAAGATTGGGGAAAATCATACGATGATTATGCTAAACTGCAGAAACACTATGATGGAATTGAGTTTGCCTATGATGGTTTGGAAATCAAATATTAGTAATAGAATAGGCAGCTATGCGGAATGTAAGAGGAGAGTCTTATGATAGAAGTGATGTTTGGTGAGAGCGAAGGCGGAGCTATGAAAGTAGCCAAAAATTATCAAAAGCCTGATTTCAATAGAGGAGCTATAGGGTGGATTGGAAGAAAACCGACGAAAGAGGAGTTTGACAAGATGTTTGACGGACAAGCAGTCGGCGGCAATTCCTCGGAAGTGGTTTGTATTCCATTTCTTCTGGATATAGGTGATATTACCGCTCCTATTGAAAGTGATTACCGGAAAAATCTTATTATAGAGCTCTATACAATTACCGGATTTGGTGATGAGAATACACGAAGAACGCTAGAGGATGCCTGGGAATAGTCTATGAATTGCCATCTATTACAACGGGAGGATTAATTTAATGAATTTGCCGAAGAGGATTAAAGAGATTATTGGTGATAGAAATTACATACAGAACAAAGTTGGAATGTCTAATGCACGAGTAATTTGCTTTGATGATTTCGTTCTAAAGATAGAAAACCAATCCGAAGAATCAGAGAATGAGTATAAATTGATGGCATGGTTGGCTGATAAGCTTCCGGTACCCCAAGTTGTCTGTTATGAGAAAGACAGTGATATGAGTTTTTTGCTAATGAGAAGGCTTACCGGTGAAATGTCCTGCTCAGCTGCATTGATGGAGAATTCGAAACAGCTAGTTGGTATGCTTGCTGATGGCTTAAAAATGCTTTGGAAAATCGATGCGTTATCTTGTCCATACTGCAATTCAATAGATAAGAAGCTTAAACTGGCAGAAATGCGTGTGAAACAGAATCTTATTTATGTTGAAAATTCAGAAATGGAAACCTTTGGCGATAATGGATTTAAAAGCCCTGCAGAATTATTGCAATGGTTAAAAGATAATAAACCTGTAGAAGAACTTGTTTTTTCACATGGTGATTATTGTATGCCTAATATTTTTATTAAGAATAACAAAATTAATGGCTTCATTGACTTAGGGAGAAGCGGAGTTGCAGATAAATACCAGGATATCGCTCTCTGCTATCGAAGCCTGAAACATAATTTTGATGGTTCACACGGTGGAAAAGTCTATGAAAACTTTAATGCAGAGAGTCTTTTTATCGAATTGGATATTGTGCCGGATTGGGAAAAAATTAAATATTATATCTTGATGGATGAGCTGTTTTAGTGCATAGAGAGTGAGACAGTAAAAATTGTCCAAGGAAGGAAAATCACCCTTGAGCAATTTTTATAATGGAAATGAACGCAACAGTATCGGGTAGATTTATAATCCATCTGTGATATCCCCCTCATTTTGAGTACCAATAACCACAGCTTCTCCTTCTAGTAAGCAATATTTGGTTGCACATATTTCGGAGCCAAATCCTAGGCAGTTGATTTCCTCAATAGAAAGAATAATATTACTTTCCTTATATTCCTGTATAACCTGTTCGCGTATAAAATTAGCATCACCTAAAGTAGCTGATAAAAATTTGCATTTTGCACACTTCTCGTATATGTAAAAATTTGTTGAGCTTAACAACCCATTTTCGGCTAGTTCTCTAATAAACGTATAAAAATGAAGCCTTGGTAAAGGTTTGATTTTTGATACCTTTGCATAAACTTAGGAAAGGTTGTTGCATACTTTTATTAAACTTAAAATCATCTGTGAATATTCATACGAGTATTTTTCTGTAAGCTGCTTGGCTTCAATTCTATAATCTAATGTGTTTTCATCAAAAAAACCTTTCCTAAGGAGTGAATCATATATTTCCATATTTTCCGAATAATATAAGTCTCCAAAATAGTCTATATATCTTGGTGCAGGTAAGAATACAACAATTTTTTCTATGTCACTTAATTCTTCGATTGTACATTGAATTCCAGCTTTTCGATATGATGAAGGCGACATACCATATTCCTTTAAAAAAGCTCATGTATAGGCTTCATTACTCCCATAACCATTATAAACAGCAATTTCTAAAATATTGTTATGTTTCAAAAGTGATTGTGCACTTGATTCTAAACATTGTATACCCACATAGGCATATTCTGTTCATCAAATGTCACTTAGATAAATTAGAGTAGTAATCACCAAAAATATGGTGTAAAATGGTAATTACTAATGAGGTGGAGATATAAATGAACATAAAGCAAGTGATAGTAGAGGATTATAATCCGGAATGGAAAAAAGAATTTGAGCGAATATCAAGTGAGCTGCTGGCAGTATTAACAGAGAAAATAATATCTATTGAGCATGTAGGGAGTACATCGGTTCAAGGGCTGGCAGCTAAACCAATTATTGATATTGATATCGTGATTGACAAAAATTTTGAGGAAATCAAACAAGCACTGGAGGCAGTGGGATATATTTATGAGGGTGATTTAGGTATACCAGGCAGGGAAGCTTTTCGATATGAAAACAAGCCATATTTAATGAGGCATCATTTGTATGTGTGTAATAAAGAAAATGAAGAGCTGCATCGGCATATAACCTTTAGGGATTATTTAAGGCTACATAAAGAAGAAAGAGAAATATATAGTGCTATAAAAAAGGATATGGCTTTTAAATATCCATATGATATTGATTCCTATATAGAGGGAAAGCAGCCGGTCATTCTGGAAATATATAAGAAGTGTGGGCTATGTTAATATAGATAAGTATGATATGTGATTATTATGGAGGGGCTATGAAAAACATTATTACAATTCAACATACGCAGTCGGTTCATCATACAAACGGAATGATTGGCTCATGGACTGACTGGGATTTGACGGAATTAGGGAAGGAACAGGCGGAGCGGATAGGAAATAATTTAGCAAATGAGATACGGGATAAAAAATGGGTAATGTATTCCTCGGATTTATTAAGAGCAAAGCAAACCGCCAATATAGTTGCAAAACATTTGAAAATAGAACCTGTATTTTTGGAAGTCCTTAGAGAACGTAATCTGGGAAGTGCGGTAGGAAAAAGCGTGGAGTGGCTGCATAATAATCAGAAAGCATGGGAAAAGACGATTGATGATAGATGTCTTGACGATGCGGAATCAAGGCGGGATGTCTGGAATAGGCTGAAACCATTTTATGATGAAATAATGGACAAGGCGGAAGAAAATATTATCATAGTATCCCACGGAGATACGTTAAGTATATTAAATACCATGTGGCTTGGGTTAGAACCGGAAATGTTGAATCAATGTGATTTGTTCGGCATGGCCGGGGGAGTAACATTTTTTAACCAAGGGCAGGATAAAAAGCACAGAATTAGAAAATTAAGTGATATGTCCTATATAAAATAGTAAATGATAAATTGGAGGTATAAAGTGAGGGATATTATCTTCAAAACGGATGAATATGTATTTAGCTATCGGGTTGCAGGGTTACTGATATATAATAACAGAATATTATTGCAAAGACCAATAAACGATAACTCGTATGCATTGCCCGGTGGTCACGTAGAATTAGGAGAAACGAATGAAGAAACCTTGATTCGTGAATTTAAGGAAGAAATAAATGTGAATATAATAGTCGATTCTTTGCAGTGGGTAGGAAAAATATTTTTTCCATGGTCGTCAGATAATAAGCCATGTCATCAAATATGTCTATATTATAAAATAGAATTAGCAGACGATAAATGAATCCCGCTGGAAGGAGAGTTCTGGGGAACAGAGCAGCTGGAAAACGGCTCCTTTAAGCTGGAATTTTCATGGGTTGATATTAATAGTATAGCTGACATTGAATTATACCCGGTCGATACGAAAAGATTGATTGCAGAAGGGGTTCATGACGTAAAGCATTTTGTATATAACGAATAGTTGACAGGTATATAAATTAAGAATACGGATATGAACGGAAAGGGGCCATTAGTAATGTTCCATATGAGATATGCGACGCTGGGGGATAAAGATTTCTGGTTTACTCTCGATAAGCATTTGAGTGAAAATGAATATAGGAACAAAATCTTACTTAATCAATGCTATATTATTGAGGAAGATAATAAATGTATTGGTGTATTTCGATATAATTTATTCTGGGATACAATTCCGTTCTTGAATCTGATATATATAGATTGGAACTATCACAGAAAAGGGATTGGTTCCAAAGCCATGTTGTATTGGGAACATGAGATGCGAAAATCAGGATTTGATTTGGTCATGACCTCTACCATGGTGGAAGAAGCATCGCAGCATTTTTACCGGAAACTTAATTACAAGTATTGTGGATGCTTGGTTAAGGATGTTCCTCCACTTGTTGAAACAATGGAGATGTTTATGATGAAATCGCTTCTAAAGACTGGGGACTGAGTATGATAATAGAAACAGACAGATTAGTATTAAGTGAGTATCGGAAAATGCATTTAAATGATTATTATAAACTGAAATCGTGCGAAGAAGTCTGGAATTATTCTACATCTGTTCCTTTGAAAGATATTGAACAAGCTAAATCTATGCTGAATGGTTTAATTGAAAATAGAGCTTCAGGAAAATATATGTTTATGGCTTTACATAAAAAGGATAGTAATGAATTTATAGGTGAAGCAGGGATAATAGGATGCAATCCGAATGCTAACAGATGCGAAATTGGATATAATCTGTTGCCTCAGTATTGGATGAACGGATATGCAACAGAGATTGCAAAAGGAATAGTGAAATATGCTTTTGAAAATTTAAAGTACGAAAGAGTGGAAGCTCTGGCATTGCAGATAAATACTGCATCATGTCGGGTTTTAGAGAAAAGCGGCTTTGAGTTAGAAGGAGTTTTAAGAAACTTTAATCGTTATGAATTGGGGTATAGGAATGTCTGTTATTATGGCATTATATCTTCGGATTTTTTACATTAGCAGTAAATATGCAAGATAGAGAATAATGATAATTAATAGCTTTTTAAGATGTGAGAATGATTGTAATGACTGGAAGAAAAAATCAAGGTCCAGCATGTTTTTCAAAAATGATGATAAAGCGGACTACTATGACGGTGAAAATATTAACTGATTTTGTTTGAGGTGTATAATGGATATAACGATAGGGAAAGAAAATATAAATTCTTCTGATGCCATTACATTAATGTATGAACTATCAGCTGAATTGGAACATATCACAGGAAATAGCGGTAGAAGTAGTTTTGATAACTCAGATATCAATAATTCAAGGTCAATATTTGTAATTGCAAGGGAAAGTGATATAGCGGTTGGGTGCGGAGCCTTACGTGAATTATCTGATGACACAGCAGAGATTAAACGAATGTATGCCAGAAAAAAGTCTTCGGGTGTTGGGGGTAAAATCCTTTCTTATCTAGAAGAGCAAGCGAAAGAATTCGGATATCGCAGAATCTTTCTGGAAACGAGAAAATGCAATGAAAGGGCGGTATACTTTTATCAGCGTCACGGATATAAAGTAATGAAAAATTATGGAAAGTATGTAGAGATGCCAGAGGCGGTATGCTTTGATAAGTTGATAGTTGAATATTAATTAAAACTCAGTTAATTGAAACTTTACCACTGGAACGGGAGAAAACGATATGGAGACAGCAGTATTGTCAGATATTCATGGTAACTATGTAGCGTTGGAACGATGCCTGGAATATGCATTTTCACAAAACATTGGTACATTTATTTTTTTAGGGGATTACATTGGCGAATTAGCATATCCTGAAAAGACCATGCAGATTTTATATGATTTGAATGATAGATTTGAATGTTATTTTATCAAAGGAAATAAGGAAGACTATTGGCTGGGTTATAGAACTGAAGGGGAACAAGGTTGGAAAGACAAAGATTCAACGACGGGTTCACTTCTATATGCATATAAAGCGCTTAAAATCAGTGATATAGATTTCTTTGAAAAACTTCAAATTGTAATGACACTAAAGCTAAATGGTTTACCTGATTTTACTCTATGTCATGGTTCACCACGTAATAATAATCAAAAATTACTGCCTAATGATGATAGGACAATTGAGGTTATAAACAATATGGAAACACCTATCATATTATGCGGACATTCGCATATACAGAGAAAGTTTATACATAATGAGAAATGCGTTTTGAATCCAGGCTCGGTTGGTGTACCTCTTTTTAGTAAAGGTGAGACACAGTATATGATTTTACATGGAAATAACGGAAAATGGGTGGAGGAATTTATCAGCTTAAAATATGACGTAGAGAGAGTAATCCTAGATATGCATGAGGAGAAACTTGATGAACATGCACCTTATTGGAGTAAGATAACTGAGCATATCTTACGTGGTGGCAATACATCCCATGGAACAGTGTTATCACGGGCTATGGAATTATGCAGAGAAGAAACTGGAAAATGTGTGTGGCCGGATATCCAAGAAGAATATTGGGAGCAGGCGGTTAATGAGATGATAGAATGAGAGCTCCTAGCTTGCGTGATATGAGAAATAGGAGGAAGTAAGGCATGGCAATATTTTATCTTGTAAGACACGGACAACCAGATTGTAGCCCTTGTGATGAACTAGGATATATCGGACATGGAAATATTTGGAACCACTTTCTGAAGAAGGGGTAGAACAAGCAGAACGGATGGCAAAGGATGTAGGGTTATTGGGAGCAGACATTATTGTTTCATCACCTTATACCAGAGCTTTGCAAAGGTAGAAATATTTTCTGTGGTGGTATACTTAATGAGTACATGGTGGGAAATTAGAAATTTGTGGAGAAAATAGCCTTAATGAATCGTACAGAAAATGTGGAATTGACCGCACTATGTTTGATACATAGAAAAAATCAATATTTATTACAAGACAGAGTGAAAAACGATTGGGGAGGCTTTACATTGCCTGGGGGGGCATATTAAAGGCAAAATGCATTGGGTTAGTAAAGAAGAATTATCAAATGTGAATTTGGTAAATGATTATGATCAATTACTCCAGGTAATACTTGACGATAACTTAAATGAATTTCAATATGTTATTGAAGATAAAAGAATGGAAGGTTATATTAAAATAGTAAATTGACAATATTTGAATTTGTGGGGTATAAGAATGATTCAAGGGATTGCTGTTTTCGGGTTGAATGGAGGCGGGAAATCGACTCTAACTCATGCGTTAGCAAAACAAATAGGTTATTTTGAAATAGACGTGGAAGATTATTATTTTCCTGAGCAAAGAGAATCAAGAAATTGGGCTTTAGAAAATAACAGTATAATTGATACAGAGCATTTAGACGAACTACCTTTTTCTAATCCTAGAACAAAGAGTGAAGTACAAACTGCAATTATGGAGAATATAAAGACTCATCCTAGGTTTATTATTTCTGGAGTTACAATGAATTGGAGTAATGAAATTCTTTCTAGTATTGATATTGCTTTTTGGGTTCAAACGCCACTTGAAGAAAGATTGAAGAGAATTCAAGCGAGGGAAGAAAAAAGGTTCGGAACAAGAGTTCTTGATGGTGGCGATATGTTTGCACAACAAATGGAATTCCGAAAAGTAGTAAGAAATCGAGATTCAAAAACAGTTGAAGAAAGTGCAATAAAACTTGGTTGTCCCGTTATTGTAATTGATGGAACATTATCTGTGATACACAATCTAGAAAAAATTATAGATAATCTAAATCATTCAAATAACGCCAGAAATTAAATTCAAATTAATTGCCATTTAATTCATAAAAATATTGTAATAACGGAGCAAGCACCAGACAGTAGGGGCTGTCACTTGGTTTTATCATAAAATGATGAAAATAGGAAATTCTTCGAAATTTTATGCAAAAACTGATATATTACAGGAGAATTATGGTGGAAATAATTAATGTAGTGGTGTAAAATGGAAAAATAAAGAAGGCATTCTGTAATCATGCAACTAAGTGTTAGTTAATTATAGTAATAGAATAATGATTTTCAATGATACTACCATGAGTAATTACTGCCAGAATCATTGAATAAGTAATACTGATTTTAGGCTATGCAATGTAAAGTGGTTTGTAATTGTGAGCAGAGAGAAATGCACTAATGAAAGGAATGTAATGAAAAGGTTATATTTTATGGTTAGCATTCTTATAGGTTGTAACTTGTTTTTAATAAGTTGCAGTAATAAGACGATTACGACGCAAGAAATTACAACAACACCTGCAGCGACACCTGAACCTTTGGTTGTAATAGACGATAAAAAAATAATCAACTTGGATTTTATTGAATTCTTTGATAAAGATAATACATACCCGGAGAATTTATACCAAGTAAAACAAACGGATATGAGAAAGATTTATAAAGTCTATAATTATGATGAATGTGAATTTATGGTTTATGATGGTACGGATGATAACTTACATATTGGATATGGCAAAGATGATAACTATTATTCTATCTGCCAGATAGATAATTGGGACGGTGCAATAGACAGAGAGACTTTTGAGCAAAGTAAGTCTTCTATACGTTTTGACACATATGAAAATGTGTTAGGAACATCCGGTATTCATCTATCATTTTGGTCTGGAGCAGCTGCTAGTAATGAATTTTATTTTTATACCGATAAAAAGAGCAAATCACCTGAACTTCTAATATCATACTGTACTGGTGGGTTTAGTGAAGCTGATATTGATTTAGATGGAGAAAATGAATTAATTAGCTATGGTGGTGGACTACCTACAAATTTTTTCCTTATTATCAAAAGAGATGGTAAAATAATGAAGACAGACTATCTTTATTATAATGGCAAACCTATTTTTTACGATGAAATTATTAAAAAATTTTATATCATTGATGAATCAAACTCGAATATATATTTTGAATTTAATAAAGAAGATGGAATACTTTTAGAAAAATGAAATGTGAATGTGCCATCGGTAGGATTATATTGAAAAAGTGGGGGTTCATGATGAAACGTGAATTAGGAATTGCCAGGTGCGGTCTTGCCTGTTGCTTATGTTCGGAAAATGATAAATGCTCTGGTTGTAATACCGGTGAATGTCCGGATAAAGACTGGTGTGAAAACCGTAAATGTTCTATTAAAAAAGAAATCAATGCATGCTATGAGTGCACACAGTCCTGCCGGAAAGGATTACTGGGTAAGATTAAGCCGTATGCGTTTACTCTATTTGTGCAGAAATATGGTCTAGAGAAATTGCTCGATTATCTTGAACTGAATGAAAAGAACGGGGTTGTATATCATCGAGAAGGAATACATGGTGATTATGATGACTTTGAGAATGTGAATGAACTGATGGTATTTATTAAGACGGGTAACAAATTAGTGGGAAATATAGAAGAGATTACTTATAATTTAATATAATAGAGGCATATAACTTATGAAAAGAAAATTGTTAGAATAATAAAGTGGTTCGGTGTACATTCAAAAAAACATAATATCCTGATGCAAAAACTACTGATTGTCCCATTTGAAATTAATTACGGTAATTCACTATAAAAATAGGAAAACAGGTGTATCGAAGTATGCCCATATACCAGAAAATATACACTTGATATATGACAAAGAAATACAAGGGAATGCGGAGGAAAAAATGATAATGAATTGTGAATTTTGGTTGGCATTGAAAGTGAATTTTTACGATAATATCGATGAAAATTTATTGAAATTTGCTGTTATTGCTTTTTCTTTTTTATTGATAGTTTAATAATAATCTGGGTTTATAAGTGAGGAAATAGACGCGACTGATAAGAAGTCATTGACAATCAATCAACCGAATAATATACTACTTTTTATTGGAGGTGGAAAATGAGAATATCAAAAGAACCTGAAGTTAGAAAACGAGAAATTGTTGATACTGCAATGAGGCTATTTGCAGATAAGGGGTATGAAGCAACTTCTATAAAAGATATTGCCAAGGCTGTTAATGTTGTACCCGGTCTATGCTACAATTATTTCAAATCAAAATATGAATTATTTGAATATGCAATTACATTGTATGCGAACGAGTGTACTGCGCCTTTAATAGCAGTTTTAGAGGGTGAGGAAGAATCATTAGAGATATATTTCAAGAAAATCTTTGATATATTTATTAACAATGATGGAAAAGAAAAATACCATGATTTTTACCATAAAAATGGAAATCAATTATTTCATAAACAGTTAGAAATAATCCTGAATGATGAATTTCAACCATATATGAAAAAATTTATAGTTAGATTAAATGAGAGAGGATTGTTACATGTAGAAGACCCGGATACAGTTTCAAAATTTATAGTATACGGACAATCTCCAATAGTTAATGATGATTCTTTGAGTTCAGAAGAAAAAGCTAAAAAAGCTATATCAATGATAAAGCTATTATTAAGATAGTAGATGCCCCGGAAAAGTCCGGGGTAAAAAATAAATTATTGAATGAATAAGTGTCAATGAGCAAGAATCAATCACGATAAAATAAGGAGAACGAATATGACAAATGCAGTATTAATAACTGGAGCAACAAGTGGTCTAGGATTGGCATATGCAAAAGAGTATGCAAAGGAAGGCTATAATCTTATCATTACGGGAAGGCGGGAAGACAAGATTAAGTACAATGCTATCAATATTGAACAAACATACCATATTAAGGTCAAAGTTCTAATAGTAGATTTGGCAAATCAGGAGGGTTTGAATTATCTTCTTGATGAAATCAAGGACGATGAAATTGAAGTGTTAGTAAACAATGCCGGATTTGGTTTAAAGCCAATATTAGTAGATACGAAGCGAGAAGAGATGGATAGAATTATGTTTCTGCAAATGAATGTAGTGGTTTATTTAACACAGTATATTTTAAAAGAAATGCTGGTGCGAAATCGTGGAACAGTCATTAATATATCGTCGGACGGCGCTTTTGCGGTAATGCCTAGAAATGTACTATATTCTTCAACAAAGTTATTTATAATAAATCTAACAGAAGGACTCTATATGGAACTGGAGAAATCCAATATTAAGGTTCAGGTGGTATGCCCAGGCTTCATTGATACTGATTTTCATGAAAGTGCAGGAATGAACGTTATAAAGAAGAAAAAAGGATTTATGAAATTCTCTTTACCAGAAGATATTGTCAGTATAGCGATGAAAGATTTGAGTAAAGGAAAAGTAGTGTGTGTTCCTGGGATGGAAGCAAAGATAGTTCGCCTTATGGTTCATTTGCTTCCAAGAAAAATGTTTTATAAACTAGCAATTAATTTTACGAGGAAGAGAAACAAAAAGTAAATGGGATAGTGGAGCAAAGATATTGGATTACTATTGAATAATTAAAATAGCGGGGAGAAATTATATGTGTTTTGTATGTGATAGAATTTCAATGATAAATAATGGAACTAACAAGTATTTTGTTAAGGAGTTAGAAACAGGTTATGTTGTAATTGGAGATAATCAATTGTTTAAAGGATATACGTTATTTCTATGCAAAGTTCATAAAACAGAATTGAGTATGCTTAATAGAGAATTTAAAATAAAGTTTCTGGAAGAAATGTCTATTGTTGCTGAAGCGGTACAAAATGCAACTGGTGCTGAAAAGATGAATTACGAAATGTTAGGTAACGGAGATGCACATATGCACTGGCACCTTTTCCCGAGAAGAGAGAATGATTTAGGTGAGTATGGTGTGAATGGAAAAGGTCCGGTATGGTGGTATCCGAAAGAAAAGATGTATGATGAGGCTACAAAGCCCACAGACGAAGAACTCAATGAATTGAAGGATGAGCTTTTAAAAGAATTAAACAAATTATTGTAAGGTAAAATACAATTTACTCAGGAGTATAGAAATAATGGTTAGCCTGATGGAAATCCGAGAATTTCGAAAATTAGTACATATTTAAATGCAGCAGAAACATTTACATATAGAAGTACTTGTATAAAGAGAAAATATGGGGCGCTCGTTGTTAAGGATGATACAGTAATTCTTGAGATGGGGGATGAGCGGACACCCCTAACGCCGACAGTAGAAAATGAAATAAAAAACATGCAAAAGCATCTTAGAATTCAGACTTGTAGTAGGTCAATGAACCTCGAATCGGATCATCAAAATCACCCTATCTCAGGTCTCTTTACTCGGGAAGTACGTTCCTTTTATCTAAAATATTGCTATTTATAGATGATCTGGTATAATATAGTAACAAAGATAAAAACACATCCCGGTTGGTAGTCCGGGAGTAACAATTTTTTATGTTGTCAGTAACCTGCCTCCTTGGTTGTCCGTTCTTTGTTCATTAAATCTTAAAGGAGGGATTATAATGGACAAAGTATCTGGCAGATTGCAAGTGTTTTTTGCAGAGCCTTTTTGGGTAGGGGTTTTTGAACGGATATCTGACGGCAAACTTTCCGTATGTAAGATAACATTCGGGGCTGAGCCTAAAGACTATGAAGTTCAGGAATTTGTGCTGAAAAATTATTATGATCTTTGCTTTAGTCCTTCTGTTGTCACTGAACAAGAAAATAAGGACAGGATTAATCCAAAGAGGCTGCAAAGGGAAGTTAAAAAACAGCTAAGTAATGTGGGCATTGGAACAAAATCACAACTAGCTCTGAAACTTCAGCAAGAACAAGGCAAAAAGGAAAGAACGAATCGCACTCGTGAACAAAGAGAGGCTGAAAAACTATTTCAATTTGATCTGAAACAACAGAAAAGAAAAGAGAAACATAAGGGCAGGTAACTGCCCTTTTCTCACAATCCAGATAATTAAATAAAAAATAAAATGGTAATTTTGATCATGCATACACGATAATAGGATTGATGGTCATATTATAAAAAAAGATGAAAAGATATGTCCAAATTGGGGTATATTATAGTTTGAGATAAAGCAAAGGAGGGTTTCAGCTATGAATAAGTTTAAGTTTAAGGATTATTTTTATGAGCCTCAGGGGAAAATTGCCAAGCGAATGATTTTCAAAAGCGATAATGTAATTGCCTTTGTCCTTAACATTGCAAAAGGGGAGATTCTTCCGGGACATACCCATCTGGAATCAACTCTTTTCCTTCAAATTATGGAGGGGAATGCCAAGGTTATAACGGATGGCAGGGAAACCTCATTGCAGGTGGGTGAGCTAATGCAGGTTGATGGGCAGGAAAGTCTGCAGGTGATAAACACCGGTGAAGATGTCTTGCGCCTTTACGTCACAATTTCACCAATGGGTTCAGAGGCCTTTGCAACAGATGCCAATGTTTAACGGGGATCTTTCCTTCTTGCCATAGTAAATAGAGCCCATAGCGTAATACGATTGGGCTCTATTTCTATCCGGACCACAGATGGGTGAGATTTTATGGCTTGACTTACCATAGCTTCCTTAACTTATAGCTCGCTTAAATAAATCATATCAGTTATATCCGCAACACGCGTCTTTCTGCCTTTTTTTATGGTTAATATGCCACAATCATAACTTTGAAGGATACCTTTTATTTCATTGCCGTCAGTAAAAAATCTCGTCAGAAGATCGCATTCACGATTAAGAACACATTTTTTACCATGTAGTTCATTGATAACCAGATCAAAATCTGCATCATATTCTATTGTGCTGTAAATATGACCCTTATTAGCTGGCACTTGAATAATGTCGTAAGATTTTATAGCTTTTCTTTTAATTATGAACCATTTTACTTGTCCATGAAGTAACCTTTTTCCGTAAAAATATTTGTCATCATATCCGAGTATTTTTACTTTCCAGCCATCGCTTAAGAAAAGCTCTAAAAATTTAAATTGTATAAAACACCATTTTCTTAAGACGGTATTTAATAAACCATCTTCTGCCTGATCAGAATAATTCACGGCTGCTAATGGGATGATTTCATCAATTTTATCATTTACCAGGTAATCCAGACTTACACCAAAAAGCTGTCCTATGATAATTAAATTATCAATATCGGGTAACGAATTTCCCGACTCCCATTTGGACACTGCCTGTCTGCTGACATGACATTTTTCTGCTATATTCTCTTGCGATAACCCCCTTGTTTTACGAAGCCTTTCTAATTTGTCGGCAAATTTCATATGTAATGCTCCTTCCGGTTAATACTTATATCATAATTGAAATCTTACAAAATATCAATATACCAGTCATTTCGTTTGTTAACTGTTAGTTGCTATGCTGACAAATGGCCGATAAATGAGAATAATATTGTATTTGCGCGCTGTAAGGTAATCTGATTGAATTAGGCTGATTCAATCAGCAAATTTGAGTGAGGAGAAGCTTACTGAATACCTTAAGAGGAGAATCTTACAATGAAAGCAACGGTATTGGTAGATAACATTTCAAAGGAACATATAGCAGGAGAATGGGGTTTATGTATATATATCGAGTATAACAAGGAAAATATTATGCTTGATACAGGTGCCTCGGGGTTGTTTTTGAGAAATGCAGAAAAAACTTGGCATAAATAATAAGGATCTTGATACTGGTATAAATTAGAATATTATGGTGGAAACATGCATTCTATAATGTTATAATTTTATAAATCGGAAAGCAAAAATTTATGGAGGGAGTCAATGTTTTTATGAAAAACACTACGATTGGAAAAATTGGTTCAACGATTACAGGCCTGGCAGTTTTAGCTTTTGCGGTATCTATGATTATTGGTTTGTTTTCGGATGCTATTTATGCAAGCTGCTTATCCAGCATGTTTATTGCTATTGGATTTTTGCCATTTATGGGAGCATTTTATAGTCTAAATGAGGATAAAGAAAAAAAAGCATCCGGTATAGCAGGATTTGGTTTTGCTATCATTTACGTTGTTTTAGTTCTTATTGTTTACTATGCAGAATGTACAACGATTCGTATGAATCCCGGATTAAGTGAAGAAACCTTGTCGATTATTAGCTATGGGCATTTGGGTAGTCTTTTCTTCAATTATGATTTATTAGGATATGCCTTTATGGCATTGGCTACATTTTTGTTGGGGTCTACAATGGACGCAGACAATAAAGGTGATAAATGTTTAAAAGTTATGCTTATGGTACATGGAGTATTCTTTATTTGCTGCTTATTTATGCCGATGTTTCCTGTCTTCTCAGCAGGAACAAGCGATATTGTAGGTACCATCATATTAGAAACATGGTGTATATTTTTCTTGCCAATATGCATTTTGGGATACAGGTACTTTGATAAATATGGGAGATAGTGCAACCATGAACAAGATTGAAGAAAATGGTATCAGGTGATAATCGATGTATTTGATATATCTATCTTATTTTGCATCGAAAGGGTGTTGTTATTTCTAGTTGATTGGATCCCAATACTACTAGTACAAGGTTAATTAGCTGGGTGAAAGAGAGGAAGATAGATTGATGAATGAATTCGATTCCGAGTTTTGCAATGTTAAATACATAGAAGCGGACAGGGTGGTTTTATTAACATGGAAGAAGTATGCCTGTGGAGAGGATTATAGAAGACCGACCACGTTCGCATGGGAACTACTGAAGGAGCATTATGAGAGTAAGTTTATTGTGGATGCCAGAAATGGATTTGAAGATGATAAAGAAGATGTTGCATGGGGATTTTCTGTTTTATTGCCCGGTATTGCACGTACGAGCTGTAAAATGGTTTGCTTTATAATGAAGGAATTAAACGAAATCGAAAATGAGATGGATATGTGGACACAGGAGTTTAAAAAATATTTTGTCGTATACAAAGCAACAAATTATAAAGATGCAGTGGAGAGATCAAAATAATTATTTCTGAGGCAGGATTCACTGAATTACATAAGGGTATTGATAACAGAAATGATAACAGGTACGTTAACAGATACGCTAGGAGGGAATAGTATGCGTTCGGAAAAAGAAATGCTTGAATTAATACGAAATACGGCCAAAGAGGATGAGAGAATCAGAGCTGTCATTATGAATGGATCAAGAACGAATCCTAATGTGGACAAAGACATTTTTCAGGATTATGATATAGAATATATTGTTCATGAAACAAAGTCATTTCGGGAAGACAAACGATGGATTGACCGATTTGGGGAACGCCTTTATATGCAATATCCCGAAGATAATTCCTATTATCCGAATGATGTAGAGAATTATTATGCGTGGCTGATGCAATTTAGAGATGGAAACCGTTTGGATTTAACGGTATGCACCTTAAGTCATGCAATAAACAATATGAATAATGACCGACTAACGAAGATTCTACTTGATAAAGATAATATTCTGCCGCAGATTCCGGATGCAACAGATGCCGATTATTGGGTGAAGGAGCCCTCAGAAAAGCAGTTTCTGGATACATGTAATGAGTTCTGGTGGTGCCTTAATAACGTTGCAAAAGGGCTATGGAGAGAGGAAATTCCATATGCAATGGATATGATCAATATGGTAGTGCGTCCGCAATTAATACGGATACTTGGATGGAAGATTGGTTATGAAACATCATATCGGGTAAGTATCGGCAAGTCAGGCAAATACATAAAACGCTATCTGGAGAAAGAGAACTGGGATGCCTTTATAAAAACATATTCTTCTGCGGATATCAGCCAAATATGGAAATCTGTTTTTATTATGTGTGATTTATTTGACAAGGTAGCAAAGGATGTGGCCTATCATATGAAATTTCATTACAATGAGACAGAGGCGTAAAACAGCTTGCAATTCCTTAAGGATGTTACTATATTACCAAAGGATGCAAAAGAAATCTATTCGTTGCAGAAAATCTAGCTATGATTCATCAGAAGTACAGGAAGGATAAACAATGATACGAGCAGTAATTTTTGACATGTTTGAAACGTTGATTACCCACTATCAAAGTCCACTATATTTTGGAGCACAGATGGCGGAGGATGCTGGTATTCCGGTAGATAAATTTCAGTCACTCTGGCATCCTACGCAAGAGGAACGCTCTGTTGGAAAACTGACCTTTGAGGATGTAATAACAATGATTCTTCGGGAGAATCATTGTTACTCCAAAGATCTTTTAAATAAAATAACAGAAAAACGGATTGAGGCAAAGGAAGAGTGCTTTCGGCATTTACATAATGAAATCATTCCAATGCTTTCATCCCTGAAACAAAGAGGACTTTTAATCGGGCTAATCAGTAACTGTTTTTCGGAAGAAGCACAGGTGATAAGAAGAAGCGAACTTTTTACATATTTTGATGAGGTCTATCTTTCTTATGAACAGGGAGTTCAAAAGCCGGAGGAAGAGATTTTTCTAAGATGCATGGAAGGCTTATCGGTGAGGGCAAAGGAATGTGTCTATGTTGGAGACGGCGGCAGCGATGAATTGGAGACTGCCAGAAAGCTTGGAATGAAAGCAGTTCAAGCAGCCTGGTATTTACAGGAAGGAACGACACAACCTTCAGCACGTAAGCAGGACTTTTGTCAAATGGAAAAACCACTTGATGTAATCAATTTAGTGGACATGATGAAATGAATTATGAATACACCTGTTTTCTAATATTGAAGCGCAATCCGCCAGATTGATGAGAACAGGTTTCATACCTGATAAGAAGCAATAATAGAATGGAGGAAGGTATATCATGACCGATTTAAGAAGAATCGTATCTATATTGGCGTTCGTACTTTTGATAATCAGCTTTGCCGGCTGTAAAAATAGCAGCGCTACATTTTCCGGAAGTAAAACTGGAGATGATACTCAGTTCTTAGTGGATTTTGAAGTGTTAAATACAACCGTTAATAATGAGATGCCTTTGTCAAAGGGAGAAACCATTAATACGACAATTGATATTGAAAAAGGTAAAGTGGATGTACTTGTAAAGAATGAAAATGATACAGTTATTTACCAGGGAGATGATGCTGGGAATGGAAATTTCACGCTTGAAATTACCGAGTCAGGAAAGTATACCTTTTATATTACAGGATATAAGGCGCAGGGGAGTGTATATTTTGTCAAATCATCGAGTGAATTGACAATAATACCGTCAGAGACGATAGAGGAGCCTGACATAACAGATCTACCGGAAGATACACAAAGTGACGTACAGGCAGAAGATGTTTTGCATAATTCATCACCGGTTCTGATGCCTGTTCCCACATTCTCGTATTTTGTATCTGATGGTGCAATCGGGAAAGAAAGTACACCTTTAACACTACATATGACCTCCTGTGTGCCGAATGAGATTACGGATACAGACAAATGGCTTGCCGATCATGAACTAACCATAGATCGCAATCTGAATAGCATCAAAGATACATCCGGTGAAATTTATTTTTATAAATTTAATGGAGCGGATGGTACCGAGGATAATGTGTTAAATATTTATAATGCAACGCAAGAGCAGCTGTTATATTCCATTGATTTCTCAAACTATACCTATTCACCGGAATACAAGGAAGAGGATTATGAGTTTATACAACAGACGATCAAATGGGTGACAATTGAAGATGGTGTTTTATATGTCTCCCACAGTCATGGTTCCTACGCAGACAGTTCCAATAACATGAATGCTTATATTACGGCCATTAACTTATCCGATATGAGTGTTTTATGGAGGACGGATGCTTTGGTTAGTAATTCAACTGATTTTCTGATTGTTGATGATGTAATTATCAGCGGGTATGGTTTTACGGATGAACCGGACTTTCTCTACCAAATTGATCGAAACACAGGAAAGACAATTGATAAAATTCTTTTAAAGTCAGCACCGGAATACATTATTAAAAAGGATGCAATTATATATGTTCGAACCTATCATACCGATTACCAATTTACGATTGAGGAAAGGTAGTCATCATGCCGTATACTATACAAAGCAGGAGTTGTATAGGAAGGTACTTTGAGTGGGAGAAGGACAAAATCATCAAACAGCTACATACATAAATCTGGTTAAATTGAAGGGAGATGACGTGTGATATGAATCAGGAAATGGAACAATTATTATTAGAAAATGGCGCATCTATGGTTGGAGTAGGCAAGATTGCCAACCTTTACAGTAATGTTGATTTGAGTGGTCCAAGAACGGAAGATTCGGTAACAGAACCAATAGACATACCCCAATACCCGGTCGGAATATCCATAATACTCGCACATCCAAGGGATGTAATAAAGAATATTAGTGCCTTTCCAACGATGGATTATTATGATGCTTACCACAGGTTAAATAAAAAGCTGGATGAGTTAGCTCTTTTGTGTGCGGATTACATAAAAAAACAAGGGTATCATTCATATCCTCAAACAACTTCTTCTACGAAGCAATATGGGATATATCGGACAGTTATGCCCCATAAGACCGTAGCGGTTCATGCAGGACTAGGATGGATAGGAAAGAGTGCATTGTTTATCACTGAAGAATTTGGTTCCGCTATTCGATTAACATCCGTACTGACGGATGCCCCGTTGGAGTATAACCAGCAAATGATACAATCCAAATGTGGAAGTTGTATGCTCTGTACAAAGGCATGTCCGGGGGAGGCAATTTCCGGACAGAATTGGAGCCCTGAGTTAGATCGTGATGAATTATTTGACGCAAAGGCATGCAGAAACAAAGCAAGAGAAATCTCAGCAAAGATCCTTGATAAACAAATTACCTTATGTGGCAAATGTATCGAGGTGTGCCCATACACTAGAAAATACACGCTCGGCGTATAAAATGCAGGGGAAATGCAGGGGGACGGGGAAATGCAGGGGGACGGGGTTCTTGTACCCGGTGCTGAACGGATGAGCCCTTTCGAGGAACAAGTTGTCTGTTACCCCTCCTTCTTATGAGGAGAGATTCGGGTTAGAGATAAACTGAGAAAGAGTAGAAGCGGGAACACTGTCGCGGTCAGCAACCCCTTATGAAGATCATCCTGAAAGCGTGAGGAAACAAAACCAACAAAAGTAGGACCGACTGAGCAGCCCAGGTCACCGGCAAGAGCCAGTAGAGCAAACATGGCGGTCCCTCCGTTTCGAATTGCTTTGGCGGCGATGCTGAAGGTTCCTGGCCAGAAGATACCAACGGAGAAACCGCATAAGGCGCAGCCAATCAGACTTAGTATCGCATGGGGGGACAATGCAGCGATCAGATAGCTGATCAGACATAGAATACTGCTGATGGAAATTGCCTTTATCAAGCTGATCTGTGCAGAAAATTTTGCAAATAACACCCGTGAAATGCCCATGAGCAGAGCAAAGGTACAGGGACCAGCCAGATCTCCAACGGTCTTCGAGACGCGAAGTCCCGATTCTGCAAAAGCGGAAGCCCACTGGCTCATAGATAATTCACTTGCTCCGGCACAGACCATCAGAAGCAGGAGGAGCCAGAAGGAACCCAGGGAAAAAAGCTTTCGGATGGACAATCCCTGACTCTCCTGAACCAACGGGAAGATGGGAACTCGGGTAAAATACATCAGATTGAAAGCGGGAATCATTGAAATAAAACAAAAGAGCCATCGCCAGTGCTCCAAACCGATGAAGACAAAGAAAGCGGTGGAAAGCAATACAACCCCCACCTGTCCCCAGCAATAGAAGGAATGGAGCAGGCTCATAACTGCTTCTTTACGTTCGGTAGGGCAGGCTTCTACAATGGGACTAACAATTACTTCAAGCAGTCCGCCTCCCACCGCATATATAATTACGGAGACGAAAAGGCCCGTAAGCGGATTCGGGAAGAAATCGGGCAATACAGTAATTGACAAAAGTCCAAGGGCAGCCATGGCATGTGCCAGGACAGCTGCAGCCCTATAACCGATACGATCAACAAATTTAGTAGAAAGAAAGTCAACAATCAGCTGTGTACAGAAATTGACTGTAGTAAGAAAGGTAACATCCGTAATAGACAGGCCATAGTTCTTACGAAAGGTTAAAAAAAGCAGGGGAACTAAATTATTAACAACAGCCTGGGTAATATATCCGATATAGCAGGCAAACAGTGTGTGTTTGTGGCTTTTCAGCATCATCATTAGCGTTGGCATCCTTTATTTGTTTATTGAGATAAGAATAATGAAATACATTATAATCGTCAAGTAAAATATGAAGAAAATACCAATGATCAGGGAGAAGGAGAAGTATTTACAATGGCAGACAGTAAGAAACATAAAACGAATCGTTTGGCTAAAGTAATAATAATGGGGGTGAGAGAAGGAATGAAATGATCCATGGGCATATAAATGAAGCGACAGGAGGATAGCTGGAAATCTACTGAAAAAAATTTGCTTTATTATAAATTTTTGGTTGACATTTTGCGCTTTTTGATAGATAATAACTAATGCGGTGCTTATACAGGCCCTGAATTAAATCGAGGCGTGGCTCAGTTTGGTAGAGCGCTGCGTTCGGGACGCAGAGGCCGTGGGTTCGAATCCCGTCGCCTCGATGCTAAAAAACCCTTGAGTTTCAAGGGCTTTTTTTTACCATAAAACAATATGATGCCGCTGCTTCTGCCTGGGAATGATAAATGATCTATGAAACGTAAGTGTTAAGATGGAAATACAAAAGCACTCCAGCCAGAGCTTCCATCAGCTCTGGCTGGAGTGCTTTGTTTGAATTATTAAGTGGAGACAGCTGGACTTGAACCAGTGACCCCCTGCTTGTCGAGCAGGTGCTCTCCCACTGAGCTATGCCTCCATGAGGTAGATTATAACACTATATGAAGATTAACACAATAAGTTTAGATCACGAAATGAGAAGAAGAATTTGTGATTAAGTATGCTTAACCTAAATTGTTGGAGGCTATCATTGAGGATAAAATTGCTGAATGTGAACCGGAGAAAACAGGTATGTTTGGAAGAGACAGACTCAAAAATTACATAGTGTTTATATATTGCGTATCTGACAGATATCAGTAACTAAAAGGATCAGAAAGTTTAATTAACAAGCCTTCTGATCCTTATTTTGTCTAACAACATTCTTTGCCGGTAGGATTATCAATTAAAGTAGCCGCTTTAAACCGATGTCTGTGACCATCATTTACTGAAGTAACATCTTCAAGGAAATGAACATGTCTGTTGCCTACCTGGATTGCTCCAGATGTTTTACCGCAAAATTCGTGAAAATGATTATTAAAGTAATCGGTACGGAATAGGACTTCATGACAATGATCAGTACCAAAATAAATTGCTTCACAAGAAACAGTTGCAAATCTATGATTGTGAGGGCATTCGCACTTTTCTGCGAATTCTACGCTGCCCTGAATTTCGTGAACATGACGTTGTGGAGGAAAACAACCGAATTGCTTTTCAGGCGGGAAGTTTCTATATTCCATAGTAACACTCCTTGATTAGGATGAGAGGCCATCGATATTATCACTATTATTCTATGCAATCATTGTTAATTCGTGTTAAATTTCACTTTTCAAACTAAGATACAGAAAAATTCGATGAGAATAGACCTGATATAGTGCTAAAAATGTATTAAATTAAATGGAAATAAATGTAATATAGTAACCGCATTTATTTGACCATTCAAAATAAACTGCATAAAATATAGTAATTCTAATAAGGTACGGTGCTTTTATGAAAGGCTTTCGACTTGTCACATATGATCAAACACAGAATGATATAACAAGAATTATAAGACCTTCTGACATAAATCTTATGCCGGATTATCATATTGAAGTATTTGCTGTCGGATTGAACGTACCGGTAGGTATGGTTTTTACAGATGATGGCGGTTTATATGTCGCGGAATCAGGAGTTGATTCCAAACAGCCAAGAGTTCTGTTGATATCAAATGGAAATATCAGTGTGGCAGCCGAGTATTTTTCGCCTCCGTTAACAGGGATAAATCAGATTGCAGGCAATGTATATGTCTCTCATAAGGGATTTATTACTGTGATTCGTCCCAATGGATCAAGGCAGGATATCATATCAGGGCTGCCCAGCAACGGAGACTTTGGTACAAGTAATGTCACTTTTGGACCTGATGGAAAAATATATTTTGGGCAGGGTGCGGCAACGAACTCAGGCGTCGTAGGTGAGGATAATCATTGGGTATTCACACATCCTTTAATGTGTGATGTTATGGCGATGGATCTGATTCTGGTTGGGCAAAATTATCAGACAGATAATATATTCGTACCAAGAAGAGAAAATGCATATACCGGTGCTTTTGCTCCCTTTGGGGTTACCAATGTACCGAATGAGAAAAGAAAAGGGATTGCAAAATCCTTTAGCAGTATATTAAGAGCAAACCGGGATGGAACGGATCTTGAGGTATATGCATGGGGGTTTCGTAATCCTATCAGTATGAAGTTTGATCGACAGTTTCGCTTGTTTGCAGCAAATCGGGGATATGATGTCAGAGGCAGCAGGCCCATTGCTAACGCACCGGACGAGTTGCAGATTGTAAACCCCGGAGTCTGGTATGGATGGCCTGATTTTTGTGTGGGGGAGCCGGTTACACTGCCAAAGTACAGCCCGGAAGGAGGACCAAGGCCGGAATTTTTGCTGGTAAATCATCCGAATATTCCACCAAAACCTTATGCCCAATTCGCTCCGCATACCTCTGTTGCAGGTTTTGATTTTAACTATGATGTGAATTTCAGTGCTTATGGCGATATCTTTATTGCTGAATACGGAAGTCTGGGGCCGATTACTGTAGGGGTGTCACAGCCTTATGAAGGCATTGGTCATAGTGTTACAAAAGTAAATACGAATAGGGAAGTCAGCACTTTTGCAAGCAATAAATCAGGATATTTGGCAAATATAAACGGTGAAGGGGGCTTTGGGAGATTGGTGGATATTGCCTTTGGACCGGAGGGGGATTTGTATATTCTTGATATGGGTATTAATTATGCCGATAATATTGATAAATTTGTCCCCGATACCGGGATGATCTGGAAAATTGTAAGAAATTGAGCATACAAAATCAAATTAGATTTTTTCTTATAAATACCTTATTTGTTAAAAAATGAAATGATATTGTTATCTAAAATTCTCAGTATATATTTTTATGAATATGAAAATAATATTGACATATTTAAAAATCTTAACAATAAAATTTCATCAAAGAATGTAGGTGTAAATATGGGAATTATAAGCTGGATTATAATTGGAGCACTAGCCGGTTGGTTAGCCAGCATTATCACCGGTAATAATGCAAAAATGGGGGCAGGAAAAAATATAATTGTAGGTATTCTGGGTGCTTTTATCGGAGGATTTATTATGAATCTGATAGGAGATGTCGGGTTTACAGGTTTTAATATCTGGAGCCTTATCGTGGCCGTCATAGGTTCAGTCATCTTACTTCTGATTATTAATGCAGTTACCAAGAATAAGACTTGATAGTGTATAAATGAAAAAGCGTTCTGTAATTGGAACGCTTTTTTTGCTATTATGCTTTGCATAGCTCTTTCAACGGTGACTATCTCCGTTTCCAGAGAAACAGGGGTGTGCTTTTACCAATTAACAACATGCTGATAATAATCAAAAAACCTCCAATCCACTGCGCATACCCCATTTTTTCTTTCAAAAGCAGCAGAGACAACAACATGGAGGTTAAGGGTATCATGCCTGAAAAAGCAGCGGTTATGTAAGCATCACAACGCTTTACGCCTTCATAAAAAAATACGAAGGCCAGCGCAGTCACGATTACACCATACCAAATTAAAGCAAACCATTCCTTCCATCCAAGCGCCGGGATCGAAACCCAGGGACGTTCTAAAAGAGCGGGAATGATAGACAACACAAAGGCAATAGCAGCTACCAACAGGGTTTGTACCATCGGATGAATATGTAATGCGAAGCGCTCTCGCGCGCCGGTCTTGTGTTTCCTTGAAATAATATTAAATGCTGATTCGCTTGCCGCGCTGCAAATAATCAGAAAATTACCCAAGATATGATGGACAGAAAACGCTGCCGAAAAAATATTGATGCCTTGCAGCAGAACAATGCCCATAACAGTACAGCAAACTCCCAAAACAGTTACGCCTGAGAGCTTTTCTTTTAAAATAAGAAAAGCCAGCACTGACGTAACAGCCGGTGTTGTGCCTGTCAGAACTCCTGCCTCCAAGGTACTTGTTAAGCCAACGCCAAAAAGTAAAAACGTACGGAACAGGAAAATTCCAAATACAGCTTGGCATAGAATCATGAGCCAATCGTTCTTTGTCAGAATTTTGATTGTTTGAAGGGTTTTAGCCCCGTAGAATGGCAGAAAACATATAAGAACAATTCCCAGACTTAAGGCAGTGATTGTAAAACTATTTAATTTCTCTGTAAGAATATATCCTGTAATAACCGAAGTACCTGCTAACGAAAAAGCACCCAGCAAGTACATTTTCCCATGAAACTGTTTCATAACATACCTCCTTTATAATTGGCAGATCTATTTACATTTGCTATAATTATATCGTTATAACTGGAATGCGGTAAGGGCTAGTTGAGAGCTATATTTATAGAGCCAGTTAGAGGAGGAATTATGTGGGGTATTAAATTACAGGATAACAAAGAGATTGGTCTGGCGCGTCAAATCTTTCTTTCCCTCAAAGAGCGTATTTTAGCCGGACAAATTCTGCAGGGAGAGGCACTGCCGTCTACAAGAGAACTGGCTATGGGGCTGGGGGTTTCCCGCAATACCATATGTGAAGCTTATGATATGCTTTGGACGGAAGGCTTTATTGTCAGCCACCAGGGTGCTCCGTCGCGTGTGGCAGACGGACTCCAAATTCAATCTGCACAACAAAGTGATACGACACAGAATATAGATAAAATCTCACCGGACATTTTGTGGGATTTTAAAACAGGTAGACCGGATTTATCGCTTTTTCCGTGGCAAACGTGGAATAAGATAATAAGCGATGCAGCCAGTAGTTTACCCATCTGTCAACTGGAATACAGCGGGCCAAAAGGATATGAACCGCTTTGTAAAGAAATAGCCTGCTGGCTTTTGCGAAGCAGGAGTATGAAAGTCAGTCCGGATGACATATTTATTACATCGGGGGCGACACAAGCACTACATTTGTTAGTAGATATTCTTCATAAAGAAGATCATGTCTTTGCGTTGGAAAATCCCTCACATCCGGGAATTCGCACAGTCATATCCGATCAGGGGTATCCTTTACACTGGATGCCTGTTGATAACAACGGAGCAGATATAACATCTCTTCATGGAAGAAATATTTCGTCGGTCTATGTCACACCTTCTCATCAGTTCCCTCTTGGGGGAATTCTTCCTGCAAACCGCCGTGCGGCGTTGATACGCATGGCAATAGAAAAAGATTTTTATATCATTGAAGATGATTACGACAGCGAGTTCCGTTATGGTGGCTCTCCAATCACGCCAATTTACTCAATGGATTCTTCGCATGTTATATATGTAGGGACGTTTAGCAAGACGGTATTTCCGGCTCTGCGCCTGGGTTTTGCGGTACTTCCAAAGCCATTGCAGGCCAAATGGAAGCATGATCGCAATTATATGGACGTACAGAATCCAATTCTGGAACAGGCGGCCCTTGCCGAATTTCTGCGGACACGGAGAATGGACAAACATGTCCGTCGTATGCGGCATGTGTATAATGAAAAGAGGAATATTCTGCTGACTTCTTTAAAAAGTACCTTTGGTGATTCAGTATTTCCTTGGGGAGATGCTTCCGGCTTGCATGTTGCCCTGCAATTTTCGAAATTTGAATTTGGAGACAAATTCGTCTTAAGCTGTAAAAATGCCGGAATACGGGTGTCCCCGCTGGCACATTATTGCGTCTTGCCAGACGAACATAAAGATAAACTTCTCTTTGGATACGGACATCTAAATTCGGAACAAATACAAGAAGGTATTAAGGCTTTACGCCAAGTGATTATGCATTGCGAATAGATTAAAAAGATTTTCATTGCTTATAAGAAAAAAGAAAAAACCTTATAATCCAAAGATTATAGGGCTTTTTCAACAGCTCCCCAAGGGACTTGAACCCTCGACCTACGCATTACGAATGCGTTGCTCTACCGACTGAGCTAGAGAAGCAGGAGCAAAAATCTTTGACCAGAAATTTGCTACTCAACCATTCTATTATAAATAGTACAAAAATTCAAGGCTTTTTTTGATGAATTTTCAGAGATTTTTTGATAAATTTTCAGCGTTGTATCTTATTGTAAATCAAAATCAAAATCCTCTAAAAATTGGAATATGAAATACTACAGTTTTAGAGGATTTATCTAATAATAAAGATAGAATTATCTTTTCTCCCCCATAAAGCATAATCCGATGGCACCTGGACCGGAGTGGGAACCAATGCTTGGGCTGACGGTATTCAAAATGATCTGCTTATGCGGAAGCTTGTCCCTGACAAGATCTGCAAGATATTGGGCGTCCTGAAGGGAATCACCGTGAACAATACAGATTACGTCATCTGTATCCTTGTATTTCCCCATGGAATCTAACATATCATTGCAAATTGTGGATAAAGATTTTTTTCTGCCTCTGGCCGTGGATAAAGGAACCAGCTTGCCCTCCTCATTAATATAAAGGATTGGCTTTAAATTAATCATTGTTCCCACAAAAGCAGCTGTTTTCGAAATTCGTCCACCTCTTTGCAGATGATTCAAATCATCTACGATAAAGCGTACACAAAAATCCATTTTATGCGCCTCAAACCAGGTCACAATCTCGTCAAAGGATTTTCCTTCTTCCTTTAACTGAACAGCCTTCATTACAAACATGCCCTCACCTAAGGAAGCGTTCAGTGTATCTATTACGACAATTCTGGCACCGGGATTCTCCTCACAGATCTCTATTGCTCCGGTGGTAACATTGCTGCATCCGCCACTTAGTGAAGAAGAGAAACTAAGATGGAGGATATCATAACCCTGGTCAACATAAGTCTGAAATGTAGTTCTGATCACTTCCGGATTACTTGCCATTGTGGTTGGCATTGATCCTTCCCTCATCTTGTCATAGAATTCATGAGGCGTCAGGTTCACTTCATCACCATAGGTTACACCGTTTATATCGTAATAATGAGGAATAATACCAATCTGTTTTTCTTTTATGTATGCATCAAGTAAGTCCGAATTTGAATCAGTTGTTATTACAAAATCCTTCATAAACATAACCTCCATTATCTTATTTACAGTATCTATTCTACTAAAACTGACAAGTTTAAGCAATACAATTATAGTGAATTATTCATACTAAGTTTATAAAAATTTTATAATTAAGAAAATATCATCATCAAAGGGAAGAAATAAGACATTTGGAGTTAAGATTGATCCAAATATTCTGTCATATTGGTACTTATATTGATAGGGCGGGATAGATCCGGAGATAGTAAAACTGAGGTATGACCATGCCTGCCATATCCTGGAACCTCTCCTTTTAACCGACATATAATACTGTATAAGCATATATGGAGGAACAATATGGGCGACTTACTAAACATCGAGCACATAAATTACACCTATCATAGTCTTGACGGAGAAACGCCGGCTTTATTCGACGTTTCCTTTCAGGTAAGGGACGGAGAATTCCTAAGTATCGTCGGTCCGAGTGGCTGCGGAAAATCCACTTTGCTTTCCATGATCGCAGGATTAATCTCTCCCAGTAGTGGTTTTATATATATCAACGGAAAGGATATTAAATCCTCCGGTAAAAATATCGGCTATATGCTGCAAAAGGATCATCTGCTGGATTGGAGAAACACACTGAAAAATGTCACTCTAGGGCTTGAAATTCAACACAAATTAACGGATAACAGTTACGTTCAAATCAACGAGCTTCTAAACACCTATGGACTGATTACGTTCAAAAATTCTTATCCCTCAGAACTATCCGGCGGAATGAGACAGCGGGCGGCACTGATTCGTACTCTTTTATTGGAACCGGATATTTTACTTTTGGATGAGCCTTTTTCAGCACTGGATTATCAGACCCGTCTGGAGGTTGCCGATGATATCTGGGGCATCATTCGCAAAGAAAAAAAGACAGCAATTTTGATTACCCATGACATTTCAGAAGCCATAAGCATGGCTGATCGTGTAATTGTACTGACACCGAGGCCGGGAACAGTGAAAGCAGTGGTGGATATTAACTTTTCTCTGGAAAACAGAACTCCCTTTGCGACAAGGAGTGCCCCTGAATTCAAGGATTATTTTAATCTGATATGGAAGGAGCTTGACCATAATGAGCAGACGAAATAAGGAGATTGTAAGCTCCAGTATAGAGGTCTCTGCTGCTCAGAAAGATTTCATCAGAAGGCATATGGTTCTAAAACGTAAAATAAGGATTTACCAGCTTATAATTCTGATTGGCTTCATTGCCACATGGGAAGTCACGACAAGGCTCGGAATTGTAAATTCATTTGTATTCTCCAGTCCTGCCAGAGTATGCAAATCCATATTTGAAATGATGATTAGTGGGCAGCTTTTTTATCACGCAGGAATTACATTGGTGGAAACCATCGTCAGTTTCTTTCTTGTAAATTTCTTTGGTATTCTGATCGCAGTTATTCTCTGGTGGAATGACAGTGTATCAAAGGTACTTGAGCCATATTTGATTGTTTTAAACAGCCTGCCAAAATCAGCATTGGCTCCGGTTTTTATTGTTTGGCTGGGAAATAATATGAAGACCATTATTGTAGCAGCCGTATCGGTAGCTGTATTTGGAACAATCATAAATCTATATTCGGATTTTGAATCGGTAGAAGAGGATAAGATAAAATTAATACAGACCCTTGGAGGAAAGAAAAAGCATGTACTGCTAAAGGTGATTATTCCCTCCAATATTCCCTCCATTATCAGTCAGATGAAGGTGAATATCGGTCTGTCTCTGGTGGGTGTTATCATTGGTGAATTTCTTGCTGCCAAGGCAGGCCTGGGATACTTAATTATTTATGGAAGCCAGGTTTTTAAACTGGACTGGGTAATTATGAGTATTGTTATTTTATGTATCGTTGCAACCGGATTATATAAGATACTGGCTTATTTTGAGAAGAAATACACAAGATGATGCCACAGGGTATCCATCATACGTTCTCACAAAGGTCTGTTTTCCCTGCTTATCACCGGGAATAGCAGACCTTTGTCGTATCTCACTTTAAATTCTTATAATAAAAGATTGCAATTTGTGTCCGATCGCGCAAATTTAATTTTTCCAGTATGGTACTGATGTTATTGCGAATGGTACCTTCACTGAGAAACAATATATCAGAGATCTCCCGATTGGATAAACCATCTGAAATCTTTGTGATGATGTCAAACTCCTTCTCAGTAATTCCATATTTGTCAAGTGTCTTGTCATCCGTAGTTTTGCCTATCAGCTTTGGCAGCTTCGTGATGATTTCATCTCCGAATACATTCTGCCCCATGAAGACGGCCTTTAAGGACGGTATAATACATTCAAAGTCTTGTTTCAACAGATACCCCTTTGCTCCGATACGCAGTGCTTTAATAATATAATCGTCATCCGGGAAAGTGGTCAGGTATAATATTTTTGCATCCGGAAACAGGGAGATGATGTGCTCCCCTGCGTCCAGACCCGTCATCTTCTCCATACGGATGTCCATAAGCAAAATATCCGGTTTTAGTTTTTGATATAAATCGATAGCCTCCAGGCCATTGTTGCCTGTTCCTGTTACCTGGATTTCAGAATCAGAAGAAAGGATGATTTTTAGCGAGGAACAGACTAACTTATCATCGTCAACGAGCAGCACGTTCATAAAATACCTCCAACTATAATATTGATTTGTAGATGAAGACAAGGATCATTCATCATCTCTTTTCTTCTTAGGGATGGAAATAAATATTTTAAATCCCTGATCCATTGATATGTTTAAAATCCCATCCAGACTCTTAACCCGGTCTGAGATGTTGCGCAGTCCCATGCTTTCTCCAAACACCTGCATTTGCAGTGCTTTTTGCAAATAGATTTTTTTTTGTTCCTCCATTGTTCCGTTATCCTGAAGAATCAACTGGTACATGACAGGATGTTCTCTTAAACACAGATTAACCCTGGTTGCATTGGAATGACGGATGATATTTGCCAGCGATTCTTTTGTAATGGCAATCATGCTTTGTTTGATGGAAAGGGATGGCAGGGTATTGATATCATAATCAAGCTTGATCTCACAGAAGGTAAAATCTTTAACAAGACCCTCCAGCTGGCTATATAAATCAATGGACTCATCGTACATTTGATGGATACTGTTTCGGATCTGATCCATGCCGCCGGAGAGAGAGTTTTTGAGGGAGGACAATTCTTCCTTCATCATATCATCCCGGGTGATTGTTAATAATGCACCAACCTGCAGCAGAGAGCGGGATAAGAGATGGCCGATATTATCGTGAATTTCCCTGGAAATACGGTTTCTTTCGTTCAGTGTCGCAAGATTAATTTCATAGTCCTGATTTTTTAAGATACTGTGATTCTTTTCCTCCAATAACAAGGAGACTTCGGAGGAACTGTCCCTCAGGTCATTATATTCGGCTGTCAGCAGTTTTAATTTATCGGTCTTGTATTTTAATAGATAGGATACGGCCATAGTGAGCAGCAAAAATGTAAGGATCGATTTGGAATTATCCAGATTGTGAACAATTAGTAAAGCAGGTAAGAGCAATGAAAGAAATTGAACTCTGCACTGAAAGATATCATATAAGAGCAAGGGCAGAAAAATTAAATAAGGAGGGACGAAAATGCATAGAACAGAAAAAATCAAATTGCCTGCCAGCTTAATTTTTAAGTTTTCATAATAAACAAAGAGACTGCTCATGATGATAACGATGATCACAGGTATGATGGCATAACTAAAATCGTAAAGAAAGAGATATAGGACGGCACAGCAGATCAATAGCAGAACTTTGTCCATAATTTCGTGAATCATGCAACAATACCTCACTTATCATAAATTTCTCTTTGTACAATTCGAATCATAATTCGTCTGATGCCAAAAAAGATGGAATTAATTGTCTGACTCCAAATATACCTTAGGATAACTGTAGTATTACATGGCTGTTTTACTGTGTCAAATGATTTTTTCTAAAGCATTCTTTGCGTGCAAAAACAGGTAATTGATCTTGACAAAGTCATTTCTTATTGCAGAATCGAATCGTTATGTGTATAATTACGAAATAGATGTAGTTTAAGCACATTCCAAAAGGAGAATTATGAGGATATTAGCAGAGAACACCCTGGCCCTGGTGGTTGATTTTCAGGATAAACTGATACCGGTGATTAAGGGCAATTCACAGTTGCTTCATAATACGCAGATTTTACTAAAAGGACTAAAGCTGCTTCAGATACCGATGATAGTAACCCAGCAATATACAAAGGGCCTTGGAATGACAATCCCCTCTTTGATGGAGACGATGGGGGAGGATAAGGTATTTTATGACAAGATAACCTTTAGCTGTGCCGATGATGAGAAGATTCTGGAGCAGATTGAAAAGAGGGGAAAAACAAATATTATCATCTGCGGAGCTGAGGCTCATATCTGCGTACTCCAATCCGTAATCGATTTGCTGGAGAAAGGATTTTGCGTGGTTTTGATAGAGGATTGTATCGGATCCCGTAAAGAATCTGACAAGAAGACTGCACTTTGTCGCGCTGTCTCAGAAGGTGCGGTGATTGCCTCGTATGAATCAATCTTATTTGAACTGACGCGAACCGCGAAGTCAGAGGTTTTTAAACAGATATCAGCCTTGATAAAGTAAGGAAGAGATATGAATAGAGCAGGAAACGCTAAGATCAGGATATTTTACCGGTCTTGGCGTTTTTTAAATTCGTTTCATGACAATTGTCATTTTTAATCGTGACGCACTTCACTGGGTTTTTGCTCGCTAAAACGGTATAGTGTAAATATGAAATACGAATTCACACATTGAATATATGCTTGCGAAATCATTGGTCCAAACTGAAAGGGTGTCGTAACGGCAACTGTTTCTGTGAAGGAAAAAAATAAAACCAGGAGGAATATCATGATAGTTAAAGTGGATGGATTAGTAAAGCGCTATGATAAATTAGTCGCATTGGATTATTTGAATCTGGAAGTGAAGGAAGGAGAAATATTCGGACTGCTGGGACCTAACGGCTCAGGTAAGACAACGGCGATCAATTGCATCTTATCTTTGTTGAAATATGATAAAGGCAGCATTGAGATATTTGGAAAACCTATGGGGCCCAATGCTTACAATATTAAGAAAGATATCGGAATTATCATGCAGAATGTTGCAGTGTTTGAAGAGTTAACCGTATATGAGAATATATTTTATTTTTGCAGTCTCTATATTAAGGATAAAGCCAGGATAAAAGAATTAACACAGGAAGCAATCGATTTTGTATCCTTACAGGATTATGTTAAATTCTATCCTAAAAAATTAAGCGGAGGCTTACTCAGAAGATTAAATATTGCTTGTGGAATTGCACATAAGCCAAAGCTGATCATTCTTGATGAACCTACGGTGGCTGTTGATCCGCAAAGCCGGAATAAGATTTTAGAAGGAATTAAAAAATTAAACCAACAGGGAGCCACTATTATTTATACTTCGCACTATATGGAGGAAGTGGAGCAGCTTTGCTCAAATATTGCGATTATTGATAAGGGTAGAGTGATTGCAAAGGGAACGAAGGAAGAACTGAAGGCTATGATATCCATCGGTGAAAAGATCAGTATTGAGGATGTTAAGATTGGGGAGTCACTCCTTTCTGATTTGAAGGATATGAGTAATATTTATTCTGTGGAATACAGGGATAACCTGCTGGAGATAAAGTCAGGGAAAGGCAGAAATAATCTGGTACGGGTATTGGAATATTTGGCAGAACACAATATCAGTATGGGAAGAGTAACAACACAGACGCCAACCCTGAACGATGTTTTTTTGGAAATCACAGGCAAGGAATTAAGAGATTGATGGGGGGAGAGTTTAATGAGCATTCAATTATATTTAACCAGATTAAAATGTATTTTACGCAATAAGAGTAATTTATTCTGGTGCTATATGTTTCCTGTCATATTAGCCAGTTTATTTCACTTTGGGTTTAGCAATATATGGAGCGCGGAAGATTTCGATACCATACCCATAGGCTACTTTAATGCTTCCCAGGAGAAAAGTGTATTAAAAGAAAATCTGATCAAATTGGAAATGTCCGGAACAACCATGTTTTCCATATCAGAAGGGACAAGGGAGGAATTATCCAAACGTCTGGATGACGGTGAAATTGATGGATATATCATAGACGGGGAGAAGCCGAAACTCTATGTCAGGGAGGGTGGAATAAATGAAACAATCATGAAATCCTTCCTTGACAGCTATTTACGGATATCAGCGACGGTACACACAATTATGGCAGATCATCCGCAGGCGTTGAATAACGGTTTGATGGATGATGTAATGGAAAATGCTTCGTTCACCCGTGACATGAATCAGAAGAGTAAGCCGGATGCTATCATGATATATTTCTATGCTTTAATTGCTTATACCTGCCTGAACGCCGCTTTCTGGGGGAACGATGAGGCAAACACAATACAGGCAGATCAATCGGCAACAGGGGCCAGACTGAATGTGGCATTCACCCATAAAACAAAGTTATTCGCGCTCAATCTGGCAGCAGCCTTCACCGCACAATGCGCCAGTGTAGCTTTATTAATCGTATATCTCAAATATGGACTGCATATTAACATTGGTAATGAGATGACCTATATCGTTGCCACCTGTATCATAGGTTCCCTGGCAGGAATTACGCTGGGAGCGGCCTTTGGAATCTGGGTGAGAAAACCTGTAGATGTAAAAGAGGCAATATTAAACGGAATCGTACTGGGGGGAGCCTTCCTGTCGGGATTAATGGTAGCAGATATCAAATATATCATTTCAGATAAAGCTCCGATTCTTGGATATCTCAATCCGGTGAACCTGGTCACGGATTCCTTATACAGTTTATATTATTATGATACTCATCAGAGATTTATCATCAACACATTCTTTTTGCTGGGCATGACTATGATTTTCAGCATTCTGTCCTATATCGGAATAAGGAGGAGCACATATGCAAGTATTTAACATATATTTTCTGATATTTAAGAAGCAAATAAAAGCAATACTTATTTATACAGGAATATTTTTGGGATTAATACTTATCATGGTACAAAATGTCCCTGATCATAATCCGGGGGAATTCACAAACAAGAAGGTTCCTGTATTGGTATTGAATGAAGAGGAACAGAATGGGTTGGTCAGGGGGTTTCTGGACTATCTTGGAGATTATGTGGAATATATCGATATAAAAGACAGCAAAGAGGCAAGGCAGGATGCATTATTTTATCATCGGGTTGAATATATCCTAACCATCCCAAAAGGATTTACAGATGATCTGATGAGCGGAAAAGAGGTACAGATGGAGAAACAGACGTTACCCAATTCCGCTAACATCGTATCGGTGGATAATGCCATTGACAATTACTTTAATACTGCCAAAGTCTATATTAAGCAAATTCCTGGGATAGATGATAAAAAACTGAATGACTTTATTGGAAAAAGTATGCAAAATAAATCGACGGTTATGTTTGATATTAACCAGAGCGCTATGAAGAGAGACGCGGATAAATTTAACCTGAACTATTTTAATTATCTGGCTTATATAATTATTGCAGGATTTATTGTCTGCATCAGCATGATCATGTTATCCTTTCATGACACGGATATCAAGAGAAGACAGAATGCCTCACCTATGACCTTTAAGAAATTAAATATACAGCTGTTAGCGGCAAATTTGATCTTTGTATTGGCATTTTTAATTCTGTACTTTGCAGCAGGTTATGTCTTTAATCCTTATAGAAGATTAGATAGCAATACCATTTTATTTTACATTAATACGATAATTTTTGCTCTGACAGCGCTGAGTATCAGTTATCTGGTGGGAATAACAGTAAAGAGTAAACGTGCTGTGTCCGCCATATCAACAGTTACTTCTTTGGGATTGGCTTTTCTAAGCGGAGTATTTGTTCCTCAGGAGTACCTTGGTGATGCAGTCTTAAAAGTGGCAAGTTTCACACCAACCTACTGGTTTGTGAAAGCAAATAATGCCATAGTCAGCTTGAATAATTATGAGTATCACAATCTGAAGGGGATCTTTGCGGATATGCTCATACAGGTTGGGTTTACAGTGGTTCTTATTACGATTACCATGGTGATCAGTAAAAGAAAACGGCAGCAGGCGAGCTGAGCAAAGACGAACCAGAAATATAGAACAAATGTTTGTAAATGCCCTTGACATTGGTGCGAAAACTTGTTAAAATCAATAGAACAAATGTTTGTAAAACCGAGAGGGAGTTTCTATATGATTTTTCAGGAGAACATTTCAATACAGAGAAAACTAGAGATTTTATCCGATGCAGCGAAATATGATGTGGCATGTACCTCCAGCGGTGTTGACAGGGGCGGCAATGGAACCGGAATGGGTAACAGCCTTGCCTGTGGGATTTGCCACAGCTTTTCTGCGGATGGCAGATGCATCTCCCTCCTGAAGATCTTGTATACCAATGAATGTATCTTTGACTGTAAGTACTGTGCGAACCGTTCCTCTAATGATGTTGTGCGAGCTTCTTTTACTCCGGAAGAGGTAAGTGAATTGACTATGGAATTTTACCGCAGGAATTATATTGAAGGATTGTTTTTAAGCTCCGGAATCTTAATCAGCCCGAATCATACGATGGAATTAATCTATGAGGCACTGCGGCTTTTACGGGATGTGCACCATTTTAATGGATATATTCACTGTAAAGCCATACCGGGGACGGATCCTGTCTTAATTGAGATGATTGGCTGGTATGCGGATCGAATGAGTGTGAATCTGGAATTACCGACGGCAGATGGTTTAAGGGAATTGGCTCCCCATAAAAACCGCAGGAACATATTAAAACCCATCCGCCAAATACAGTTAAGAAGAGAAAATCACAGGGAATTCATCGGATTGCCCGGTGATTCTTCCATTGTTGCAAAACAGATTGCTATGCCACAGGATGGGGAGATCAAAGAAATCATAACGGCAAGCACCGGAATTGTTCCCTTTCAAAAGAAATATAATAAGAAAAAGTTTGTTCCTGCCGGACAAAGTACTCAGATGATCATTGGAGCAACCAGAGAAAGTGATTATCAGATTATGTCTGTTGCGGAGACTCTGTATGATAATTTTGATTTGAAAAGGGTATTCTATTCCGCTTTTATGAATATTAATCAGGATAGCAGACTTCCCTCCACAATAGACGGACCGCCTCTTCTCAGAGAGCATCGGCTTTATCAGGCAGATTGGCTCCTGCGGTTTTACGGCTTTCGAACCGGTGAACTGCTTGATGAGGAACATCCCAACTTCAATGTGCTGCTAGATCCCAAATGTGACTGGGCCTTGAGGCATATGGAAAAATTCCCTGTGGAAATCAATAAGGCAGATTACTATACCTTACTTCGGATACCCGGAATCGGCACAAAATCCGCACAACGGATTGTAATGGCAAGAAAGAGTGCTGTACTGGATTTTCCGGATCTGAAGCGGCTTGGTGTAGTGTTAAAGCGAGCTGTCTATTTTATCACATGTAGAGGAAAGATGATGTACACGATCCATGTGGATGAGAATTTTATTACCAGACAGCTGTTGGCGTTAAAGGACCGGCTTCCGTTCGGAATTGACCGGAATATTACTTACCAGCAATTATCACTATTTGATGACAGCAGATTTCAGACAGGCGATCAGGTGCCGTTTAAAATTGCGAATTTATAATTTGGTATATTTTTCAATGGGAGGATTGAAGTATGGTCTCAAAAAAAATCTTTCTTTGTGATGATACAATAGATGGAATATTTACAGCAATTTACCAGGCTTGGAGCTCAAAATACGGTCATGCTAATATTAAAATTGAAGAGAAAGCGGGACGAAATCAATATTCGAATATGGAATTGTTTTCCGAATATATTCCTGTGGAGACAAACAATGATCTGGCAGTTAAAGTATCTGAGACAATCAAAGTGAAATTGAAGGAAGAAGCATTCCAGATGGTTTGTCATGTCGCATTATCCAACTATTATGGTAAGGCTGATCTGATTTATCGTTTTTTGATCCTGGGTTTTGCTGCAGGAACCGGCATTATGGAACATTTGAGCAATGAAGTTGTTTGCAAGATGCATCAGGTCTCCAAATATGTCTTTAATGAAGCACATCATCTATTTGGTTTTGTCCGCTTTTCCGAACAGGATAACGGAGTATTAATGTCTGTTATACATCCTAACAACAATGTTCTGGCGATCCTGGCACCTCATTTTGCCGATCGTCTTCCCAGGGAACACTTTATTATATGGGATAAAAATCGTGATAATGCAGTGTTACATGCTCCCGGCCGACCCTGGATTATGGTGGATGCATCTATACTGAATACAATGGATCTGGATGACGGTCATATTGAAGATGAATATACAGATTTATGGAAAATATTTTTTAAACATATTGCTATAGAAGACAGAATAAATCCTAAGCTTCAAAGAAATAATCTTCCGTTAAGGTTCCGGAAAGATATCACAGAATTTTATTTGTCTTAATTTTTTTAAGTTCCATTTAGTTGTATTTGACTGGTGCATAATTCAATCAAACCGTGAGATACTATCCAAGTAAATGAAAATAATTATAGGAGGAGTATCAATGAAAAAGAGAATTGGTCTATTGTTGGCTTTATGCTGTTTTGTTATTGTAGCATTTGCTGCATGCACCGCCGATAATACAGGAACTAACACAGGGGCGACACCTACTCCTAAGGTAACCATGGCGCCTACCACTGCACCTACCACAACTGCACCTACCACTGCACCTACCACAACTGCACCGACTAAGGCACCTACAACCGGTACAAATAATAGCACGGGAACAACTGGTGGTACAGGTGGAACAACGAATGGAACAAATAGTACTGGTACAGGCACAGGTACCGGCGGGACACAGTAACAAAAAAGGAGCTTTTGATGAATTAGACAAAAGCTCCTTTTTTTTATCGCGATATTTTGTATTTTAGAAAGTTCCTGTTATTTCGGATACAGTTTTCTTCGTATACCATACCAGCCTTTTGGGCAAGATTTATCGATTTGGTATTATTCTCTCCAATAACAGCGAAAATATCCTTTATTTTTAATTCCAGAAAAGCGTATTGAAGAACACATTGGATACTCTCCAAAGCATATCCCTTTCCTTGATAATCGGGATGGATGATGTAACCAAGCTCATACGCGTTCGTTCCATCCTGACTTTTATATTCAATTCCGCAAATTCCGATCAGTTTGTCTGAAGCTATGTTAAACACGCCCCATAGCCCAAATCCGTAGTAGGAATAAACATTTTTTATGTAAGCCTCAAGTTTCTCCTTCTCGGTAGAGAAACCATCCTGTAAATTATCAATGTGATCTTTTATCTTCGGGTGATGGTATAAACTAAATAAGGAAGCAAAATCATCAGGTATCAGCTCACGTATTATCATACGTTCTGTTTTTGCAATGATCCTCGGCTTTTCATGGGATTCTTTCTGATACAACTGATACACGTCCTGAAGGAAGGTGTGATTGATTTCCTCAAAGCCTTCCACCAGGATGGTTGCATTTCTTAAATCCTGATTTCCGGAATTGGGATTCATATAGCCAATACACGGAATTTTAGCAGCAAAAGCAGCATTAACACCATTGGAGGAATCTTCGATCACAATGCACTCTCCGGGTGTGAGCTGTAATTTTCTAACTGCAGCCAGAAAAATGTCCGGAGCCGGTTTGGGGTTCTTTACCTGCATGCCGGAGACATAACCTTCAAAATATTGTCTGATAGTAAGCGCATCCATTACTTCTTCAATTGCCTCTGCAGGGGATGAGGACGCAATAATCAATCTCAATCCATTGGAATAAAAATTTTTAATCATATCGATTACATAGGGAACGGGAATATGACCTTCTCTCGATAACAGGTGATCCTTCATGCTCATATTAGCCTTGTATAATTCATCCGGGGATACTTCCGGCTTAAAATCTTCACAAATTTTCTTGCACATATAATATGTGGTGGATCCAATAAATTGATTGCAATAACCCGCCGGAAGATTAATATTATAATTTTTGAAAACGATGGATGAAGCTCTGGCATGCATCGGCTCGCTGTCAATTATAACACCATCCATATCAAATATTACTGCCTTAAACATTACGACAACCTCCTGTAGTGCATTTATCGTCACTGAAAATGAATAGAATCAGTATAACTCTTTTCGAAATAACATACAACCCTTGAATCATATGTCAGTGATAATATAGGATATTGCATTGAAAGATTGGATAAAGTATAGTTATAATGTAGTAGCTGATACAATAAATAATAGGTCTCATATGCAGTGTTTTGCATGTAGTTACCTATTATTTTCATTGTATCATGGGAGCCTTTGGCAACGGTTAATTTCTTTTGAGAATTTTCTCAAATAACAGGCCGGCGAAAAACCAGGCCGGTGCATAATCAAATCGAATGACGCCTTTGTAGTTTAATTTTGCTTTACTGTAATCCCAGGGACATGCTCCGTGTTTTTTTAGAATGATACCTGAGGTATATTCTGTAGCATAGATTAAGAATGCATAAACACCTCCTCTGATCAGAGCACATCTTCCTTTCATTTTATTGCATATGGGAGATAAGCAGGCTGCCATACCGTAGATCGGAAACATCCAGACAGAAGTATGACAGGATAGGGTTTTATCCTCTTTACGCTTTTTGATGGAACATAATCCGGTCCAGAAACATTCCATACACCAGCCACATAAACCACAAATTAAGAAGTTTGATAAAAAGCATTTTTTCATAAGATTAGTATCCGCATATAAATATTTCCTATTCAGAAAAAATTTAATTCAATATAGAATATGAATAGAAATGAGGTAGAAAGATGGAAATAGAACGAAAGTACAAAATTAAAAACATACCGGAGGATTTGAATCGATATTCAAGCAAAAAAATTGAGCAGGGTTATTTGTGTAATAAACCAATTGTCAGAATCAGAAGAAGTAACGAAGACTATTATTTAACTTATAAATCCAAAACAGAAATTCCTGAGAGCATAAACGGTGCGATAATTAATCATGAAGTAGAATTGCCCTTAACGAAGGAGGCCTATGAGCATTTGAAGGAGAAGACCGATCATCATATGATAAGTAAAACTCGTTATTTGATTCCTATTGAGGGAAACTTAACAGCTGAGTTGGACATATTCGAAGGCTATCTGGCCGGCCTTGTATTTGCTGAAGTCGAATTTCAAGATGTGGAGACTTCCAATCAGTTTATCGCTCCTGACTGGTTTGACATTGAATTAACTTCTGACCGCCGCTATTCCAATCATTTTCTTTCTAAATTATCCAGTGCTTGTGAGTTGGAACCAGATAGCTAAAATCTTCTTCGGATAGTGTCCGGTCGAGTGCATATACTAATTCTGCAATCATTTTATCATGGAAAGGTGGAAAGTATATGCCAAAAGACAGTCAGCCGGATAATAAAGGTGCCAGAGAAGAGAAATCCAATGGACAGACACCGATTACAAAAGAAAATCAGAATAAAAACAGAAATGCGAAGAGAAAATCAATACAGCATAATGATGTTTAGGAGGTTGTTAATATGGCGAAAGCAGGTATGAGGCGTCCTGATCCAAGTGAGCCGCATGGAACAGAAGAAACACCGGGTATTAAGATTCCAAGAAATGAAGTAGAGCCTGTCCGGGAGCTGGAGGGGAAGGCCAAGACGGGAAAAAAGAAAGCAAATCCTATCTGATTGTGGGTGAATACATGAATGGAGTCAGATGAAAAGAATAAATTATTTCAAACAATTACGGATCATTTGATGGAGGATAGTGCCCCCTCGGAATTTATGAATCGTGTTTCAAACATTCCGCAGTTTCATGAGTATCCTTTTCAACTGCTGGAATTGCTGAAAAAAACGGAACAATCCAGGAAGTATCATCCGGAAGGGAATGTTTGGAATCACACTATGATGGTAATAGATGAGGCTGCCAGGGTTAGAAACGATAGCGTGAATCCAATGGCTTTCATGTGGGCCGCAGTACTTCACGATATTGGGAAACCGGGAACAACCAGGATGAGAAGGGGGAAAATAACCTCTTATGATCATGATCAGACAGGGGCAATGCTTTGTATAGAATTTTTTAATGCTCTGGATGTTGATCCTGATTTTATGGAAAGGGTTAGAGTGCTGGTAAAATACCATATGCATATGCTTTATATCCTGAACGATTTACCCTATGGCGATAAAGACAATCTGATCAGAGAGGCCGGAATTCATGATCTGGCATTATTCAGTCTTTGCGATAGACTGGGAAGAAAAGGGGCAGATCGTCAAAAGGAAATGAAAGAGTACGAATTATATTTGGAAAAGTTAAAACGGCTGGAACAAAAATGCTCCGGTATCATGCTTAAATAAGGAGTTTATGGTTGGTACACTTATTCCTCTGACAGGAGAGAACTAGGTGTACTAACTTCTTTATAAAGCGTAATCTAAAAATTTACTGGATTTTTTGTATTATGTATTCTATAATAGAAGCTAAATTTATCGTAACAATATATCATTTTTTATAAGAAATGAGGTTTGGAATATGGCGGAAAATAATGCTTACATAATAATGAAGAAAGAAAGTCTTGCAAATTCCATCTACTTATTGGATATCAAAGCACCAAGAGTGGCAAAAAATTGCTATCCCGGTCAGTTTGTTATCGTTAAGATGGATGAAAAAGGAGAAAGAGTCCCGCTGACAATTTGTGATTATGATAGAGAAAAAGAGACGGTATCTATTGTATTTCAGGCGATAGGTCCTTCTACCAAGCTTATGGCTGAATATGAAGAAGGAGATTCCTTCCGTGACTTTACAGGACCTTTGGGTCATAGATCTGAATTAATCGATATGTTTCCGGAAGAACTGGCAGAGAGAAAGATACTCTTCGTAGCCGGCGGCGTAGGAGCCGCACCTGTTTATCCCCAGGTGAAGTGGATGAAAGAGAATGGTTATGATGTAGATTGCATCATCGGAGCCAGAAACAAAGAACTGATAATTCTGGAAGACAAAATGAAAAAATATGCTCAAAATGTTTATATTGCAACGGATGATGGATCCTACGGATTTAAAGGAAATGTAAATGATTGTATCAAAGATCTGGTTCATAACCAGAGGAAGCAATATGATCTGGTGATTGCAATCGGACCTATGATTATGATGAAGTTTGTATGTATCCTGACAAAGGAACTCGGAATAAAGACAATTGTAAGTATGAATCCGATAATGGTTGATGGTACCGGTATGTGTGGTGCGTGCAGACTGACGGTAGGAAATGAAGTGAAATTTGCCTGTGTGGATGGGCCGGAATTCGATGGACATCTGGTGAATTTTGATGAGGCAATGAAGAGAGTGCAGATGTATAAATCAGAGGAAGGAAGAGTTATTCTTCGTAAGAAGGAAGGTTCTACTCATCATCATAGTGACTGCGAGTGCCATGAGTAATATTTATGAATCATGGTTGTTTAGATTGGGAGGATAGTATATAATGGAAGTATTAAAAAGAGTCCCGGTAAGGGAGCAGGATCCGAAGGTACGATCAACAAATTTCGAAGAAGTTTGTTTGGGATATAATTTGGAGGAAGCGAAACTGGAAGCCGCCAGATGCATTCAGTGTAAGAATCCGAAATGTGTAGCCGGATGTCCTGTTAGTATAGATATTCCAGGATTTATTAAGGAAGTCGTCAAGGAAGACATAGAAGCAGCTTTCAAAGTGATCGGAAAATATTCCGCATTACCTGCTGTATGTGGAAGAGTTTGTCCTCAGGAGACTCAGTGTGAGGAAAGATGTATCAGGGGCATTAAGGGAGATCCGGTATCCATTGGCAAGCTGGAAAGATTCGTTGCGGATTGGGCCAGAGAGAATGACATCACACCTGAGTTACCAAAGGAGATTAACGGCAGAAAGGTTGCTGTAATAGGGTCCGGGCCTGCCGGTCTCACCTGTGCGGGAGATCTTGCTAACATGGGTTATGATGTAACAATCTTTGAAGCGCTGCATGAGCCGGGCGGTGTGTTGGTTTATGGAATTCCTGAATTCAGACTTCCGAAAGAAACAGTTGTAAAGAAAGAAATTGATAATGTCAGAGCACTTGGAGTTAAAATAGAAACAAATGTCATCATCGGAAAATCCATTACGATTGATGAACTTATGGAAGAGGAAGGATTCGAAGCTGTATTTATCGGCTCAGGAGCAGGTCTTCCAAAATTCATGGGAATTCCGGGTGAGAATGCAAACGGTGTTTTCTCAGCCAATGAATATCTGACAAGGAATAATCTAATGAAGGCCTTTGACGCAAGTTACGATACTCCCATCATAGCCGGTAAAAAAGTGGCTGTTGTCGGCGGGGGCAATGTAGCTATGGATGCAGCAAGAACGGCACTGAGACTGGGAGCTGAAGTGTATATTGTTTATCGACGAAGCGAGAAGGAGCTTCCGGCTCGAGTTGAGGAAGTGCATCATGCGAAAGAGGAAGGTGTAATTTTTAAGCTTTTGACAAATCCAAAAGAAATTTTGGTGGATGAAAAAGGCTGGGTCTGTGGAATGCGATGTGTTGAAATGGAATTGGGGGAGCCGGATGAATCCGGAAGAAGAAAACCAGCAGAAAAGCAGGACTCGGATTTTGTTTTGGAACTTGATACGGTAATTATGTCACTTGGTACAAGTCCAAACCCTTTGATATCTTCAACTACGAAAGGGCTTGAGACGAATAAATACAAGTGTATCGTTGCGGATGAAGAGACCGGAATGACATCGAGAGAAGGCGTATTTGCAGGTGGAGACACAGTTACAGGCGCGGCTACGGTAATTCTTGCGATGGGAGCGGGAAAAGCTGCTGCGAAAGGGATCGATCATTATTTGAAATCGAAATAATGAATAAAAATCGCTTAAGAAGAACATAGTGGAGGAGTTATGGGATATATTACGATTGATACAGCAATCGGTATAGGGGTTATTTGTGCAGGAGTCATATTGTTGCTCTTACTTGTGCTTCAGATTGTCCGGTTAAGTAAATTGAGGCATAATAGGGCGTTGAAAGATCAGGAACTCGGAAAACTAAAAGAGAGTTATCGGGATTTAGAAACAGTTTATGAAACGGCGATTTCTTCCTTAAGCGACTTAACAACAAAATACGAGGAACTTAATAAGAACAAAGAAAATATGAAAAAGCTGGCATATACGGACTATCTGACTGAGTTACCTAACAGGGCAGCTTTTACGGAAATGCTGGATAATGTAATGCTTACCATACGCAGCGAGGAAATTGTGGCTATTATGGATCTTGATATTGATAACTTTAAGAATATCAATGATACCCTTGGTCATTCCTATGGCGATGAACTTTTGATTGATGTCACATATCGTCTGAAGCAGGTAATGACAGAAAATGATTACCTTGCAAGAATCGGCGGTGATGAATTTATTATTCTGACACAGAATTTAGAAGATACCGCCTCTTATGAGGAGAAAATCAAGAAGATAAGAAATGTATTTACGTATCCTTTTGTATTATCCACAAAGGAATATTTTGTTACAGTAAGTATAGGTGTGGCTTTTGCACCGAAGGATGGAAGAACCTCCCAATCCTTGATTAAAAATGTAGATTCGGCAATGTATGTTGCGAAGGCAAATGGAAAGAATACCTATACATATTTCGATCTTTCTTTTAATCAGAAATTGACAGAGAAGATTGAAACCCAGTCCGAACTAAGAAAAGCTCTGGAGCGGAATGAGTTTGTATTGTTCTATCAGGCACAGATGGATTTAGAAACAAGAACAGTTGTAGGGTTTGAAGCGTTGATTCGTTGGAATCACCCCACGAGAGGACTGGTATATCCGGATGAATTCATATATCTGGCAGAGGAGACAGGACTTATTATCCCCATCGGAAAGTGGGTTCTGGATACTGCCTGCAGACAGTTAAAACAATGGTCTGATGAGGGCTATCCCGGAATCCATATGGCAGTAAATTTATCAGCAAGACAGTTCAAGGATAGAGATATTGTCAAGATTGTATATGATGTTATTGAAAGTACAGGAATTAATCCCAATCGACTGGAACTTGAGATTACGGAGACCGTTGCACTGGATGATTTGGATTATACCATCTCGACCATCAAGGAGCTGCAAAATATTGGTGTAAAATTCTCTTTGGATGACTTTGGGACAGGCTATTCTTCCATGAACTATCTGAAGCGACTTCCGGTAAACAATCTTAAGATTGATAAGAGTTTTCTCAATACGGTGATGGAGGATCAATGCGATCAAAAAATCATACAAACAATTATTAACCTGGCAAGGAACCTTAATCTCTTTGTCATTGCAGAAGGTGTGGAGACCGGAGAACAGGAGAGCTTTTTAAAAGAAGCTAATTGTGATAAAGCGCAGGGATTCTTTTATAGCAGGCCGGTACCCAAAGATATGGCTGTGAAGTTCTTAAAGCAGCAGATTGATCCGGAAAGTGTAGTTTGAATTTTGAAAGACTAATTCACACATTGCTCTAATACGTGCGGGCAAGCAGCACGTATGGACGCTGGTGTGAGAACTCAAATTTGGAAGTCATCAGTCTGAATTTGGATTGAAACTTAACGATAGGTGGATTTGTATCGTGAAAAATGATAGAAAAGTAATTGGAATCATATTGTTCATTAGTGTTCAGGCAATATGCTATATTGCTTTTTTGTCATTTGATTTTGGCAACAGCCATATTGATATATCCAATAAACTTAAATTTATTATGATTCTAATATGCTTTTGTTACGTTTTGTTTATTAAAAACACAACGGACAAAGACATACTTAATTTTATGCGTCTTGCCTCATTATTTACGGTGGTATCCGATCTTAACCTGTTGTTGCTGGATCATTATTTTTATGGAGTAGTATCATTTGTTATTGTTCAGCAACTTTATGGTCTGCGAATTGATGCAGCAGACCATAAAAACATAATAATGAGGTCAAAGGCAAAGGTGGTTCGTACTTTACTTATTCGCCTTGTATGGCAGATAATTCTCACTATGGTGGTCTGCAGCGTCCTGTATATTGCAGGGGTGAATCTGAATGCTCTGCTTTTTGCCAGTATGATCTATTTTATCAGTATTGTCACCAATGTGATCAGATCATTAAAAACACTCATGATACACCGACAAATCAGCAACCTGCTTTTTGCATTGGGGATGGTATTGTTCCTGCTTTGTGATATTAATGTTGGGCTATTCAATTTGGTTGAATTTATAGTTATTCCAGGAGATCTGCAGCATTTTATCGTTACATATTCCTCTATTTTAATGTGGATGTTCTATGCTCCTTCCCAAATCTTGATCACTGTTTCACATCGGTGTTTTTCGTCAGAATCAACAAAAATTTAACAAATCTTTATGTAAGAATATGGTAAGATAAAACTTGCTATTCCATCATATCTTTGTTACAATATTCGTATCAAATAATTCTATATCTTTTAATCTTACGATCTAATACTTCTCAGCTTTCATCGTTAATATTTCCCATTGTTTGTCAAGATAAAGATATCGATGCTGCTTTTACTATGTTTATAAGGAGGAACTGCTTCATGTTGCAAGTAATAAAAGATCAGTACATGGATTATCATACGTTTATCCATGAAATAACAAATCTTGTAGAAGGCAAGATGGGAAAAGGATATTCTGCAAGAGTGTATAAGATATTAAAGAATAATTCACTGGAACTGGACAGCCTGGTTGTTCTTAAGGAAAGCAAGAATTTTGCGCCGAATATTTATCTAATGCCATATTTTGAAGCATATTTGGAAGGAACTTCGCTATCTGAACTGGCTGAGCGAATCTGTGGGTCCTGTGTGACCTCAGCTGTTCCAACAGACGACAATAATTTTACATTTGCTTTTTCAAGTATGAAACCCTATATTGTACACCGCTTGATTAACTATGAGAAGAACAGGAAATTACTTGATAGAATTCCTCATATACGTTATCTGGATCTGGCGGTTACTTACCATTGTCTTGTAAGAAATGATGAGCAGGGTATCGGTACGATTCGGATTACCAATGATCATTTGGATGTTTGGGAAACAGACGTTAATGAAATCTCATTATTAGCGGGCAAGAATACAAGCAGAATATTTCCGGCAGAGATCAGATGTATGGATGAAGTCATCCGGGATCTGATCGGTGAAGGGGTGAGTGATATTGGAGAAGGACAGATATCGGGATCCGGGATCCCTGATCAACAACTCAGCGGTGAGAAGAAAAGAAAGAGAATGTATATTCTGACAAATCAAAAGGGAATTAATGGCGCATCCTGTATGCTATACGAACATGTGCTTAAACGCTTCTCCAGACAAATTCAGTCGGATTTTTATATTTTACCCAGTAGTATACATGAGATTATTCTGGTACCCTATCATAATAAAATAAGCAAAGAAGCACTCTGCGACATGGTAAAAGAAGTTAATCTGACACAGGTGCTTCCGGAAGAAGTATTGTCAGATCAGGTTTATTTATATTCTGCTGATCAGAATGCAATTATCATGTAGAATACCGTACTTTTTATTCTATTTCACTAAAAATACGGCGCAATTCTATACACTTTGTCAAAAAAATTCCTACTTTTATCTAATATACTGTATTGACATCGGCGGTAAAATATTTTATTATACAGTTTGATTAATATTTAACAATAAGAAAATTGCAATGTTACATATATTTTCTGTTTTAAAAATTTCTATACTGTGTTATAATTATGAATCGACGAATAAAAACATAAATTGATTGAGTTCAATTTTGTTATACTTTAGGCGATTTGGTTTGTTTTATTGATGAAAGTCAATCAAACCAGGTTAAAATTTTAAGGAGGACATTTCAATGGCAAGGAAAATGAAAACAATGGATGGAAATAATGCAGCAGCACATGTGTCATATGCATTTACTGATGTTGCAGCGATCTATCCGATTACACCTAGCTCCGTTATGGCCGAAGTGACTGATAAATGGTCTACCGATGGCAGAAAAAACATATTTGGGCAAGAAGTTAAGGTTGTTGAGATGCAGTCTGAAGCAGGTGCAGCAGGAACTGTACATGGTTCATTGGCGGCAGGTGCTTTAACAACAACATTTACTGCATCACAAGGTTTGTTACTTATGATACCTAATATGTACAAAATAGCTGGTGAGTTATTACCGGGTGTTATCAATGTATCTGCCCGTGCTGTAGCTAGCCATGCATTATCCATATTTGGTGATCATTCAGATATTTATGCATGCCGTCAGACAGGTTTTGCATTACTTTGCAGCAGCAATCCCCAGGAAGTTATGGATTTGGGTGCCGTTGCTCATTTATCAGCAATTAAGGGCAGAGTACCTTTCTTACATTTCTTTGACGGATTCAGAACATCCCATGAAATTCAGAAAATTGAAATATGGGATAATGATGATTTAAAAGATATGGTAGATCTTGATGCTGTAGATTCATTCCGCAACAATTCATTAAGTCCGGAACATCCCGTATTAAGAGGTTCCGCTCAAAACCCTGATGTCTTCTTCCAGGCAAGAGAAGCATGTAATACATATTATGAAGCTGTACCCGGCATTGTGGAAGAATACATGAATAAAGTTAATGCCAAAATCGGTACGGATTATAAATTATTCAACTACTATGGCGCAGCTGATGCTGAGCATGTAATTATTGCTATGGGTTCTGTTAGTGATACTACAGAGGAAACCATCGATTACCTGAATTCAAAGGGTGCTAAAGTTGGTCTTGTTAAAGTTCGTTTATATCGTCCTTTCAGCGCAAAGCATTTAGTTGAAGCAATTCCTGCAACTGTAAAACAAATCTCTGTTTTAGATAGAACGAAGGAACCGGGATCACTTGGTGAGCCTCTTTACTTAGATGTTGTAACTGCATTAAAAGATACACAGTTTGCCAATATTCCTGTATTCAATGGTCGTTATGGTTTGGGTTCCAAAAACACCACACCTGCTCAGATCATTGCAGTATATGAAAATACAGCAAAGAAGACCTTTACAATCGGTATTAAGGATGATGTTACTAATTTATCTCTTGATACAAAAGCAGCTCCTGAGACAACTCCGGAAGGAACCATCAGTTGTAAATTCTGGGGTCTTGGCGCCGACGGTACCGTAGGGGCAAATAAAAACTCCATCAAGATTATTGGTGATCATACCAGCATGTATGCTCAGGCTTATTTTGACTATGACTCCAAGAAATCCGGTGGTGTTACGATGTCCCACTTAAGATTTGGTAAGAAGCCGATTAAGTCTACCTACCTGATTACTGAAGCAAACTTTGTAGCTTGTCACAATCCTTCCTATGTAAGAAAATACAATATGGTTCAGGAATTAAAGGACGGCGGTACTTTCCTTTTGAACTGTGGTTGGGATATGGAAGAAATTGAGAAGCATTTACCTGGTCAGGTAAAACGCTATATGGCAGAACACAAGATTAAATTCTATACCATTGATGGTATCAGCATTGGTAAGGAAATCGGTCTTGGTGGTCGCATCAATACCATCCTTCAGGCAGCCTTCTTTAAGTTAGCAAACATTATTCCTGTTGATGAAGCAGTGAAGTATATGAAAGATGCTGCTACCGCATCATACAGCAAGAAGGGTGAAGCGATCGTAGCTATGAACCATGCAGCGATTGATCGTGGTATTACAAGCCTTAAGGAAGTAGAAGTTCCTGAAAGCTGGAAGAATGCCCAGGACGAAGAAATTCTTGTGAAGTTCAGCGATGGCAGAAAAGAAGTTGTTGATTTCGTTAACAATATTTTAACACCAGTGAATGCACAGCAGGGCAATGATTTGCCTGTGTCTGCATTCGTTAATGCAGCAGACGGTACGCTTCCTCAGGGTTCCTCCGCATATGAAAAACGTGGTATTGCTGTTGATGTACCTACATGGCAGCCGGATAATTGTATTCAGTGTAATTTCTGTTCCTATGTTTGTCCTCATGCAGTTATCCGTCCTGTTGCAATGACAGCTGATGAATCTGCAAAGGCTCCGGAGGGAATGAAGAAACTTCCTATGACAGGTGTTGCTGGAATGGAATTTGCTATGACTGTATCCGTACTTGACTGTACCGGATGTGGTTCCTGTGCTAATGTATGTCCTGGTAAGAAGGGCAATAAAGCACTTGTTATGCAGCCCCTTGAAACACAGCTGGCAGAACAGAAAATATTTGAATATGGTTTTGATTTAGAAGAGAAACCAGAAGTAGCAGATAAATTCAAGGATGTTACTGTTAAGGGAAGTCAGTTCAAACAGCCTTTACTTGAGTACTCGGGTGCTTGTGCAGGTTGCGGAGAGACTCCTTACGCAAAATTAGTAACCCAGTTATTTGGTGAGAGAATGTTCATCTCCAATGCTACCGGATGTTCTTCTATCTGGGGTGGTTCTATGCCTTCTACACCTTATACAGTAAATAAAGCAGGCAAGGGACCGGCTTGGGCTAACTCCTTGTTTGAAGATAATGCAGAATACGGTTATGGTATGTATCTGGCACAGCAGACATTAAGAAGCAGAGCAAAAGATAAGATTGCAGCTCTTGCAGATAAGACTGAGAATGCTGAAGTTAAGGCAGCAGCTGAGAGATATCTTGCATCCTATGATAATGGTCGTGAGAACTCCGGTGCAACCAGTGCATTAATCAGAGCATTAGAAGCTTGCGGCTGTGAAGAAGGAAAAGAAATTATTAAGGATAAAGATTTCTTGTCCAAAAAGTCACAGTGGATCTTCGGTGGAGACGGTTGGGCATATGATATCGGCTTCGGCGGTTTAGATCATGTTATTGCAAGTGGTCAGGATGTTAATATCTTAGTATTTGATACGGAGATCTATTCCAATACAGGCGGTCAGTCTTCCAAATCTACACCTACCGGTGCAATCGCTCAGTTTGCAGCTGCAGGTAAAGATGTGAAGAAGAAAGATTTAGCAGCGATCGCAATGAGTTATGGTTATGTATATGTTGCTCAGATTGCTATGGGTGCTGATTACAATCAGACCATGAAGGCACTTGTTGAGGCTGAAAGCTACAACGGACCTTCCATCGTTATCGCATATGCTCCTTGTATCAGCCATGGTATCAAGGGTGGTATGTCAACTGCTCAGACAGAAGAGAAGAATGCGGTTTCCTCAGGATACTGGAACATGTTCCGTTTCGATCCTCGTTTAAAGGAAGAAGGAAAGAATCCTTTCGTATTAGATAGCAAAGCACCTACTACAAGCTATCAGGATTTCTTAAAGAACGAAGTTCGTTACAGTGCATTAAGCCGTCAGAATCCGGAAAGAGCAGAAAGATTATTTGCCGCTGCTGAAAAGAATGCTATGGAGAAATATGCACACTTACAGAGACTGGTAGATTTATATGCAAATGATAACGAATAATTGATCAGTAAAACAAGATGAAATGGCGAGCCGCTTCATCTGACAAGAATAGAAAAGCTGTCTCACGATATATTTTATCTGGTGAGACAGCTTTTCTTTGCAAGTCATCATAAAAAACTGGTTAATTCCAATGGTTTCAAGCGTTTGATACAGATACAGGTTGACATCACTCCGGTAAATGTGTAAATATGTAATAGCTGGTTACTATACCGTTGTATTGTCATAAGGCAGGGAGAGCCTGTCTTGATCAGCTTCCCTTAATTTATACGATGGATAGGAATATGTCCTTTTTGATCATAGAATGGAAAGGTATAATAGTAAAAATAATTAAAAGAGTGGAGCGACAAAAGGAGTTTCTTCTGTCTTATCGTTTGCTTCATTGACTATGACTATGGTTGCCAGTGTACTGGCCAGTTGGCTTAACACTGCGGCTAACAATGCAATTTCATCTTTTGTCATGCATTTGGATAATCCGCAGGCCAAAGCCGAAATTGTGGTTGCATATTCACAAGAATTCATACAGTTCACCTCAATAAAATATATGCATTCAAAATGATAAAGTTTCATGCAGGAATAAAGGTTCGTGGGATTAATTCAATTAGTCAGTTAACAAAAAAAGCAGGTTATATACCTGATGCAAAATAAAAAGCAGGTATCGCGATAGCGAAACCTGCAAGGTTAATCCGAATAATAATATGAATCGTAACTACATCTGAACAACAGTAATCCAATAACATATAGCTGCAACAAACGCAAGTGGCGTCATAACATATTTTTCTTTTTTACTCTTAGAAAGTAAGTTCATAATAGTGTTTAAAGACAAATAAGCGGCAAAAAATATACATATGTATTTTGTGATTTCCTGAGAAAACATGAATGGGAGAAATCCTCCTGCCTGTAAAATGATCACCATAGCAAATATTTGAATTGCAATTGAGATCGCACCCATAATTCTAAACTTTCCCGGCAATATTTTATATTGCCCTCCCATTGTAAATTCACCCAAAGGCAATCCACATACTACAAGAACAGTCATAACTGCTATAACGAAAAATAATAACGCACCAATTAATGCATACATTGATTTCCCCCTTTATTAAGCAAGTTTTAAAGTTCTGATAATCCTTAATGCACCTGACTGGATTTGAACCGGCGGCCTTTCGCTCCGGAGGCGAACGCTCTATCCACTGAGCTACAGGTGCAAAATTATGAAATAAAGAAATTAGATTCCCTAGATAAATTATTATATACTAAATGAATAATAAAGTAAAGTAAGTTTTTTAATCTGTTTTATCAATTAATACAATTTCAAATCCGAAGACATGAGAGCATTATTTTCAGAGATCCACGAAACAAGGTATCCACGATTACAGATACATTATAAGGTACATGACCTACATGACCTATAGGATCAAATACTTTGTAGAAACACCATGAAAGCCACGCATAGACATCTTTAACTGACTATGGCAGCTTTGATATGTTGTTATTATAAAAATTTTTATCGGCAGACACGACCATTAGCAAATCTTTCTTTTGCAACAAAGCCCTCAATATTCAGAGTTTTAACAAAGGCAGGACTTAACAAGCATTGTTTTAAGATTTTCCTGCTCTGCAAGTGTCGGTTTACCGATAATATATAATGCGTTTTTACTAGTAGGCTTATCCGATCAACTCCTTTTAAGTACTATTACCATATGCTATTTATCGTAAAAAATCAACCATATGTTGTGACATAGCCATGCAGAAATATAAGATAGAAATATAATACAGAAATATAAGCCAGAAAGATAAGACAAAGTGGTGGTGAAAAGGATGGACAGAAAAATAAGATAAAATAAAATATATTGTCATATGGAAGGAATAGAATGTAAATGTTACAAAAATATTAATAAATGTTACATAAAAATGAAATTATCTAGTTGATTTTTCAAATGATCTTTGTTAAAATGAAGTAAGATAGTTACCTTAACAATGATTTAGAGGAGAAATTATGAAACTTAAATATAAAAAAATTATCATGTTGACAATTATGAGTACCATGGGCATCGGATTACTGACATTATCCATCAGCCACGATTCCCCCAAAGCACAGGAAAGTCTGAGCCCCGAAACCAATAAGGAAAGCGACTTATTTGTGAAGGACAATGAAGAAGCAGATATGAGTTTAAAAGCACAGGCTTCTTCTGATGATGAGATCACAACGCCGACACCATCACCGACACCGTCGCCCAGCCCGACACCGACTCCATTGCCCGTTTATGATATTAAGACGGATGGACATCCTAAGATTGATGCTTTGTTTAAGGATTATTTTGCTGCAAAGAATAGCTGCGATATTGATAAAATTAAGAGTATGTCCAGTGATCCTGCCAAAGTAATACCCTTGGAGCAATTACAAAGCCTGACGGAATTCATAGATGATTATCGTGACATCAAATGTTATGTTAAAAAAGGCTTCCTGGAGGGAACTTATATTGTTTATGCATATCATGAAATCAAGATAACAGGTGTAAATACACCGGCACCTGGTCTTTCCAAATTCTATCTGATTACCGATGCCGACGGGAATCTGAAAATATTCTCCGGCGAGCTGGACGAACAAGTAAAGGATTATTATGATGCAAGAAATGATGATGCGGATGTGAAAGAGCTCATTGACATGACAAATAAAAAAGGTGAAGAAGCCAAGAAGAAAGATGAGGATCTTCAGAAATTCTGGGAGGCTATGGATAAAACAGCAAGTGATAATCAGTTAACAGATTAGAGACTCGTATGTAAAATTGATAATTAAGATCTAAAAATTAATAGCAGAAGACCGGCAGAAATAGAATCTTTTCATGAATATGGAAAGTTACGCTTGTAAACAACAAGAAACTATTTGCTGTCGGTCTTTTTATGTGATCTGCGGAGAATAATAACAGATGAGAGCTTTACTGTGTGTTTATAATATTATATAAAATGGATATGATGAGTAAAATAAGATTACAGCAGAGAGTGAATGGATTTTTTTCAGAGGCAGAGGAAACAGTGGACTGGGATATTGAAATAAAGTATAATTACACATGCATAGATGGATATTAATAGGAAAGCAGGTAAGACATGGCGAAAAGAACGAAGCGATTGACCTCACAGGATATAGAAACTGAGGAAATCAGAATTAATAAATTTTTGAGCGAGGCGGGAATCTGTTCCAGAAGGGATGCGGATCGATTTGTTGCGGAAGGTAAGGTTACAATCAATGGGATTACGGCTCAGATGGGAACGAAAGTAAAGCCGGAGGACCAGGTTACTTATCTTGGAAAACCGGTAAAGAAGGAAGAAAAGCTGGCCTTAATCGCTTTTAACAAGCCGGAAGGAATTGTTTGTACAACTGATCCCGGAGACCCCGGTAATATTATTGACTTTATACGATACGGTATGCGTATTTATCCAATTGGTCGATTGGATAAAGATTCCGAAGGATTAATCCTCTTAACCAATGACGGCAATATTGTGAATAAAATTTTACGGGCAGAAAATCAACATGAGAAGGAATATATCGTGAAGGTAAACAAAGAGATCACGCCGGATTTTATTAAGAATATGGGTGCCGGCGTGCCGATCCTTGACAGAGTGACCAATCCGTGTGAGGTCTGGCAGGTTGATAAATATACGTTTCATATTATCCTCACCCAGGGATTAAACCGGCAGATCAGGAGAATGTGCGATCATTTCGGGTACCGTGTTGTAAACTTAAAGCGCATCAGAATTATGAACATACAATTGGGACGTTTAAAAACAGGGACTTATCGAAATGTAACGGAGCGGGAAATCGAGGAGCTGAATCAGTTGATTAAAAAGAGAAAATAAAACCAGATATGACTAATAGATGGAAGGGAAACACAACCATGGATGTTAAGCAGGAGTTAGAACAGTTAAAGGAACTGTTAAAATATCATAATGACCGTTATTATAATCAGGATGATCCGGAGATATCAGATTACGAATATGATCAGTTATCGTTAAGACTACGGGAATTGGAGGCTCAAAATCCTGAGTTAATAACGGGAGATTCTCCGACACAGAAAGTCGGTGGCACCGCCAAACGAGAGTCGGGTATCCTGGTGAAGCATAATGTTCCAATGCTTAGTCTTCAGGATGTTTTTAATAAAGAAGAAGTATATAGCTTTATCGATAAAATAAAGAAGGAACGTGAAGATACAGAATTCGTTGTTGAAAAGAAAATTGACGGATTATCTGTTTCGCTTCGCTACACCAACGGTGAACTTATGATGGGGGTAACGAGAGGGGACGGAGTAAGTTATGGTGAGGATGTTACCGATAACATCAGAATGATAAAGGATGTTAAAACAAAGCTTAGAGAAGCAATTCCTTACTTAGAGATCAGGGGAGAAGTCTACATGAAGAATGAAGACTTTGAGGCTGTGAATGAAAGAATGGAAGCCGCGGGAAAGAAGATATTTGCCAATCCCAGAAATTGTGCGGCAGGTACTTTAAGGCAGCTAAACCCTGATATTGTAAAAGAAAGAAATCTATCGTTGTTTATCTTTAATGTGCAGGAGGTTCAGGGAATCACCTTTGATACTCATTCCCATAGCCTTGAATGGCTAAAGAAACAAGGAATTAAAGTGGTGGAAGGATATCAGATCTGTCATACGGCAGATGAGGTATGGGAGGCCATCACATTGATCGGTGAATCCAGAGGAAGTTTGCCCTATGATATAGACGGAGCGGTGGTAAAAGTAAATGATCTTGGTGATAGAATTCATTATGGCAGTACTTCAAAGGTACCAAGATGGGCCATCGCGTTTAAATATCCGCCGGAAGAAAAAGAGACGGTGGTAAAAGAGATCAGATTATCTGTTGGTAGAACAGGACGAATTACTCCTACTGCTATTTTCGAACCCATTCGTTTATGTGGTACCAACGTTGAGAAAGCAACCCTTCATAATCAGGATCGAATTAGTGAACTCGATGTGCGGATCGGGGATACGATTGTTGTCCGAAAAGCAGGTGAGATTATTCCTGAAGTACTCTTTGTGGTAAAAGATAAGCGACCGGAAGGAACACAGCCATACAGGCTGCCCCAAGCCTGTCCCAGCTGCGGCGCCCCGACCATAAGGGATGAAAATACAGCGGATACCAGATGTACGAATTTAAACTGTCCCGCACAGCTGGTACAGCATATTATTAACTTTGTCGGCAGAAATGCCATGGATATTAAAGGATTTGGAGAAGCCTATGTAGAGGTACTGATCAACGAAGGATATCTAAAGGACATCGGTGATATCTATTATCTTTGGCAGTATCGGGATCAGTTAATTGAGGGGGGGCTAATCGGGAAAGAGAAGAATACGGATAAATTGTTAAAAGCGATAGAGGACAGTAAACATAATGATATCGATCGGTTAATTACGGGACTCGGTATCAAAAATATAGGGAAACAGGCAGCATCAGAGTTAAAGAAGCATTTCTTATCGTTAGAGCAGCTTCAGAACGCAACCTATGATGACCTGGTGGCAATCAATGATGTGGGTGATATCAGTGCGGGAGCGATTGTTGATTTCTTTCAGAATGAGGAAAATAGGATGCTCATAACACGATTGGAACAGGCGGGTGTCAATGTTAATTCCCTGGAAGAAGGAGAGAAGAAAGATCAGCGTTTTGAGGGAGTCACCTTTGTTGTCACCGGTACACTTGCTTCCATGGGCAGGGCTGAACTGGAGGAATTAATAAAGAGTTATGGCGGAAAAGTATCAGGCAGTGTATCCAAAAAGACAAATTATGTGATCGCAGGAGAGAATGCAGGCAGTAAATTAACGAAGGCAAATGAGCTTGGGGTCACGATATTAACAGAAGGTGAAATACTTACAATGATAGAATGATTCAGGAGTAATTATTTGGATTTACGCTTTGCGGTGATAAGATAATTAGTTGATTTTTATTTGTAACCATGATATGATATTCCTATTATGACAAAAAAATCAAAGATGGTGATGAAGAGATGCCGATTAAGGTTCAAAGTGATTTACCCGCGAAAAAGATACTGGAAGATGAGAATATTTTCATCATGGATGAAAGCAGAGCAAGCCATCAGGATATCAGACCGCTTAAAATTGCGATTTTAAATCTGATGCCAATCAAAGAGGATACAGAGGTTCAGCTGTTGCGGAGTCTTTCCAATACTCCCCTGCAAGTGGATGTTACATTCCTGACTACAGGCACTTATATAGGAACACATACACCTACCAGTCATTTGGATCAATTCTATCAGACCTTTGATGATATTAAAACACGTAGATTTGACGGTCTTATCATTACGGGAGCACCTGTAGAATTGATGGAATTTTCAGAAGTGAACTACTGGGATGAGCTGGTCGAGATTATGGAGTGGTCAAAGACCAATGTTACTTCCACCCTGCATATTTGCTGGGGTGCTCAGGCCGGTTTATATTACCATTATGGAGTTGATAAGATCACTTTAGATAAGAAGATGTTTGGAATCTTTGAACATAAAGTCTTACAGAGGAAGGTACCTTTTGTCAGAGGCTTTGATGATATCTTCTATGCCCCTCATTCCAGATACACTTCTGTATCAAGAGAGGAAATATTACAATGTGACAAACTTACGATTCTTGCAGAATCTGATGAGGCTGGTGTATTTATTGTGATTGCGGAGGATGGAAAGCAGATTTTTGTTATGGGACATCCGGAGTATGACAGAATTTCGTTGGATAAAGAATATAAGAGGGACATATCAAAAGGATTGGATATTGAACTGCCAAGAAATTATTATCCGAAAAATCAACCGGATCATCGTCCTAATCTTGTATGGAGAGCTCATGCAAATGCGATGTATACAAATTGGTTGAATTATTATGTATATCAGGTTACACCGTATGAATTAGAAAAATAACGTGAAGGCAATTGCAGTATACTTTTAAATTCAGTTTGGGGGTTATGGTTATGAAACTGATCGATTATTTACAGAGTAAACCGACATTATTGTTGGCAGTTGTAATTACGGCGGTAAGTATCTGTATCATGGTAATGATCATAATTATGCTCTTTAAGCTGGAGACAGAGAGACGGGTGACAAAAGCCGCTCTTGAATTGAAGAAGATTACAAATAGCATTCATGCCGGACTTGTTCACTTTCTTCTGGAGGATCAATGTCGTATTCTCTATGCCAGTAAAGGTTTCTTTGATTTGCTGGGATATAAGAAAGAAGAGGCGAAGAGGGAAAATAAGTTTTCTGTACTTGACTTCGTTGATCTGAGAGACAGGAATTTCTTTACAGATCTGGGAGGACAGCTGCAAAAAGATATGATTAGTCATGAGCTTCGCATGATCACCCGGGACGGGAGCATTTTGCATGTACTTATGAATGGTAACAGTGCGGTAAGTAAGGACGGCAGACATACCATATCCGTTGTTTTTGTGGACATATCGGAACAGAAAAAAATGCATGAATTAATGCTGTTGGAAGGAGAGCGCTATCGAATCGCAACGGAGCTTTCCAAAGATGTTCTTTTTGAATATCATTTTGATTCTGATGAGATGATTTATACGGATAAATTTCGTGATGCTTTTGGCCGGGAGCCCAAAGAGCCTGCTTTTGGTAAGAATTATGCGCAAAACAGGTCCTTTATCTATTCAGATGACTGGGGAATTTATCTTGAATTTTGTCAGGAAATCATGATTGGCAAAAATAATATTGAAGCACAATTCAGATTAAAGGACAGAATGGGTGAATTTATCTGGTGCCAGGTGATGGGCAAGACCATCTATGACGATGATAAGAAGCCTGTTCGCATCATTGGTAAGATTGTTAATATTGATATCCAGAAAAGGGAACTGGAGGCTTTGGAATATAAGGCTACCAGAGATCCCCTCACCGGAGTATATAATAAAGAGATAACGATCAAAAAGATTGAAAAATATATCAGTGGAAATCATACCGGAAAGCACATGCTGATGTTAATCGATTTCGATGATTTCAAAAAGATAAATGACACGTATGGTCATCTCATCGGTGATAAGGTTTTAACCTATGTCATTGAAAGAATCAAAGATGTATTCTTTGAAGGAGAAATCATCGGTAGAATCGGAGGCGATGAATTCGTTGTGTTTTGCGGAAACTTCTTATCAATGGAGGATGTTCTTGATAAGGCGCAGATCGTAATGAAGACGCTCAACACCACCTATGAAGATAGGGGTAAAAACATCCCCATTTCAGGAAGTATCGGCATCTCCCTATATCCTGAGGACGGAGTTCATTATGAGCAGCTGATGGAACGTGCAGATAAGGCCTTATACAAAGTAAAGGAACAGGGCAAAAATAATTATATGGTATATACACCGCTCATTTGAAGTCCTTTCGGGAGACAGCGTGAGTGATCAATAACAAACCCAAAGAGATAACGCATATCATGAAGCAGAAACCAAGAATTAAAACGACTTCATTCATTTGCGTAATTTTATGCAAATAAGTATAGCATTCCTTAAGTAAAAAGCCGGATAAAGCCGCAATCAGGCCCGGTTTTACTAAATTATTAACTGCATCAAAAGAGAAATGAATGCTTTTTATTACAGCAAAGGTATCAAGGAAAGTGGTTAGCAGCTGTCCGATTAATAAGGAGATCAAATAACCGTTTATGCCGTATTTGGGAATAAGGAATACGATTAATATAATTTTACCCACAGTACCGACAACAGAATTAATAAATGTAATATGGGCTTTTCCCAATCCATTGATAATACTACTCAATGTTGTAGTCAGGTAAATGAATGGACAAAGCCAGGCAAGGATGATCAGATAATCGCCGGCAACTTCATTATGGAAGATGGAAGTCCCCAAATCCTTACCGAACAAGACAAAGATACTGGTACTGATTATTCCGGTAATCAGGCTATATTTTACGGATACTGCGGTGGTTCTTCCGATGAGTTTGTTGTTATTTACCGCCTGAGCCTCTGAAATTGTCGGTAGAAGAAGGACGGCCAGTGCATTGATGACAGCAGTCGGGAACAGGATAAATGGAATGGACATGCCGGTAAGAACGCCAAAGGCGCTCAATGATTCTGAATTGCTCATACCAAAGCGTCGAAGCATGGTAGGAATCATGATAGACTCAATGCTGTGAAGGATATTAATTAATAAGCGGTTTGCAGACAAAGGGATACTTAAATGAAGCAACTCCCGGAGTATTTTATTTTTGCCTGTGGATTTTGCCTGTGGGTCCGGACCCATTAAGATAATTTTATTCGGCGACTTAGTCACGAACAGGGAAAGTAAATTATAGATACAGGATGCAATCTCTCCCACTACGATACCAACGGATGCCAGTTCACAGGTAACCGTAATATCGCCCTTTCCGGCATAGAGAGCGATCATATAAACTACTACAACACGAATCAGCTGTTCCACCAGTTGGGTGGAGGCCGGTACACCGGCTTTTTTCAAACCGTAATAATATCCATTGATACAGGAGGTAATACCGCAGAACGGAAATACAACAGCAAGGATACGAAGGGAGGAAGCACTTCGCTCTTCCAATAAGAAGCGCCATGCAATGTAATCTGCACTAAAATAAACCAGGACGGAGAGCAGCGCTGCAAGGCTTACAGATAAAAACATACCGATACGCAGTATTTTAAATACATTCTTCGGGTTTCTTTTTCCGATTTCAGCCGCAACCAGACGGGAGATAGAGGTCTGTATACCGGTGGCATAGATGGTAAAACAAATGCTGTACACTGGAAATAACAACTGATAGATACCGAGAAGTTCTGCTCCCATGGTGTTTGATAAAAATATTCTATAGAAAAATCCGATTAATCTTGTAATAAATCCAGCCAGAGTAAGAATAATCGTTCCTTTTACGATATTACTTCTTCTTGCTTTTCTTGCCAGTTCCGCTGTCATGACATTTTCTTTCATCATGTAACTCCAACAATCTTTTTATTAAATATATTTATGAAAATCATAACTTATGTTATGGAAGAGATCTCAAATAAAAATTATAGCTGTTGAGGTAAGCGCGAACGACTCCGATTAGGAAGCATTTGTACAAATGATATTTGTGACCTTGAATGGGGAGTAAGCTTTGACCTCTAAAGAAGAAAAATGGAAAATTATAAAAAAATAGATTGACAGAAGAAAAACAGAGTGCTATATTTATAACCAAGTAAAATAATAGGGATTAAAATTGTAGGAATTAAAATATACTATAATGTAAAAATCTCCTGGTAATAACAATCTGTTTCATATAAGACAGAAAATTTTCTATGGAACTCAGTTATACAAATAGAAATGAGGTGATATTTTGAAGCTATCAACCAAAGGCAGATATGGCTTAAGAGCAGTACTTGATTTGGCACTTCATAATGAAGAAGACGCAGTTGCATTAAGTCAGATAGCCGAGCGCCAGGGTATTTCAATGAATTATCTGGAGCAGCTGATTGCTAAACTAAAAAGAGCCGGTATTGTACAGGGAATTCGGGGAGCGCAGGGCGGATACAGGCTGGCGATTCCGGCAGAAGAAATATCCGTAGGATGTATCTTAAGAGCGCTGGAAGGAGATTTGAATCCGGTAGATTGTTCAGAAGTTAACAATAGCGATAGTACATGCAGTAACTCGGATTTGTGTGTAACAAAATATGTCTGGAAGCGTATTAGTGATAGTATAAATAATGCTGTGGATGGAATCATGCTATCAGAACTGGTGGTGGAAAGTAAAAAGGTTCATGCAGAAACAGGTGCCTCAGACGCAAATAAAACAAAACAAATATGTGGAAATTAAATTAAATTTTAGGAGATGACAACATGGATAAGAAAATATACCTTGATAATGCAGCAACCACAAAAACCAGACCGGAAGTTGTGGAAGCAATGATTCCTTATTTTACTGAGTTATATGGTAATCCATCCAGTATTTATGAATTCGCAGCTCAGAATAAAAAGGTAGTCGATGATGCTCGCAGCATCATAGCAAAATCCCTTGGTGCGGAATCAGCTGAGATTTATTTCACAGCCGGTGGAACGGAATCTGATAACTGGGCACTGAAGGCAGCGGTGGACGCCTACTCGGGGAAAGGTAATCATATTATTACCTCTAAGATTGAGCACCATGCAATTTTGCACACCTGCGAATACCTTGAAAAACATGGCTTCGAAGTGACTTATGTGGATGTGGATGAATTCGGTATTTTAAAAATGGACCAGCTAAAGAAGGCAATCAGACCTACTACAGTTTTAATTTCCATCATGTTTGCCAATAATGAGATTGGTACCTTGCAGCCAATCAAGGAAATCGGTGAGATTGCAAAGCAGAATAATATCTTATTCCATACGGATGCAGTACAGGCTTTCGGACAATTGCCCATTGATGTTAATGATTTAAATATCGACATGTTAAGTGCCAGCGGACATAAATTAAACGGACCGAAGGGCATTGGTTTCTTATATATTAGAAAAGGTGTAAAAATTCGTTCCTTTGTACATGGCGGTGGTCAGGAAAGACAAAGAAGAGCGGGTACAGAAAATGTTCCGGGAATTGTAGGTCTTGGCAAGGCTGTAGAAATTGCAGTGGAAACGATGAAAGAAAGATCAGAAAAAGAAATTGCATTAAGAGATTTTCTGATGAAGCGGGTATTATCAGAGGTTCCTTTTGTAAGAGTCAATGGTCACAAGACCAGACGGCTTCCAAATAACGTAAATATCAGTTTTCAATTTATTGAGGGTGAGTCACTTTTAATCATGCTGGATATGAACAACATCTGTGCCTCCAGCGGATCGGCCTGTACTTCGGGCTCTTTGGATCCATCCCATGTATTACTTGCAATTGGTCTTCCCCATGAGATTGCTCATGGATCATTACGACTTACACTTAGCCATGAGACGACAGAGGACGAAATCAATTATACAGTAGACAGAATTAAGGAAATCGTCGAGAAGTTAAGGACAATGTCTCCGTTATACGAAGACTTCATGAAGAAAAGATAAACAAAGAACAGGGTTAAAATACAGCTATGATGGAAGCAATGGAGGAATGAATATGTATACGGAAAAGGTAATGGATCATTTTACAAATCCCAGAAATGTTGGTGAAATAGAGAACGCCAGCGGAGTCGGTACAGTTGGCAATGCAAAATGCGGAGATATTATGAGAATATATCTGGATATTGATGAAACAGGAATTATTCAGGATGTGAAATTTAAGACCTTTGGCTGTGGAGCTGCGGTTGCAACCAGTAGTATGGCAACAGAGCTTGTTAAAGGTAAGAATGTCCAGGAGGCCCTTCAAATCACCAATAAAGCGGTTATGGAAGCGCTGGACGGACTTCCGCCGGTTAAGGTGCATTGTTCCTTATTAGCAGAAGAAGCAATCCATGCTGCTTTGTGGGATTATGCAGAGAAGAAAGGAATCGTCATCGAAGGCTTGACAAGGCCGAAATCTGACATTCATGAAGGCGAAGAAGAGGAAGAATATTAAGGACAACTGATGATATAAAGGAAGTGGAAATAAGGAATTGTCATGGAGGTTAGATTGAAAATTAAAATTTTCACACGGCATTGGCAATATGGAGGATTACAATGGAAAAGGTAGTGGTAGGAATGTCCGGAGGTGTTGATTCTTCAGTGGCAGCATATCTTTTAAAAGAGCAGGGGTATGATGTCATAGGAGTTACAATGCAGATTTGGCAGGATGAGGACGTCTGTTCCATGGAAGAGAATGGCGGGTGCTGCGGGTTAAGCGCTGTAGAGGATGCCCGAAGAGTTGCCGCTGTATTGGATATTCCTTATTACGTTATGAATTTTAAACAGGATTTCAAGTCGAATGTAATTGATTATTTTGTATCCGAATATCTGATGGCAAGAACACCCAATCCCTGTATTGCCTGTAATCGTTATGTAAAGTGGGAAGCGTTATTAAAGCGTTCCCTTGATATAGGGGCTTCCTATATTGCTACCGGTCATTATGCCGGTATCACAAGACTTGACAACGGACGTTTTACAATTAAGAAATCGGTAACGCAGGCAAAGGATCAGACTTATGCATTATATAATCTGACACAACACCAGCTGTCTCATACATTAATGCCGGTGGGAGATTACAGCAAGGATGAAATTCGAAGAATTGCAGGTGATCTTAATCTTCCTGTTGCAAACAAGCCGGACAGTCAGGAAATCTGTTTTGTTAAAGACAATGATTATGCCGGGTTTATTGCAAATTATTTAAAAGAGAAGCAGTTATCTGGTATCAATAAAGAAATAAAGGAGAATACAGGACTTCTTCCCGGCAACTATATCGACCGGGCGGGCAATATCATCGGTAAACACCAGGGACTTGTTCATTATACAGTCGGTCAGCGTAAAGGATTAAATTTGGCCATGGGACAACCTGTCTTTGTATTAGAGTTAAAGCCGGATACCAATGAGGTAGTGATTGGTTATGCCAATGATGTGTTTTCGGACAAACTATATGCCAACCAGTTAAACTTTATGGCAGTTGACGATATTCAGGATGAAATTATAGTAGAAGCCAAAATCCGTTACAGTCATAAGGGCGCAAAGTGTGTGGTTAAGAGGACCGGTCAGGATGAAGTAGTCTGTCGATTTGAAGAACCCCAGCGTGCAATCACCCCCGGACAGGCAGTCGTTTTTTACCAGGATGATTATGTCATCGGTGGCGGAACAATTATTAAATAAAAAGTGGGGCGTCCGTTCTGATTGGAAGGACACCCCTTTTATAGTTCGAATCAGAGCTTTTCAAAAACCGGTCTACCTTGAAGAAAGGTCGCATAATATTGAAACCCAAGGGAAAGAAGGAGGTCGCAAGCACTTTTAAAATCGTAACAGAGATGTTGCGGATCGTGAGCGTCCGATCCAATGGTAATTAGCTCCCCGCCCAGTTCCCGATAGCGATTTAATATTTCTGCCTTTGGATGTGGATACCCAAGACCGTATTTATACCCTGCCGTATTTATTTCGATTCCTTTTCCCTGGGAGATCAAGGTGCTTAATACTTCATCCAGAATATCCCGATACAATGGATAAGCATAATCGGCCTTTTCTTTCGTCATTCCCGGTACATAACGAATGATATAATCAAGATGTCCATATACATGAAAACCATTGATAGCTTTACAGTTATCAATGATGGACTGAAAATATGCACGAATTCCTTCTTCCACTGTTTTTGATTCCCAGTACTGAGGATAATACGGATCCATGCCATCCACCACATGAGAGGAACCGATAATAAAATCCAGGGGATAGCGTGGAATGAAATCGTTCAGTATGGTACCCAGGTGGGGCTGCAAGCCCAATTCGATTCCGGTTAGCAGCTGGATCTTACCGTCATATTGTTCCCTTAATTCGGTTATTTTCTTTAGATATTCTTCCATATCAAAGACAAAAGTAAGTTCACCGACCGCAGGAAAATCAAAATCCATATGATCGGTAAAGCATAATTTCTTCATTCCCAGTTGAATGGCCCGGTCGACCATATGCTCCATTGGGGCGGTAGAGTCGCTTGAAAAATTGGAATGTACATGATAATCTGCTGTGATCATGCGTAGCACCTTCTTTCTGTAAGTATTATTCCGCCGGTTGTATTCCGTTAATATCCGTCGGAGAAAGCATGGAGAAATAGGTAGAATAAATGACAAAACCTGGTTTTCCTCCGCTGGGCTTTTTCACATTTTTACGCTGGGTATAATCAATTTCTACCTTTATTGCATCTTTTACACTGGAATAATGGGCGGCAAGTCTTGCAGCCTCCTCATAAGTCTTATCCGGAAGGTCTTTGCCACCGGATTTTACAATCACATGAGAGCCGGCAGCCTTCTTAACATGGAACCACCAGTCGCCGCCGTCTGCCAGCTGAAAGGTAATTTCATCATTTTGAAAGTTATTCTTGCCCACATAGATATGATACCCGTCAGAAGAGAGATAATGAAGAGGTTTACTCTTACGTCCGGATTTTTTACCGTTTGACTTCTTATCCTTTGCACCAAAACGATCCGTTGCTCTTTTTTTAATATAGCCATACTCCGTCATTTCACGTTTTAATTCCGTCAGATCTTCCTCATCCACTGCAATATCAAGAGCATTTTGTATTGTTCCCAGGTAGGTGATCTCATCCTGGGTTTCCTGGATCAAGGTGGTCAGTGCATCAAAGGTTCGTTTTAATTTATTATACTTCTCAAAATAGCGCTTTGCATTTTCCATAGGCGTTATTGTAGGATCCAGAGGGATACTGATCTCTTCCTCATTGTAATAATTAATGGTAGTTAACACCTTTGCATCCGGTTCCAAACCGTAGCCATAGGCGGTGATTAATTCACCGTATACTTTATATTTATCTCTCTTTTGTGTATCCTTTAATTGTTTTAACTGCAAATCGTATTTTTTACTTGCCCGTTCCATTGCATTGGAAATGATCTTACGAAGGTCGGACGATTTTTGCCTGATTCTGGTCACTGTGTTTCTGGAAGCATAGAAGCACTCCAACATGGAAGAGACACTGGGAAAAGGCTTTAACTCGTAATCCTCATAACAACTCAGAGAGATACTTGAGAATTCAACCGGTGTTTCCCCCTGATAAACGATCCCCGGTGTAAATGCAGAAGTTTTCACGATTTCCATCATTCGTTCCAGATTACGATACAAATGAAGGGAAGCATCTTCACTTAGGGAAGCAGTAGAATCTTCCGGATCCAGGGAAGCACGAAAGCATAGTTCGTTGGCAAGCAAAGGACTTATTCCTGTCAAACTGCCGTAGACTGCCTTGGCAAGCGGCATGGTTTTACCCAGAACCTTTTGGGAAAAGACAGGATAATCAATGCTCAGGGGATCAAACTTTTCGGATAATACCGGGACAAAGTAAGGTTTTCCGGGAAGCACTTCACGAACGGAGCTGACAAATTGGTTAATGCGTTTAATGCTGTCAAGGATGGTCATGTCTTCCTCTATAAAAATAATGTTGCTATGTTTACCCATGAGTTCTATGATCAGATACTTTATACATAAATCACCCATTTCGTCCAGATGCTCCAACTTAATCTGTATAATTCTCTCAAGCCCGGGCTGTGTAATATCAAGAATTTTGGCACTGTTTAGATATTTACGAAGAAGCATACAGAAATTCGGAGCGGTTAATGGACTGGGTTTTGAATTCTCCGTCAGATAAATGAGAGGTAAGCCTGCACCTGCAGATATGAAAAGCTTGTAAGGTTCCCTTGCCTGACCTTTGATTGTAAGAATCAGCTCGTCCTTTTCCGGTTGAGCAATCTTATTCAACCTGCCCCCCAACAGATGGGTTCTGAGTTCTGATACAATATTTGCAATAACTACACCATCGAAAGCCATAGACATACTCCTTTATCATTCATTTCTATTACAGTCAGGGTATTATGGTTTCCCTGCACTCCATGAATTATAGCATAAACTGATAAAAATGAATACCGGAAATTGAGTAAAAGCAATTCTCCATATTCTCTTCACAACTGAATGTTAGGATAATGATATAAAGAAACTCGTAAAACATGCAAACCAGAATGAAAATTTAGAGGATGCTTTAGATCTGAAAATCTAAAGCAATGGAACTAGTCTGGTGTGGCATCATATTCGGGGAAGTAGAAGAAAAAGGAGGACCAGATAGTCTATGAATACCATGACAGTTACAATGAAAATAGACGGAATGACTTGCGTTAACTGTGAAAATCTGATTCAGCAGACATTAGAGAAGACCACGGGAATTCATAAGGCGAAGGTAAGCTATATCCATGGTGATGCTAATATAACTTATGACGAGGAAACGATCACAATAACGCAAATAGAAGAAGTAATTGAAACGCTGGGATATCATATTGTAAAACAGAGACCGGCGGCCGGTACAGAGAGTCGGGACACAAAAGTGGATTATACCAGAGTGATTGGTGTCGGTGTAATCTTACTGTCGGTTTATATGATGTTAAAGCAGCTTGGTGTATTGAATGTATTCAATTCCTTCCCCATCGCCAAGGAGGGTATGGGATATGGAATGCTGTTTGTGATAGGTCTACTAACCTCAGTCCATTGCGTTGCCATGTGCGGCGGTATCTGCCTGTCCCAGTGCTCCAGTCAGAGCAGTAAAAACGGGGGGAACAAGCTTGCACCACTCAGGCCCAGCTTACTATACAATGCCGGGAGAGTGATTTCCTATACAGTGATTGGCGGTATCATCGGCGCGATCGGGTCTGTTGTAAGTTTTTCCGGTACCATGAAAGGAATCGTTCAAATACTAGCAGGTGTTTTTATGGTAATCATGGGAATAAATATGTTAAATATTTTTCCCGGGCTTCGTAAATGGAGTGTCAGAATGCCAAGGTCGGTTGGCAAATTTGTTTATTCGGGAAGAAACTCCAACAGCCCTTTCTACATCGGTTTATTAAATGGTCTGATGCCCTGCGGTCCTTTGCAAGCCATGCAGTTATATGCCCTTTCCACCGGAAGCCCTTTAAAAGGGGCCATATCCATGCTTTTATTTAGTTTGGGAACGGTTCCCTTGTTATTTACTTTTGGAGCCATCAGTTCCTTTCTCAGCAAGAAATTCAACGCCAGAGTAATGACGGTGAGTGCTGTATTAGTCATTTTGCTGGGTGTAGCAATGTTTCAGAACGGAACCAGCTTATCAGGGTTTAATATCTTTCCAAGCGCTTCTATTTCCGGACAGGTACAAAGCAACAATATCGCAGTTGTGGATAATGGCGTGCAGGTTGTTCGTTCGAAAATCACATCAGGAAGTTATGAGCCCATCGTGGTTCAGAAGGGAATTCCTGTGAAATGGACCATTCAGGCAGATGATGGCACAATCAATGGCTGCAATAACAGTATCATTATTCCAAAACTAAAGATTCAGAAGCGTCTGGCGACGGGAGACAATGTGATTGAATTTACGCCGACGGATAGCACGACCATCGCGTTTAGTTGCTGGATGGGTATGATTCGAAGTAAAATTACCGTAGTGGATGATTTAGGTGACACTGAGAATGTGAAAGAGGCCAACAACAATGATGGGGTACAATCTTCCTCAGGATCCTGCTGCAGTTCAGGCACCTATACTCCTGACACCAGTGAAGGCAGCGGCGTAACAGGTGATGCGAAGATCAACACAGATCAGATTGGTGTTGCAACCATAGAAGACGGGATCCAAAAAGTCGAGATGAAGATTGATCAAAACGGTTTTTCCCCTGCGGTTATCGTAATGCAGGAAGGAGTTAAGACGGAGTGGATTATGAATGTAAAAGAGAAGGACACTACCTTTCGCAGCATCTTATTTCCCATCTACTCTGCCAAGCTTGATATGCAGGAGGGGAGTTTCCCTGTAAAACTAACGCCTGCTCAGGATATTATCTTCTATACGGAGGATAATTCTTATTATGGTTATGTTAAGGTAGTACCTGATTTGAACAATATTGATGAGCAGGCAATCCAAAATGAAGTAGGGAATATCGATCCTTCTTCCTTTTATGCCGGCCCTGAGAGCGGAGCATCTTCCTGCTGTCAATAAACATTTGATTCAGGATTTTTATTAATTAAAAAATTATGATTGATTAAATTCCAAAAAGGAGAAATAATAAAATGGGAAAGAACGGGAAGCAGAAATCAAATAAAGGAATCATGATCGCGGCAATGGCTTTTGTAGCTCTGCTTGCAGTCGTTGTCATAGTCAAAAACCAGATCATAGCAACACCGGATTTAACAGCTGGTGTTAAGACAGTAAAAGATGCGGATATCGTAATTCCGGTGAAGAGTGTTACTGAGAAAGCAGTGTTTTATCCTGCTGAAATAAACGGTATCAAATTGGAAGTATTGGCAGTGAAGGCGCCTGACGGTACCATCAGGACAGCATTTAATACCTGTCAGGTATGCTATAGTTCGGGAAAAGGCTATTACAAGCAGGAAGGAGATAAATTGATCTGCCAAAACTGTAAGAATCAATTCAGTATGGGAGATGTGGAAGTTACCAGAGGCGGTTGTAACCCGGTGCCTATAACTTCTGAGTATAAAACAGTTGATACGGATAGTATTACCATATCAAAGGATTTTCTGTCCCAGGCTACGGTAATCTTCCAGAATTGGAAGAATTAGAGGAATAGGGTAACTGTTTGAGATAAAGGAACCGAAAACAAGGAAAGGATAGGTGAAATGATGAATAAAGAGACGTTACAGATTAGTGGTATGACTTGCGCGGCCTGTGCACAGAGAGTGGAGAAAGCAGTGGGCAAAGTAGAGGGCATTTCAGAGGCATCCGTAAATTTTGCAACGGAGAAATTATCTGTTGCATATGAAGAGGGTAGGGCGTCCCTTTCTGTTATAAAAGAAGCAATTGAAAAAGCCGGGTATGGAGTCGTCGAACATAAAAAATACGAGTCAGTTACCATTCCAATCGGTGGTATGACCTGTGCAGCCTGTGCGCAAAGAATTGAGAAGGTATTGGCAAAACAGGTCGGTATGATAAAGTCATCGGTAAATCTTGCGACAGAGAAAGCATCCATAGAATATGATCCGCAATTAATAAAACTGTCTGCCATTAAAGAGCGTATTGAAGAAATTGGTTATCAGGTATTAGAGATAGAGAAAAAAAATGCAGTTGATGAGGATAAGTTAAGAAAAGACCGTGAGATCAGAATACTCTGGACGAAATTTATTATCTCCGCGATCTTTGGCGTGCCGCTTTTATACTTTGCAATGGCACCAATGGTGTCCTGGTGGCCATTTCCGATACCTAAGGCGCTGGACCCCATGATGCATTCCTCCAGATATGCGATTTTACAATTAACGCTGACTATTCCGATTGTTATGGCAGGATATAAATTCTACACCATAGGCTTTAAGGCACTGATACAAAGAAGTCCGAACATGGATTCTCTGGTAGCCATCGGTACTTCGGCGGCGATCATCTTCAGCTTATATAATACTACTCGTATTTTTGAGGGTCATAACGATGCGGTGGAAGCATTATATTACGAAACAGCCGGTGTCATCATTACGCTGATATTACTTGGAAAGTCATTGGAGGCAGTTTCCAAAGGAAAGACCTCGGAAGCCATTAAAAAACTGATGGGTCTTGCACCTAAGACTGCAATCATTATTGTGGACAATAAAGAGATGGAAATTCCTATTGATGAAGTAGAAATCGGTGCGATTATATTAGTGAAGCCGGGTGAGAAGATTCCGGTTGACGGTGTTGTTCTGGAGGGGGTTACTTCAATTGATGAAGCCATGCTTACCGGGGAAAGTATGCCGGTGGATAAGAAGGCAGGCGATAAGGTTTATGCGGCCAGTATCAATAAAAATGGTATGATCAAATTCGAGGCAACCAAAGTTGGTTCCGATACGGCGCTGGCGCAGATTATAAAATTAGTGGAAGACGCCCAGGGATCAAAGGCACCCATCGCTCAGATGGCAGATATTGTATCCGGTTATTTTGTTCCGATTGTATGCGGGATTGCACTCATTGCCTTTCTGGCATGGTTATTGACCGGGCATGCATTGGCATTCTCATTAACCATATTTATCTCAGTTCTTGTGATTGCCTGCCCCTGTGCCCTTGGTCTTGCAACTCCTACTGCAATCATGGTCGGAACCGGAAAGGGTGCAGAATATGGTATCTTAATAAAAGGTGGTGAGGCCCTGGAAACTACTCATAAAATCAATACCATCGTATTAGATAAGACAGGGACAATTACCGAAGGAAAGCCGGAGGTAACAGATATTATTACGGTTGGTAACATTCCCGAAGACAGATTACTTCAGATTGCCGCTTCCGGTGAGAAGGGCTCAGAGCATCCGTTGGGAGAAGCAATCGTCAGAGGTGCCGGCAAAGCAAATCTGGAGATGCTTAAGGTAGAAACCTTTGAGGCAATTCCCGGACACGGGATTGAGGTTGTCATAAAAGGTGATAATATACTGATCGGAAATAAAAAATTAATGCAGGACAGAGAGATTGCTCTGGGTGCACTGCAGGAAAAATCTGATATACTGGCATCGGAAGGAAAGACACCCATGTATATTGCCATCAATCAGGAATTATCCGGTATCATCGCAGTTGCCGATGTAGTAAAGGAGAGCAGTGCAAAGGCGATCAGACAATTAAAATCCATGGGGATTGAAGTTGCTATGATCACCGGTGATAATAAAAAAACTGCTGATGCAATTGCAAAGCAGGTAGGGATTGACCGGGTGCTGGCGGATGTTCTCCCTCAGGATAAATCCAATGAAGTAAAGAAACTGCAGGCTGAGGGAAAAAAAGTATGCATGGTTGGAGACGGAATTAATGATGCCCCCGCTTTGGTGCAGGCAGATATTGGAATGGCCATTGGATCCGGTACGGATGTTGCAATGGAATCAGCTGACATCGTATTAATGAAGAGTGACTTAATGGACGTACCCACTGCCATCCACCTTAGTAAAAGCACCATACGCAATATCAAACAGAATTTATGCTGGGCATTCGGATATAATGTGGCAGGAATTCCTATTGCAGCAGGAATCCTCTATCTCATGGGCGGCCCTTTGCTAAATCCTATTTTTGCGGCTGCCGCCATGGCATTCAGTTCCGTATCCGTATTGTCTAATGCCTTACGGCTAAAGAGATTTAAGCCCTATCATTAAGATAGGATTCACGAATGATTTGTGCCCGCTGATCCTGGTAGACGGTTTATAGAAAGGATGTAGTTATTGATATGATCAGTTTTGCTAAGAAAGTACTGGTGGTAGAGGATGAGGAGAAGATCATGAATGTCGTTCAATCTTTTCTGGAGAGCAAGGGATTTCTTGTTGTGGGTGCTGGAGACGGAAAGAAAGCCCTGGCGGCCTTTGAACAGGATGAGTATTCCATGGTATTACTGGATCTCATGCTTCCTTTGCTTTCCGGAGAAGAAGTTTGCAGACAGATCCGCAGAAAATCAAACGTTCCAATCATTATGCTAACTGCAAAATCCGATGAAGCCGATTTGCTAAAGGGATTGGGAATCGGCGCAGACGATTATATAACAAAACCCTTCAGCTTAAAAGCACTTTATGCAAGAATTGAGGCGGTATTAAGAAGAGCAGGAGATGATCTTATACCTGTCAAAAAGCAGCAGTCCTTTCGTAACAATGACCTTTTTGTTGATTTTGAAAGCTATCTGGTGAAAAAGGCAGGTAGTGAGGTAAGGCTCACACCCAATGAATTTAAGATTTTAGCTACGTTAATCAAATATCCGAACAAAGTATTTACGAGGGATGAACTGATTGGCTGCGCCTTTGGCAACGGGTTTGAAGGCTATGACAGAACCATAGACAGTCATGTCAAGAATCTTCGTCAAAAGCTGGAAGATGACCCCAGGAATCCGGTGTATCTGAAAACCATTCATGGGGTCGGATACAAATTCGGGGGTGAATAAATGAAGAGAAGTATCAAGGCAAAATTATCTTCGACCATCTTCATTATCGTCCTGGTTACCATAGCAATGATCAGTTTTCTGATGAACTATTTTATTAACCGGCAGTTTACGGATTATATTAAGCGTCAGCAGGCATTGAAGACACAGGTTATCATATCCACCATAAGTCAGCAGTATAATCCGGTCACAGAAAAATGGGATCTGGACTATATTCATTCCATAGGCATGTTTTCTTTATATGACGGGTACATCATTAAAGTCTATGATAAGGATCAGCGTAATTTATGGGATGCGCAGGCGCATGATATGACATTGTGTGCCCGGATCATTCATGATATTTCGGAACGGATGAGAGTCAGATATCCGCAGCTGCAGGGGGAATTTTCCTTTGCCGATTACCCACTGGAACAGGAGGGGCAAAAGGTCGGTACGGTTAGTATCGGTAATTTTGGCCCCTTTTTCCTCAATGATAATGATTTCCGCTTCCTGCGCTTTGTCAACCGAATTCTGATCGGTGTAGGAGCTATTTCTCTTCTGGTGTCCTTAATTGTGGGACATTTTCTTGCCAAGAGGCTCAGCAATCCAATTCTAAAAACTGTGGATGCCACGAAGAAAATTGCAGATGGGAATTATGAAATCCGGATAAACGAGGAAAGTGATACCAGAGAGCTGGATATGCTGGTGGGTTCCATCAATCATCTTGCCGGATCCCTACAGACACTGGAGAGGCTGCGAAAGCAACTGACCGGGGATGTGGCCCATGAGCTTAGAACGCCCATCACCATACTGCAGTCCCATATTGAAGCAATGACAGAGGGACTATGGGAGCCGACAAAGGAGCGGTTGGGCAGCTGTTATGATGAAGTAAGCCGAATTGGAATACTGGTAAGTGATCTTGAAAAGCTTGCTAAGATAGAGGACAACAATCTGAAACTCAATAAGATAACACTGGATCTGAATGAATTGATGGAGAAGCTGTGTGTTAATTTTGAGGCAGAATTCGCGGGTAAGGATCTGCAGTACAGGATCAGTGGACCAGGGGTTGTAATTCTTGCCGATCAGGAGAGGATCAGCCAGGTAGTGGTCAATTTATTGTCCAATGCCATCAAATACAGCAACCGGGGCGGGAACATCGATATTATCTTATTTGAGACCGGAGAGGAAGCCGGATTTCATATGAAGGACAATGGGATTGGTATCCCGGAGGAAGAGCAGCCCTTCATCTTCGAACGATTTTACCGGGCAGATAAGTCCCGCAATCGACTTACCGGTGGATCCGGAATCGGACTTACTATCGTAAAGTCCATTGTGGAAGCCCACGGGGGAACCATTCAAGTGGAGAGTAAGCTTCACCAGGGCAGCAGCTTTACCGTTACGTTGCCAAAGAATTGAACTTATGTGAATAAGAAATAGTGAGGAATAATGAATAAAGAGAAATTATTAATAAAGAGAAGTTAATAAATATAGGTAAAGAGGAATGATAAGAGGTTATAGACTGACGAATGGAACGTTGGTTTGTAGCCTTTTGCAATGCAGGAAATAGTCTTTTATAATAGTGATATTTTGTAGAAATTTCCATATATTTTGTTCTTAATTTATATTTATCTTATTGATAAGAGATTATTTGGATAAGAAGCATGAGTTGTAAATAGACTTATTGTACATTTCGGATAAACGGAACCCTAGTTTCACATTAACGGGGTGACCCTCAATCTCAATTTCCCCATTTTCAAAAACTTTAATGTCATTTTCAAAAACTATTTTGTAGTATGACAAATTTTTTAATAATACAAAAAAATGTAACATTTCTTATTGACATATAATATTATATGGTATATAGTATTGCTAAGCAAATAATATTGTTAAACATACAATACTATAGAGAGGAGTTGAGATTATGGTATTTAACACCGGTTCAGCACTTCTGGATGCAATTGTACTCGCCGTAGTTTCGAAAGAGCCGGAAGGAACTTATGGATATAAGATCACACAGGATGTTCGTGAAGCAATTGAGGTATCGGAGTCCACACTATATCCGGTTCTTCGCAGACTGCAAAAGGAAGAATGCCTGGAAGTGTACGATTTGGAATTCGGAGGCAGAAATCGAAGATATTATAAGATCACAGACAAAGGAATGATACAGCTCAGATTTTATTACAGCGAATGGCAGAGCTATTTTAAAAAAATTAATTTTATTTTTGAAGGGGTGAAATAGATGAATCGGGTTGAGTTTATGAAAGAACTGGAAAACTTATTATCCCATATTCCTGTCGAAGAAAGAGAAGGAGCGCTGCAATATTATAGTGATTACTTCGAAGATGCCGGGGAGGATCATGAAGAAGAGATCCTTGCACAACTTGGATCGCCGCAACGAATAGCTTCCATAATAGAAGCGGATTTGAACTCGAACGCAACAGATAATAAGAATAGAGGGATATATACAGAAAAGGGCTATCAGGACACCATATATCAGGAGGAAAAATTTGAAATCGTAAATGCAGCAAAAAAAGCGAAGGAGAACGAAGGCTCCGAGAGAAAAAGCAATACTCAGAATCAACATCAGTATGATTCGCGGGATCGGTATGATCACCGTAATACACAGCAGAAGAAGCGGTCTAATATCGGATTAATTATCTTACTTTGCATCTTTGGATTTCCAATTATTTTTCCATTATTTATTGCCGCTTTGAGTACCTTATTTGCATTTATCGTCGCTGTTTTAGGAATTGTGTTTGGATTTGGTCTTGCCGGTATTGTGATGATGGGAGTCGGTGCTGCTCTGGTACTTTCCGGATTAATTAAACTGGGAATACCTCTTTTTGGATTTCTTATGTGCGGCGGTGGTCTGCTGGTACTTGGTCTTGGAATGCTTTTCTTCATTGCCAGCATCGGACTATGCAAGACAGTACTGCCGGCTATGATCAGAGGAATCGTTGCACTTTGCAGATTACCATTTCAGAATAGGAGAGTGGCGGTATGAGATCATTTACTAAAGTATGGCTGGGAATTAGTTTTATTGCAATTGGGCTTGGACTTGCGATCCTGCTGATTGTCACAGCAAGCGGAGCAAGATGGGAAAAGAATTTGCCTACCGTTTCCTTGAATGAAAATTATACGGGAGTGACTTCCCTTGATGTTAAGATAAAATATGGGAAGGTTACCATTATAGAAGGTGACAGATTCCAAATAGAAGCAGAGCATGTGATAGAGAATGATTTAATCTCTACGGTATCGAATGGTACTTGGACCATCAAAAATAACAAGAGCAATCGTGATTATAATTTCCTCGGATTTGATATCCATATCGGTGAAGTATTCCAATGGAATGCAGATGTCACACCTGATATTGTAATTATGGTTCCCAAGGGATTTGCTGCCGATCAGATGAGACTGGAAATCGGTGCAGGTACGCTGGAAGCGGATTCGCTGAGAACGGCAGACGGAAACTTCGATGTCGGTGCGGGAAGTATGAAGATTGATCAGCTGGAGGTAACAGGGACATCAGAATATCATGTCGGTGCGGGTTATATGGCGTTACACAATTTAAAAGCGGACAGTATAAAAGTGGACTGCGGTCTTGGTAATATTGAGATTGAGGGAACCGTCACAGGCAATAGTAGTATCGATAATGGAGTCGGCAAGATCAATATGAAACTCTCCGGAGCATACAAGGATTACTCCTACAAAATCGATTGCGGTATCGGAAATATCATAGTTGGTGATCAAAGATTTCATAGTACATCCAGCAAAAGAATCGTGAATGAAAATGCAGAAAGCAGTTTATCCTTAGAATGTGGTGTTGGAAATATAACAGTTGATTTTAATTAAAAAAAGGGTAAAATAAACTTAAGAAGGGAGGTCTTACAATGGATCAGAAAAAACTTTATCGTTCGTCAACAAATAAAATGATTTGCGGTGTTTGTTCAGGTGTTGCCGATTATATTAATATCGATCCGACTGTAGTTAGATTATTATGGGTTATTTTCGGCTTTACCGGTTTTGGAATCTTTGCATATATACTTGCAGCAATTATTATGCCTGTGAAATAAGTGAGGAAAGATGTAAAAGAAATTGGCTTATTCAATCTTTTCGTGAAGATGGAATAAGCCAATCATTTTGTTATTATTCAGCCAAATGCAATACCTTATGTACAATTTCAGTGATTTGTGCTGCCTCGAAAGGTTTTGCGATGAATTCCACAGCACCGTATTTCACTGCATCCACCATTTTTGATTTTTGACCGGCGGCGGTGACCATGATAACTTTAGCGTTTTTATCAAATTGTATGATCTGCTTTAACGCCTCTAATCCGTCCACTTCCGGCATGGTAATATCCATAGTAGTGATATCGGGGGTTAATTCTTTATATTTTTCTATTCCATCCAGTCCGTTAACTGCTTCCCCAATGATTACGTGACCATTTTCCTCTAAGATTCCCCGAAGTATTTTGCGGGATGTTTTAGAATCATCTACCAAAAGAATTGCTGCCATTTTGATACCTCCTATTTAATTCCAATCTGTTTATCTACAGCTACAATTAAATCTGTCTGTGCTCCGTTAATAACAATCGGAACCACATAAAATTCTGATTCTGATGTAATCTCCTGATCTGTATAAAATACGGGAGGCGTCATGTCGATGTGGATGTCATCCAGACTTAACTTAGATGCATATAGTCCGTTGGAACAGTTGATAAATTCACATACGGAATCAAAAGCATCTTCATCCATTTGTGTAAAACTTTCTTTTGCGAAGGATTCGGCTATATGAAGCAATGCCTGATCTTTTCCAGCAAATCCTACAAAAATCTGGTGATCACCAATCATCTTTTGCACAGCCAGCGTATCAAAAGCATAAGTATTCGCAGGATAAGCTTTCTTCAACATAATATTGTTATTGATGAAGCGGACTGTATTTCGTATGGTAAGACTGATGCATTCCCCGCAAAAAGGAACACTTACATTGGCAAATACCGGTATAATGCGATCGATATCGCCTGATTTGAGAGCATCTATATCTGCATCGGTAAAATTGTTTTCTTTCTTGTAATCTTCCAGGCCGGTTTCAATATCTGTCATTGTTAATAGATTCGCCTCGGTTAAGGACTGAACAAATAATAGGTATGGGTTTCCTTGCATATTAAGCAGATATGTAACTTCCTCGTTGAGCAGGTATCCTTTCTCTATCGCAAGATCACCGAAACGTCGATCCATTTTCTTTTGCAAATCGTTGATTTCTTCTGCTTGTCTTGTTGTTAATAACTTTTCTGCCACGGCAATAAAACCTAATTTTAATCTTGAGCTTTGCTGTTTCATTAAAATATCTTCAAATTGAGATCGAGAAATTTTATTCTTATCTACTAAGTAATTCCCAAAGTATTGCGCGAACATTTTGTTTCTCCTTTCGTAATCAAAGACTTCTGAATAAAATTACATAAAAAGTCTCCGGTAAAGTAATATAACCTCAATACATTCCTAAACAGAATTTCCAACAATGTTTAGCATAATGAAATACACTAGCGTTTTATTTTCACATTAATTATAATACAACATAATCTTTAAAAAAAATAGAGTAATTTTTAAAATTATGTATTTTTTTTGGTTTTTCGCAGCAACTTAAGAAAGCCCTGATTTCATTGCAGTTTCAGCAGAAAGAGTGAGAAAATATGCAAAATTTATCTTACCATGATGACATTTATGCCCATCTATGTTAAAGTATTGTGTAAATAGTCCTGCAAAAAGAATGCAGGCGTGGATTATGCACTGGAGGTCAATATGAAAACGATAATCGACTTGATAACAGAAGAAGTACAAGCTGCCTTTGGGCAAAAGGGATATGAAGAAAAATATGGAATGGTAACCTTGTCTAACAGGCCCGATTTGTGCCAGTATCAGTGCAATGGTGCGCTGTCCGCCGCAAAGCAGTATAAGATGGCTCCGATAAAAATAGCCCAGGAAATTGTAGCAGTATTGCAGGACAATGAAATCTTTTCGGAGATAACTGCAATTATGCCTGGTTTTATTAATATAACAGTAAGCAGGTCATTTTTGGCGGGATATATCAATCAGATGCGCGGATCTGAGAATTTTGGATGTGAGACAGAAGCAAATCCCAGGACAATAATCATTGATTACGGCGGCCCCAATATTGCGAAGCCTTTGCATGTAGGACATATGAGATCTGCTGTAATCGGAGAAAGCATCAAAAGAATTCTCAGATATATGGGCAACAAGGTGATTGGTGATGTGCATCTGGGAGACTGGGGCACACAGATGGGTCTGGTGATTGCTGAGCTTAGGAGAAGAAAGCCTGAACTACCCTATTTTGATGAGAATTATACAGGGGAATATCCGGAACAGGCCCCATTTACAATTTCCGAACTGGAGGAGATTTACCCGGCTGCAAGTGAATATTCAAAGAGCAATCCGGAATTTAGAGAAGAAGCAAAATTCATAACATATCAGCTGCAGAATGGTCACAAGGGCTATATGGCGATATGGAATCATATGCTGGAGGTCTCTGTTACTGATTTAAAGAGAATTTACGAAACTTTGAATGTTTCCTTTGAGCTGTGGAAGAAGGAAAGTGATGCGCAGCCCTATATTCCGGATATGATTGAATACTTTAAGAAAAATAATTATACCAGAATCAGTGAAGGCGCATTGGTCGTAGATGTGAAGGAAGAGACGGACACGAAGGAAATTCCTCCCTGCATGATATTAAAGTCAGATGGTGCCACACTTTATAATACAACGGATCTCGCCACAATTGTGGAACGAATGAAACTGTTTTCACCGGATCGCGTGATCTATATTGTTGATAAGCGACAGGACTTATATTTTGAACAGGTTTTCCGCTGTGCCAAGAAGACAGGGCTTGTGAAAGAAGATACCCAGTTGAACTTTATTGGTTTTGGCACCATGAACGGAAAAGATGGTAAGCCTTTTAAGACCAGAGAAGGCGGGGTAATGCGTCTGGAATATCTGATCAAGAGCGTAAATGAAGAGGTTTATCAGAAAATAATGGAAAATCGCAGCATGTCCGAGGAAGATGCCAGGGAAGTGGCTGCCAAGGTGGGACTGGCCGCCTTAAAGTATGGTGATTTATCCAATCAGGTATCCAAAGACTATATCTTTGATGTAGATCGTTTTACTTCCTTTGAAGGAGATACGGGACCCTATATTCTCTATACCATTGTAAGAATTAAATCCATCCTGGCAAAGTTTAAGGAGTCAGAGAAGAACCCGGCAGGAGACAAAGAAATATTGCCGCCGGTCTCCGAAAGCGAAGTTGCGCTTTCCCTTGCGCTGACGAAATTTAATGAGATGATGAAAGCAGCTTATGAGGAAACGGCACCTTACCGTATCTGTCAGTATATTTATGATCTTGCGGATGCATTTAATCATTTCTATCATGAGACAAAGATTATTACGCAGGAAGATAAACTGCTGCAAAGCTCCTGGATCTCATTGATTACCCTGGTACTGGATGTATTGCAGGCAGGGATAGGACTGCTGGGCATTGAGGCTCCGGAACGCATGTAATACACTTAAACAACGTGACTGAACTTGTACGATAGAGAGAAACCGTTTGAGGTGATGATATGTTTGTGAAAAGAGGCGTAGAACTTAAGTTACTGGAAGAACAATATGCGTCATCAGGCAGTAATCTGGTGATTCTGTATGGAAGAAAGGGCTTAGGGAAAACCACATTGTTGAATGAGTTCATGGAGGGGAAGACATCCTTTTACTATGAAGGAGTGGAATGTGTGGACAGATTGCAGCGTTTACGGATGATCAGGCAGTGGAATAAGACATCGACGACACAAGACCTCACCAATATCGTATCCTCTTTGATCAAGGAACAGGAGCAAAAGGCAGTCCTTATATTTGATGAATTTCATTATATTATTAAAAATGACCCTGCGTTTGCCAGGGCCCTGCTTCACATCAGTAATGACACAAAACAGGTCATGCTGATTTTATGCAGTTCCTCCATACGCTGGGTTGAGAATGAGATGATAAGCAGTCTGGGAGATCTTGCAGCTTCCATTACTGCTTACCGGAAACTAAAAGAATTTACCTTTGTAGACTTTGTTAACCGTTTCCCCAAGTCTAGTGTAGAGCAATGTATTTATATTAATGCTATTTTGGGCGGCGTTCCCGTGTATTTGAATGAGTGGCAGGAGGAGCTCTCGGTTCTTGAGAATCTGCAAAGTATCCTGTTGGATAAAGACAGCAGATTATTCTGGGAAACACAACAGTTCTTAAAGCAGGAACTTAGAGAACCGGCTGTATATAATACCATTCTCTCCGCTCTGGCACAGGGGAATCGTAAACTGAATGATATTTATGAGATGACCGGATTTTCCAGGGCAAAGATCAGCGTATATCTAAAGCATCTGATCCAATTGGATTTGGTAGAAAAACTGGTTCCTATCGGGGAAGAGGGAAAAGAAAATGTAAAAAAGGGACTTTACCGCATCAGGGATAATTTTTTCAGTTTCTGGTACCGCTTTATTTTTCCGAATCTGTCAGAGCTTATGCTGGGGCATGCCGATGATATCTATCAGACCAAAATCGAACCCTTTCTGGATGAATATATTCAGGAGTATTTTGCTGATGTGTGTTCGGAGTTTCTGAAATTAATGAATTTACATCAGCGGTTGCCGGAACAGTATGTGTGGTGGGACCGCTGGTATGGAAAGAAGGGCACGATTGATATTATGGCCCAGGGACAGAATGGAAGGAATCTTGTGGCCATGTGCCTCTGGGAAGAAAGACAGGCGGAAGTGGAGGATTATGAAAGGCTGATCTCCTTATCCACAGAAGCCGGATTTCCATCAGAATATCTATACCTGTTTTCAAAGAACGGATTTACACAGACGCTTTTTAATCAAAGTAAAACACAGGATAAAATCAAGCTGATTCGATTGGAAGATCTGTAGCATGGAAAGACCAGAAGCAATGGTTCAATCGGATCGGAAACTGAAATTAGACAAGGAAGAAGGAATTCATATGTACCGTTTGGTATCAAAATTAGTAATCTATAAGGACCTGGGATCGGATAATTTACTATACCGGCTGGCGGATGTCATTCGGGAATGGGATGGGATACCCGATCAAGGGAAGGCTGCTTCGGAAAAGGAAATCGTAATATCTAAAATTTATTCCATTATTCATCAGCTGTTGGAGATTTCCACAAACTATGGATTTGATCAAAACTTATGGCATAATTATCTGGCTTATCTGCTGGTGACTAGTGAGAATCCTTTCAGTATTACCTGTGAGAAGGTGGGAGCGAAGGAGGGATCCGTGAATCAGTTTGCCCGCAGTGATTTTAAAATCATTAAGGCACTTTTTGATTATGATTTTACGTCCCTTGAACAGGAATTGAAGATAGATTGTTTTACTGTGATTACCAACTATAAAGCAATTGAAAAGAATAGCAGCAGATATAATAAAAATGTCAGTGATAAAGTCAAACTTCTCAGTAATCAGATAGAAAATGCAGCGGATGAGAACATAATCTTTGATATTGTAACCGGTTTTTACAAAGAATATGGGGTAGGAGTATTCGGATTAAACAAAGCATTTCGTATCAGAAAAGATCAGGGAGAGCTTGAGATCTTTCCCATCACTAATACCCAGGAGGTGGTGCTCTCGGATCTGGTGGGTTATGAGCTGCAAAAGAGGAAACTGATTGATAATACCAGAGCATTCGTGGAAGGAAGAAAAGCCAACAATGCTCTTTTATTTGGTGACAGCGGAACCGGTAAATCCACTTCTGTGAAGGCGATTTTGAATGAGTACTATTCGGAAGGTCTTCGTATGATTGAAATCTATAAACATCAGTTTGAGGATTTGTCCGCGGTAATTGCGAAAATTAAGAACAGAAATTATAAATTCATTATATATATGGATGATTTGTCCTTTGAGGAATTTGAGATAGAATACAAATATCTGAAAGCGGTGATTGAGGGAGGATTGGAGAACAAGCCTGATAACGTGCTGATTTACGCCACATCAAACCGCAGACATCTGATTCGTGAAACCTGGAGTGACCGTTCTGATATGGAGAAAACGGAGGAGGTCCATCGGTCTGATACGATGCAGGAGAAATTATCTCTGGTTGCACGTTTTGGAATCACCATTAATTTCTCGGCACCTGCCAAGAAAGAATTCATGGATATTGTGGTGGAACTTGCAAAACGTCAGCCCAACATCAAGTTAACACAGGAGGAGCTTTGTGCCAAGGCAAACATCTGGGAGCTCTCACATGGCGGCAAATCCGGCCGCACTGCCCAGCAGTTTATCAATTATCTGGCGGGAGTAACCGAAGAATAAGGAGGAAATTCATTGCGAACACTGATCAAAAACGGATATGTAATTGATCCTTTGTCAGACAGGGAAGGGATCTTTGATATTCTTATCAACGATGATATGATCCAGACGGTCAGCCAGGATATTGTGGCTGATGAGGAAGATGGGATAACGGTCATAGATGCAGGCGGCAAGCTGGTCATGCCGGGATTTATCGATCTTCATGTACATCTGAGAGAACCGGGCTTTGAATATAAGGAAACCATACAAACAGGTTCTATGGCAGCGGCTGCAGGCGGGTTCACTTCCATCTGTCCCATGCCAAATACCAAACCTGCGACGGACAGTGCAGAACGGATTTCGCTTGTTTTGGAAAAATCAAAAAAAGAAGCAGTCGTAAATATATTGCCCATTGGAGCTGTGACCATTGGACAGGCAGGGGAAGAGCTTGCTGATATCGGACAGATGAAGGCAGCCGGAGCTGTTGCCATCAGTGAGGATGGAAAATCTGTTATGGATACCGCCCTTTATGAGAGGGCGATGAGACAGGCAGCAGTTGTTCAACTTCCGGTGTTTGCACATTGTGAGGATAAAAGCCTGGTAGGCAGCGGTGTCCTAAACGCTGGCAAAAAGGCAGAGGAACTGGGTATGGCCGGCATTAGCAACGCAGTCGAGGATGTGATTACAGCCAGGGACATTATTCTCGCCAAAGAGACAGGTGTAAGACTTCATCTTTGTCATTGTTCCACCAAAGACAGTGTACGGATGATTGCTTTGGCCAAGAAACAGGGATTACCGGTAACCGGTGAGGTATGCCCCCATCATTTTACCCTGTCGGATGAGGATATCCCGGGAGATGATGCAAATTATAAGATGAATCCGCCCCTTAGAAGCAGAGAAGATGTAAATGCACTCATTCATGCGCTAAGGGAAGATATCATAGACGTAATTGCAACGGATCATGCACCCCACTCAGAGGAAGAGAAGCAGCGATCGATTGCAGATTCTCCGTTTGGGATTGTCGGCTTGGAGACTGCCTTCTCTTTATGCATGACAAAGCTGGTGAAAACAGGGTATCTGACACTTCGTCAGCTGGTGGAGAAGATGAGTGTTAATCCAGCGAAAGTACTTGGAGTTGATCGTGGCTGTATTGGGGAAGGCAAGATTGCTGATTTGGTTATTGCTGATCCGGATACAGAATATGTTATCGATAAAAACAACTTCTTTAGCAAGGGGAAGAATACACCGTTTGACAAAATGAAAGTCTTTGGGAAAGTAGAATATACCTTTGTAGCAGGAAAGAGAGCGTATTCCAGGGAAACGTTATCTGAATAAACGGGTAGATCACAAGCGTTTGTTGCTTTAGAAATGTCGTATGGGTTACGTATAAATTAGAGGAAGAAAGAGGGATGCAAATGATTGATAAATTAGTTCAAAAAATTGAGCAGAGAAAGGCACCGATTGTTGTTGGATTGGATCCTATGCTGGACTTTGTACCGGAGCATATTTTAAATAAAGCATTGGAAGAAAAGGGGGAAAACCTGGAGGGTGTGGCTGAAGCAATCTGGCAATTTAATAAAGCGATTGTAGATGCAACCTATGATTTGATTCCTTGCGTAAAACCTCAGATCGCCATGTATGAGCAGTTTGGTATAGAAGGTTTGAAGGTTTATAAAAAGACCATTGATTATTGCAAGGAGAAGGATCTGGTCGTGATAGGAGATATAAAACGAGGAGATATCGGATCAACCTCTGCTGCATATGCAACCGGACATCTTGGTAAAGTGGTGATCAAAGGGAAAGAGTACCGCGGTTTCGATGAGGATTTTGCTACCTTAAATCCTTATATGGGTTCGGATGGAATTAATCCATTTATTGATGTGTGTAAGGAAGAAAAGAAAGGTTTATTTATTCTTGTTAAGACGTCAAACCCTTCCAGCGGAGAATTTCAGGATCAGCTAGTGGGTCAGAGACCGTTGTATGAGCTGGTGGGAGAGAAAGTTGCAGAATGGGGAGAGCAGCATATGGGTTCCTCCTATAGTTATGTCGGTGCAGTAGTAGGTGCAACTTATCCGGAAATGGGTAAAATATTAAGAAATCTCATGCCAAAGACTTATATCCTTGTACCGGGATATGGGGCACAGGGCGGCAAGGGAGAAGATCTGGTGCATTACTTTAATCAGGATGGACTTGGTGCTATCGTTAATTCCTCCAGAGGAATCATTGCTGCATATAAGCTGAAGGGCTATGAAAAATTTGGCGCAATGAATTTTGCAGATGCCTCCAGACAGGCAGTGATAGATATGCGTGAGGATTTAAGTAAGGCGTGGAAGCATAGATAGGCAAAAGGACTGTTGCAAAACAATGTCGTTTGGGAAGGAAGGAGATCAGAGAAATGATTTCGTTTCGTCCCGAAAGAAAAAGTTTGCAGCAGTCCTTTTCACTGAGGAAATATAGTATTGTTTAGATAAGATTAAAGTGTTTCCGGTTCGCTGTATTCAACGCCAAAGGTTTCTACAGTTACCTTTTTCATAATCTGTTCTGTCGAAGGCGCATCGGAATAGTCCGTCTTGATGTCTGCAATTTTATTGACGATATCCATACCCTCTATCACTTTACCGAATGCAGCATAGGAACCATCCAAATGGGGAGAATCCTTATGCATAATGAAAAATTGGGAGCCTGCGGAGTCAGGTCTCTGGGATCTTGCCATAGAGATAACACCGGCAGTATGTTTTAAAGTGTTTTCAAAATGATTATAAGTGAATTCACCCTTGATGGAATATCCCGGTCCGCCCATTCCAGTTCCTTCCGGATCTCCACCCTGAATCATGAAACCACGAATGACTCTATGAAATTTTAAACCGTCATAGAAACCTTTTTTCACGAGGGATATAAAATTATTAACTGTATTGGGAGCAATTTCAGGATATAACTCCAATTTGATAATATCGCCATCCTGCATTTCGACTGTTACTAAAGGGTTGCTGTTTTCCATAATCTTATCCTTTCAAACAATGTAATTAGTAGGTTCACCAAAGCTGGTAAAGTAGCTTTTGTTGGTAAATATAACATAGCGAGGGTTTTGTGTCAAGGGTGGTGCACCGGATTATTTTACGGTAACTTTACGAAGAAGCTACCTGATACCAGGAACTGTAACAATTGTCGGCCTTCTTCCTTAACGAAAGTTGATTTATCCCTTGTGGCAAATGAAAATATAGGATATAATGTACAAGATTAAATGACGTGACAGGAAATAACAAGTAAACTATATATTTTTAGGAGAATAAGATGGCAATAGCAGAAAGAAAAAAAGCTATTATTATAAAAAGTACAAAAGAGGCAGAAGACATTTACAGTATGTGGATCGACGTCCCTGACATGGCTGCTGCGGCGAAGGCCGGTCAGTTTGTATCGCTTTTTAGTCCGGATGGGAGCAGTCTGCTTCCAAGACCCATCAGTATCTGTGAAATTAGTAAAGAGGATGGAATCCTGCGTCTGGTTTATCGGGTGGTGGGTAAAGGAACCAGGGAATTTTCCTTATTAAAAGAAGGCAGTCTCATCGATATTATGGGTCCACTTGGGAATGGATTTACGTTAGAGGGGAAAAAAGCTATTTTAATAGGCGGAGGAATCGGAATTCCCCCAATGTTAGAGCTCGCAAAACAATTATCCTGTGAAAAACAGATGGTCTTAGGATATCGTGATTGTACTTTCCTTATGAAAGAATTTGAGCCTTATGGGAAGGTATATCTGTCCACAGAGGACGGAAGTGCCGGTACGAAAGGAAATGTTCTGGATGCAATAAAGGAGCATGAACTTGCAGGCGATATTATTTTTGCATGCGGACCTGCGCCAATGCTTCGGGGTGTACAAAATTATGCGTTGCAACACGGGATCAGGGCGCAGCTTTCCCTGGAAGAACGAATGGCCTGCGGGATTGGTGCATGTCTTGGCTGTGTTTGCAAATCGAAAGAGATTGATTCCCACAGTAACGTAAGAAATAAAAGAATCTGTAAAGATGGACCCGTATTTTATGCAAATGAGGTGGAGCTATGAATACGAAAGTGAAGATTGCCGGGATTACATTTAATAATCCGGTTACTACCGCTTCCGGTACCTTTGGATCTGGTATGGAATATAGCGAATATGTTGATCTTTCAAGATTGGGCGCGGTAACGACGAAGGGAGTATCTGCTATCCCATGGTCTGGAAACCCTACACCCAGAGTCGCCGAAACCTACGGGGGGATGCTCAATGCCATAGGGCTGCAAAACCCTGGCGCGGATGTTTTTATCCAAAGAGATATTCCGTTTCTTCGTCAATATAATACAAAGATTATCGTTAATGTAGTGGGAAAAACCACAGAAGATTATTGCGAGGTTGTGGAACGACTTGCCGATTGTGATGTGGATCTGCTGGAAATCAATATATCCTGTCCCAATGTTAAGGAAGGCGGAATTGCTTTTGGACAGGATCCCGGTTGTGTGGAAGCAATTACGAAGGAAATTAAGAAGCGTGCAAAACAACCTGTTATCATGAAATTGAGTCCCAATGTCACGGACATCGGTGAAATAGCAAGGGCTGCGGAGTGCGGCGGAGCGGATGCCCTTTCCCTGATTAATACCCTGACCGGAACCAGAATAGATATTCATAAACGGGCATTTCTTCTGGCAAATAAGACGGGCGGTCTGTCCGGACCTGCTATTAAGCCAATTGCTGTCAGAATGGTTTATCAGGTGGCCAATGCCGTGTCCCTGCCGATTATTGGTATGGGAGGTATCGGCAATGCAGAGGATGCACTGGAATTTATCATGGCCGGTGCGACTATGGTGGCTGTCGGAACCGCCAACTTCTTACAGCCGCGAACGACGATGGATGTGATAGAGGGGATCGAAGCTTATATGAAGCAGTATGGTGTAGAGAACATCAATGATCTCATTGGGTGTGTAAAATAAGATAATATTTCATAGTTTGTCTATGGTAAATCATAAGATATATGGTACAATAAGTATTAACAGGAGGAATTATATGGAACAGTACAAAAAGGAATTTATTGAATTCATGGTGGATTGCGGTGTCTTAAAGTTTGGCGACTTTACAACAAAGAGCGGCAGGAAAACTCCTTTCTTTGTAAATACCGGGTTCTATCGTACCGGTGCACAGTTAAGGAAACTTGGTGGATACTATGCAAGAGCAATTCATGATAAGTATGGTTTGGATTTTGATATCCTGTTTGGACCGGCATATAAAGGAATTCCGCTCAGTGTTGCAGCTGCTATGGCAATCAGCGAGCTATATGAGAAGGACGTAAAATATTGCTCGAACAGAAAAGAAGTAAAAGATCACGGTGATACCGGAATTTTACTTGGATCACCACTTTCTGATGGAGACAAAGTAATTATTATTGAAGATGTAACCACGGCCGGTACCTCTATTGGAGAGACAATGCCTATTTTAAAGGCACAGGGGAATGTAAGTGCCCTTGGACTGGTGGTATCGGTGGATCGTATGGAACGGGGACAGGGCAGTAAGAGTGCCTTATCTGAGATAGAGGAAACCTATGGGATCGCAACGACTGCGATCGTTACAATGCAGGAGGTTGTGGAGCATTTGTATAATCAGCCTTATCAAGGGAAGATTGTAATTGATGATACCTTGAAATCTGCAATTGATGCCTATTATCAACAGTATGGAGTGAAAGAATAATCATATTCTGAAGGAGGTATGTCTATGATGGAGAAAATTTACCACACGATGAGATCAGTGGGTGTCTGGAACCTGGTGATCGGAATAATTTTAATTGTGGCCGGAGTTTTGTCAGGAGTCTTCATGATCGTAAATGGTGCAAAGCTGCTAAAGAAAAAATCAGAGTTGTTGTTTTAAAAGAAATAGAAACAAGTTCAATATATGTCCTGGAGGCTGATTCATCTCAGCTTTTAGGACATATTTTATTCCCGCAGGTAAACCGGATTGCCGGCTCCACTTGTGATACAACAACGAAAATGAATTAATATAATTCGTCATATAATTCAACAACCATGAAATCCGGCATAGATTTTTTGATTAGAAAACAGTATAATAAAAAAAATATGCAAATTTATATAATGTGAAATATAAGTTTTATGTTTGCATTGCGTACAAAAATCCGAGAGGAATATAAGAGGCACAGAAATGAGGGTAGAAATGAAAACAAGTGATTTTTATTATGATTTGCCACAGGAATTAATTGCTCAGGATCCGTTGGAGGACAGATCGGGTTCGAGATTAATGGTTCTTGATAAAATTACAGGAGAAATCAGTCACACCATATTTAAAGAAATAAAGCAATTTCTCAGAGCAGGGGACTGCCTGGTGTTAAACAACACCAAAGTGATACCGGCCAGATTACTCGGACAAAAAATAAGAGAAAATGACAGTGCAATGGATGCGGATGGACCTTTGGGAGCAAAAGTGGAGCTGTTGTTATTAAAGAGAAAAGAAAATGACATCTGGGAAACGTTGGTGAAGCCTGGGAAAAAGGCTAAGCCGGGGACAAAGATCAGTTTTGGTGACGGTATTTTGATTGGAGAAATACTTGAAATTGTGGATGAGGGGAATCGATTGGTCAGGTTTCATTATGAAGGTATATTCGAAGAGATTCTGGATCAGCTTGGCCAGATGCCTCTCCCACCTTATATTACTCATGAATTAAGTGATAAAAATCGTTATCAGACAGTTTATGCAAAATATGAAGGGTCGGCGGCTGCACCGACGGCCGGTCTTCATTTTACAAGGGAACTGCTAAAGGAAATAGAAGCATCGGGTGTGACCATAGCCAATGTTACGCTCCATGTTGGACTTGGAACATTTCGCCCGGTAAAGGTGGACAATGTCCTGGAACATCACATGCACTCGGAATTCTATCAGGTGACCGAAGAGGAAGCACAGAAGATAAATGAAGCGAAGAAGAATGGGGGTAGGATCATTTGTGTTGGTACAACCAGCTGCCGTACGGTTGAATCTGCCGCAGATGAGAATGGGGTTGTTCGGGCCGGAAGCGATGACACCTCCATCTTCATATACCCCGGGTACCGGTTCCGGGTATTAGACGCGCTGATTACTAATTTTCATCTTCCTGAATCCACGCTTATGATGCTGGTATCCGCTTTGGCAGGACAGGATCATATTATGCATGCCTACCGGGAAGCTGTAGAGGAGAAGTATCGCTTTTTCAGCTTTGGTGATGCAATGCTGATTCAGTAAATAAGAGGGGTATCAACCTGCAGATATCAAAAGCCATATGGTTTGATTGGTCTTTGATCCGCAGCAATAAAGATAAGAGGATGGGGTCTCATGTTTACGCTTTTACTAATGATAGAAGATCAGGGAAAACGAGATAAGCTGGAAGAATTATATCTTACCTATAGAAAAGAATTATACTATGTGGCGTATCAGATTCTGCACGACTATCATGATGCAGAAGATGTTTTACAGAATGCGTTTATAAAAATTTCCAAACATTTGGATAAAATAAGTGAAATCAAGTGTAAGAAAACAAGGGGATATTTGGTTATTATAGTAAGAAACCTTTCTTTTGACCGTTATAACGAAAAGAAGAAGACGGTTCCGATTGATTTCTTGGATAATACGGAGGAAGAAATGGTAAGCGATGTATCCCTGGAGGAACATGTACTTCATCTGGAGCGTGGAAAAGAGATGGCGGATGCATTGAGTAAAATTAATACCGGATATGCGGATGTCTTGACTTTAAAGTATTATTATGAGCTGAGTAACACAGAAATCGGTGATTTTCTGAACATACCTGTTGATATTGTTAGTGTAAGGCTGAATCGTGCAAAGTCAGCCCTTAAGAAAATTCTGTCTGGAGGAGGGGACCATTATGAGTCATCAAAATAAAATAGATGAAGAACATAAGACCAAACTAGAAGATAATTTTCTTTCGCACATAGGATTCGAATATGTAGATAAACTTTGTGATGCGCTGGATGCCGAAAAGGAGCAATGGAAAAACACAACTGTTCCCGACAGCCTGGATCAGTGGTTTCGTGGTTATCAGAAATTGGAGAAGAAAAGAAGAAGCAGAAGGCAGAAACTACAAAGATTTTCCAGACGTGCTGCAATATTTATACTGTTCGTTCTGGCCGTGAACTGCCTTTTGTATACCAGTGTAAAAGCATATCGTATGAACTTTTATAATACGATATTAAGCATTAAAGATAAATTCACACAGATTGATATGGTAAAGGGTGCACCGGATTATACATCAGATCTGCCGCAGGATTGGACTGAAAAATATTATCCTGCATATATTCCGGAAGGATACCAACTCTCGTTTATTAATGACAATCCAAATACATCGACCTTAATGTTTCAAAATGATATAGATAATCAGATCGTGTTTGATCAGTTTTATAACCAGTCATCTCAGCAAATAGATACAGAGAATGGAGTTATAACGCAGATTCTGATAAATGGAGAGCCAGCCTATTTACTAGAAAGAAAGAACTATAGACTGATTACCTGGAAAGAAGATGAGGTAATCTTTCGACTACAGGTGTCGGATCTTGATATAAATGAAATGATAAAAATTGCTGAAAGTGTCGAATTAAAAAAATAATTAAAAATTAGTGTAAGATAAAACCTTCTGAAACGTTATATATTATGAAAGGAGGTTTTAGAATGAAGAAAAAGTTAATTGTTATGTTTTTATGCATCTCAATATTTGCCTTATCCATTCCGGCAGTTGCTGGAGCAACTGAAATTGGAACAGATAGCAATGAAACGATTATGAAACCAATGTTTGTAAACATATTATCATTCTCTAACTCGTTTAATATTGATGGTGCAGGAGTGGCAAGTATCTATACCTCGGTGTACTATACAGATGCATCCAGCTGTATTGTATTATGCGCTTTACAAAAATGGACAGGTTCTTATTGGACCTATGTGGATTCCTGGAGTACTTCTGAGCCAGCAAATGGTTCACTGTCTTGGGCTTATGTATCCGGTACCAAAAGTTTATCAAGGGGACAATATAGAATCAGTTCCAGTGCCAATATTTACAATTCCTATGGAACACTAGTTGATTCGGCATCTTATATTAGCCCTTCACAAACATATTAATAGTAATATTGAACCTATTCCTGCCTTTGAGACAGAGTGGTTCATATAGTAAGAAACACAATAAGTCGGAAAACAATCTAATCCATGATATCATTCCTGTGATAAAATCAGCTTAAACTATTCCAGGAATGCATGCAATAAACTGCACTTAAGTTATGATTTGTGCGTCCAATTGTCAGTTATACCTTTCATAGTGGGATTTTTCTCACAGATTGTATTTTATTGGGGAATAAAGTACATAACAATAAGGGAGTCCGTAAGGACTCCCTTATTGTGTTACAGCTATATGATTGTATCAGCCAGGTTTATTTATGATTCATCTTAGCTAAGATACTTCTTGCGACACTGATACCATTTGCTGATGCCTGCTGCAGTCCTCTGGTTACCGAAGCACCGTCACCGATGGCTCGAAGTCCTTCCACACTGGTTTCAAAGTCTGTATTTACGACAACCTTGTTAGAGTAGAACTTAACCTCTACACCATAGAGCAGGGTTTCATCGCTGGCAATTCCAGGCGTAACTTTGTCAAGGGCAAGAAGCATTTCCTTAATATCTACCATGATACGATGGGGGAAAACAAGTGATAAATCGCCGGGCACTGCATCTTTTAGCGTCGGTATCAAATTGTTTCTGCACAGGCGCTCTTCTGTAGTTCTTCTCCCTCTCTGAAAATCACCAAAGGTCTGAACAAGAATTCTTCCGCCGCAGAGCATATTACTAAGCTGAGAGATGTGCTTTCCGTATTCAATCGGAGTTTTAAACGGTTTGGTGAAGTTTTTAGATACTAATATAGCGAAATTAGTATTGTTTGTCTTAAACTCCTTTGATTTGTAAGCGTGGCCATTTACAACAGCAAGGTTATTCTCATAATATTCTGTTGCAACCTCACCGGAGGGATTGGTACAGAAGGTGCGTACTTTATCATCGAAGGTAGGCGTATAATATACTAATTTTGCTTCGTAAAGGTTTTTGTTTAAGAATTCCATTACTTCATCACGGACTTCCACACGAACGCCGATATCGACGGTTCCAACTTTTGTCTCAATTCCATGGGCCTTACAGATCTGGCTGAACCAATCGGAACCTTCTCTTCCAATCGCTGAAACAACTTCATCAGAATAATAAGAATCACCGTTGGCGGTGATGATACCCTTTACCTTGTGATCTTCTATTACAATATCCTGAACCATTGTATTGAAGACCATAGTGATACCGGACTCCAGTAAATGTTCCTGCAATCTGGTATATATTTTATAACCTTCTTCCGTACCGAGATGTCTGATCGGACATTCAATCAATTTTAAATTGGCATTAATCGCCCGCCTTCTGATCTCACGGATTTCTGCCTCTTTATCAACTCCATAAACATTGGTGTCAGCGCCAAATTTTAAGTAAATTTCATCAGATTCATGGATTAACTCCACTGCTTTATCATAGCCCAAAATGTCAGGCAGATTTCCGCCTACATCCGGAGATAAGGAGAGTTTACCGTCTGAAAAGGCACCTGCTCCCGCAAAGCCGGTTGTAATGGCACAAGGCTGACAGCCGATACACTGTTTTGTCTTTCTTTTAGGACACATTCTTTTTTCGATGGGTCTACCCTTTTCCACCATTAATATTTTTAAGTCTTTATTTTGTTTTATTAACTCATAGGCACAAAAAATACCGGAGGGACCGGCACCTACTATAATAACGTCGAACTTTTGCATGAACAACACTCCTTCTAGGGTACTTTAATCATCGTTCGTAGCCTCGATCATTTTATCATAAATAAATCTATCATGCAAGGAGTATCCGATACAATACCGGTGATGCAACTAAGCGCGAGCGGCTCCGCTTCGGAATCATTTGTCGAAATCATATTCATAGCCTCGAATTGGAAGTGAACTGAAACAGAAAAATCGAGGATTAATTATTAAGTTTTTATTAAATTTTACCATTCGATGTTTTTTATATGGTATAATTTCCGATAAGATATACATAGGGATACGATTTTATTATCTTTTTCGACTAAAAAGACAGATGATATCCTGGCGTAATGAAATACGCATGAATCAATTATATATGAAAAGATACAGGGAGGTACATTTCATATCCAATTTTAAGAAAGAGAGGTCAATGAGACATATGCCACAGAACGTAATCATTTCTAAACAAAGACCAGGTGTCTTCCTTCTATTGGGGATTACTGTATTATTACTATTCCTGTTACTTCCAAATCTATCTGTCCAAAGAGCCAATGCGGCCGAAAACAGTATAACAGTAAAGAAGATTAATTATGAAGACAGCACAATAACACTGCAGGGGAATCCAGGGGATACTGTATTGTATTTCTCTGATTCCGCAATGAAAACATGGGAGAGCGTACCAGGTAAATTAAGCAGTGATCGTACCATCACCATGGATATCTCATGGATATCCGTTACCGGTACTTATGTTTTGAATTTGAAGGGCAATGCTTCAACGGAAGTTACAACCGTGGTGCTTCCGAAACAATATACGAATTTTAAAGCAACCTTAAATAAAACAACCGGTGCCATTACATTTAGCAATACGGATACCCGTAATATTGAGTGGAGGAAAAAGGGCAGTACTGTCTGGAAGACGGTGAATAAAAGCACCATAGCTGCCGAACTCAGTTATTTTAATACCAATGGAGCAACGGTATATTTTAGACTGGCTTCGATTGACGGGACAGGCAATACCGATACAGGTAAGCGGCCCAGTAAAGAGATTGCCATTTCTATACCAAAGAAGATATCTGCACCTTCCATTAAAATAAATGGATCCAAATTCGCTATTCCTGTAAAGAAGGGAATGGCTTACCGAATTGTCAATGATGACGGACAGACAACTGACTGGAGAACCATCACCGGCAGCACTGATTTGTTACTGCAGGATGTTGCACCTCAGGTAATGTATGCAAATAATTCTATGCAAAAGGAAGTTACCTTGCAATTTCGGGTGAATGCTACAAGCACGTCCCAGGTATCTAATATTACAACTGTGACCGTTCCCGTGCAGAAGGCACCTCCGGTTCCTGAATCCAATGGGGTATCACTTAAAGTAGTAAGTTCTACCTTGCTTTCCCTTCAGGTGAAAGCGGCAAGCAATGATATTCCCTTTGAATATGCCATTGTAAAGGCAGGGAATGAGTGGAATGATCAGTCCGCGAACTGGACTGCCATTACCTCAGGTGCGGAAATATCAATTAATAATAAGACAGCACCTGCCGGGAGTCATATCTATCTCAGAAAGAAAAGTGAAGAAGCTTCACAGGATAAGGAGTTCTCACTGGCTTCGGACAAGGTGGATCTGACCGGAGCAAACGGAGTAAGCTATACGGACATTCCGCAGCCTTCAGCTTTGACTACACTGGTTTCAATAGCAGGAATTTGCAGGACGGCCAACAGTTCGGGATACCTGACCTTCTCACTATACAGCCCGTTAAGTACTACGGTTTCCTCTATCGCATTTCGCGATGAATATGGGAACAGTGTCGGAACGGTAAGCAGCAGCAGTACGGTGACCTCCAATTCAAATAGTACGGGGACCAACGATAAATATGTGATTTCAACAAAAATTACATCCACACAGAATCTTGATTCCTACACCGGTAAGGTGCTATATGCTGATATTACCCTTGCCAATTCAGATGTGATAAAGAGTACCTTAAATACTGGAGTAAGATTGTACCTGTATCCCAAAACAGTGGTTAGTAATCCCAGCGAGTCCGGTTATTCCGCTGATTTTAAACGTATTTATAACTCGAAGGAAACAAGGGACGAGTCAGATTTTAAATTTAAATTAAAATTTGGTTCCGGTAAATTGATCGATCCGGCAAATATTGAGCAGTATCTGGATGTTACGACAGCCATCAGTTCCATTACTTATCAGGGGTATTCTCTGATCAGGGATAAAGATTATCAGGTAACGTATGGTACGGAAACGGATAATAACGGCAAGAGTTTTGCTACTGCAGAGGTGACAGTTCATGTTGCGGCCTTTGAAAATGAGTCTAAAGTTAACAGCTTTGATCAGTCAATACCATTGGTTATAAAATTAAATAATGAGGAAATTCTTGATAGTGGAATTAATATTACCATGGTAAGAACAGCGGTTATGGAGGATATTCCCATTGCCTGGTCAATCTCTGAAGGAAGTCTGAAGGAGACCACGACCTATACAAAGACAAATCCGGATCAGACCACCACCACTGTGACGGAGGATGTAGTTTCCTTTACCATTAAGTTGACTATGTTTGATCGCACCTACAGCGTCGGAATTTCTGATGTTACCTGGGGCGGCGTATCCATCATGGGATCTGCATCAGTTTCTTCCGGTAAGGCAGTAATTAGTCTTTCCAATGCAAAAATCAATAAGCTGACAACGAATTCTACGGAAACGAAGGATGTTATAATTACCCTCAGTAATGGCTATGTTATAAAAACCGGATGTAAATTAACCATTATAAAGGCATCTTAACGTGGGAAGAGGAGGAGTTCATATGAAGGCATATTTAAACCATTGGAAGCATAACAAGACAACCCGGATCATCCTGCTGATCCTAACAGTTCTGCTGGTGATACCCGTAGGACGGGCACAGGCTGAGGACACCTTCCCGGTATCCTTTGGTACTGTCAATTATGAAGAATTAACAATTAACATATACACCGGCAATAATCCGATTACTTATTATTCTATTGATAAGGTGAACTGGACCGAGGTGGAAGGAAGCTATGATAATGCTTCTAAATCCTATCTCATGGATATCTCCTGGATTAAGGAAACAGAGGATGCGACCTTATATTTGAGGGGCAGTAAAAATCAGAGCATCAGACAAATTACGTTACCTGCACAGAATTCCTCAATCAAGGTGATTTATGACAGAGCAAATGGTGAAGTTTCCTTTGATGATGTTGGAGAAGCAGTATCCTTTGAATGGAGGAAGGCATCGGATTATCATTGGAAACAGGTAAATCTGGAGGAATCCTCAGCATCCTATATGAATTTTCTGACGGAGCTGGATTCTCTTTCTGCCATGGGGGCAAAGATAGCAATCAGGACGCCGCAGATCATCGGAACGGGCAGCAATGATCCCGGGATGCGGCCAAGTAAGGAAGTTTCAATCAGCATTACAAAACGACCGAATGCTCCGAACATCCGGTTGAATTCCAATAATATGACATTAAATACGACCGATTATATGGAATATTATGACAGTGCAACCGCCAGCTGGAAGGATTGCAATAAGGCAATGACGATTTTGCAGATTGCACCGCAGACACTATATACCAAGGGCTCCAGGACGGTAACTTTAATGATAAGAACCGCTCAGACAGCATCGACACCTTATTCCAAGACAGCATATCTTACGATTAACGGGCAATCCGGTGCTCCTGTCTTCGGAGATAATTCGGCTGATGTGACTTATTATTATATGAATGGTAAATTGGTTCTGCAATTTCATAAGGTAACAGATGTGGTGAAGTATGAATACACGATTGTGAAATCAGGCGCTGCATATGATGCGGCTAAGGCCAGCTGGAGAGTGGTTTCTTCTAATAATCTGATGTCACTGACGAAGGTAACGGCGCCCGAAGACAGCAGAATTTATGTAAGAAAGAAAGGGATCGACGGCACAAACAGTACCCCGGCAGAATTAGCATCTGTAGCCGCATATTTTACTGTGCACTATCCGGGATGATAAATATTGTAAAATATCGTTAAACCTAAATAAACCCCTTGACAATCGGAAAATAGTCATTTAATATAGGAGAAAATGATAACAACCATGAAGGTGAATGCAGTAGAATATATTTTCCCGCCAGAGAGAACGTGCCACCGGCTGAGAGCATGTTTCGGGTTCAGATATAGTTCGAAGTTCGGCACCGGAGTTGCTTTTAAGATATTCTGGATACTTGTATTCATAATAAAAGAAAAGCCGGTTCAGTTCCGTTATAACTGTCAGAGGAGTCTTATAACAGACTCGAATTTTGGGTGGTACCACGAGCTTTCGTCCCTTGCGGACGAAAGCTCTTTTTGTTTGCCGGCATGAGCGAACATTGGAATGGGAAGAACTGTTCGAGTAAATGATAGGAAAATAGATTAGGAGGAATCAGGATGTTAGAAAATCTGGAAAAAATCAAATCAAGATTCAAAGATGAACTGAATGCAGTAAATGTAAAAGACGAATTAGAAAAGATAAGGGTATCTTTTCTTGGAAAGAAAGGACTGGTAACAGAGGAACTTAAGAATCTGCGTAATCTGAGTGCGGAAGAGAAGAAAACCGCTGGAATGCAGGTGAATATCTTGAAAGAAGAGATAGAAAAGGCGATTGTGGCATACCAGAAAACGCTGGAGGAAAGGGCATACTTAAGTGAAATTGAACATGCGCAACATTATGATTATACCATCCCGTGTGAAAAGGAAGCAGGAACGCTTCACCCGATAACCATCGTGCAAAGGCAAATTGAAAGCATTTTCAAAACCATGGGATTTATTGTCGAAGATGGTTTGGAAATTCAGACTGAATTTAACAACTTTGAAGGAGTCAATATTCCTAAGAACCATCCGGCGAGAGATATGCAGGATACGTATTACTTAGAGAACGGACAGTTGTTGAAAACACATACTTCAGCTGCTCAGAATACGATTATGAGAAAATATGGTGCGCCAAAATCAGGAGAACCGTTAAAAGTTTTATTCCCCGGCAGATGTTTTCGTAATGAGAATATTGATGCGTGTCATGAAAATACCTTCTTTCAATTAGAGGGCATGATGATTGGAGATGATATTTCCATATCCAATCTGATCTACTTCATGAAGGTTCTGCTCACGGAAGTATTCCAACGGGATGTCAAGGTCAGACTCAGACCCGGCTTTTTCCCCTTTGTGGAACCGGGCTTTGAACTTGACATTAACTGTGCCATCTGTGGCGGTACCGGCTGCCCTACCTGTAAGCAATCCGGTTGGCTGGAGCTTTTGCCTTGCGGAATGATTCATCCCAATGTGCTTCGCCTGGGTGGCATTGATCCGGATCAGTATACCGGATTTGCCTTCGGTCTGGGACTCACACGACTTGCAATGATGAAGTACAACATTAAGGATATTCGTCTGTTTAACAGCGGTAATCTAAAGCAGCTAAAGCAGTTTACGAAATAGGGAGGGAATAAAAATGTTAATATCAATGAATTGGATTTCAGAATTTACAGATCTTAGCGGTGTGAATTTGAAGGAGTTGATCGGAAGATTTACCTTATCTACTGCTGAAGTTGAAGATATCTTTGAAATGGGAAAAAACATCAGGGACGTTGTTGTAGGTAAAATCATTGAGATAAAGGACCATCCCAGCTCAAAGAAGCTGCATCTGGTAAAGGTGGATATAGGCTCAGAGGTGGTGGAATGTGTCTGTGGTGCGCCAAATGTATTTGAAGGAGCAATCGTACCTTTTGCAAAACTTGGCGGACAGGTAGGCGAACTGGAGATCAGGGAAGCTAAAATTGCTGGTGAGAAGAGCTGCGGCATGTGCTGCTCCGAGAAGGAATTGGGGATCAGTGAGGATCATTCCGGTTTGATGCTGCTGGATGATACCCATCCGCTGGGGACGGACATCAAGGAATTTATGCAGATTGAGGATACAGTTTTCGAGGTGGATAACAAATCTTTAACCAATCGCCCCGATCTGTGGGGACATTACGGAATTGCTCGGGAAATCTCGGTTCTTACCAAGAGAGCGTTAAAGCCACTGGAGGTGCACAACACAGATATTTACCAAAGCTTTGCGCCCATTGATGTGAAGGTAGAGGACTCAGAGAAAACATTCCGTTATAGTTGTATTACCATTTCTAATATTATGAAGAAGAAGTCACCGGTCAATATGAAAATCCGCCTTACGTATTGTGGTATGAGACCCATCAATCTGCTGGCCGATCTGACGAATTATCTTATGCTGGAGCTGGGCCAGCCAATGCATGCTTTTGATCATGGAAAGGTATCCAAAATTCGTGTGAAAACATTCGCAGAGCCGGTTGAGTTTCTTACACTGGACGGCGTTTCCAGAAAAATCGATTCAGAAACCCTGATGATATGTGATGAGAAGGAACCGGTGGCGGTAGCGGGTATTATGGGCGGCGAGCTTTCAGAAATCACTGGAGAGACCACCTGTGTTCTCCTGGAGTCAGCGAATTTTGACGGTGTATCCGTACGTAAGTCAGCAGTTCGTCTGGGACTTCGTACCGAAGCAAGTTCAAGATATGAGAAAACCATTGATCCCCAGATGACAGTTCCTGCCATTGAGCGTTTTGTAAAGCTATTGCTCGAGATTGATCCGAATGCCAGTGTTTCCTCGTCTCTGACAGATTGCTATGTGAAACATTATGACACAATTTCCATTGATTTTGATAAATCCTATGTCGATAAATACACCGGTATTGATATCTCCTCCGATCAGATCGAAGAGACACTAACAGCCCTTGGATTTGCAGTAACCCGTAAGGGTGATGCCTTTGGATTAATTGTTCCGAGCTGGCGTGCGACAAAGGATGTTACCATGAAAGCGGATATTATTGAAGAGATCACCAGAATATATGGTTATGACAATTTTGAAGTCAGATCGACAAAAAGTCTACTGACTCCGGTTCGTCACAGCATAACACGGGACAATGAATATAATATCAAGTTATTATTGTCGGAACGATATGCCATGAACGAGGTTCATAGTTATATCTGGTATGAATCCAAGTTAAATAAGGAAATCGGTATCGTAACAGAACCGAATATTCGCATTATTAATTCTGTTACAGCTGAAAATGATACTTTAAGAGCCTCTATGATTCCAAGCTTACTGGGATTTGTCCATCGGAATGCAGATAATTATCCTGAGATGGGGATGTTTGAAATCGGACGTGTGGCAAATGGCTTGAGGGATGACGGCTTATGCGATGAAAGAAAACGCCTGGGTTTTGTGTTTGCCAGTAAGAAGCTAAGTGAGAAGGAAGTATTCTTTAAGGTGAAAGAGATGGTGGAACAATTAACACAATCCATTAAAAATATCAGCGCAAAATTTTATGCAAAAGAGGAATTGTCAAAATACAACTTTGTGCATCCGGTTAACTCGGCAGCAATCAACTTGAACGGAGAGGAGATTGGGTATTTCTCCTTACTAAATCCAAGGGTGAAGAATAAAATCGATAAGAAACTGAATGTTGCTTATGCGGAGATTGATCTGGATAATCTGGAGAAGGTGGAAGCTGAGAGTTTAAAATTTGCTGAGGTCTCCAAATATCCCGGTGTAACGGTGGACTTAAGCCTTCTTGCAGAGAAAGCCTTAAAATATGAAACCCTTACAAGCTATCTCGAGGAATACACCTGTGAGTATCTGCAAAGTTATCATCTGGTGGACATCTTTGAAGATGATAAGCTCCTTCCCGGCAAAAAGAGTGTCACCATTCGTTTCGAATTCGGATCCATGGAACGTACGCTGGAAGGCCAGGAGATTAATGCCATGGTAGAGGGAATCTTAACCACCTTAAAGACCAGGGATATTGTTTTAAGATAGGCAAAGCAGCGGTGGATGCCGTATCCTGTCTGTATCATAAGATAATCAAAGATAGGCTGCCCTTCATTCCGGCCATGACTTAAGATCTTACAAAAGGTCCGGGTCCGGTATCAGGAGCAGCTTATTTTCAAAGAAAGGTAGTTTCAAGGTATAAAAACCTCTCCTGATGTATAATCATTTTCTGAATAGGCAAGAGTGTCTGTGCGTTTTGAACGTGCGAGCGAAAGTGAGGCAACATGATTGTACATATCGGGACCAATTCTGTAGAAACCATAAGACTGCTTCTTCGAAGGTTCACAACAGAGGACGTAGAGGATATGTTTTATAACTGGGCAGGGGATGAAGAGACCTGCAGGTTCTTATCCTGGGGACCCCATCAAAATATGGATGTCACATGGAGGCGGGTTAACAGCCTGATCAGAAATTATGCTTATCAAAACACCTATCATTGGGCGATCTGCTTGAAAGACAGTAATATGGCAATCGGATCTGTCAGTGTGGAGATTTTTAACGATAAGGAGCTGTCCTGTGAAGTGGGATATTGTATCGGGAGGGAGTATTGGAATCAGGGTCTGATGACGGAAGCGCTGCGGGCAGTGATCCATTACCTGTTCTTTGATGTGGGATATCATAAAGTTACAGCCAGACATGATGTAATGAATGTAGCATCGGGGAGAGTTATGCAAAAGTGTGGAATGAAATTTGAAAAGATCATTCCTCATGCCGGACTTCGCCGTGACGGTAAATATTATGACTGTGCATTTTATGGCAGGTCAATTGAGGAAAAAGATTAAGTTATTTAATTTCTATGGTATGTTTCTTAAAAAAAAGCAAAGGATAATGGAAAGAATGAAAGAACAGAATGTGGAGGAAGAAAGCATGCTTCAGGAATTCAAGAAATTTGCACTAAAAGGCAATATGATAGATCTGGCAGTAGGTATTATTATCGGAGGCGCCTTTAACGGGATCGTGAATTCTCTGGTTAACGATATGATTATGCCGCTATTCAGTCTGATTACACGCCGGATCAATTTTACAGATTTGTTTCTCTCGTTAAACGGCAAATCCTATGATACGCTTGAGGCAGCCAAATTGGATGGTGCGGCAACTATAAATTACGGATTGTTTCTTTCCGGTTTGTTGAACTTTATAATTATGGCATTTGTGGTGTTTATGATCATCCGGTGGATCAATAAATTAAAAGGACCACAGACGGCAACGGAGGTAACCACAAAGAAATGTCCCTATTGCATGACAAATATTGATATTCGGGCTAGCAGGTGTCCCAATTGTACCTCGGAATTAAGCAAAAGCGGGAATTAGGATATGATACACTTCGCGAATGAAACTGGAATGGTAAGGAATTATTTCTTGTGCCGAATATTATTAATTGATATAATAAAGCTGGCAATGGGTATCACGACACAAGGCAGAAATGAGGTTTTCTAACATGTTTGATATATTTTATCCGAAGAGAATGGCAGAATCAGCTTATTCTATTGATTATAAGAAATTGTATGAGGAAGGCTACCGCGGGCTATTATTTGATATTGACAATACCCTTGTGGAGCATGGTGCGGATGCCGGTGACAGAGCCATAGAGCTGATGCGTTATTTAAAGAAGACAGGTTTTCAGATTTGTTTGATTTCAAATAACAAGGAAGAACGTGTCAAGCGTTTTAATAAGGAGATACAGGTAAACTACATCTATAAAGCCAACAAACCTTCCCGTAAAAGCTACCGGAAGGCAACACAGCTCATGGGCACAAGAATAGATAATACAGTATTTGTTGGGGATCAGTTATTTACGGATGTATACGGAGCAAATCGCATTGGAATGATGACGTTTTTAGTAAATCCCATTGGACCAAAGGAAGAGATTCAGATCGTACTAAAACGCAAGCTGGAGAAAATCGTACTTTTTTTCTATCGCAGAAGAATGATGAAAGAGCAGAGAAGGCATAAAAAAGCCCATGAAAATCGGTAATATGACAACACGGGCAGGAACGAAAGATATGAGGAATCAGATGAAAACGAAGCAGAATATTATCTTAATTGGCTTTATGGGTAGTGGAAAAACCAGTGTAGGAGAGCGTCTCGCCAGGAAAATGTTTTATCAGTTTCAGGATATGGATCAATTGATCGAAGGCTCTGAAGGAGATACCATCAGCCATATCTTCGAAAATCGTGGGGAAGAATATTTTCGAAATGCAGAAACAAATCTGATACAAAAACTGGTGGGTACGCTGGAACATACCGTATTGTCAACAGGCGGAGGAGCACCGCTGAGAGAAGAAAACAGTAAGCTGTTAAAAGAGTTGGGGTTTGTCGTCTATTTGCAGGCTTCAAAGGATACCACACTGAGGCGGCTTCGAGGGGATGGTTCCAGGCCTCTTTTACAGGGAAGTACCATGGCGGATAAGGTAGACCAGCTAATCAGGCAGAGAACTCCCTTGTATACAAGGACTGCACATAAAATCATTGTGACGGATGGAAGATCCTTCGAAGAAATCATTGATTTGATAATGGAAGAATATATACAATTCACGAGATGATGCAGACATTGGCAATAAAAGATAATAAGGAGGAAGCTATGAAACTATTAGTGATAAACGGTCCGAATCTTAATTTCCTTGGGATCAGAGAAAAAGGAATTTATGGCAATCAGGATTACAATTATCTTCTTGAGCTGTTGAAGAATAAAGCCCTGGAGATGGATGTTACCATTGAAACCTTTCAAGGGAATGGAGAAGGAGAGATCATCGACAGGATCCAGAAGGCATACTTTGACCAGGTGGATGGGATTGTTATAAATCCTGGTGCATATACCCACTATAGCTATGCGATCAGAGACGCGCTGGCCTCCATTACGGTTCCCAAAGTTGAAGTACATATATCGAATATCCACCAGAGAGAAGCATTCCGGCATGTCTCCGTCACCACACCGGTTTGCAGCGGACAGATCGCCGGTCTTGGGCTGAATGGATATCTTCTTGCAATTGATGCCATCGTTCATATATTGGATGAGGCATAGGAGGGATGAATTTGTTATTGATTGGGCCTAATGCATATAATCAACAGAGGATAGGAATAATCTGATATAAAAGGATGGTATGGTAATGGATAATTTTAAACGGGTGCAGCAGCTATTACAGCAGCTATCCCTTGATGCGGTTTTGGTTTCTAATGGGAATAATATGCGATACATCAGTGGTTTTGCAGGAGAGACAGGATATCTCTATATTTCCGGGGACAGACATGCTGTTGTAACTGATTTTCGCTATACCATTCAAGCTGAGATGGAGGCACATGGCTATGAGGTGGTAACCATTAAAAACGGTGGATACGAAGAAGCCTTAAATGAGCTGATTGGTGAAGATCAGATTTGCCGCCTCGGATTTGAAGCGCAGGATCTTCGATATGCGGATTATCAGCAGCTAAGAGAAGGGTTATCCGTCCCGGACTTTATTCCTGTCGGAGATGAGATTACCAGATTAAGAAGAATTAAGACACCCGCAGAGCTGGATTATATCAGGAAAGCGGAAGCAATCGGAGATCAGGTATTCTCCCAGATTCTTACCTATATTCAACCTGGTATGACGGAACTTGAGGTTGCGGCAAGAATTGAATATCTTCTTAAGCTAAACGGCGGTCAGAGTACAAGTTTCCCGGCAATTGTGGCTTCCGGAATTAACTCCTCCATGCCCCACGCTGTCCCGACGCAAAAGAAAATTGAGAAGGGCGATTTTCTAACCATGGATTTTGGCTGTATCTATGAAGGCTACTGTTCCGATATGACAAGAACGATTGTGATCGGTAAAGCATCCGATAGACAGAAAGAGATTTATGGTACGGTTTTAAAAGCCCAGCTGGCAGCGTTGGATTTTATCAAAGCAGGGTATCAGGGGAAGGAAGTTGATAAAGTAGCAAGGGATATCATATATGGGGCAGGCTTTGAAGGCTGCTTTGGTCATGGACTGGGTCACAGTGTAGGACTTAACGTACATGAAAATCCCAGATTATCAATGAAGGAAGAAGATCTGCTGGAGGTCGGAATGACGCAGACAGTAGAGCCTGGTATCTATATCAAAGGATTCGGTGGGGTAAGAATTGAAGATCTGGTTGTTGTGACACAAAATGGATGTGATAATTTTACTCATTCGGATAAACAATTGATAGAATTGGGTGAATGATCCCAAATATGCAGTAAAAATGATGCTTTCAAGAAAAAACAGTTGCAAATTATGACAGTTTATTATAGACTAAAGAGTAGTCAAATTTTAAGGAGGATTTTGAAGTATGGTTTCAGCAGGCGATTTCAGAAATGGTATAACGATTGAAATAGATAATAATATTTTTCAGATCATCGAATTTCAGCACGTTAAACCTGGTAAAGGCGCAGCATTCGTTAGAACAAAATTAAAGAATATCAAGAGTGGTGGTGTAGTTGAAAAGACCTTCCGCCCTACAGAAAAATATCCACAGGCAATTATCGATAGAAGTGATATGCAATTTTTATATTCCGATGGCGAGCTTTTCCATTTTATGAATGTAGAAACCTATGATCAGATTGCTATGAACGAAGATGCAATCGGAGATTCTCTAAAGTTCGTGAAAGAAAATGAAATGGTTAAAATGCTTTCACACAATGGACAAGTATTTGCAATTGAACCTCCGTTATTTGTTGAATTAGTAATCACGGAAACAGAACCGGGCTTTAAGGGAGATACTGCAACAGGTGCATCAAAGCCTGCTATCGTTGAGACCGGTGCTACCGTTTATGTTCCTTTGTTCGTTGAACAGGGTGACAAGATCAGTATTGACACCAGATCCGGCGAATATATGAAGAGAGTTTAATTAAGTATCATTATAGAAATAGCGCAAACCTATTTGCATTTTCATGGGTTTGCGCTATTTTAATTATCTGATCCCGAAGGAGGCTATTCTGAGGGAGGTTTATTGTGTCCTTTTTCAGTCGTAACCTCCATATATTTTAGTAAAACATGGAAAGAAATGATGAGAAAATGTTCCTGACCAATAAGAAATACGTTATCGTCATTACCATTTTACTTTTTTTCGGAATCATATTCATCATCGTTCAAAGTAATATGAAGTCTCAAACCGTGAAAATGGTCATGGGAGGGAGACTTTACACTTTGCGTAGTGAAGAAGATATGGAGAAACCGATTCGCCGGGAGGAGAATGTGGAGAAATACTTCAGACCATCTGATTTGCCTGTTCTCAATGACAGATTTGTATATTCCTCAGCAAAATTTTACGAGCAATATTTTCAAAAGGAGCCCTCACAGATTGTTTTCCCAAAAGAGCTAACAAAATCACCGGAGGAAACCATAATCAATTATTTCAGCGTCCTTCGGGAAGCTGCCAATCGGCAGGAAGGGAAGAATGCAGGCTGTGGAACCCTGGGACAGAGTACAACACCCTACCCGGCAGCCTATCAGTTTCTTTCCGACGGGTACAAAGATAAATTATCTTATGAGAAATACCTGGCTTCCTTTCAGAATATTCTTCATACCAACTTGATTAAATACAAGGAGATTCCGGTATATCATAATCAAACCGGAATGATCCGGTATTTTGTAGAAATTGAAACAATAGGAGGCTCTGAAAATGATACCGCAAATTTTACCTATTATTATGGCTTTGTTGATTTAATAAATGAGAATGGACAGATAAAGATAGATGATCTGAAATTTATCGGGGAGAACTATCTGTGCGCACCATATCATGGCTGGGCCTATGATGCAGAATCCTCCGTTGAGGTGAAATACGGAGGTTGGTGTAAATTAATCAAAGAGCTATATCCGACGATACAGAAGGAATATGTGAAGCATATCTATTTTAGCGGAACGGACGGAAATGAATATCTGATAGAATTCTTTCAACTAACCAATGATACCGATATAGAAATTGCCCAATACAGAAAGAATAAGAAAGGTGCCTGGGAGTTGATTTTGCTTAACCCGGAGGAATGTATCAAGGATCATTCGGGTGAAAATTAGCATTATCCTTAGAGCATAAGAGGGGGAGAAGCCCCAAACGCAGAAGAAGATCAAGAGGAATTAGTGTGAATTATAAAAAGCTAATTCACACGTTGAATTTATTGGTGCAAGCAAGTAGCATGCGTGGACGTTAGTGTTAAAATTAAAATTTTCACACGGCAAATTTGTGCTGATGCCCAAATTCGCGGGCATTAAGCATGGAGGATTAATACGCAGTAGATAAATGCCTCTTAATATTCAGTAGAAAAACCCTCTTAAAATTCAATAGAACCCCCCCTTTTTATATTCAATAGAAAAGTCCTTGACATACCTAGAGAATCTAAGTATAATTATACCTAGAAAATCTAGGTATAAAAGGAGAGAAGTTAATGGAGATTGATAAGGGACTAATTGGAGGAAGTACAATTCTATTGATACTTTCTTTATTGGAAGAATCTGATAAGTATGGATATGAAATAATTCGGGAATTGGAGATCAGGTCAGAGAAAACCTTTCAGTTTAAAGAGGGTACCTTGTACCCTGTACTGCACAAACTGGACAATAAAGGATTTATCAAATCCTATCTGTTAAAGGGAGATACGGGCAAGGAACGAAAATATTACCAGATCACCGGTGGCGGAAGGAAACAGCTTGCAGATGAGAAGGAAAAATGGGAGAGGTTTTCAACTTCGATTAATAAAGTGATCGGTGGTGGCATACATGCTTTCTCGTAAAAGTGATCAATATTTAAATGAAATCCTTTCCCGGGTAAAGTTTACATTTGACAGAGCCAGTATCAGAAAAGAACTGGAGGATCATATTGCGGACAAGATGGAGTACTATATGAAACAGGGATATGAAGCAGAGGAAGCCGAACAGCATTCTATTCAGGATATGGGAGATGCTGAGGAAATCGGAAACGGGCTGAATAAGGAACATAATCCCATCATTGGGTGGCTATGGAGAATAACCAGTGTGATGGCAGGGATCGGAATTGTTATAGTTTGCTTTATCGTTGTGATAAACATACTAACATTACTTAATAGTACGAATAGCCTTAAGATTCCAAAGTCAGATATTGAATACCAGATAAATGTAAATAAAAAGGTGAAAATAGACGATCGGGTAATTCGTTTTACTAAGGTAATCTTTGATACCAAAGGTGATATGAATATCTTTTATGAGACCTATTACGCCAGAACCTGGGGAGGCGGATGGACCCTTGGCACTCTGGGAGAGATCACAGACAATCTGGGAAATCAATATACAACGAAAGGAGAACAGCAATTCTCCGGCATCATTAGTAAGGGGGTCTTAAAGATCATTCGCTTTTCTAAGGAGGCTGACAAGCTGCTGATTCGTTATGATTGGTATAACCGGAGCTATCATGTGGAGATTCCCTTAAAAGAAGGTGGTACGAATGAGTAGAGGAAAGAAAATAATAATAAATATACTGATCCTTGGGATAACATCCTTTATTCTGCTTGGCCGGCTGGGTCTTTTCTTTACCCCTTTGTCAGCCCATGAAAATTCAGAACGAAGCATCAATTACGGTCCGTCAAAAGTCATCCACATAGAGAATTTTAAAGGCGGTAAATATATTCTCGGAACCTATGACAAATGGATTTCCTGCGATACGGTAAACAGAGTGGGACTTATCTTCTGGGTGGCAGGAAGTCAACCTGTCGGCTTTGAAAATGATACCTCCAAAGCAGTGAGCTATACATGGTATTCCTCAGCAAAAGATTTCAGAGTATATGGCATTGTAAACGATAATGACGTGAAAAAGATAGAGGTCACCCTCAGCAACGGAGAGGTTCTTACCCAAACCGATTTTTATGAAGATTTATTTTTAATCCGATGGAAACGGAAGGAAAATCTGTATTTTAGTGCAATCAGAGGGTATGATGAGGAAAACCGGCTGATCTACGAAGAGAACACAGATTCCTAATCGAGTCAGAAAATCGGAATGAAATAATACAGTCCTACCATAATAGACCGTTTTATATTTATAAAAGTAGTCCATGAATTGACAACAAGGCTAAACCTTGCCTTGACTGCAATTCATGGACTTTTGTGTATGATCCTTTATAGGAAATCTTATATCTATCTCTTCTTTTTTATCAAATCCAGTAATTCATGATAGATCTCATCAATCACAGGTTCCTCCAGCGTTATATCCAGAAAATATTCCACTGCCTGTTTTGCCTGGGCTACCAGCATCTCCAGGCCGCTGACCGCTTTCATACCCAAATCTTGTGCCTGTCCGATAAGCTTTGTTTGTAATGGATTAAAGATGACATCGACCACAGCTTCACAATGGGGATAGAAAACCAGATCCAAAGGGGATGCATCCATATTGGGGAACATACCCAGCGGCGTTGTATTCACAATAATATCAACATCCAAATGCTTCATAAGCGCTTCTTCATACGAAATGGTATCCTCCGTACGAGCTCTGCTTACAATCAGTATGTCTCCGGCACCAAGATGCTTAAGTGCTGCATGTGCGGTACGGGAAGTACCACCATTACCGAGAATAAAACATTTCTTTCCGGCAACATCAATATCATTGTGCAGCAGCATGTATTCAAACCCGTAAAAGTCAGTGTTATATCCGATATAATGTCCTGATCGGTTAACAATTGTATTAACCGCACCGATTTCTTTTGCCAGGGGATGAAGTTCATCCAGATAAGAAATTACCATCTGCTTATAGGGAATGGTTACATTAATTGCAGTGAAGTCCTTCTTCTCCATAAAGGGCTTAAATTCTTCCTGAGTAAGCGGCATTAGATGATACGTATAATCAGCCAGTTTTTCATGGATGATTTTGGAATAACTATGGCCTAGTTTTTCTCCGATTAAGCCGTATTTCATAGCGACACCTCTTCCTGTTTTCCTCTTATTCGCTTGTAAAATCCATCAGCTGTATTCCGAATCTTTCTTTCCACAACTTTTATTCAGAATAATATATCCCTCAATAATTTGCAATTCTTTTCTCGTCCAGATCGGAATATTTTTTGCCGGGGGGAATATATTGTTTTAGAAACGAAATGGATAAGCCGTCAGGTATTGTGTGCAATCTCAGAGAGGAGGGGGCGGATGATGAATACCAAAGACGAGCTTCTGAAAATTTTCTCGTTGAAGCTAAGAACAGTATTAGGCAAACTCAAGATAAATTATGATAAGCTACAGGAAATCAGGCTGCGGATGAATGCGCCGCTTCTGGTCATCTATGAAAATAAAGAATGTTTTGTGACGGAGGATGCAAGGCTGACTGAGCATCCGGGAAATGCTGTCATTATTACAAAAAATGAAATAAGAGAAACCATGGAATACATCAGTAATTATTCCCTGTATGCCTTTGAGGAGGAGATCCGGCAGGGATTTATCACGATTAACGGGGGACATCGTATTGGAATCGCCGGTAAAATTATCATTGAGGATGATGTGATCAAAGGGATGAAGCATATTTCTTACATCAATATCCGTCTGGCACATCAGGTCAAAGGATGTGCTGATACCATCATTCCCTACCTGATAAATCCCAATACGAAAGGAATTTACCATACACTGATTATCTCGCCGCCAAGGTGCGGAAAGACGACGCTGCTGCGGGATATTATCAGGCAATTGTCCAATGGGAATTCAATGATTCCCGGAATGTCTATCGGTGTTGTGGACGAGCGGTCGGAGATCGGAGCCTGTTACATGGGAGTGCCGCAGAATGAATTGGGGATCAGAACAGATATTTTGGATTGTTGCCCCAAGGCAAAAGGTATGATGATGCTGATCCGATCAATGTCTCCGCAGATCATAGCAGTGGACGAGATTGGTTCCAGAGAGGATCTGGAAGCCATCGATCATGTCATCCGGTGCGGCTGCAAATTAATTGCTACCGTTCATGGAAGTTCCATTGAGGATATTAAGCGTAAACCGGTACTTGGTGCGTTGGTGGAGCAGAAATTATTTGAACGATATATTATCTTAAGCAATATGGCCGGTATCGGACATCTGGATGAGATCTATGATGCTTGCGGGAGCAGACTATATTGGGAAGGAAAATTAAGAGAAGGGATTGGAGGAGATACAGTATGATGATTATTAAAATAATCGGTTGTTTGCTGGTGATTGTCTCATCAACAGGAATGGGTTTCTTTTTCAGCAGCGAGATTAAAAGCAGAATCATGGATCTTAAGGAGTTGAAGAAACTTATTGTTCTTTTGCGTGGTGATATCAGATATGCCAATACGCCACTGCCTGAGGCTATTCATGCCATTGCCAGAAGACACGAGGGATGCTATCAGACATTCTTTAGCAATGTATATCAAAAGTTATCGGAGCTTTCCGGTTCCACCTTTGCCCAGATATGGAAAGAGGCTGCAGAACAGAACTTGATCAGCACCTCACTGGCCAAAAAGGACAAGTTGCAATTGATCCAATTCGGTGAGAATCTGGGTTATCTGGACAAAGATATGCAGATGAATACACTGGATTTGTATACGACCCAACTGGAGGATGAAATTACGGAACTTACCAAAAACGCTAAAGAAAAGGCCTATCTTTATAACAGTCTTGGGATAATGGCAGGAATTTTTATATCAATCATCATGATCTGAGAAAGAATAAGCTGATTAAGGTTTCCGCTAAAATTAAGTCGACCAAAACTCAGGGCGTGCCGGAAGGAACGAGGTTAAAGCGTGAGACTGAAAGTTGCATGGGGGTAAATATGGATATCTACTTTATATTGAGAATAGCAGTGGTTGGAATACTAGTTTCCATATTAAATCAAATATTGAAGCAATCGGGTAGAGATGAGTTGGCATTTTTGACAAGTCTGGCAGGTCTGGTTCTGGTTCTCTTCTGGCTGCTGCCGCATATCACAGAATTGTTTCTGACCATAGAGAAATTATTTGATGTAGTAAAATGACATGACCGAAAGGAGCAAGATCAGGCTTGCAGCATGGACATGCAGGAGGAGGTTTCTATGATTCAGGTAGCATTATTGGGTATTGCCGCAATCATTATGGCAATCCTTTTCAAGAAGGGAAAAGAGGAATATTCCCTGTATATCAGTATAGCGGCCTGTATTCTGATACTGCTCTGGGGATTTGGCAAACTGGAAATCATACTTGATGCCATTAATCAGCTACAGGGATATATTCAGATGAACAAAGCTTATGTGGGGATTCTAATAAAGATCATTGGAATCACCTATGTAACCGAGTTTGCTGCTTCGCTCTGTAAGGATTCCGGTTATCATGCCATTGCAGAACAGATTGAACTGGTCGGTAAGTTATCCATTCTTGCAATCAGCATGCCGATTATGCTGGCGCTTCTGGATACAATTAATAATTTCCTTTCTGCTTAATGCTTTGCAGGACGAATGCAAGGTGGTGATAGTAATGAGAGACAAGCATGGCAGAAAATACAGAGGGATTCTGGCCAGGATTATGCTGGGAATGATGATTTCCTTACTGGGTCTTATGTTATTCCCGCAGGAAGCAAAGGCCAGCCAGAATGATACGCCGGATATGGATTACACAGATATTCAGGATGTAATCAATGATATTATGGACTCCGGGAATGCATTTAACTTTGGAGATTATGTGGGAAAACTGATCAACGGAGAAGAGGCTTTTTCTATTGCAGGTATTGGCAATCAGCTGATCTCATCAGTGAAGGGAGAAGTAAAAGCGAATATAGCTACCCTGGGGAGGCTGATTTCTATCGCACTCATCGCAGCGATTTTTACTAATATCTCTATGGCATTTAAGAATAACCATGTCGCTGAGACAGGATATTATGTTACATATTTACTGATGTTTGGATTGCTCATCAGCACATTCATTAACGCCTCCATGATAGCTGCTTCTGTCATAGGATCTATACTGGAATTTATGAAAGCGCTGGTACCGGCTTACTTTCTATCCGTCGGCTTTTGTACAGGCAGTGTGACTTCCATGGTTTATTACGAGGCTGCGTTGATGATGATTACGCTGGTGGATCTTATCATTGTTAAAATTATTATCCCCATGATTAATTTCTACTTAATTATTACCTTGGCCAATAATCTATCCAAGGAAGACATGCTTTCCAGACTTGCAGGTTTATTTTCCACGACGATCAGCTGGATGTTAAAGAGTCTTTTGGCAGCAGTGATCGGGTTTCATACCATACAGGGTTTAATTGTACCTGTTGCCGACAAAGTCAAAAGATCCACTTTGTTAAAGGCCTCAGAGGCAATCCCCGGAATAGGGAATACCTTTGGGAGTGTGGCGGAGACGGTACTTGGTGCGGGTGTCTTATTAAAGAACGCCATCGGCGTAACCGGGCTGATTGTGATATTGGTGATATCAGCGGTTCCCTTCTTAAAGCTCTTTATTATCACCTGTATTTATAAAATCGGGAGCGCTTCGCTGCAGCCGGTGTCGGACAAGAGGATTATTGAATGTATCGGTGCATCTGCCAAATCGGCAGGAATGTTACTTCAGGCAGTCTTCGTGGCTGCAGTATTATTCCTGATCTCCATAACGATTGTGGCAGTAACAACGGGAGGTGCATAATGGATGCCGTTTATACCTGGATCAAGAATATAGTAATCTATATGATTCTGAATACCATCATTATGAATTTACTGGGAAACAGCAGTTATAAAAAATATGTCAGCATCATTTCCGGAATGATTTTGGTACTGATTGTGATATCACCCCTGATGTCCTTAATGAAAATTGATGAGAAGTTCGATTATTTTTTTCAGTACAATGATTTTTCGGTTGAAACTTCTGATTTTAAAAACAATCTGGCACACATGGAGGAAAAGCAAAGTGATGCCGTGTTTCAGGACTATGAAGGACGGATACGAAAGCAGGTGGAGAACATGCTGAAGGAGGAGAATATTTATTTGAAGGAATTTCACGCGGAATTTAACCGTGATCGCAGCAGTCCGCAGCTTGGTGAGATTACAAAAATGAATCTGGTTGTAAGCAGCAAAAATGAGGCCACTGCTGCAGAGAATCGTATTTCCTTTGAGGAAATCAAAATTGAGAAAATCGACATCGATGGAAAGAAGGAGGATGCATCACAACATGTTCCCTCTCCCATGGAAATTAATATAAAAAATGAACTCTCAGACTTCTATAATATAGATCCGGCTAATATAAATATTAGTATACAGGGAGGATAATATGGAAAAAAAGAAAATTTCCCTGAAAGAAATTGGATTACCCAAATTAATTATGTTGTTTTTGGCAGGTATCCTTCTTATATTGCTGACCTTTCCAAGTATCTTTGGAGGAAAAAAAGAGGCGAATGATCATGAAGTTGAAGTAAGTAGTACAAAACAGCAAAATGATACGAATACGACAAGCTATGATACGAATACCTATATAACAGAGATGGAGAATAAGCTTAAGAATGTGTTAAGTAAGGTATCCGGAATTGGTGATGTTGAAGTAATGATAACCTTAAAATCATCAAAGGAAAAGGTGACATTGAAGGATAGTCCATACACACAGGAGAGCTTAAATGAAGTTGACGGGGAGGGCGGAAGCAGAACAAATAATAATGTGAAACGGGAAGATAGTACCGTTCTGGTAAATGAGAATGGCAATTCGGTACCGTATGTAATACAGGAACTTGAACCGGAGGTAGAAGGCGTTGTTGTTATTGCACAAGGTGGAGATGATATTAGCATAGTGACTAATATCGTAGAGACTGCTGGGGTACTCTTTAATGTACCTGCGCATAAGGTTAAAGTTTTAAAAATGAGTAAAGGGATAAATTGATCAGGAGGTTTAAAATGAAGAATATATTCAAAAAGAATCAGATCATAATCACAGCATTATGTATTATGATTGCAATCGCAGGGTATATTAGCTTTACCAACAGGGATGCTTCGAAGGATCCCGATGATGCCATCGAGACTTCGAATCCGGATCTTCAGGATATCTTAACTGATGGTTCCGATGTAGCCCAGAACACAACGGACACCGGCGATGCTGATATAACGGATGATACTGACGCGATTACGGATGAAGACGCAGATTTGGCCGATGATGCCAACGCAGAAGATGCAAATGCAGATGATGCAGATGTGAAAGCCACAAGTGACGCTGATGAACGCGGAGATATCTCTGATGACGACCTTCTTCAGACAGCACAAAACGTTTCAGATACCGGCGAGGTTGACTCTAAAGACGCGAATGTACCGGGAGAAGCTGTTCTGGCAAGCGCAACACTAAGTAAAGGATTTTTCTCTACCGCTAAACTGGAGAGGGAACAAACCAGATCTAAAATGAAAGAAAATTATATGCTGATCATAGAAAATCCGGATGTATCGGAGAATTTAAAGAAGCAGGCGATTGATAATATGCTGACTCTGACCGACAATATTGAAAAAGAGAGTGATACAGAAATCGCACTGCAGTCAAGAGGCTTTGAAGATGTCGTTGTGAATATTGCGGGAGATAAAGTTGATGTAACAGTGAATGCTGCTACTATAACAGAACAGCAGACAGCAATTATAGAAGACATCGTGAAGAACAAAACCGGCATAGCAGTAAAAAATATCGCAATTACCCCCGTTGTAATGCAAGAATAACAGAAAAATATATTTATAATTGCAAAAGTTGATAAAATTGGTATAATACTATATAATGAAGTTATGTATAGGGATACCTGATAATGATAGGAACTTAGGAGGTAATTGTTGTGAATAAGGAACCTGAGATCATAAACACATATAAGATACATGAAAACGGCAAGGTCGGAGAGGTCCAGATTGCTGATGAGGTTGTTGCGGTAATTGCCGGTCTGGCAGCTACAGAAGTAAAAGGGGTATCCACCTCCGGCAATGTAACCAATGATCTTGTAGGTAAATTGGGTAAGAAGAATTTATCCAAAGGGGTTAAAGTTCTGGTTAGTCCGGAAGCTGTATCAGTGGATATGGCGCTAACCCTGGATTATGGATATGGAATACCGGAAACTGCGAAACTGGTGCAGGAGAAGGTGAAATTAGCGATAGAAAATATGACCGGACTGCAGGTAAAAGAAGTCAACATTCGAATTGCCGGTGTTAATATCGTAAGAGAATAATCAATCATGAAACAAGGGTCTGTTGCAAAGCGCTTAGAAAAGATAATTTCAGTGAGAATTCATTATCTTTTCTTTTGCCTTGCTTTGCAGCAGTCTCTTGTTATTTGTTTTGCGGATATGGAGGAAACCGGAACGTGACAAGAAGAGAAATAAGAGAACATGTTTTTATCATGCTGTTTCGTAAGGATTTTTATGATTCAGAGGAACTGAGGGAGCAAATAGAATATTATATCGCAGAGTTAGGTGAGCCGACGCTTGAGGAGAATGTATATCTTACCACACGTTTTCAAACGGTGGTTGAGCATTTGCCTGAAATTGATAAAACACTGGAACGGATTTCCAGCGGATGGAAGTTAAACCGTATGGGGAAGGTGGATTTAACAATTCTGCGGCTGGCTGTATTTGAGATGAATTTTGACGATAGAATTCCGGTTAAAGTTGCCATAAATGAAGCGGTTGAACTGGCGAAGACCTTCGGAGGAGATGAGTCACCTGCCTTCATCAATGGGGTACTGGCAAAACTGGCGTCAGAAGTTTAGGGACAAGCTGGGGAGGATATATGGGACAGGCCTATTCGGTTACTGAGGTAAATCAGTATATAAAAAATATGTTTATGAAAGACCGGATCCTTAACTTTATTTATATCAAAGGAGAAGTATCCAACTGTAAATATCATACTTCCGGACATATCTATTTTACACTTAAGGATCATCAGGGGCAGCTTGCCTGTGTTATGTTTGCCGGTCAGCGAAAGGGATTGAAATTCCGGCTGGAGGAAGGGCAGAGTGTGATTGCGCTGGGAAGTATCAATGTATACGAAAGAGACGGTAAATACCAGCTTTATGCCAGTGAAATCATCTTAGACGGATTAGGGATATTATATGAGCGCTTCGAGAAACTGAAGAAGGATCTGGAAGCAGAAGGCTTATTTGATCAGACATACAAAAAACCAATTCCCCGGTTCCCGAATAAAGTAGGGATTGTTACAGCCTCCACGGGGGCTGCAATTCAGGATATTGTGAATATATCGAGGAGAAGAAACCCTTATGTCCAGTTGATCTTGTATCCTGCACTGGTGCAGGGAATCGGATCAGCGGAAAGTGTTGCCAAAGGAATCAGAATTCTTGACAGGATGGGGCTTGATACCATCATCATTGGCAGAGGCGGGGGCTCCATTGAAGATTTATGGGCATTTAATGAAGAGATTGTAGCCAGAGCAATCTTCCGGTGTAAAACGCCGATTATATCTGCTGTGGGACATGAAACAGATGTCACGATTGCAGATTATGCAGCTGACCTGAGAGCACCGACACCTTCGGCAGCAGCTGAGCTGGCGGTAAATGATTATATGGCATATCAGACAATGCTCAGGGATTACCGGCGGCAGCTGACCAACGGACTGACACAAAAAATCACATATCGGCAGGCAAAGCTGAATGAATTGAAGCTCAGGCTGGAACTGGTCAGTCCTGCCTATCAAATTCGGCAAAAGAGGCAGCTGCTTATGGAGTATGAACATACGCTTCAAAATAAGATAAATCAAACATTGATCGGGAAAAGACATAAATTGGAATTATATCTGATGAAATTTGAGGGATTGTCACCGCTTAAGAAATTAAGCAAAGGATATGGTTTGGTGGTTGGCGAAGATAATAAACCGCTGCAAAGTATAACAAAGGTAAAAAAGGGCGATCATCTGACTATCTCCCTGCTTGACGGTGATATTCGAACAACGGTTGAGGAATTAAGCGCAGTTGAAAGAGATCGGGGATCAAGATAGGAACTCACAGGATCCGGTATTGACAGGAAAGGAGCATTATTTTGGCTGATAAAGAAATGAAACTGGAAGAGTCATTTGATAGAATTGAGCATATTATAAAGGAAATGGAAAGGGCAGAAGTCTCCCTGGAGGATTCCTTTCATCTTTATCAGGAAGGAATGAAGCTTTTAAAGGTCTGTAATGATTCCATTGATAAAGTAGAGAAACAGTTGGTAATGTTAAATGAAAATGGAGAATCAAATGAACTTTGATATACAACGGCAGCAGCGGGTTACCCATATTGAAGCAGTAATAAAACAGTATGCTCCGGTTGGGGAAGGATATCAGCAAGTGATTATGGAGGCTATGAACTATAGTCTGATGGCGGGAGGAAAAAGACTCAGACCTATGTTAATGGAGGAGACTTTTTGCCTTTTCGGCGGCAAACATCAACCGTTGATTGAACCTTTTATGGTTGCCCTTGAGATGATACACACCTATTCGCTGGTACATGATGATCTTCCTGCAATGGATAACGATGATTACCGGAGAGGAAGAAAGACCACGCATGTTGTATATGGGGAAGCCTTGGGAATATTAGCGGGGGATGGTCTGCTTAATTATGCCTTCGAAACGGCAGCTAAGACATTCGGATTGATCGAGGGAGCAGATGAGACACAGGAATTACAGTATTATAAAAGAGTGACAAAGGCACTGGAGATTTTATCGAATAAAGCAGGCATATATGGAATGATCGGCGGGCAGGTAATTGATATGGAAGGGACTGACCTTCTGGCAGACCGACAACGTTTGGATCATATGTATCATCTGAAGACCGGTGCTCTAATAGAGGCTGCCATGATGATTGGTGCTGTTTTGGCAGGAGCGGAGGATACACAGGTACGTAAAATAGAAGCAATAGCCGGAGATATCGGACTTGCTTTTCAAATAAAAGATGATATTCTGGATGTGACCAGTACGGCGCAAGTGCTGGGAAAGCCCATTCACAGTGATGAGAAGAATGCGAAAACAACGTATGTCAGTATCCTTGGCCTTACCCGTGCAGAGCAGGAGGTCGAAAGAATATCAAAACGCGCATTGGAAGAGTATGATGCTCTTTCCCTTGAGAATGAATTTTTGAGAGAACTAATCATTGAATTGATCGATAGAAAGAATTAACGGATTTGATCCGCTTTCGTATGAGGAGACGCAAAAAGACTGATCATTTCATACTTTGAAATGGGGTGAATGAAAAATGCCGAAAATAATGGATGGCATTAATAAGGCAAATGATATAAAGAATATTAACAGTCAGGATTATGCGAATCTGGCTGAAGAGATACGCAGTTTTCTCGTTCAGAATATAAGCCAGACGGGAGGACATCTTGCCTCCAATCTCGGAGTAGTGGAGCTTACCATGGCGCTTCATTTATTTCTTGATTTTCCGCAGGATAAACTGGTTTGGGATGTAGGACATCAGGCGTATACCCATAAGCTTCTTACCGGAAGAAGAGAGCTGTTTTCTACGTTAAGGCAGATGGATGGAATCAGCGGATTCCCAAAACATGAAGAAAGCGATTGTGATTCTTTTGATACGGGTCACAGCTCAACTGCCATATCTGCTGCCCTGGGACTGGTAAAGGCAAGAGATTTAAGTCAACAGGACCATAAGGTAGTGGCAGTGCTTGGAGATGGTGCCTTAACCGGAGGTATGGCCTATGAAGCGCTCAACAATGCAGGAAGATTAAAATCTAATATGATAATCGTCCTGAATGATAATAATATGTCCATCTCTGAAAATGTGGGAGGAATGGCAAATTATCTGGCAAAACTTAGAACAAATTCAAAGTATACAGGATTTAAGGAAAATATGGAGAATGCGTTAAATCAGATGCCGGGAATCGGAAAAACAATCGCAGAGAAACTAAAAAGATCAAAGGATGCGATTAAATATATTATGCTGCCCAGTATGTTTTTTGAGGACATGGGATTGACTTATATCGGGCCCATCGACGGTCATAATACGGAACAATTATTAATTGCATTCAAAGCTGCGGCGAAAGCGAAAAAGGCTGTTGTAATTCATGTTTTAACTAAGAAAGGGAAAGGGTATCGTTTCGCTGAAAAATACCCCAGTGTATTTCACGGAGTGGATCCCTTTGATATCACCAGCGGTCAGCCTGTAGCGAAAAAAGGCATTTCTTATACGAAGGTATATTCGGATGCTATGATTAAGCTGGGAGAGAAGAATGACAAAATAGTTGCCATTTCGGCTGCCATGCCCTTTGGGACAGGGTTATCGGAGTTTAAAAGAAAGTATCCGGAACGTTTTTTTGATGTTGGAATTGCGGAGGAACATGCCGTGACCTTTGCGGCGGGTCTTGCCATGGGAGGCTTAAGGCCGGTTGTAGCTATTTACTCAACATTTCTTCAAAGAGCATATGACCAGATTATTCATGATGTGTGTATGAATAGCCTTCCGGTGGTATTTATTATAGATCGAGCGGGAATTTCCGGCAGGGACGGGGAAACCCATCAGGGGATCTTTGATTTGTCCTTTTTATCCCACATTCCGAACCTGGTAGTTATGGCTCCCAAGAATGGCAGTGAATTGGTGGAGATGCTTGCTTTTGCAGTATCCTATCCCGGTCCGGTTGCCATCAGATTTCCCAAGGGAGATGCTTATTCGGGTCTGAAGGAATATCAGGCACCAATTGAAGTCGGAAGAGACGAGATTCTGAGGGACGGAGAGGAGATTGCCATACTGGCGGTAGGAAGTATGGTAAAGGCCGGAGTTGAAGTAGTGGAAAAGCTTGCGGCATACGGTAAGAAAGCAACGCTGGTAAATTGTCGCTTTATATCCCCCGTTGATACCAAAATGTTGGAAACGCTTACGCATCGGCACAGTTTTTTTGTTACGATGGAAGAGAATGTAAGGAGCGGAGGCTACGGGCAGAAGGTGGCTGACTTCCTTTGTGAACATAAGAAAGATAAGATCAGATTAATTAATATCTCGGTTCCTGATCGGTACGTGGAACATGGCAGTGTCAGTGAACTCCATCAAAGGCTTGGACTGGATAGCGAAAGTATATACCAAAGAATTATGGATGAAGTCGACGGCCCGGAAATGAGGCAATTATGAAAGAACGTCTGGATGTTCTGCTCGTCAACAGAAATTTAGCTGAATCAAGGGAGAAAGCGAAAGCAATCATCATGTCCGGCAATGTGTTCGTAGAAGGACAAAGAGAAGACAAAGCGGGAACAACCTTTAAAGAGGATGTAACCATTGAAATAAAAGGAACACCCCTAAAGTATGTCAGCCGGGGCGGTTTTAAATTAGAGAAGGCCATAGAGCAATATCATATTGTACTGGAAGGCAGGATATGTATGGATATTGGCTCCTCCACCGGTGGATTTACGGATTGTATGCTGCAAAATGGTGCGGTGAAAGTCTATTCCGTGGATGTAGGAACCAATCAGCTGGCATGGAAGCTGCGTCAGGATCCGCGGGTTATCTCCATGGAGAAGACCAATATCCGATATCTCACCGGCGAACAGATTCAGGAGGGAATTTCCTTCGCCTCCATCGATGTATCCTTTATCTCCCTGACCAAGGTCTTATCACCGGTGCGAGCTTTGCTGGATGAACAGGGGGAAGTGGTTAGTTTAATCAAACCCCAATTTGAAGCAGGACGGGAAAAGGTGGGAAAAAAGGGTGTGGTCAGAGATCCGAAGATTCATAGAGAGGTGATAGAAACAGTATCCTCCTATGCGGCTTCTATCGGTTTTGATTGTATGGATCTTAACTTTTCCCCAATTAAGGGTCCGGAAGGTAATATTGAATATTTATTATATCTGAGGAAGCTCAGTGATCCTGATCCGTTTGGTGAGATGCCGGGCGGAGCAGCGATTCAACCGGATCAAATCGTAAGAATCGTAGAGGAAGCACACAGTAATTTATCAACTTCATAATCGTAATTGCTGCAAGACATGGTTTTGAGAAATGCTACTGTTTTGCAGCAATTCTTTTTTGTTTTCGGAAACGGTACGGTAAGAAACAATAAATTATTGCATTAATATACATTTTCTACTTATATCTATTGATGACAGCTTGAAATTTATGGAATTGTATGATATTCTTTGATTATATGTTTGCAGGAGAAGGACACACGGGAGAAAAACAGCATGGATAGATTTTTAATTATCACAAACAGAGAAAAAGATCATAATTTGACCCTCACAAATAAGATCATCTCATATGTCGGGGAGGCGGGAAAGCATGCGGTATTATTAAAAGCGGCTTCTATCGCCGATCACTTTGATTCTGCTGTTATTGTTAAGAATATTGACTGTGCAATTGTACTGGGAGGAGACGGTACGATTATTCAGACTGCCAACGATTTAATGATTTATGATATCCCGATTTTAGGAGTTAATCTGGGGACACTTGGTTTTCTTGCTGAAATTGAGGAACAACATGTTTATGAAGCACTGGAACGGTTATTTAAGGATCAGTTTCGGATTGAAAAACGAATTATGATTCGGGGGGAAGTAGTATTCAGTGAATTTCATCAGGATCTGAAAGAAAGGCCCATCGGTTATGCCTTAAATGATATTGTGATCACCAGAAAGGGATTTTCCAGGATCATCAGTCTTGGTATTTATGTGAACGGGAATTTGGTGGATAATTTCAGGGGTGATGGTGTCATTGTCTCAACGCCTACCGGGTCGACAGCCTATAATCTGTCTGCAGGAGGACCGTTGGTCATGCCGGAAGCAAGCGTTGCCGTCATCACACCAATTTGCCCCCATTCACTCAGTCCGAGAAGTATCGTGGTATCTGCTGAGGATGAGATCCGAATCGTGGTAGGAAAAAGTAAGAAAACCCAGGAAGCGGAAGCGATTGCCACCTTTGACGGTAATAAAGTGATTGAGCTGGGAACAGACGATGAGATATTAATTCAGAAAGCACAGTATGATACCAAATTAATTAAATTAAATCGCACCGGGATATACGAAATTCTAAAATCGAAACTTGGCAACAGCGATATGTAATAGAGTTCACAGAAAAATAAGAAAGGCACCGGGAATGAGAATATGAAGATTAGCAGACAGAGTAAAATTATTGAATTAATTAATAAATATGATATTGAGACACAGGAAGAACTGGCGGACCGTCTGATGAAGGATGGTTATAATGTTACCCAGGCGACAGTTTCAAGAGATATCAGGGAATTGAAATTAACAAAGGTTGCACTGGACGGTGGAAGGCAAAAGTACATTGTATTACAAAAGTCGGAGCAGGGATTAAGCGAGAAATATACCCGTGTATTAAGGGATGGCTTTGTATCCATGGATATGGCACAGAACATTCTGGTGATCAAAACGGTTGCAGGTATGGCGATGGCAGTTGCAGCTGCACTGGATGCACTTCGTATCAGCAGTATTGTGGGCTGTATAGCTGGGGATGATACAATTATGTGTGCGATCCGGACCTCCCAGGAGACAGTATCCGTCATGGAAAAACTAAGTAAATTAATCAACAGTACAGAGTAGGATAATTTTGATAAGGCGATACAGTACCCTCTCCACATAATAATGAGACATAATCATTTTGATAAATAATTGTCGAAATCATATTCTTGGCTTTGAATGGGGAATGTACAGTAACGATAAGACCTTTATGAAGGGATACACATGATTTTACTCTTGCCGAACAGAATAAACGGTGTTAAAATATTAGCTGTTTGGTAGGAAAAAGAAAGAGACTTACATGGATAAGGAGATTGAAAGATGTCAGGACATTCAAAATTTGCAAACATTAAACATAAAAAAGAAAAAAACGATTCCACAAAAGGTAAGATCTTTACCAAGCTCGGTCGTGAAATTGCCGTAGCGGTAAAAGAAGGCGGAGCTGATCCGAATGCTAACAGCAGATTAAAGGATATCGTTGCAAAGGCCAAGGCAAACAATATGCCCAATGATACCATTGACAGAAGTATTAAGAAGGCAGCAGGTGATGCCAATGCTGTAAATTATGAAGCAGTAACCTATGAAGGCTATGGTCCTAGCGGAATAGCTATCATCGTAGATGCGCTGACAGATAATAAAAACAGAACGGCTGCCAATGTGCGTAATGCATTTACCAAGGGAAACGGTAATGTAGGCACCCAAGGCTGTGTATCCTTTATGTTTGATAAAAGGGGTCAGATCATTATAGATAAAGAAGAATGTGATAAGAAGTCGGATGATCTGATGATGACTGCGCTGGAAGCCGGAGCGGAAGACTTTTCAGAGGAAGAAGACAGTTTTGAAATTCTGACAGATCCGGATGCTTTCAGTGAAGTAAGAGAGGCGTTGGAGAAAGAAGGAATCCCTATGGCTCAGGCAGAAGTTACCATGATTCCTCAAACATGGGTAGAATTAAAGGATGAGAATGATGTAAAGTATATGCAGAGAATCCTTGATCTTCTGGATGAGGATGATGATGTACAGGAAGTATATCATAACTGGGATGAGTAAGCTGGAAGGCAGTAAGTAATGTATTTAGATTGTATTTACAGGGTTTTCTGTAAAGTTAGATATGAAAAAATGCACCAGTGATGATATACTGGATGCCTGTTAATAAAAAATGAGGTATAAATTCAAATCCCCCTGTCTATCATAGAGCCTATGGTTGATGGAGGGATTTCTTATTATGTAAAATAAGGATATTATGAAAGGTTTTTATTAAATTGCAGAATAAGAACATCGATACCTCAACTAATATTTAACAAAACTTTGATGTTATACACGAATAGATAAGAAATGAGGATTGATTGGCTCCTGAGAAATGTAGTGATTTTGTAGGGAATCATATGGTATTATAATAGGGTAAGCTTACGGTTGAAAGCGATAGGGAAAGAGAACGAGGTCGTGTATATGAGCGTAAAAATTTTAATTATTGATGATGAACCGGATATTCGCCAGCTTCTCAAGGATTATTTTGAACTGCAGGGATATTATGTAATGACAGGTTGTAATGGAATAGAAGCGGTAGAAAAGGCAGCACTGGGACCTGATATTATCTTATTGGATATTAATATGCCGGAAATGGATGGTCTTCAAGTCTGTAGAAGAATACGGACACATATAAGCTGTCCTATTTTATTCTTAACAGCAAAAATTACAGAACAGGACAGAGTGAACGGACTGCTGCTGGGAGGAGATGATTATATCCTTAAGCCCTTCAGTATTGATGAGCTGGGAGCCAGAGTGGTCGCACACCTAAGGCGGGAAACCAGAGCTGTTAAGAAGGAGGAAATCAGATTTGCAGGCGACTTAACAGTTAATTTTAATGAACGGTGTGTTTATTATAAGGAAGAGGAAATAGCGCTGACCAGAACAGAGTTTGATATTCTGGAATACCTTTGTATGAATAAGGGACAGGTGTTTTGCAAAGAGAGGATTTATGAAAAACTCTGGGGCTATGACAGTGAAGGTGATAGTAATATTGTAACAGAGCATATCAGAAGAATTCGTCTGAAACTTCAGAAATATATGGACAGACCGCTGATAGAGACGGTATGGGGAGTGGGCTATAAATGGATTGGCTAGATGAAAAAATTGATATTCTGGGTAGATGGCTTCACAATCTATCGTTAAGAAAAGCATTAATCGCCTATATTGTTATTTGTGTGATATCCTTTATCAGTCTGTACGCCCTGACAATGTTTCTCTGTGAAAAACAGGAGAAAAGAATCTGGTCTAAATATACGGAGGACACGGAAGAAATCACTACTTTTGTGATAGTGAATATCAAAGATACTTCCATGCTGACAGAGAACGAGAGAATTATTGTTCAAGTGATTGATTTCATTCAGTCCTGGTGCATTTTTATCTATTCCTTCGCAGGTATCATAGGTGTGTCAATCCTTTTTTATCAGAAAAAAATGAAACCGCCGCTGCTGCTGCTTAAGGAAGCTACAGCAAGGGTCGCCGACAATAATCTGGATCTGGATATCCGCTATGACAGTAAGGATGAGATGGGAGACTTATGCCGATCTTTTGATTTTATGCGAAAACAACTGATCATGAATAATAAGGCAATGTGGGATTTGATGGAGGAACAGAAGCGCTTGAATGCCGCCTTTGCACATGATCTTCGGACACCACTGACAGTTCTGAAGGGATATGCTGATTTCCTCACAGAATACCTGCCACAGGGTAAGATCAGTGAAGAGAAGCTGATGTCAACGCTGTCCATGATGACTGGCAATATTGAGAGGCTTGAGCGGTATAGTAATACAATGAAGGAAATTCAGAGCTTTGAGGAGCTGCCGGTCAATAGAACCTGCATTACCCTTGGAGCATTGAAGAGCAGGCTGGATGAATTAATCAGCGTATTTCACGGCAGAAATAATATTGCAGTTAAGCTATCCTGCGCTAAGGGTGAAGGCACGGATTTCCTGTATCTGGATGAAGCTATTTTAATGGAGGTTTTTGAAAATCTGATATCGAATGCACTTCGTTATGCTAGAACAGAAATCCTTGTCACTCTCGTATTTTCAGAGGAGGAGCATCAATTATTACTTTCCGTATCAGATGACGGTAAGGGCTTTGAACCGGGGGAGCTTATCCTGGCAACAAAGCCTTATTATTCGGATAGCTCTAAGCGAAAGACGGAGCATTTTGGAATTGGATTATATATAGGTAAGCTGCTTTCTGAAAAGCATGGTGGCTGGATCACCTTATACAATGGAATGAAGGGAGGAGCTGCAATTACAGCGGCTTTTGATGTGGATCAAGCAGCAGGATGTTAGCTCTTAATCCGGGGTATGCTTCTGGTTTTCCAATATCCTGCATATATGTGGCAGAAGATTGTTTCTTTCTTATATTTCTTATATTTCTGGAATAAATAACTGGATTGTAGATAAAAAGTAGATATTCCAGCCTTATTCTATTCCTAGATAAACAAAGTGACAGTGTGAATAACATTGACATTACGGATTTATCGTAACAGAAAATCTAATATAGGAGCGCAGAGCTAAGAATATGCAGAATCTGTGCGGAATCGAAAGGAGTAAAGAGGTAACGATGTCTTCAGAAATATTAATTGAAAACCTAAACCAATACTATGGAAGAAAGCAGGCCTTGAAGGATTTAAACTTAACAATTGAGCAGGGAATGTTCGGACTGCTGGGAAGGAATGGTGCCGGTAAAACCACGCTCATGAAGGTGCTGGTTACATTGCTTCCAAAGACAAGGGGAATGGTAACAGTATGTGGGATACCGGTGACGAAGGAGGCACAAATTCGTAAAATCATCGGCTATTTGCCGCAGGAATTCTCCATGTATGCCAATATGACCGTATATGAAGCGATGGATTATCTTGGAGTCCTGTCGGGCCTTTCTAAAGCACAGCGAAAGGAGAAAATTCCAGTGCTGCTAAAGAAGGTTAATCTCCAGGACAAATACCGTACCAAGGTGAAGGCTCTGTCCGGTGGTATGAAGCGCCGTCTGGGAATAGCACAGGCGATACTGCATGATCCGAAGGTGTTGATTGTGGATGAACCAACCGCGGGACTTGATCCGGAGGAAAGAGTGCGCTTTCGTAATCTGCTGAGTGAAATAGCACAGGATAGAATTGTAATTCTTTCCACGCATATTGTAGGTGATATCGAAGCCACCTGTGAGAATATTGCGGTGCTGGATGAAGGAGAGTTGATTTTTAAGGGAACAGTAGAGCATATGCTTAACGAAGCGAAGGGAAAGCTTTATACCGTCGAGGTAAGTAAGGCGGAGCTGCCCGGACTTAGGGAGAAGTATATCATAACAAGTATGCTTTCCCTCGACAATCGAATTAATGTACGTTTCATTGCCGACAGAAAGCCTTTTGACAGAGCCATACCCTGTGAACCGAATGTAGAGGATGCTTATATGTATCTAATGCGTGATAAGGGAGGGGTGTTATAATGCTTTGGACACTTTTACTCAAGGAATGCAGGCAAATGCTGAAATGCCTTACCTATTATGTAATCATCATCTGTATGTTGTTAATATACACAACACAATTGGGTTCTGAAAATGTCAGCAAGCCGATACCGGGACAGGAATCTTATGGCTTTGCAGCGAGTGAGGATGAGTCAGTCATCATGAATATGAGTCTTGCTAATTTGACACGGGAATATCTGTATAACAACTATAGCACTTATCCCATTGGTTTTATTAAGAAGGTGGTATTGAGCAAGGAAAAGCAGAGGGAAATAGGGGATATCATCACCGAGGTAACCGGAATGGAAAGAGATCAGCTGGATGACTGGCTTAAGGAATCTTACTCTGATAAATACTGGGTGGATTCCAGCGGGAATGGGGATTCATATAGTATTTCTGCTAATGGTGAGGTGGTGGCTAAGGAGGGGGATGCGCAAGAACCAAATACCAATACAACAGGAACGGATGGTTCGGATGAATTGCAATTAAAGGTGCTTCCTGATGTGACCTATGAGCATTTTACAGAACTTATGACTAAGGCAGATAAGCTGCTGGGTGGTGGGTCAAGCTATGCCAGGGATGAGCTTCAAAGCAATGCTTATGTTCCGAAGACCTATGAGCAGGCCTTGCAGGATTATAATGACATCATAGAGAAGGATCATCTGACAGGTGCATATGCAAGGATTTTCTGTGACTATCTTGGCATCACACTTGCCATACTTCCTGTATTTCTGGCAGTTACCAGAGGACTTCGGGACAGGCGTGCGAAGGCTGCGGAGATTATCGGTTCAAGAAGAGCGTCCTCCTTCCATATCGTAATATCGAGATATCTGGCTATGGTTACCATGCTGTTGCTTCCTGTGCTGCTATTATCGTCCTTTATGGGAATAGCATGTATCATTACCGGAGTCAGGCAGGGAATTGCAGTTGATTATCTGGCATTTCCCAAATATATTCTGGTATGGCTGCTTCCGACGATTATGATAACGACGTCCGTTGGGATGCTTTTGACAGAGCTTACGGATACGGCCTTAGCAATTATCGTTCAGGGCTTTTGGTGGTATATCAGCGCATTCACAGGTAATCTGTCAGGCAATTGCGGCTGGAATCTGCTACCAAGACATAATACTGTCGGGGAATATGATTTGTTTATGGAGAACATAAGGCAGTTTACGCTTAACAGAATGGTTTACACCTTAATTGCTATCCTGCTATTATTTATATCCATCTGGTTATATGAGAGTAAGAGAAGAGGGAGGCTTGATATCCGTGGTAAGATTTTTCCACATCGCAGGGTCAAATTTGAAGAATAATCTGTTACCTCAGTTTCTGGTTGCCGTAGCCTTTTTACTGCTTACACCCTTACTCATGGGGATTGAATATCTAAACATCTCTAACACAGCCAGAGTTCTGGAGATGTATACAGCTCTGATTGGAATTATCCTTCTGACGCCCATATCCCTGCCGGAGCAGGATAAGGATATCAGGGAGCTTGTGGGAACTAAGTATACGAACACTACTGTAGTTACCCTGATCAGGGTTCTGGAGGCCGGATGTTGTCTGGTTCTCCTGATTGGACTGGTTCTTCTGGTGCTGAAGCAGAAGCATTGCATATTCCCATTGGATAGATTTTTATTCGGTACTCTGGCTGAGGCGTTTTTCCTTGGGGGAATGGGGCTATGTGCTTATGCCATCTTCGATCAGATTGCAGTCGCTTATATGCTGCCAATTGTTTACTACCTGATCAATATGAGCGGTGCTAAATATGTGAAGGATTTCTACCTGTTCTCAATGTCAAGGGGCAGCTATCGAGAAAAGTACTATCTTGCAGCTGCCGGATTGCTTTTGATCAGCTTCGGAATAAGTTATCCATATTTGGCACGAAGGGTGAGGACGGGATGGTCAACAATTTTAAGTAGTTGGGCAGGCTTGAAACCTCAGAAGAGGCAAAATAGAATTTAAGGATAAATGAAAGATACAATGATCTGACATATACCTGTCATATATTTTTACTAGAATGTTCTTGGCATCGGTTAAGATGTTCGTTGCAAATTTTTTGAATATAAGTCATGATGCTAAAGAGCTGGAGGTAAACTATGTCAAAACAATTAAAGCTGATCCGTATAGTGCTATGTATTATAGGGTTGGTCCTAATAAATGCATGTTCTCACAAGGGGGTCGACAATTCGAGTCCAGAGGAGAAGCCTTCCCCGGCGCTGTCAATGACACCCGGCCTGACCCCTGCTGAGGAGGAAGTCCGGATCGAGGATGTTAAAGTGATTCCCGACCCATCGTATAAGGATTTTTTTAATGATAACCCTTATTCCCAGTTGTCAGGATACATGATTAAGAACTATCATCCGGACAGGGAGTTGTATAATTATCTATTTCAGGCGATTTCAAATCGAGAGGAAACGGCAGATATCTCATCCTTTGATTTAAAACCAAGACAGATTATGGACACTGCTTCGACTTTGTATGAACAGGCAGGATTGCAATTGTTTTATTTCTACCGGGTAAAATGGAGTGATGATTATAAGACAATAATATTTCAATACACAGAGGATACACCACAGGAAATCAGGACCTATCAGGATTCCTTTTATGCTCAAATGAATCATTTGCTTTATAATGTAGCACCCAAAGAGGATACATCTCTTCAGAAATTCTTCTCAGTATATGATTACATTACAAAATATGCGGATTATACAGATGATCTAAACGATCCCACAACCTTTACCGCGGGCAGTCTCTTAGTGAATCAAAAATCAATCTGTGGCGGATTCAGTTTCATCGCTGATTATGTGCTTAATTTTGTTGGGGTTCCCTCCGTTTATATCTCCAATGTACCGCATGCCTGGAACATTGTCACTTTGATGGGGAATCGCTATCATTCTGATTTTACCTGGGGAGCAGGCAGTGCCGGCAGTAATATAAGTTTTCTGCGCAATGCATTAATGAATGATGAGACCAGAATGGACGGATTAAACAGCATGGGATATGGTGATTATAAGATGATTGAAGGATATCCGGGGGAGGGTGCTGTGGAACCGGAGCCTTGTACGGATTCCGGGTATGATTTTATGAAAGATATCTATGATGGCTATGTGTTGGACATTCCTCATAATTGGATTTATTATTCCGATAACGACGGAATTTACAGAATTCATCTGGATGGTACTGGGAAAGAAACACTGTTACAGCAATTTGGCTATCCAATCGCAGTCTTTCGTGACGTATTATATTATGTGAGCGGGGATCAGGGACTTTATCAGATGAATCCGGGCGGGGATCCGATCCTGATTGATCAACAGGTAAATGTTAATATGAACATTGAAGATGGCATTCTAAACTATAGCAAAGGGATTGATATAAATCATATACTGGAAATAGATTTGAATCAATATTACCCGGAGGATTTTGATCTGGATCGCAGTATTCCTATGGGATCCTATCAGATGAACAAGCAGCAGACATTTCAGTTATCGATAGCATTTTCCCGGAATATGAATACCTCAAAGCTTCCGGAGGACTTAATATACGTCAGGGATTCGGAGGGACATCGTATTCCGGTTCATATGGTTTGGGAGGAAGATGGTAAAACACTATCGATCCGTTCAACGAAATACCTGAATCAATTAAGCAGTGTGAGTTTCTATATAAAAGCAGGATTTGAGGATGCAAATGGTAATAAAACGAAGGAGAGCTATGTTAAAGTGATTGAATTTACAGAGTAAAATTCGCAACTGGGATCAGGAAGAATTATTTGAATATGATAAAATATGATTACAGGGAGTGGATCATTTGTCGGTTAAAACCATTGAAAATATGATAGACTGGGTGGAGATTAATTTAAAAGAGGACCCAACGCTTGAAAAGATGTCTGATTATGTCGGGTATTCTTCCTTTTATTGTTCCGCGAAATTTCATGAAGTGGCGGGGATTTCATTCAAGGAATACGTTATGAGACGAAAGCTGGCACAGGCTGCTGTAGAACTAAGAGAAACCAACCATAAGATTATAGACATAGCCGTTCAATACGGTTTTTCTTCCGGTGAAGCCTTTTCAAGAGCCTTTCATAAAAAATATGGATATACGCCAAGTCAGTTTCGCATAGCAATGCCGCAATTTTCACCTGATCATAAATTGGTGATTGCTGTAACTCCTTAGTATAAGATCAGAGGTTGAGGATGTCAGTGAAATTAGAACGAAATGATGTATGCTGGTGTGGCAGCGGTAAGAAATATAAGATGTGCCATTTTAATCTGGATGAGAGAGTTCAGTCATATAAAAGACGGGGGTGTATTGTCCCGGGAAGAAAGATGATCAAATCCTCTTCACAAATTAATGGAATCAGAGATTGCGGCAAAGTCAATATTGAACTATTGGATTACATTACAGACTATATTCAGCAGGGGATCAGTACGCAGGAGATTAATCGGCTGATTGATACGAAAACCAGAGCACTTGGCGGGATTCCGGCAACACTCGGATATGAGGGGTTTCCCAAAAGTGTCTGTATCTCTATTAACAATGTTGTTTGCCATGGAATTCCATCAGAAATGGTAATATTAAGGGATGGAGATATTCTAAATATTGATGTCACGACGCAAGTAAACGGCTTTTACTCGGACTCATCAAGAATGTACGGGGTAGGAAGGGTAAGTGATGCGCGTAAAAGATTAGTCGAGACAACCAGAAAAGCAATTGATATGGGCTTGGAACATGCCCGCCCGTGGAATTTTCTGGGTGATATCGGTCAGGCGATCAATGATTTTGCCCGTGTGAATGGATACAGTGTCGTTAAAGAGATCGGCGGTCATGGAGTGGGAATGGAAGTTCATGAAGCGCCGTTTGTGAGTCATGTATCAAAAAAGGGAACAGAAATGCTATTGGTTCCGGGTATGATCTTTACAATTGAGCCAATGATAAATATGGGCAAATCAGATGTCGTGATCGATGAGAAGGATGGTTGGACAATTCGTACAATGGATGGTCAGGATTCTGCTCAATGGGAAGTCACTGTTTTGATTACGGATCGTGGGCATGAAATTCTGGCTTATTAAGAAGGGTTCTGTTGATCCAACTGTCTAAAACCTCTGTAAATAATAGCGGAAGGCTATTATTTACGGAGGTTTTTTGCTGCAGTAAGCTTTTGAATATGTTGCATATATAGATACAGACAGGTTTTATGTTCCGATCATTCCAATCGTTCGTGTAATTTTTATAACCCAAAGAAAAGATGATTGGAAGGGTAGGCGGAAAGAGGATTTTAGCATGCCTTTTATCTGCTTATTATGGAGATAATGACGGAATAATTATTTTATACACACGTATTGACACTAATTTGACTGCATGATATAATAAAAAACATAAGTATACATTCGTGTGTACATATACAAAGTAAATAAAATTGACAGTGCATTCTAAATAATCGGAAAAGGATGATAAAGCTTATGAACAAAGTTACCAGAAAAGATGTAGCAAACTATGCCGGAGTGAGTGAAACCATCGTTTCCTATGTTTTGAACAATAACAGATATGTCGAAAAACAAAAAAGAGAACGAGTACTGGAGGCTGTTAAGGTACTTGGATATACGCCTAATGTCATAGCAAGAAGCTTAAGGGGCAAGAATGGCTATCATATGCTATTTATTGTTGATCAGATTGAAAATGAACACTTTGGAAATCTCGTAAAGGATATGGATACATTTTCTTATGAGAAGGGATATTTGATTTCTCTGTGTTCTGATCGTAATGATGAAAATTTCGTAAACAGAATTTTATCCAGACATGTCGATGGCATTATCATCAACTCAGTCAGTTTATCAGAGCATGATATTAACCGGATAATTAATGCCAATATCCCGGTTGTTTTATTTATGAATTTTAAATATAAAAATAAATTTGAGGAAGCCTCCAGAATTTATACCGGTTTATTTGATGGTATGAAACGAGCAACTGAGCTGTTGATCGGAAAAGGCTGCAGGAATTTGATTTATATTGACCGTACCAGCAAGCATAATAATTTTTCAACGAATCAGGATTACAGACTCAGTGCTTTTCTTGATACTGTGAAAAGGAATGAATTGGAATTTGACGCTGAGAGAATTATTACAAAATGCACCTCAGAAGAGGAAACCATGGAACAGATATGTACAAAAATTAAAAATGGTTTAAAAGTGGATGGAATTGTTGCAAGAAATGATAACATGGCAATTGTTGCAATGAAAGCGATCCGGTCAATCGGGCTGGAAGCAGGCAAAGATATAAAAGTTGTAGGTTTCGATAACTCAAGATTAAGCAGATTTGTAGTACCCACACTGACAACAGTAGAAATTCAGAGAAAGGAGATAGCGAAAGAAGCGGTTGATATGTTATGTAATATGATATCAGGAGGAGAACCCTATGAGAAATTTTTCATTACAGAACTGATAGAAAGAGAAACAACATGAAACTGAAGATTACAGGTAAATTAGTTTCACCAAATTAGTTTCAAACCGGTGATACCGGTTGAATAAATAAATAAATCCCAATGAAGGATAGTAGGAGGAAAGAATGAAAAAATTTTTAGTGATTTTGGTAACCTTTATTATGCTGCTTGCGAGTACTGTTTTGCTGGTCGCCTGCAGCAAAGAAGCAAAAGATGATGGTAAAAAGGTGGGGAATGACCCCCAAACGGTAACTGATAACAAGACCGGTGATGATACAGGAAAGGACAGCGCCGAACCGACATCCATCCGTTTTTACAATTATGCTTTATCTGAAACAGCAAAGAAAGATTTTTGGGAAAAAACAGTAGCAGATTTTGAATCAAAAAATCCGGATGTTAAGGTGGAAGTAATTACCGTAGATTACAACAGCATGGTAACTACATTTACAAATGATATTGCTTCAGGAAACACCGTGGATCTGGTTTATGGAGAAGTTTCCTGGATACCGGCTTTGGCAGAAGCCGGATTTATCCAGGAACCCTCCAATGTACTTAGTGCTGACTTTTACGATGGATACTATAAAGATGTTTTGGATGCCTTTAAGTATAACGGAAAAGTATATGGTGTACCTCACTATTATACTAATTCAGTTATATTTGTCAATAAAGACCTTGTTGAAGGAGCCGGTCTTTCCATGAATGATTTCCCGACAACTTTAGACGGATTAAAAACCTGGATCGAAACACTTAGCAAGTTCTATTCCGGTAATCCGGACATTTCAACAATCTTTGGCCTCACAACAGCTGAAGTATCAGCAACCGGTGCCAATATTAATGCAATTTTAAAAGCATTCGGTGGTACCCTTTTGAATGATGACGGTTCACTGGCCGATTTAACAACCGGTGATAATGCAGCAGCAGTGAAGGAGTGTATGGATTTCTACAAATACCTGATTTCCAATAAATATACGATCGAAAATCAGAAGCTGAAAGATTATCGTTCCGCATTCGGCTCAGGGAATGTAGTAATGTATGTTGACTCCTCCTGGGGCTATGCCCAGATCCAGGGCGCAGGTGAAAACACAGCTGATTTTACTGTAACAGCTGCAATTCCTACCACCATGGGTACATATGGAAAGGGAAATACTTTAGTTGAGTCTCATTCCTTCTTAATTGGTTCCTCCTTGACAGATGCTCAGAAGGCAGCCGTAGATAAGTTCGTTCAATTCTGCACTACAAAAGATACGATGCAGGATTATCTGAATAATATCGGAATTGCATTTGCTTCTCATAAGAACATGGAAGATGTTCAGATTTCTCCTATTCTTGAAGGAGCCTATAAAGGAATTAAAAATATTTCGGCACAACCATCAATTGAACCAATTATCAGTGTTCAGACCAAACTAGCGACAATGGTTCTTAACTATACAGTGAATGGAATGTCACTGGATGATTCTGTTGCACAATATATCACAGACGCAGATTATTATATTAATCAATAAAGGAATAAATTGCATTACTTCATGGGCGGGAGTTAAATCCCCTCCTCCCGCCCGGATACATCAAAAAGGAGTATTATTATGGATGGCAGTAAAACAAATTACTTACAAAAACTGAAAGTAAAATTCAACAGCAGGAGTAACAGGGATTTGATGTTTTGGATGGCGCTTATCGCACCGGCATTCATCATCTGCATTATATTTATCCTTATACCTATTGTGAACTCAGTTATCATGAGCTTTACTACATATAAAATCAACAATCTGGTAAACGGAATCAGCGGGCAATGGAATAATTTTGCTAACTATACCCGTTTGTGGCAATCAGGGAAATTACAGTCATCAATTATCATCACATTAGAATTTGTTCTGGCAGTGGTTCTGGCCACCTTTATGATAAGCATGACGCTGGCATTGATCCTGAATTCAAACATCCGGGGTGCCAGGGTTCTTCGAAGCATCATGATGATTCCATGGGTGGTACCCACGGTGATTGCAGCATTGCTATGGTCCTGGATATTTTCAAGTCCTTATGGATTGTTAAAATATCTGGTCGGTGTTTTATCCAATGGATCAGTATCAAATTTTGCAATGTTAAATAGTACTTCTACCGCATTGTGGGGTGTCTCCATAGCGGCATTATGGAAACAGATACCATTAATTACGCTTTTACTTCTGGCAGGTCTTCAGAATGTTCCGGAGGATATTATGGAAGCAGCAAAAGTAGATGGTGCAAGCGGTGTGGTAAGATTATTTAAAATAACTATTCCGTATATGAAAAGTGTAATTAAAGTATCGATGTCAATGTGTATTATCGAGAATTTTAAACAATACCCGTTGTTTGCAGCTCTTACCAATGGAGGTCCTTCAAGATCAACAACTTCCCTTGCTGTTTTATCCTATGATGAGGCCTTCGTTAATTTTAATTATGGGTCGGGTGCTGCGGTTACAACTGTCTGGTTATTGTTGATGATCATAGTAGTTATTATTTTCAATCGAATTTTTAAATCCGAAGATTTAGGCTAGGAGGTAACATTAAAATGGCAAGGAGTAAAGCATTAATCAGAAAAAAATCTCTTGGCATAACAGGTAATATATTGAAATACATTGCTCTTATTATCGTTTTTGTCTTTTTGTTATTCCCAATTTATTGGATGATCGTAACATCATTGAAAGTAAACCCGGAGTCATACAGAACCGTTCCGACGTTCTGGCCCGAAAAGTTTTCTATTGCAGGGTATTTAACATTATTTACGGATCACGTGTTCTTTGTATATTATAAAAATAATGTGATAGTATCAGCATTATCCGCCATTATTATTTGTATCGTCTCTATTTTTGCAGGATATGCGTTATCCAGAATTAAAATCAAATGGAATAGAGTAGTCCTTGCAACACTTATTTTCACTCAAATGTTTCCTGTAATCAGCAGATTAATTTCATTATACACAATACTTAGTAAAATAGGCTTGAATGATACATTAATTGGATTGGTATTTGCAATATGTGCAACGCAGATCCCGTTTGCCGTATCACTAATGGCATCCTTCTTTGACTCAATTCCCAGAGATATTGAAGAGGCTGCCTATGTTGATGGCTGCGGCAGGTTAAGAACACTATTTGGTATTGTCGTTCCACTTGTGGTACCTGGTTTACTTGCAGTGGGAATATACAGCTTCCTGATGACCTGGGACGACTATTTGCATGCAATTACATTGATTCGATCAGAATCCCTCTGGACTCTTTCACAGGGCTTAAAGCTGACGTACCTTGGAGAAGTAAGTGACTGGCAATTGATTAATTCTGCATCTGCTCTTGGGATTTTACCTATGGTATTTATTTTCTTCTTCTTCCAGAAATATATGATTAAGGGACTGACAGCAGGAGCTGTAAAGGGTTGATAGATAACATAAATTCAAATTGATAACAAATGATTATAGGAGATTATTTATGATAGTAAATTCAAAAGAAATGCTTATTCATGCAAGAAAAGAGGGGTATGCTGTACCGGCAGTTAATACGCAGGGAGGTAATTTCGACATTATCAGGGCAATTTGCCTTGCAGCAGAGCAAATGGACTCTCCGATTATACTTGCTCATTATATATCGACAGGTGCATATGCAGGCGATGACTGGTTTAAAGAAGTGGCAGAACACTGGGCAGGAAAAGTGAAGGTTCCGGTAGCCATACACTTAGATCACGGGGATAGTTTTGAGACATGTAAAAAATGTGTGGATCTGGGTTTTACATCCATCATGATTGATGGATCACCGTTGGACCTGGAAGAGAATGCGAGACTTACAAATCAGGTCATTGATCTGTGCGGGAAGAAAGGTATTCCGGTAGAAGCCGAAATCGGCGCATTGATCAGACTTGATGATACCGGTACAGCGGTCACCTCACCAAATATTGTTGATCCGGAAGAGGTGTACAAGTTCCTTCAATTATGCCAGCCGGACAGCCTGGCAATTGGAATCGGTAATGCACACGGGTTCTATAACACAGCACCTGATATTCGTCTTGATGTTCTGGAAAAGGTAAGAGTGTTTAGTGATATTCCGTTGGTTTTACACGGCTGTACAGGGATGAATGAGGATATTATCAAAAAAGCAATCCTGCTTGGTGTAGCAAAAATTAATTTTGGCACACAGATCCGATATCAGTATGTGGAGCATCTACAGAGTACAATTACAGAAATGGATCATAAAGGTCATAGCTTTATGATCATGAATCGTGCCTCGGATATGTTGATTGAGGATGTAAAGAAAATTATTGAATTATCAGGTTCTTTTGGCAAGGCATAGATTTAGAAAGCGCGATAACCCGCAAAGTGAGCCATGAAATAGCGCAGAAATGAGGTAAAAGATTATGAAAAGAAAATTAAATATAGGTATGATGACGGTTTGTTCCGGAAGGTGGCCCAGAGAATTACCGGATAAGAGACAGGAAGAATATAAGGAATGGGCAAAGCAGCAGGATAAATATCAGTGGACTTTTTCGGATGAAGTTGTAGGAAACCAGACCTCCCTGGAAGCATGTACAGAAAAGTTTGGGGATCAAAAAGTGGATTTTGTTATTATGGTCTATGGTGCTTTTGCAGGTGATGATTATTCCTCTTATATCGCAGATCACCTGAATGTTCCGATTTTGCTCTGGACGCCATATGAGCCTCCGTTTACCGGTACCCGTTTATGGGCCAATGCTTTGGTGGCAGCTACAATGAACAGTGCATCACTCAAACGTCTGGGGCATCGGTCCTACTTTAGTTATGGCGGCAAGGAAGATGAGAGATCGGAAAATGAAGTTCTTAATCTTCTGGATTCTTATGCAGTGATAAAAAACTTAAAAAATATAACCTTAGGGTTGCTGGGCTACCGTCCGACCGCATTTTACAGCAGTGCGTTTGATGAAGGATTAATCAGAAGGACCTTTGGAATTCGTATGGAAGAAACAGATCTTAAAGTTCTTTTTGACACCATGGCTATTCAGCAGTCAGAGAAAATTGAAGCAGATATGAATTCTATGAGTTCAAAATATGATACCTCTAAATTACCGGAAGGACATCTGGAAAATCATTCAAGATTGTTTTATGCAATGCAGGAGGTAATTAAAAATTCCGGCTATGACTACTCTGTCATCAAATGCTGGCCGGAAATGGGTAACCTTCATACAACCCCATGTGCTGTTCTTGGAAGACTTGGTGACATGGGTATTAATGTTGGGTGTGAAGGTGATGTAGATGCTGCATTAGCTATGATTATCCAAAATCAGCTGACGGATCTGGCAGGCTTTATCACTGACCTGATTAACATTGACGAAAAGGAGAATACCTTAACGTTCTGGCACTGTGGAAATGCAGGCGAGAAAATGATGGATCCTGAATGTAGGGCGCAGTTGTGCAATCATCCACTGGCGGGGCAGGGGGCAGCATTCTGGTGCACCCTAAAGCCCGGGGATATTACAGGCGCAAGAATCTGTAATATCAATGGTAAATATAAGATGTTCGTATTTGAGGGAAAAGCGGTGCCTACGAAAATGTATACCAACGGCAGTATGGTAAATGTTCAGATCGAAATGCCGGTTCGGGATGCGATTTATAAAATCGTGGAAGAAGAGATTCCACATCATTATTCCCTGTGTTACGGGAAATTAAAAGAAAAGATGATTTCCATTGCCAATATACTTGATCTGGAGGTAGTGGAATTATAGTAAAACATATCCTTGTTTTGTGTGGAATATTATAATTACTCAATCCCACTGCCAGTCGTATTGAATTACGATTGTCAGTGGGATTCTTTCATTACAGAAAATAGGGTTTGCATAAACCCGGTAAACAAACCGCTTAACAGGATAAAAATGGTGAATAAATTTTAGGATTTATATGGTATAATGGTGGGGACAGACTTGTATACCTGCAATAAAGAAGAATTCTACATAGAACGGAGTTATTAAAATGTCAAAAAGACAAGGACAAGCAATCATATTATTTTCCTTTCTCTGTATGCTGATGATATTTGCTTTTCGTATCAAAGAGGCAGAGGCACAGGAGGTCGACCCGAATAGCGCAGCAGTAGAAACATCATCAGAGGGAGGGGATGGCACCTCGGCCGCCACACCAAATCATCAGGAAGAAGCAACAGGCCAGCCCCGGACAATACCGGATCAAACGCAGCGGGAGGCAGATAAACTACCCATAGAATATACCGGAACAATCAAGGTGGCTAAAAAGCTCTCCATAAAGCAGGGGGATCGTTATGCCTTAAAAGCCACCCTATCAGGTCAAAACTTATCAGGGAAAAAGATAAAGTATCAGAGCAGTAATAAAAAGATTGTAACTGTATCTGCCGCAGGTGAAATAAAGGCGCTCCATTGGGGCGAAGCAAGCGTTACACTGACACTGGGAAAAGCAGAGGCAGTATGTAAGATCACAGTGACCGAGGATATTACAATTACGATCAGTGCTGCAGGCGATTGTACGCTATCCAGTGATATCAATCAGTATGCAGATAGAAATTTCTTCTCGGTATATAACAAGCAGAAGAAAGATGGTTATTTTCTTCAGAATGTAAAGCCGATTTTTGAGAAAGATGATATGACGATTGTAAACTTTGAGGGAACCTTAAGCAGCAGAGGGAGCCGGGTGGATAAGAAATGGGCGTTCAGAGGAAAACCCTCCTATATTAATATTCTTACCAAGGGCTCTGTTGAAGCCGTTGCCTTTGCCAATAATCACGTCAGGGATTATGGGGAAATCAGTTATACAGATACCATAGATACCTTTAAAAAAGCCGATATTGTTTACTCTTCCTATCGTAAAATCGGAATTTATGAAACCAAGGGGAAGAAGATAGGGATGATTTCAATTCAGGAGGTGGGAGTCGCAAAGGATGTCTACGAGAAAATCCTTACCGATGCATTGAAGGAAATCAAGAGTAAAAAGGTGGATTTGATTATTGTGAGTTTCCACTGGGGAATAGAAAGAACCAGTATCCCAACAAAAGCACAGGTGGATTTGAGCCGTATGGCCATCGATGGAGGAGCAAACCTGGTATTGGGACATCATCCCCATGTCCTTCAGCCGATTGAAAAATATAAGAATGCATATATCGTATACAGCCTGGGCAACTTCTGTTTTGGAGGGAATACAAATCCGCCGGATAAGGATACGATGATTTATCAGCAGACATTTTCCTTTCACAATGATAAATTTGTGCCGGGTGATGACGTTCGTATTATTCCGTGCTCCGTATCCTCTGTGAGCAGTAAAAATGATTATCAGCCGACGCCAAGCAAAGGGAGTGAAAAGCAGCGAATCATTAAGAAAATCAATGGATATTCTAAAAAGTATGGCATTGTCTTTGATGGAAATGGAAAAATAACCACGAAAAAGTAGGGAACGGCAAACGCAGATATATTAAATTGAACTAATACCGGTAAATGAGACAGGAATTGCAGTAACGAGAGGATCTGATCCTTCTACTTATCATTTTTATACGATAAGCAGAAGGATTTTTTGCAACTTTCCGGTAGTCTGAGACGTTATATAGGTAAAGGGGGAGCTATCATGGACGATTATGATAAGGGTGAGCATTCATTTGAAGATTTGGTTGATATGTTTTCAGATATGGTTACAAGATTATGTTATGTCAACCTGAAGAATTACCACGACGTAGAAGACTGTTATCAAAATGTTTTCTTAAAGCTTTGGAAGAATCCGATTAGAGAAAAAAGTCTTCTAGAAGTAAAAAAATGGCTCATTGTAGTAACGATGAATGATTGCAAGGATTTAAAGCGAAAAATATTTCACAGAAAATGTGAGGATATCGATTCCTTAATTATAAAAACAGAGGATCATACAGAGTACCCCATGCTTCAACTGGTAAAGTCCCTGCCCCTAAACTATGCTACGGTATTGTATCTTTATTATTTTGAAGGTTATAAGATAAAAGAGATCTCCATCATTCTAAAAAAGAATGAAAACACCATAAAATCATGGATGAAGCGCGGGAAAGAAATTCTGAAAGGAGAGATAATCAATGAATCAATGGAATGAGTTTGAACAGATAAGAACACCGGCAGACTGGAAGAAGAAATTGTTGGAGCGTACGGTATATGCCGGTGACGCAGTACATGGAAATCATAAATTGAGATACTCCAGAATAGCAGTCATAGTTTGCTCCATATGCATTACCGTCATTATCGGTGCTACCTCAGCGCTGGCTTATACCTTAGCCGGAGGAGATTTCTTTCGATGCTACTTTGCAGAGAAGGCGGGTTCGGGTAAAGGGCAAAATTATATGGATGTGGATCAGCTGGCATCCATTGCCTCATCTTCCATTGGAACAGTGGTAGATACCAATGAACTGCGTATTGATATCATGGATGTACTCAAAAGCGGGAATATGATGACAATGGGAATTAAGGTTACGGCAAAACAACTGGATAGTGTTCTGTATAAAACAGATTTTCCTACGCTTCAAAATTACAGATTTAATGATGTAATTGGTGGGGATATGTTTGAACATATGTATTGCGCAAGTGTCCAGTACATCTATAGTGACTCGCAACCCTCCCTTGCAGACAACCAGCTGATCATACTTTGTATTCTCAAATCCTATGATGATATTCTTTCAGGCAGTTATTCTGTTCAGTTTAGCAAATTTGGGTATTTTACGATGAATACACCCCAGTTCTATTCTTTGTATGATCAGACGTGGGAATTTCAAATCAACATGGATAACATCTCAGACCACAGCAAAAATAGATATTTTCATCAGAAAGTTCAGGAAGGGGAATATCAATTTTATCTTGAGAATATTCAGATTACTCCGCTAACCTGTATGATTAATTATAAGTATGAAGAGTCTGAATCGAAAGGACAATTTGAAGCATTCAGTAAAGGGGTGGAAGATACTCAAATATTATTGAAGGACGGAACCGTTCTGTCAAAGGATGATTTTAGTCTGAGCTGGGGGTCGGGAAGTGATGGAGAGGGGAATTATGCTCCGATTTATATCGTCGATATTACGTTTGAAGTTCCTGTTAATATTGAGGAGATTCAGTCGGTTGAGACATTCCGTACCGCATTTGAGATGAAAAAGGATTAAAGTATGATTCGGAATCATTTTACTTTTATTATATGGAGAGCAGTTGCAGCGATTACTGAATCTAATTATAATTTTTATCAGGTAAATATTGTAATTCCAGATCAAAAGGAGTAAAATAACTATACTTCATGATATCCCTGTTAACGACCGGCTTGAGCGAATTAGATCACTGTAAAGGGATGGATAGATCATAAAGAGAGCAAAGGAGAAATTAAAATGGAATCGGTACAAATATTTAAAGTTTTTGTTTCTTCTCCCGGTGATTTAAAAGAGGAAAGAAGCCAAATTATGAATTATATTAATTCCCTGAGACTGGGAGATTTCATCTTTAATGCGGTACTGTGGGAAAAAGATCTGCCGGTTACGATTTATGAGGATACCAAAGGGGCACAGGGCCTGATTGAAGACTTATTACTAAGAAATTGTGATATTTTGTTGGGGTTATTTCGACTGAAGTTTGGGACAAAAACCCATGACAATGAATCCGGGACGAAATCTGAGATTGAGGCAGGGTTTCATCAGAAGATGCCCGTCATTCTTTATTTTTGGGAAACAAATAAGAAAATTGATGAACTGTCAGACAGTGAATTAGATTCATTCCTGAAGATTAAGAAATTTCAAAAGGCCTATGAAGACAAAGGTGTTTACAGTAGAATACATAATATGGAAGAATTTAAAGAATATATTACAAGAGATCTGGAATATAACGCGAGAAAAATAATCAAACAGCGTGAAGAAAAGGGAAGGGATACACAGCCTTCCCCTGATACGAAGCAATACAACTCTGAGATCTTGATTTCTGAGGAAGGATTGTACATCTATCGAACGGGGAACCTGATTAACTTTGAGCAGGATGAAAGGCTTTTGTACCGGTATGAAGACGGGAAATATGTCCTGAATCAGTTCGAGAAGGGGACGATATATAAACACTTCGTATTATGTAATAAATCGGAAGCTGATCGGATCAAATCAATCCTCCATGAAACTGGTCTTTATAATGTCACCGGGAGCGGCAGCGCAGGTGAGGGGGCAGGAAAGTGGAAGGTATGGTTTATTGTGAAGGCGGAACCGGTAAAAGAGGATGGCTGTAATGTTAATAATTATGAAGTGAAATAGTCGCGGCAGAAACGAATGCTTTTGCAGCTTTATAGCAGCTGAAGCCCAGATGAATTACGATATCAGGAAGGAGGCAGTATATGCGCAAGATATTATGCAGTGCTTTGCTTGTGCTGCTCGTTATACTTACCGGATGTAAGAATAACTCCCTGAACCGACAGAATCTAAAGGATTTGGGCATTGATATCTCAGACGGAACGATAAAACAATCTATAGATACCCATGGTGGCATGGGGGATGGCAGTACGTATATTGAAATCGAATTCAGTGATGAGAAGGCAAAAGACATGGAACAGGGGATGAAGGAAAATGAGAAATGGAAGCTGCTTCCGCTCACGGATAATTTACAGACAGCAGTATATGGTAACAAGTCCAGGGAATCCCTTATCACATGTTTTGACGAGGAAATACCTGCTATTCCTGACATCGGAAAAGGGTATTATTATTTTTACGACCGTCATTATGAAAGTAAAGACCATTTTGACGATACGAACCTGTTTGGGCGATATTCCTTTAACTTTGATGTGATTATTTATGATCTTGGGAAACACAAGCTATATCTTTATCAATTGGACACCTAGTACAGAAAAGGAAACGGTTCATATGTATCATAAGCCTGACAGAAACGATTTGTGCTGGTGTAACAGTGGGAAAACGTACAAATCATGTCACTACGAGATAGAGAAAAGAATGAAAATATATGAGAGAAAAGGGCATATCGTTCCTGGAAGAGCACTGATTAAAACCAATGAGCAAATAGAGGGGATAAGAGAAAGCGGGAAAATAAATACAGCAATCTTAGATTATGTTTCGGAAAGAATACAAAGCGGCAGGAGCACGCAAGAAATCAATCAAATGGTATATGACCGAACCCTTTCCTATGGCGCAATTCCTGCACCCTTAGGATATAGAGGGTTTCCCAAAAGTGTATGTACCTCCATCAATCAGGAAGTATGTCATGGAATACCTTCGGAGTATATTATTATGCAGGAAGGGGATATTCTCAATGTTGATGTCTCGACGATATATCAAGGATTTTATTCTGATGCCTCCAGGATGTATCTGTTGGGAGAGGTAAGCCCTGAAAGAAAACGTCTGGTTGAGACGGCAAAAGAGGCCGTTGAGGTTGGCTTAAGTCAGGTGGAGCCCTGGAATTTTCTTGGTGATATGGGGCAGGCAATCAATGACTTTGCCATATCCCAAGGATACAGTGTTGTGAGAGAAGTCGGAGGACACGGGGTAGGACTCCTGATTCATGAAGAACCTTTCGTAAGTTATGTAACGAGAAGAGGAACAGAGATGCTCATGGTTCCCGGAATGGTATTTACCATAGAGCCGATGATTAATATGGGAAGTAATGAGATCCGACTGGATGCAGACAATGGATGGACCATATATACAAAGGATGGGAAGGACTCGGCACAATGGGAAGTAACCGTCCTGATTACGGATAACGGACACGAAATTTTAGCCTATTAATTCTGCCGGTACGTGGCTGCCGGGAAGAAATTAATAGGCTAAAATTTCATAAAGGTATTGATTCAATTTCATATTGTGAGTTAATGACAAGCCACATCTGGGGATAATAATTCATGATATTCCATATCCCTGTACCGGCCAATTGATACTCCTGAACCATATGCACAAGGGCATCAATACTTCTTGCATCAATAAACCAGACGATATGCTGTGTGAAAAGATTTCTATAATGTGTTGCAAACTGAAAATAAGGCGTTTTTGATTGCTCATTAAAATATATGGTAGAATGATATTCCCGCGCCAGATCGAGAACGGAGGTAAGGGTTAACGAGTTGGCTCTCGTAATACCGGGAATATAAGGCAGTTCCCAGTCATAGCCGATGATGGGCATACCAATATCAATTTTAGCAGGATCTATCATTGTAAGGGCATAATTTAGAAATGTTCTCATTAAATAAATAGAGCTTACCGGATCCGGAGGACCATAGGAGAACCCCCAATTATAGTTCATCATAGTAATCCCATCCGCCTGCTCGCCAAGTACTGAATAATTAATTCTCTCAAATGCAACGTTATTCTGATCAAGAAGGATTTCAGGGACTAATGTAATGAATACAAGAAATCCTTCTCTGCTTAAACGTTCCTTTAGTTTGATGGTATAGACTTCATAGGTCATGCTATTTTGTTTATTCAGAAATTGAAAGGTGATATTTAGACCATAATATTTTTTTTCCCGTAAAATAATAAGAATATTTTCTATATGACGATCGGTTAATTCGGGGTTGCTTAGTATCTGTCTGGAAACTTCAAGGCTGCCTTCCCCCTGGTAGGTTAATGTGGATAATAGCATGATGGGAGCCACCCCATAATTTTTGGCCATTTGAATGATCTCTGTATCATCTATGCCGATAATTTCTGCATCCTCCGTGGTGCGGTATCCAAAGATAGATAAGTAAGTCAGGTTGGGAAGGGTCTTTCTCAGGATATCTCTTCTGATGAAAGGATTGACATAACCATTTGTTGTAATTCTTCCTTTGCTATTGTCATAACGGATGGTTATTATTTCCCCTGGGATCAAAGCTTCTCTGTCGGAAAGATGTGGATTATATCGTAATAGCTGCACTACAGTTACCTGATGCATCTGAGCAATATCTGATAAGCTATCGCCTTCCTGAATGGTATAGGTCTGTATAGGATAGACGATGACCAGTGTTTGTCCGGGAATCAATTCCAGGACAGGATTTATCTCATTATCTCTAATGATACTGGTGGGGGTAACACCATATAACGCTGCGATGGATTCTATTGTTTCCAGCGGTTGTACTACATGAATTTTCATCAGTGACCTCAAGACTGTTTTATTATAATATATGCATGAATTCGAAGTGTGCGCACAAAATGCAGGGATCAGCCGGTTAATTTAACATAGTTAGGAGGAAGAATTAATAATGGGATTGGGATTTTCTCTTGATTTTTTATCATACGTGTGTTAAAGTGATGACTGGTTTTGAATTTTTGCATCGTATAATTGTATCATAAATGATAAATTACTTTAGTTTACGACTGACTACCGATTTCTTCAAGAACAGGGTACATAAATTTTTGACAGAATTCAGAGGGGCAGCCGCCTGACAGGGGGCTGTCCCTTTGTTTTTCATCAGATCGGGGCATAACATGTTTTCGAAAGAAGATTTAAGAAAATTAGTATATCCGTTAATCATAGAGCAATTTCTGATTGTTACCATTGGAATGGTAGACAGCTTAATGGTTTCCAGTGTAGGAGAAGCAGCCGTTTCAGGAGTATCTATTGTTGACAGTATTAATATTCTCCTCATTGGTTTATTTGGAGCACTGGCAACAGGCGGAGCGGTAATTTCCGCGCAATTTCTGGGACATAAGCAGAGGGAAAATGCCTGCATGGCAGCAGAGCAACTGTTATTGGTAACACTGGGATTATCCGTAATTATCATGGTAATAACGCTGGCTTGTAATAACCTCATCCTGGAACTGCTTTACGGCAAGGTTGCCCCTGATGTTATGAAGAATGCACAGACCTTCTTTAATTATTCCGCCCTTTCCTATCCCTTTATTGCCATATATAATGCTTGTGCTGCCATATTTCGCTCCATGGGCAATTCCAGAATATCCATGTGGATTTCATTTATAATGAATATTGTTAATACGCTGGGAAATATTATTTTCATCATGGTGCTGCACCTGGGTGTTACAGGATCTGCTCTGGCTACCTTAATCTCCAGAGGATTTGCGGCAATCTGCCTATATAGTTTGCTCAGAAATAAAAACCTGCCGATACATATTGGAACCATCAGAAGTTATCACTTTCAACCAATTATGATAAGAAAAATCCTTAGAATCGGAGTTCCCAACGGTCTGGAGAATAGTGTCTTCCAGGTGGGTAAAATCTTAGTCCAGGGCATGATTTCGGGACTGGGCACCTCAGCGATTACGGCCAATGCGGTTGGATTTGCAGTGTCCGGTTTTGGCGTTCTTCCCGGATCGGCTATGGGAATAGCGCTGATTACCGTGGTGGGTCAGTGTATGGGAGCCTGTGATTTTGATGCTGTGAAGCAATATACGAGAAAGTTAATGAAGCAAACGTATCTGTTGGTTGCAATGGTGAATGTGATTATTGTTTTACTGGTGCCATTGATCGTGAAGGCCTATCACTTATCGGATCATACGGCATTACTCGCTTCCCAGCTTTTAATTTATCACTGCGTTCTGGCAACCCTGATCTGGCCGCTGTCATTTACCCTTCCCAGTGCGCTGCGTGCTGCCAATGATGTTAAATTTACTATGTGGATCTCTATGATATCCATGTGGGTATGGAGAATCGGTCTGAGTTATTTTTTGGCTATCACATGTAAATATGGTGTATTGGGTGTATGGATTGCAATGACAATAGACTGGATGTTTCGATCTGTTTGTTTTGTTATCCGCTTTCACAAGGGCAAATATAGAACCATGGCAATGTTATAAGACAGGTTATCCGGCTTGATAAACCGGATACAATGTCATCCAAACGATACAATAGTATCAAAACGATAGAATATGATAAAAACAATGAAATAATTGTACGAAACACTTCGTAGGATTTATTTCATTTTTTATTTGAAACAGCAGATCTGCCGGGCCGCGCTATCCAGCCAAAAACTGCCACCAATGACATGATATGACACATAACTGTCAAATATTACATCTATAATAAAGATAATGCAGGCTAAAGAAAATAATGGAACTGTCGATATAATTGATATAGGTACATTTCTAGGAGGTTATGTGACGATGAGAACAAGAAAAATTTGCTCCTCTTTAATTCTGATTCTATTCTTTACAATATTTTTAATGGGGTATACTGAAAGACAGGCAAGTGCATCGTCAGTTGCCCTGCCGGATAAATATTACTTTGTATTTAACGGACAGCAAAGACAGGCAGGTACAGAATATGAAATGAAATCACCTGAATTGCTGGTGAATGTTACTTCCGGAACCTGGGAACCAAATGCTACGGTGCAATGGGTTTCTTCTGAACCGGGGGTTGTAACTGTAGAAGCGACACCCTACGGTTCTAATTTTATCAAACTGGTTCGCCAGGGACCGGGATATTCGACCATTACAGCTGTGATTAAGCAGGGAGATTATTCGTATTCCTTAAGTTGTCTTATTAAAGTTAATTTATTTGTAGATCATCAGAAAACCGGTACGATAACTGCAACGACGACCAACGAGAGAATACTCGTTATTAATGATATAGGACAGATAAAGCAGATTTTCTTAAAATATGTGGACTATACACCGGATGGACAGACTGAAACTGTGACAGGTTCTGCAGTTTCGTCATCTCAAGTGACCTGGGAAAGTGATAATGAGGGCGTTGCCACCATAGATGCAGATGGTAAGGTGACTGGAATCGGAGGCGGAAGTGCCACGATCACAGCAACCACCAGCACAATGTCTTCTCAAGATCGTTCACTTAATGTCACATTGAAGGTAATTGTAACGCCAAAATACAGTATTACTTATGATGATGTTGCAGGAAATCATCACACCGTGCATTCGGCGATAAACAATAATCTGGCAACCGTCGCGCCGGATGTGCCATCTGATTTTGTAATCAATTCCAATGCAACCATCGCCTCGAATTTAAAGTGGGTGGTATATGATTGCAGTAATGGATTGCCGCTTACGGCCGGTACATCCTCTAAGATGACCTATACTGTCAGTCCGATCAGCGGGAATGTATCATTTACCAATGTTATGGCAGGAACTTATGAAGTATATGCGTTTGCTGACAGTAAGTATAATCAGAATGCCAATGCGCCCTATGCGTATCTTAAGATAATTGTGCCGATTGATGTCGGGGACAAGAATATCTTTATGACGGTGGGAGATACTTACAGCATCAAGGATAATTCCAATATCCCTTCTGTCGGAATTTTTGAATACTACTACGAGACCGGCAATGCCAATATTGCAAGACTGGATCAGACAACGGGAATTGTTACAGCAAGAGCAAAGGGCAATGTTACCCTCAGGCTGGTTTATAAGACGGCACAGAACTTATATGATAATGCTTCCGTAATCGTAGATGATATTTATTTGCATATTACAGTGATTGACGGAATTGCGCTGAGTACGACTTCCGCTACCATCTATACGAAGGGGAAGCTGCTGTTAAATGCGATTGTGACTGATCCAACGCAGCCTGTTGTATGGAGCAGCACCGATCCCGGTATCGCAACTGTTGTAGACGGATTGGTTACTGGTATCAGGGCGGGGACCACTTTTATTACTGTTAAACAGACGATTAATGGTATCGTAAAGAAAGCAACCTGTGAGATAACCGTCCAGCAATCGGTGGCCAGTGTTACCCTGGATCCTGACAAAGTATTCCTTGCCATTGGGGAGTATAAGACGCTGCATGCAACCATATCACCGAACAATCTAAGCAATGTGGTATTACAATGGAGATCCTCGAATGATAAGATAGTAAAAATTGTTGAGACAAATGCCCTGACAGCATCCATCCAGGGTGTGGCAGGAGGAACAGCAGTAATATCAGCCATTAATCAGGATAATGTAGTCGTGGGCTATTGTCATGTAACCGTGAAGCAGCCTGTAACATCAATTGTGCTTTCTGAGACAGATATTACGGTGGAATTGGCGTCGAAACGTGTTCAGCTTCGGGCAACTGTTTATCCGGATAATGCGGCAAATCAGAAAGTTATATGGAGTACGACGGATCAGTCCGTTGCTAAAGTTGATCAGAATGGACTGATTACTCTGGTCAAACCGGGGATTGCCAATATCTTTGCAACCTCGGATGATAATCCTGCAATCAAGGCTATGTGTAAGATAACAATCAGAATACCCGTTGTCTCGGTTGGTTTAGATGAGACATCGAAAACGATGTATGTTGGTGAAGCAGCCAGATTGTCTTATGTTGTATTGCCGACCAATGCCAGTAATAATTCCGTGGTATGGTATTCTACAAATTCCAAAGTGGCTACGGTGGATAATACCGGTAAAGTATCGGCCAAAGCGGTTGGATCCACGGTAATTGTATTGAAAAGTATCGATGGAAGCTTTACACAGTACTGTACCATCACTGTAAAGCAGATCGCAACAGGCGTACAGTTTGATGTAAAGGACTTAAAGCTTAAGACGGGTGAATCTTATCAAATTATAACTACACTGACACCAAAGGATAGTACAGATTCGGAATTGACCTGGGAATCCAGTGATACGAAGGTGGCTGTAGTAGAAGGCAATGGTAAAGTGGTGGCCAGAGGAGCAGGAAAGGCGATTATATTTGCAAGGACCCCTGCAGGAGGTGTTACTTATTGCAATGTAACGGTAACACAGCCGGTAAACGGATTGGTGCTTAATTATACAGACTATACCTTGTATATCGGAAAGACCTTTAAATTAACAGTATCCGTCAATCCAAGCGGGGCAACTAATCCGGATGTCACCTGGAAGAGCTCCAATACGAAGGTGGCAACAGTGGCAGCAGATGGTACAGTTACAGGTATCGAGGGAGGCATGACAGTTATCACCTGTACGACGACAGATGGCGGCTTTTCCTCCATTTGTGTCGTAACCGTAAAAGAAGCAGTAACCTCAATTTCATTGAACTATGAGAATTACAATCTTGGGATCGATAAGTCTGTAACACTGGCTGCAACGGTCTCCAATGAAGCAGCTACCAACCAGAATGTAACCTGGACTTCCAGTAATGAGAGAATAGCGATTGTCAATCAAAAAGGAAAGGTTACCGGAGTATCCATTGGCTATGCAACAATTACTGCGACAACACAGGATGGAAGCGAGGCTGAGGCAAGCTGTGAGATTCGGGTCGTCAGACCGGTTACCAGCATTGTCCTGGACAATGGCTATCTATCCATGCTGGTAGGCGAGAATAAGGCGTTAAAAGCGACGGTCCGACCCAGCAATGCTACTTTTAAGAAACCGGCCTGGACCTCCAGTGATGAGAGTGTAGCAATCGTAGATGAGGATGGTGTGGTGACAGCCTTAAAAGCCGGTAATGCGATTATAACCGCTGCCGCCAAAGACAACAGTGGCAAAAAGGCTATGAGTTATATCTCCGTCAGGGAACGGGTACCATCCACCGGCATTACTGTAATGGATAAAAAGTTAGTTATGGTCTCAGGAGAAAATAAAATTGTACAGATCGCATTAAACCCGGTTGCATCAACGGACAAGTTTTACTGGAGTTCGGATAATTCGGCAGTTGCCAGGGTGGATAAGAATACAGGTAAAATAATCGCAGGTGCTACAGGAACGGCAAATGTTACAGTAATGACAGATTCCGGTAAGACGGCCAATGTAGAGGTAACCGTAATCGGTCTGAACATCACAGAGCTGACCCTGGAGCAATACACGACTTATTCCTATCCATTATCAGTGGAGGGTGCAACTTCTCCTGTAAAATGGAGCATCGATCATCCTGAGATAGCGGTTGTTAATAATGGGGTGGTTAGTTCCCGTGCGGTAGGTAAAGCTACAATTACAGCCACTGTAAACGGACGATCCCTTACATGTAAGCTGACTGTGGTAAAGATTAAATAATAAGAAAAGGGGCAGACTGTGAAAACTCACCGAAAGAAGATAAAAAATACAATTTTAACACTAGCCTTCTTAATACTTTTTCTCTTCATCCTACCATCCTCTATTCAGACAAAAGCAGCAAATAATGACTTCCGGATTAAGGATGGAGAATTAATAAAGTATGTGGGTAACGGTAAAAATGTTACTATTCCCAGTACCGTAAAAATCATCGGAGAAAAAGCCTTTCGCTCCCAAACAAATATCACCAGTATCACCATTCCTAATACAGTTATAAAAATCCGTGAGTATGCCTTTTACGGGTGCAGCAATCTAAAAGAAGTTAAGATGTCAAATAAAGTTACAGCACTGGGACACGGGGTATTTAGCGGTTGCAAAAGCCTGACCACAATAAAACTACCTGATACATTAAGCTATCTTGGCGATGGTGTCTTTATGGACTGCAGTAAGCTAAGAAATATCACAGTTCCTGCGAAGATTACTAAATTAAGATACGCGACTTTCCAAGGCTGCACCAGTCTTACCAATGTTATCCTGCCGAATAATTTATCTTATATCGGCAACAGTACATTCTATGACTGCACAAGTTTAAAAAGTATTACCATTCCAAACTCCGTAACGATCCTGGGGAACAGTGCCTTCTATGGTTGCACTAGTCTGTCAGGGATTACTCTGCCAGATAAGATTACTATTATTAATGGCGATACCTTCTCTGGTTGTACCAGTTTAACCAAAGTTACACTTCCTGCCAAACTGACCAGTATTAGTTTTCATGTATTCAGAGATTGCATTAGTCTGACTGGTATTACAATCCCTAACACTGTTACAAGTATAGATGTATGTGCCTTTTATGGCTGTAAAAGCCTCACCAGCATTACAATACCACCGAAAGTAACCGTAATCGAAAGTTCGCTTTTCTATGAATGTACCAGCTTAAAAACAGTAATTCTCCCTGATACCGTCGTCAGTATTGAAGAAAGTGCTTTCTATGGTTGTAAAAGCTTAGCTATGTTTAAGGCTCCTTCTTCGCTAAAACGGCTCGGAAGGAGAGCCTTTGAGAAGACACCCTGGTTAAAAGCCCTGGTAAAAGATAGCCCCTTTTTAATCATTAATAATATATTGTTAGATGCCTCCAAGTGCAGCGGAAGCGTTATTGTACCGAAGGGTGTAACAGCAATCGGACCGGAAGCCTTTCGTAATTCTAAAGTAACAGAAGTTGTTTTACAGGAGGGGGTTAAATCTCTCGGCGAGTACTCCTTTTCCGTAAGCAGCTTAAAGAAGATAACCTTACCTGAGGGCTTGACTGAGATAGGAGCTAATGCTTTTTCTTCCTCAAAGATAAGCAGTATTACCCTCCCTGACAGTGTTAATTCCATTGGAAACTATGCTTTTTACAAATGCGCTAAGCTGAAATCCGTTGCCATTCCGGAAGGAGTTACAAGCATTGGATTATTTACATTTTTTTACTGCGAAAGTCTGCAAAAGATTACCATACCTAAATCATTAACCGAAATAGATAAAAGATTTATATCTGGTCGTAACGCTATAGAGAAAATCGAGGTAAATCCTGATAACCCGGTATTTTCTGCAAATGGAGCCTTTCTATTAAACAAAGACGGCACTGAAATGTACTTGTGTACACAGAAATCAGGAGAAGTGATAATTCCTGAAGGTATTGAGAAGGTTACAGAAGGAGCCTTTGGATTATATGATAACGAAATGACTATGGTTACATTTCCCAGTACGCTAAAGGTACTTGCAGATAATGTGTTTAATGATTGTTCTAAGCTAAATGAAATTATACTACCGTCCTCCTTAGTCACCTATGGTACACAGTGCTATCAATACTCTCCCCAGTTAAAAAGCTTCCGGATCTATGAGGCAAATGGTGTGATTAATTTCTCCAGTGAGGGAGGTACTCTTTATAATGCTGATAAAACAAAGCTGATCTGCAACCCGGCTTCCGGTGATATCGTGGTGCCTGAGCAGGTTACAGCAATTGGTGCCTATGCATTTCCAAATACCAATGACAGTGTGACCTTTTCAAACAAAGTGACAGCCTTTGATGACCCTGTATTTAACTACGATTATATTTTAAGACCTGCCAATGAAGAGCCCTTCCATGTTCACGGCTATCTAAATAGTGCAGCTGAGAAATATTGTAATGAGACGGGCATTCCCTTCCTTGCTTTCGATAGAACCTATACCATTACCTATGTATTGGATGGAGGTGTGAACCATCCTGATAACCCGGCAACCTATACCATGGGTGTTACGCCTGTCAATTTACTTAACCCAATAAAAGAAGGATATAAATTCTTGTACTGGTATGAGGATGTATCTGTCTGTGAGGATGGTGACTGTCGGGGAGAGAAAATTCTGAATGCTATTCCCAAAGATTATATGGGAGATATAAAAGTAATAGCAAAATGGAAGAAGTTAAATACGAATCAGACTGTGATCTAAACTACGAAAAGACTTTAGCAGGTTGTTTACCTCTTTTGCAATGGTTTTATGATATCCCCTAATTTCCAAATTCACAGCAGCGGCAGACATTTCGAAAAACATACAGCAAATTTAGCTAACAGAGAAATTACCCGGTCGATTGCAGCCACATAGCAGAACCGGACATAACCTTCAATCGCTTTCAAGGTTAACAAGATATTTTTTTGCTCCTATTGTTTATATTACACAGGCAGCTTCTTATTATTTGGATACTTGTACAAGGATGAAAGAAAGGATTGAATAACCAATTCTATTATGTTACAATTCACTCAGAACGTATGTTTTTCATAATCGATGTTGTGAAGGAGGATATCATTTGCTAGTAAGCCTGCATATTAAAAATTTTGCGATTATTCATGAGGTGGAAGTTAACTTTAGAGATCATTTAAACATCATGACAGGTGAGACCGGAGCGGGTAAATCTATTATCATAGGATCTGTGAATGCAGCTTTGGGCGCTAAGGTAGGTAAAGATATTCTTAGACACGGGGCAGATTATGCTTTGGTGGAACTTGTTTTTGAGACAACGGATGAGAACGTTATCCGCGTAATGAAGGAACAGGATTTACCGATTGAGGATGGACAAATTATCGTATCAAGAAAGATTATGCCGACAAGAAGCATAACAAAAATTAACGGAGAGACTGTAACATCTACAGTTTTATCCCAGATCGCTGAACTTTTGATTGATATTCATGGACAGCATGAGCACCAATCTTTATTACATAAATCCAAACATTTAGAGATTGTAGACCATTTTTCCAAGGCTGAAATCGGATCATTAAAGCAGGAATTATCCCAGTGCTATAGGGAATATTGTCAGCTTAAACAAGAGTTTGACCAATCCGGAATAGACGAAGAGAAACGTGTGCGTGAGATTTCTTTTCTGGAATATGAAGTAAATGAAATTAAAAATGCAGCATTGACATTAGGAGAAGATGAAGTGCTGTCTATAAAATATAAGAAATTAGCGAATGCCAATGCGATCTCAGAGGGATTGAAGAATGTATATCACTTAACAGGATATGAAGCAGCCTCTGCAGGAGACCTTATTGGAAGAGCAATCCGTCAGCTTCATAAAATTGCGGAGTTTGACGAGTCAATTGCTGAATTTTTAAATCAGGTAACAGACGTTGAGACCCAGCTAAACGAACTGAATAGAAACCTGGCTCAGTATATTTCAGACATGGATAATCCACAGGAGGAATTAGAGGAGACTGCAAGACGACTGGATCTGCTCAACCACCTGAAATCCAAATATGGGAATTCTTTGGAACAGATTTTAGCCTATTGTACAGAATGTGAATTAAAAATAGAAAGATACAATGATTATGATGCGTTTCGGAACAAACTGTATCTAACCTTACAAAAGGAAGAAGATAAGTTACAAACATTGTCGCTTGCACTTTCTGAGATCAGAAAACGAAAGGCAGCGGAGCTGACCGGTAAGATCAGAGAAGCATTGATCGCGCTGAACTTTCTTGATGTTATGTTTGATATGTCATTTCAGGTATCAGAAAGTTATTCAGCGAATGGGTTTGACGATGCCGAATTTATGATATCAACAAATCCGGGTGAGAAATTGAAACCTTTATCAAAAATTGCATCTGGCGGAGAACTTTCCAGAATTATGTTAGGTATCAAATCTGTGCTGGCAGATAAAGATGAGATAGATACTTTGATTTTTGATGAAATCGATGTTGGAATCAGTGGAAGGACAGCGCAGAAAGTCTCAGAGCAGCTTGCAGTCATCGCAAACCATCACCAGATTATTTGCATCACCCATTTGGCTCAGATCGCGGCTATGGCAGATGCACATTTTATGATTGAGAAAAGCACGGATGGGAATTCCACACAGACAAATATCAAGGAATTAACAGAAAAGGAATCCATTGATGAATTGTCCAGAATATTATCAGGAGCTGAAATCACCGAACGAGTCAGGGAGAATGCGAAAGAAATGAAACACCTCGCCGGAACTTTAAAAAATTTTTAGTTTGAAAAATTGAAAAAAGCGCATACTTAAATTGAGGATATACAATACTATGTATATCCTTTTTTGTTTTATTGAGTTTTAGATAAGACAAAAACTTTGTGAGAATACGCACTCACACGCTAGCTTATATCTCTATCTCAGGATGGGGTATAAAGATCAGGATAGAAATGGTATGAGGTGAAAGGATGAGGAACAAGAGAATTTACAGAAGGATATTAATTTGCTTTTTTGTCGTTAACATAGCTACATTACTTTTTTTTATTTATAACAACATAGATAAAAATATACCAAATGAAATAAAACTGTTGGTGGGAACACAGGAAAGTTTTGATTTTAATATGCCTGTTAAAGCGGACATAGATGCAGCGGACAATATTGATGTTATAAGCGTCAATGATTTGAGTGTTCCATCGAATGAGATCAAACTCGATTTGAATAAGCCCTTTACAATTCAATCATCGAAGACCGGAAAATTTCACATGAATTTAAAACTATTCGGTCTCATTAATTTTAAAAAAGTATCAGTTGATGTCATTGAAGATAGTGAATTGATCCCATGTGGATCACCCATTGGAATATATGTTGAAACCAATGGAATACTGGTGCTTGGCAGCGGAAGAATCACCGGGAACGACGGGTTGAATTATGAACCGATTAGTAATAAGCTGAAATCAGGTGACTATATTCTTCAGATTAATAGTACTCCGGTAAAAAATAAAAGTGATTTTATAAACGAAATTCAAAAATGTGACGGAAAAGACATTGACCTTCTGGTACGTCGAAATGAGGAAGACATTACCGTACGAATCTCCCCGGTCAAGACAGCTGGAGGGGATTACAAAATAGGAGCTTGGATCCGCGATAATACCCAGGGTATCGGCACCCTGACATTTGTAACTACGGATGGTCAGTTTGGCGCATTGGGGCATGGTATAACGGATATTGATACAGGGTTATTAATGGAGATCAAGGATGGCTCTATTTATGATGCTGATATTATGTCAATCGTACCTGGAGTTCAGGGAACGCCGGGTGAGCTGATTGGTATGATCAGACAAAGCAGTAAGTATGAGATTGGATCTATAAGAGCGAATACTTATCAGGGCATTTTTGGAACTATCAAAAACACCCATGAGAGTCTGATTAATCAAAAACCACTGGAAATAGGTTTAAAGCAGGAAGTAAAATTGGGAAAAGCTTTCGTTCGATGTACGGTTGAAGATAAGGTCCAGGATTATGAAATTCAAATTGAAAATATTGATATAAGTAATTCAAACCATAGCAAAGGACTGGTGATTAGAATAACTGATGACAAATTATTAAAACTGACAGGTGGAATAGTACAAGGAATGAGCGGTAGCCCCATTATACAAAATAATAAGATAATAGGAGCGGTTACGCATGTTTTTATACAGGATTCAACGAAAGGTTACGGTACATTTATTGAAAACATGGTAAATAATTTAGAATAAGGCAATGTTTTGTTAAAAAAAGAAATCGACGTAAAATTAGGTAATAAGTGTAAATTATTGGAAATTATACATCATAAATATTGTTTGATTTTTCTTTTTATACAAAATGTGGTGGTTGCAGTATTTTATCCCATAATTCCTTTGTTTCTACTGTCGAATGGTGCGACAAGAAACAATTGAATGTTTGGGATAGGATGCTATAATTCACTTATGGTAAAAATTTACAGATAAAATTTTCGCGAAAAATACAATGTAAATTAAATGTATATTATGTTAGTATATGGTTTATAATGTAAAAGTTTAATAACTAAAGTCATAAATTGCCAAAGATAATTTAGCTAATTTGCTATAGCGAAAATTATTGACTGAATATCATGTAAGTTATATAATATAATCATAAAATAACATGAAACCAAAAATGATGTCAATAACAACATGATAAGTGAAGAATTGATTGCTGTGAATTACAAATTTACAAAGTTTAGGGGAAAATGTAACTTTTAAACGGAGAAGAAACATAAAATGTCATGGAGGTTGAAGGATGAGTAAAATTAATGTAGCTATTGTTGATGACAATGAGAGGATGGTGAATCTACTCGAAGATATTCTGAAAGAGGATGCGGATATTGAAGTAGTAGGTAAATCAGAAAATGGAATTGATGCGTTAGATATGATTAAAGAGAAGAAGCCGGATGTCGTATTACTTGATTTGATTATGCCTAAATTAGATGGACTTGGTGTTATGGAGAAAGTAAGAAGGGATTCGGAATTTAAGAAAAATCCTTCCTTTATCGTCATTACAGCAATTGGACAAGAAGGGGTCACGGAAAATGCCTTTGAATTAGGTGCAAATTATTACATAATGAAACCCTTTGATAATAATGTTGTTCTTTCGAGAATTAAGCAGATTAAGGGTGATTATCATAGCAAATTAGTAGATAATCACAGGGTCAGTACTTTTGAGAATAAAAGTAGTTATATGGAAAGAAATCTGGAATCGGATGTTACAAATATTATTCATGAGATCGGGGTTCCTGCCCACATTAAAGGATATCAATATCTTCGTGATGCAATTATGATGTCAGTTAATGATGCTGAAATGCTGAATTCAATTACAAAATTATTGTATCCTTCCATCGCCAAACGTCATAAAACAACACCTAGCCGGGTGGAGAGAGCAATTCGTCACGCAATCGAGGTTGCATGGAGCAGAGGTAAGATGGATACAATAGATGAATTATTCGGTTATACCGTCAGCAATGGAAAAGGAAAACCTACCAATTCCGAATTTGTGGCTCTGATCGCCGATAAGATACGATTAGAATATAAATTAAGATCTTAATCATTCTCGAGAAATCAAGAATATAAATCAGGATACCAACAAAACAAATTACTATATTATAGAAAAATCTCCATAAGTCATCTTATGGAGATTTTTTTGACTTTAAATACATAGAAAAGCATGCATATCTGGCGTATGAATCGAGATAATAATGGTGTATTACAAATATAAAGGAGGATTTATCATGGCTAATTTGAGTGAAATCGAACTGCAGAATATAAGACATCTATTACAGTTTGGGGAATCATCTGCGGAAAAATTCAGCAGTTATGCGGAGGGTGCACAGGATCAATATGTAAAGCAATTTTTCCAAAAATCAGCACAATCCTGTGAACAAAACAGACAGACAATATTACAATTTTTAAAATAGGAGGATAACAATTATGATGCAAGAAAAAGCGATGGTTTCAGATGCTTTAAATTCCATTAACTCTGAACTTAAGACTTATTCCGATATGATTTCACAAACAGAAAATCAAGAATTGAGAAGTGCTTTACAGCAAATCAGAAATGAGGCAGAAAAGTCACAATTCGAACTTTACTCCCTTGCAAAGAATAAAAACTATTATCAACCGGCTCAAAAGGCCTCCCAGGATGAAATAAATAATCTTAAATCAACTTATTCCGGTAATACAACCTGGGGCGGTAATTTGGGATCAGGAATGCAAGGAAATTCGGGAATGTCAGGTAACTCAGGGACGACAGGAAGCACAGGAATGTCAGGGAGTTCAGGTAGTACAGGGATGTCAGGCAGTACAGGAATGTCAGGGAGCACGGGAATGTCAGGCAGTACAGGAATGACAGGAGGCACAGGAATGTCAGGCAGTACAGGAATGTCAGGCAGTACAGGAATGTCAGGCAACTCAGGAATGACAGGAAGCACAGGAATGTCAGGCAGTACAGGAATGTCAGGAAGCACAGGAATGCCGGGCAGCACAGGAGTGGCAGGATCCTCTGGATCTAATAAATCATCAAAAAAATCCACGAAATAATTAAATCAATTATGATATCCCGGTTACAGAAAAACTGTCTCCGGGATTTTATAGATAAATAATGTTAAGTTATTAAATTATTTTAAGAAAATAATTTACCTTAGTGAAAAACTATGATATACTTAATCTGTTTTTGACAAAATAATTTATTATTTGAAATCAAATCCAGTCGAATAAAGGATGGTTAGTTTATTGAAATTAAATTTGCACAAAAAACATGGGTATAATTTAGAAAAAATAAACAGAATCATAATATTCTATAAAAAAGTAAATATCACTTGATATTTTGAACCAAATTCGTTAAAATAAGTGTGGATTGAGAAAAATTTGTCAATCTAGGGTAATCATGTGGGATTAATAACTGTCTGTTAGGCAGTCTATTATATATTAAACATTTAGGAGGAAATAAATCATGGCAGTAAAAGTAGCAATTAATGGTTTTGGACGTATCGGCCGTCTTGCATTTAGACAAATGTTTGGTGCTGAAGGTTACGAGATCGTAGCTATCAACGATTTAACAGATGCTAAAATGTTAGCACACTTATTAAAATACGATTCCGCACAGGGAAGATATGCAAAAGCTGATACAGTTGTAGCAAAAGAAAATTCTATCGTAGTTGATGGAAAAGAAATTATGATTTATGCAATGAGAAATCCGGCTGATTTACCTTGGGGAGAACTTGGGGTAGATGTTGTACTTGAATGTACCGGTTTCTTTGTATCCAAAGCAAAATCTCAGGCACATATTGATGCAGGTGCTAAGAAGGTTGTTATTTCCGCTCCTGCCGGAGATGATCTTCCTACTATCGTATACAGCGTAAATGAAAAGACCTTAACAGCAGCTGATACCATCATTTCCGCAGCTTCCTGTACTACCAACTGTCTTGCTCCTATGGCAGCTACATTAAATAAATTAGTTTCCGTTGAAAAAGGATTTATGACTACAATCCATGCTTACACTGGTGATCAGATGACATTGGATGGTCCTCATTCAAAAGGTGATTTAAGAAGAGCTCGTGCAGCTGCAGTTAATATCGTTCCTAACTCCACCGGCGCTGCAAAAGCTATTGGTCTTGTTGTTCCTGAATTAGCAGGTAAATTAGACGGTGCTGCACAAAGAGTTCCTGTTCCGGCTGGCTCCATTACAGAATTGGTTGCAGTTGTTAACGGTAAAGTATCAAAGGCTGATGTTAATGAAGCTATGAAGGCAGCTCAGAGTGCATCCTTTGGTTATACAGAAGATGAGATCGTTTCATCTGACGTAATCGGTATTACTTATGGTTCCTTATTTGATGCTACACAGACTAAGGTAACTGATTTGGAAAACGGAAAGACTTTAGTAAAGGTTGTTTCCTGGTATGACAATGAGAATTCATATACAAGCCAGATGGTAAGAACAATTAAATACTTTGCTGAATTAGCATAGTTAGATAACCTGGTTTTTTACCTATTGATCCATAAGGGTCCGGTCTTTCAGGGACCGGATCCTTTTTAAATGAAAGGAGAACCGAAATGTTAAATAAAAAGTCAGTTGACGATATTAATGTAAAAGGTAAAAGAGTATTAGTAAGATGTGATTTTAACGTACCTTTACAGGAGGGAAAAATTACAGATGAAAACCGTTTGGTGGCAGCCCTTCCTACAATTCAAAAATTAATCAAAGATGGCGGTAAAATCATTCTTTGTTCTCATTTAGGAAAACCAAAGGGTGAACCTAAGCCTGAATTATCCCTGGCTCCTGTTGCTGTAAGACTTGCAGAGTTATTGGGACAGGAAGTAAAATTTGCAAAAGATGACGTGGTTGTCGGAGATAATGCAAAAGCGGCAGTTGAAGCAATGAAGGATGGAGAGGTTGTTCTTTTAGAGAATACCAGATACAGAGCAGAAGAAACAAAAAATATCGACACCTTCAGTGAAGATCTTGCTTCTATTTGCGATATTTTTGTGAATGATGCTTTTGGTACTGCACATAGAGCACACTGTTCCAATGTGGGTGTTACAAAATATGTTGATACAGCTGTGGTTGGTTATCTGATGCAAAAAGAAATAGAATTCCTTGGTAATGCTGTAAATAATCCCAGCAGACCATTTGTTGCAATCCTTGGCGGATCTAAAGTATCCAGTAAAATATCCGTTATCAATAATCTTCTTGACAAAGTTGATACTTTAATTATCGGTGGAGGTATGGCATATACCTTTATGAAGGCATTGGGAGAAGAAGTTGGTAATTCTCTTCTGGAAGAAGATTATCTGGAATATGCAAAAGAGATGATGGTAAAGGCTAAGGAAAAAGGAGTTAATTTCTTAATCCCTGTCGATACGATTGTGGCAAAAGAGTTTAAGAACGATACCGAATTTAAGACCGTTGGTCGCGGAGAAATAGAAGCTGGATGGCAGGGCCTTGACATCGGAGAGAAAACCCAGGAATTATATGCCGATGCTATCAAAGACGCTAAAACTGTTGTATGGAACGGACCTATGGGTGTGTTTGAATTCTCAAACTTTGCACAAGGAACCATTGCGGTTGCAAAAGCTTTGGCGGAGATTGAGGCTACAACCATTATTGGCGGAGGAGATTCCGCAGCAGCTGTTAATATTCTGGGATTTGGTGATAAGATGACACATATTTCAACCGGTGGCGGTGCATCGTTAGAGTTCCTGGAAGGCAAAGAATTGCCCGGAGTTGCGGCAGCGAATGATAAATAAGGGATATTTAATCTGACATTTTCAATATTGAATATTAAAATTATCAAATTAGTTTTATGTAGCAAGCTTTTCATGAAGAAGTATTGAAATTCATTGAAAAGCTTGCTACAATCTAATAAGTCGAAAATAATCTAATGATGGTATGCGTTCAATCGTTTCATCCCGATCAAGTTTGTGTCTGGCGCTGCTATCACAAACTTGTAACTATGTAATCAGCAGCGCAGAAATGAGGAAAATTATGCGTAAGAAAATTATTGCAGGCAATTGGAAGATGAATAAAACTCCCAGTGAAACTGTTACTTTAATTAACGAATTAAAGCCATTGGTAATTAACGAGGAAGCCGATGTTATATTTTGTGTTCCTTCTATATCGTTGACAACGGCCCTGGAAGCGGTAAAGGGAACTAATATTGCAATTGGTGCCCAGAATATGTACTATGAGGAAAGTGGTGCTTATACCGGAGAAATTGCACCTAATATGTTGACTGACATTGGTGTAAAATATGTAATCATTGGTCACTCTGAAAGAAGAGAATACTTTGCTGAAACCAATGAGACAGTGAATAAAAAAGTAATAAAGGCATTTGAACATGGAATTACGCCTATCATTTGCTGTGGTGAAACCTTAATTCAGAGAGAACAGGGAATTACCATTGATTTTGTTCGCCAGCAGATCAAAATTGCTTTCTTAAACGTAACACCGGATCAGGCGAAAACCGCAGTCATCGCTTATGAACCAATCTGGGCAATCGGAACAGGTAAGGTTGCAACGACTGAACAGGCAGAAGAAGTTTGTAAAGCAATTCGTGAGTGCATTGCGCAGATCTACGATGCTCCAACGGCAGAAGCAATCAGAATACAGTACGGCGGCAGTGTTACAGCAGCCAGTGCGTCAGATTTATTCTCCCAGGATAATATTGATGGCGGTTTGGTAGGCGGTGCAAGCCTGAAAGCTGATTTTGGTAACATAGTGAATTATAAATAATCAGATCCATTTACTTTAGGCAGGACTCATTATCCTGTCTGAGGTTTTGTAAATACTTCAGGTATTTATGATAGACAATTGAACCGTGATGCAGAGTAGAGGCGAAGTAAAAAGAATGCAAGGAAAAAGCACTTTCCCTTAGCGATTTTGTGTCTTCGCTGCGTACACAGACTTTAGAAGCGCATAAAGCAGCGCAGAAATGAGGAGAATATGAGCAAAAAACCTACAGTATTAATGATCTTGGATGGATATGGTTTAAATGAGAAGACGCAGGGTAATGCAATTGCTGAAGCCAAAAAACCGGTGATGGATAGATTAATGAAAGAATATCCTTTTGTAAAGGGGTATGCAAGCGGTATGGCTGTTGGTTTACCTGACGGACAAATGGGTAACTCCGAGGTTGGACATATTAATATGGGAGCCGGTCGTATTGTATATCAGGAGTTAACCAGGATCACAAAGGAAATCCAGGATAAAACGTTCTTCCAAAATGCGGCCTTACTGGCAGCAATTGATAATTGTAAGAGAAATGGTTCCGATCTTCATTTATTCGGACTATTATCTGATGGTGGTGTACATAGCCACAACACCCATTTATATGGATTATTAGAATTAGCAAAACAACAGGGTCTGAGCAATGTATATGTTCATGCGTTTCTGGATGGAAGAGATACACCTCCGGCTTCCGGAAAAGGTTTTGTTGAACAATTATGGGAGAAGATGAATAACCTTGGTATCGGTAAAATTGCAACGGTTATGGGACGTTACTATGTAATGGATCGTGATAATCGTTGGGATAGAGTAGAGAAAGCATATCGTGCCATGGCAGAAGGAATCGGGGAGACGGCGGACAGTGCTGTTGCAGCGGTTCAAAATTCCTATGATGCAGAAAAATTTGATGAATTTGTATTACCCACAGTAGTATTGGAAGAGGGGAAACCAACCGCTTCTATTAAGGATAAGGATTCCGTTATCTTCTTCAACTTCAGACCCGACAGAGCAAGAGAAATCACCAGAGCATTCTGTGATGATGCGTTCACAGGCTTTGCAAGAGAAAAGAGATTAGAGCTCACTTATGTCTGCTTCTCAGAGTATGATATTACCATCCCGAATAAATTAGTGGCCTTTCATAAAATCAGTATTGATAACACATTTGGCCAGTTTTTAGCAAAAAATCATAAAACACAGCTTCGTCTGGCTGAAACGGAGAAATATGCACATGTGACTTTCTTCTTTAATGCCGGCGTGGAGGTTCCAAATGAAGGTGAAGAAAGAATTCTCGTAAGTTCTCCCAAGGTTGCAACTTATGATTTGCAGCCCGAAATGAGCGCTTTTAAAGTGGCAGAGCATCTGGCAGAAGCAATTAAGTCTTTAAAATATGATGTGATTGTTGTGAACTTTGCTAATCCGGATATGGTTGGACATACCGGTATTGAAAATGCAGCAATTAAAGCAATCGAGACGGTGGATGAATGCGTTGGAAAGGCAGTGGATGCTTTATTATCTGTGGATGGTCAGATGTTTATCTGTGCAGATCATGGAAATGCAGAGCAATTAATCGATTATACAACCAATGAGCCCTTTACAGCTCATACAACCAATCCGGTTCCATTCATGTTGATCAATTACGACCAGGAATATACCTTAGCAGAGGATGGCTGTCTTGCTGATATTATCCCTACCTTGATTGATATGATGGGTATGACAAAGCCGGAACAGATGACCGGAAAATCCCTATTAATAAAGAAATAATTGGATTTATTGTAAAATGGTATGGGTCTTACAACATGTACGAAAATGTTATTGAAATAATTTCTAAAGTATGGTAGAATAGGCGTAGTGTTTTAGGAGGTGTAATCAGTGGATATACTTAAGGTTATCGTTCAAATCATATATATTTTGGTTTGTATCGTGTTAGCAGTCATTATTTTAAGACAAGAAGGAAAGACAATGGGTTTATCCGGAACTTTAACCGGTACATCAGAAACCTATTGGAGCAGAAACAAAGGTCGTTCTAAAGAGGGTATGTTAGAGAATGTAACGAAGGCTTTAGCAGCAGCATTTATTATACTCTCCGTTGTATTAAATCTGAAATGGTAAGATAAGAAATTGAAACACTCTGGATTCCAGAGTGTTTTTTTATGCGATAGATTTTTGCGGAATCATCGTTAGTTTTTAAAATTATTATTTAAAATAAGTAATTTATGGTATACTAATTAATAAATGCTTGAATTTAGGAGAAGTCAATGAAAGTGAAACATGAGAATAATCATAAGATAGAGAAAGAAGTTATAGAAGAAAAGAAAAGAATGCTGGAAGATTTTTTTGACAGCAAAGAATATAAGCCCATGCGTTTCAAAGACATTGCCGGATTATTACAGGTTCCCAGGGATGCTAAGAATGATTTGAAGGAAATACTGGATCAGATGATCTCTCAGGGCAAACTTATGCTGGACCAGCAGGGCAGATATAAAGTACCGGGTGATAATGTTAAGGTCGGAACCTTTTCCGGGACCCAGAGAGGATTTGGATTTGTTGCTTTGGAGGGAGAAACGCAGGATATCTTTATTCCGGAAGTGGCAACAAAAGGAGCACTTCACGGGGATAAGGTCATGGTAATCGTGAAAGAGGAACAGACGGGAAAAAGAAAAGAAGGCGCCATAGTAAATATCATAGAACGGGGCAAGAACGAGATTGTTGGCACCTTTGAGAAGAATAAAAGTTACGGTTTTGTGCGTCCTGATAATCAGAAGTTCGGCAGTGATATCTTTATTCCGAAGGATTGTACCATGGGTGCGGTAACCGGCCATAAGGTGGTCGTTAAGATTACCAGTTACGGAAATCCCTCCCAGAACCCGGAGGGTAAGGTGATTGAAATTCTGGGTCATATCAATGATCCGGAGGTAGATATCATGTCGGTGGTTAAGGCCTATGATCTGCCGGTGGACTTCCCTCAGGATGTCATGAGGCTGCTGGATGTTATACCGGAAGAAATAGGGGAAAAAGAGGTTCAAAACCGTATGGATATCAGAGGACTTCAGACGGTGACCATAGACGGTGAGGATGCCAAGGATCTGGATGATGCAATTACCCTTACCAAAGAAGGAGAACTCTATCATCTTGGTGTGCATATTGCCGATGTAACCCATTATGTAAAAGAGGAGGCTGCACTTGATAAGGAGGCACTGAAACGCGGAACCAGCGTCTATCTGGTTGACAGAGTCATTCCCATGCTTCCCCACAAACTATCCAATGGGATCTGTTCTTTGAATGAAGGGGTTGACAGACTGGCACTCAGCTGCTTTATGGATATCGATTCTAAGGGAACAGTTACCGGTCATAGGATTGCAGAGACGGTAATCAAGAGCAACCGGCGCATGACCTATACCAGTGTGGCTAAGATTGTGGATGGAAAGGACGAGGAAGAGTCAGCGAAATACGAGGAATTGGTACCCATGTTTTATCTGATGCAAGAGCTGGCTGAAATATTGCGTGAGAGAAGACATAAGCGGGGATCCATTAATTTCGATTTTCCGGAGAGTAAGATTATCGTGGATAGCAAGGGTAAGCCCATAGAGGTAAAACCTTATGAGAGAAATAAAGCGACTAAAATTATTGAGGAATTTATGCTGATCGCCAATGAGACCATCGCAGAAGATTTCTTCTGGCAGGAGGTTCCGTTCCTCTATCGAACCCATGACAATCCGGACGAAGAGAAGATTAAGAAGCTTGGTATCTTCATCAACAATTTCGGATATAGCATTAAGATTGGGCAGGATGAGATCCATCCCAAGGAATTACAGAAGCTGCTGATTAAGGTAGAGGATACTCCGGAAGAAGCATTGATCAGCAGATTGACCCTTCGTTCCATGAAACAGGCAAAATATACGGTGTCAAATACAGGACATTTCGGGCTTTCCGCCAAGTATTACTGTCATTTCACCTCTCCCATCAGACGATATCCGGATCTTCAGATTCACAGAATTATTAAGGAGAATCTGGCAGGTAAGATGGGAGAGAATCGTAGAGAACATTATGATAAAATCCTGAATGAAGTAGCGAATCATTCCAGCAGAACGGAACGTAGAGCGGATGAGGCGGAGCGTGAGGTAGAGAAGCTGAAAAAGGTGGAATATATGAGCCAGCGTATCGGCGAAACATTTGAAGGCGTCATCTCGGGTGTCACATCCTGGGGGCTTTATGTAGAGCTTCCCAATACCATTGAAGGGATGGTAAGAGTGACGGAGATGAAGGATGATTACTATATCTATGACGAAGAGCGTTATCAAATGATCGGAGAGCATACAAGAAAGATTTATAAATTAGGACAGAAGGTTACCGTCGAGGTATTAAGCACAGATAAAATTATGCGAACCATTGATTTCGCATTGTTGGAGGTTGAAGAGTAAGTGGGGGAAAATATGAAATTAATTGCCAATAATAAAAAGGCATATTTTGATTATTTTATTGAGGATAAGTATGAGGCTGGAATCGCGCTTCATGGAACAGAGGTAAAATCCCTTCGAATGGGAAAGTGCAGTGTAAAAGAGTCTTTCATCAGAATTGAGAACGGGGAATTGTTCCTTTATAATATGCATATCAGTCCTTATGAGAAGGGAAATATATTCAACAAGGATCCGCTGCGGGTCAGAAAATTATTAATGCATAAGTTTCAGATTAATAAAATATCCGGTCAGCTGGCACAAAAAGGTTTTACTTTGGTGCCCCTTTCCATATATTTTAAAGGGAGTCTCGTGAAGATGGAGGTAGGTCTTGCAAGAGGTAAAAAGTTGTATGACAAACGGGATGTAATTGCTAAGAAGGACCAGCGCCGGGAAGCCGAAAAGGAATTTAAAGTTAAAAATTTGTATTAAACGGAAATAATAAATTGACTTTGTTAAAAAATTAATTTTTATTTGGAATCCGGCTTGACACGGGTAAAATATTTATGTATTATATGTGAAAACAAACGAAGGCGTTATGCTTAGGCATAATTGCCTTTATTTTTTTAAGTGTAACAGTTTATGAGGATTAATTTTGAACCAGGATATCATTTGAGGGAGTGATTGGAATGAACATGAAAACGTTCTGTATCAAACAAAATATTGCCTATAAGGAAATAAAGGTGAACAATCCTGTATTTATGAAATTCTATGAAATTAATAATCCTGAAAATCAAGAGATTATTGCGATTCCGGATGGATGTGTAGATATCGAATTTGTTTGGAAGGGGGATGAGGCAGGTGCATATGTCTGCGGAAGTCTGTTAAATGGCACAATATCCAGAATCGGAACTTATGACCGGTGTTTTGGGATCAAATTTCATCCCGGAATTATCCCGGATTGTTTTAAAAGCAGTATGAAGTTCATCATTAATAACCGCTGTGAGCTGAAGGAGTTTATGAAGTTTGAAGGCATGGAGGAAGCACTAAGCGGGAAGAAAAGTCTGGAAGATAAGGTGGACTTTTTCATAGAGCACTTTAATCAGACAAAAATGCCGGAACCTAATATTATCACTACCTATGTGATACAAAAGGTAAGGGAAGAATCGGGGTTGATTAACGTGAAGGAGCTGATTGATACCATTGGATACAGCCACTGCTATACCGACCGGGTTTTCAAAGACTATGTGGGGGTTTCAATTAAGAAATATGCCAGTATTATCAGATTACAGGAAGCAATCGATATCATCAGAGAGAAGAAAGCGGATGAAGTATATGACCGGCTGGGATATTACGATCAGGCCCACTTTATCCATGATTTTAAACGTTTTACATCGATTACGCCCAATGCCTTATCTAAAATGAATGAAATTTGTATTGTATAACTTTTTACAATTAATTTTCAAAAGATGAAGATATAATTCCTTTATCAATAAACGGGAAGGCAAAGCCGCTTTGAACAATCATTGTTTGAAGCGGCTTTTTTCGTACATAAGTAATTGAGAATGAGAAGAGAAGAGAAAAAAGAGGATAGAACGGAGCGTGAATGCGAATGGGAGCAAATATTAAATTAACGAATGTTTTCAAAAGCTATGGGTTTGTTGATGTAATCAAAAATGTAAATATTGAAATTGACGATGGAGATTTTTTAACAATCCTTGGTCCCAGCGGTGCCGGTAAGACAACACTGCTCAAAATGATCGCAGGCTTTGAAAACACGACAGAAGGGAATATCTATATCGATCATGAAGATATCGTTAAAAAGCCGATTCATAAAAGAAATATCGGAATGCTGTTTCAAAATTATGCGCTATTTCCACATATGACCGTGCAGGAAAATATTGAATTCCCGCTAAATCTTCGTCATATTCCAAAAGAAGAGAAGAAAAAAAGAGTTGCACAGATGCTGGAGAAGGTAAAGTTAGGAGAATACGCGAAGAGATATCCGAGAGAACTGTCCGGCGGACAACAGCAGCGTGTCGGACTGGCAAGAGCATTGGTATTTAATCCACCGGTTCTGTTACTGGATGAGCCGATGTCCGCACTTGATAAACAGCTGAGAAAGCATATGCAGCTGGAAGTCAAGGATATTCATAATGACCTTGGTCTTACTACTATCTCAGTAACCCATGATCAGGAAGAAGCTCTTACCATGGCAACGAAGGTATGTGTCATGAAAGATGGCATGATTGAACAGATTGCATCGCCGGTTGAGATTTATGAAAGACCAAAATCAGTATTTGTTGCAAAATTCATCGGAGAAGCGAATGTCATCGAATGTCCGGTAATCAGGGCTGATGCGTCAAGTCTGGATGTGAAACTATATGATGCATTCCAGGTAACATTACCCCAGGGGCAGTTGAAATACACCATGGGAAATCATATTTTTATGGTAATCAGACCGGAGAAGGTAAAGGTAGTGGAGGAATCCTTTCCGGGTCTTAAATTGAAGGCAAAGATTGAACAGGCAGTATATGTTGGTGATGTGATGAAGCTTAAGGTCAGACTGGAATGCGGCAAAAGCATGAAGGTGAAGGTATTTACCCAGTATTCCCTTTCCTTAAATGTTGGTGATATGATCACCGTCGGTATACTGGAGGAAGATATGGTTTTGGTTGGAGCATAACCATGAAAGAAGTAGCAGGTATCTAAGTCTAAAGCAAATTGAATATCATTTGTTTTATATAAAGAAAGTAGGAGGAATGAATATGAGAAAATCTAAAAAGGTGTTAGCTCTGTTATTATCCGCTGCAATGCTGGTATCACTGGCTGCTTGTTCCAAAGAGAGCAAGGATACATCCGCAGGCGGAGGTAAAAAATGGGAAGGCAAGACCCTTGTAGTATGCAGCTGGGGTGGAGCAATTCAGGAGGCGCAAAAGAAGACGATATTTGATAAATTTGCCGAAGAGTACGGTTGTACGGTAGTAGATGAGACCGATCCGGATCCGGCAAAAATCAAAACTATGGTTGACTCAGGCAACATGGAAATTGATGTTTGGGATGTTGACTCCGACTTTGTACCAAGAGGAATCGCTCAGGATTTATTTGAAAAGCTGGATTTCAATGTCATCAGCAAAGATGGCTTAATTGAAAATTTCATTACGGATTACTCGGTGCCTTCCGAAGTATCGACACTTTGTATCAGCTGGAATACCAATGCAATTACCGATGGACCTAAGACCTGGGCAGAGTTCTGGGACACAACCAAATATCCGGGTAAGAGAACCCTATATCAGAATCCGATGTCAATGTTTGAAGCAGTTTTATTGGCAGATGGTGTGGCACCGGCAGATATGTATCCGCTGGATGTTGACCGTGTTTTCAAATTCCTGGATGCACATAAATCTGATATTTTAGCTTTCTGGGGAAGCGGTGCGGAATCTGTTGAATTAGTAACCGGGGGTGATGCAGTTCTTGGCTCCGTATGGGGCGGCCGCGTAATTGCAGCACAAAAGGACGGTCAAAACATCGAGAAAGAAATCAATGAAGCAATTCTTGCAGGCGACTCCTGGGTAATCGGCAAAGGCTCCAAGAATGTAGAAATGGCGCAGGACTTCATAGCATTTGCAACAAAGCCCGAGACAATCGCAGCATATGCCGTAGAATATCCCGGTAATGCACCTGCAAATACAAAATCATATGATTTAATGACCAAAGATCAGATTGCAACGCTGGCATCTAATCCGGATAAAGCAAAGACACAGCTTTTAATAGATGTTAACTGGTGGTTTGAGAACTATGATGATGTTTATAACCGTTTCCAGGAATGGAAGCTTACCATGCAATAAATCATAATCAGAGTCACATCAGCGGTTTTCTGTATAAAGCTTAGAGCAGAATCAGTTGGAACTAAGATGAGCGATATGTGAGGCTGCTGATGTGATGTAGTATCATTTTTAGAGAGAGAAAGAGAAAATAGTTTCGTATTCAATCAAAATAGAATTTGCAGCATCTGGAAGGAGGGTTCCTATGGAAGAAACGAAAACAATGAAAAGAAAAATTCAGACAGGATGGTTTTTGTTAATACCGCCGGCAATTTTTTTGATCGTTTTCTTCTTTATACCGTTGCTTAGAATATTTAAAATCAGTATCACCGATGCAGATGGACATATTTCTTTCAGTGCCTATCTTCAGTTTTTTCAAACAAGTATTTATTTTAAGGTAATGCTGTTAACCTTTAAGGTCAGCTTTTTTGTAACTCTGTTTTGCCTTATCTTAGGTTATCCCGTGGCCTATACTATGGCGAAGAGCTCAAAAAGGGTAAGCAGTTTAATTATGATTGCGGTTATGATTCCATTCTGGACCAGTCTTTTGGTAAGAACCTACGCATGGATGATCTTACTACAGACGGACGGAGTGATTAACAATATATTATTAAATATCGGACTGATCGATGCCCCCCTTCGTTTATTCAAAAATTCCATCGGAGTCTATATCGGTATGACCCATATCTTACTTCCCTATATGATTTTGTCTCTATATCCGGTCATGGCATCCATTGATAATAACTATGTGGCTGCCGCAAGAAATCTGGGGGCAAATAAAGTCGTTGCATTCTTTAAGGTTTATTTCCCTTTGAGTATTCAGGGAATAGCAGCAGGTACCATACTGGTATTCGTTATGGGAATCGGTTACTTTATCACACCATCCTTGTTGGGCGGATCCGGTGATACGATGATCTCACAGATGATTCAGATTCAGGTCAGTAAACTTCTCAACTGGCAGTTTGCCTCAGCGGTGTCCATTATTTTATTTGTGATCAGTATGGTGATTCTTTATGCATCCAAGAAGTTGATGAAGGTTGAAAAGCTCTGGTAAAGGGGGAAATGATATGCTTAGATTTATCACAATTTTAATTATTCTATTTTTATTACTGCCGATTATTATTATCATACCAATGTCATTCAATGCTTCCAAATATATGGTATTTCCGCCGACCGGATTTTCAATGCAGTGGTACGATTCCTTTTTCCACAGCAGACAGTGGACGCAGGCACTGCTAAACAGTCTTCAGATTGGTATTATTACAACCATACTGTCTTTGATCCTCGGCATCTTAGTCGCAGAAGGAATCTATAAGACAGAATTCAAGGGCAAGGATATTGTAACGGAACTTTTCATGATGCCCATGTTAATTCCGGCTATCATTGTCGGTATTGCAATGTTTCGCTTTGAATCAGATCTTGCATTAAACGGAAAGATCATTGGTCTTGTGATTGCTCATACGGTACTTGCCGTACCCTTTGTCGTTCGGACCGTGCTTGCAAGTCTGGCAGGAATGAATCCCAACTATGAGATGGCAGCTCAAAATCTTGGAGCGAATAAAGTCCAGACATTCATGAAAGTTACACTGCCAATCATCAAACCGGCAGTATTCTCCGGTGCCATGTTTGCATTTGCCACCTCCTTTGACGAGGTTGTTGTATCTCAGTTCTTATGTGGTATCAGGGTGAAAACGTTGCCCAAGGTAATGTGGGATGGACTGAATCAACAGCTTGATCCCACCATCACATCCATTGCTTCCATTATGGTAACAGCGATTTCAGCGATTATGGTAATTGCCAATTCCAAAGAAATCTTTGCAAGAAGCAGGCGTATAAAGGAAGAAGAGCTTCCGGAAGAATAGAAAGTTTTGATTAAGAAAGGTGACGACGTTATGTATCTTAATAACTCTAATATAACAAAGCAGGATATCATCGAGATAAGCAACCGGTATTGGAATCCCAGCAAAACGCAGGAATGGCAGAAGCGGGGAATCGATTTGATCATTGGTAAGAGGGAAGGGTATTACTTCTGGGATATGGAAGGCAATCAATATATGGATATCCATATCAATGGCGGTACCTATAATCTCGGACACAGAAATCCGGAAGTCATTCAGGCGCTGATACAGGCAACGGCAGAGCTGGATGTGGGCAATCATCATTTTCCGGCAATTACAAGAGCCCTTCTTGCCGAGCAATTGGCAAAATTATCGCCGGAGGGACTGGAGTATACCGTTTACGCCACAGGTGGCGGTGAAGCGGTGGATGTAGCAATTAAGTCAGCCAGATATGCCACAGGAAGAAAGAAGGTAGTGTCCATTCAGGGCTGCTATCATGGGCATACAGGATTGTCGGTATCCACAGGAGATAGTGTATTTAAGACACCCTTTCTCTGTGAGGGAGAGGCAGGGGCTTTTGCCCAGGTGCCGCTGAATGATATTGAGGCAATGGAGGCTGAATTAAAAAAAGAAGATACGGCATGTGTCATCATAGAGACCATCCTGGCAACCTACGGATTTCCAATTCCTGATACCGGATATCTGAAAAAAGTAAAGGAATTATGTGAAACCTATGGTGCCCTCTATATTGCAGACGAAGTACAGACGGGACTGATGCGAACAGGAACGCTTTGGGCAGTGGAGCAGGAAGGCTTCATCCCGGATATGATCGTTACCGGCAAAGGTTTTAGCGGCGGTATTTATCCGATTGCTGCTGTGATCATGAATGCAAAAGCCGGCAAATGGCTCTTTGAAATTGGCAGAATGCATGGCTCTACCTGCGGGGGATCAGAGCTTGGGTGCGCTGTGGCAATGAAGGTATTGGAGATCTCCACGCGTGAGGAGACCGTTGCGCTGGTTAAGAAGAATGAGGCATACCTGAACCAAAAAGTTGAGGAATTTAAAGATAAATTTAATGGCTTCTTAAAGGGATATACGCAAAGAGGCGTAATTATGGGATTGGAATTTGATTGTCAGGATGCCTCGGTATCTGTTGGCAAACCATTATATGATCATGGAGTCTGGGCGCACAATTCAAGATTACGTCCGAACATCCTCCAGTTTAAGCTGGGACTTTTGTGTGATGATGCATATCTGGAGGAATTATTTGAGAAGATGGAACGCGGAATTGGGGCAGCGGCTGCTGCAAGATAAGGTAAGTTTAATTGTTTGGCAGAACATACGAATGTTTGCTTATATGCCGGTGGATACCTTGATTTGCGGTTTGTGACAAAGTAACTTAAAGGGGATGATGCTATGGGAAAGCTGGATAAGAGAATCGCTTTTGTAACAGGTGCGGCGATGGGAAATGGAAGAGGAATCGCTGAAAGTCTGTGCCTGGAAGGTGCAATAGTAATCCTTGCGGACAAGTCGGAGCTGGTATTTGATACGGCTAAGGAACTGGGGGAGACGGCAGTTCCATATCTTGTGGATATTACGGATGGTGACGCTGTTTGTGCCTGTATAGAAGATGTCGTCACAAAATTCGGGAAGATAGATATCCTGATCAATAATGCGGGGATCGCCCGGTTCTCTAAAATGACAGACATGACGGAGCAGCTTTTTGATCTTCATTATCAGATTAATGTAAAAGGAGCCTGGAATTGTACCAAGGCGGTATTGCCCGGTATGATGACACGTAGATATGGGCGTATCATCAATATGTCCTCTGTTACAGGACCATATGTGGCAGATCCGGGAGAAGTAGCTTATGCAGTCTCCAAAGCGGCTTTAATAGGATTTACGAAAGCCCTTGCTGTTGAGGTTGCGTCCGAAAATATAACGGTCAATGCCATTTGTCCCGGTTATATTCTCACTCCAATGGTAATGCATAGTGCGAAGGAATCCAATCCGGAAAACCCTCAGGCTGTCATTGACGGTATTGCGGCAGGGATTCCCATGAAGCGTCTTGGAACTACCAGAAACATTGGTGACCTGGCGGTATTTTTGGCAGGCAATGAGGCGGAATATATTACCGGACAGGATTTTGTGATCGATGGAGGGAATCTGCTCCCGGAAACCAATGCCATGGGCTTAAAATAATCAAAACATAATGGTAAGATTTCGTCTGCAGATTGTGCGACTGTCCAACTCGCAGGCAAAGGCAGAAATCGTGCTTTGGAAAGGGCAGGGTAATAGTGTATATGACGGATGAGTTACTGGAAACCATAGGAGCGCAATTGCCGGTCATTTACCCCCTTACTGCAAAACTTGGGGTTAAGGCTTTGAATTACTCCGAAAACCGTATTTATCTCATTCAGGAAATGGATTCTGAAATAAAATATATTTTGCGGGTGCATCGTCCCGGTTATCATACGAAAGAAGAGTTTGAGGGTGAGCTGCTTTGGATGAAGGAAATATCAGAGCAGACGGATATTATTCTTCCGGGGGTTTATCAAGGGATCAATCGGGAATATCTTCAATCTATTTCGACGAAGAACGGAGAGGCTTTCACATGTATCCTTTTTTCCTATCTCAAAGGCCATACCCTTGGAAGTCTGGAAGAAAATGAACGGATGGTACAGTTAAAGCAAGTAGGAAGAATTCTTGCCAAACTTCATAATCAGTCACAAAACAGGGATGATACGGCAAAAATTGTTCGTTTCTCCTGGGATGTGGAGGATCTGCTGGGGGAGAAGGCCAGATGGGGTGATTGGAGAGATTATTCGTATCTGAAGCCCGAGCAGAAGGAAATATTTGCGGATGCGGAGCGAATTATCCTTCAAAGAGTCAAGAATTTTGGCAGGACACCGGAGCACTTTGGTTTAATTCACAGCGACATTCATTCCACGAATCTCATCATCCATGAGGATAAGATACAGCTGATTGATTTTGATGACTGTGGGTATGGCTGGTATCTCTATGATATTGGCTGCAGTTTGGTAAAATACCCCTTTATTGACGGCTTGACTGAGGCAATTCTGGAGGGATATGAGTCGGTTCGTCCTCTGACACAGGAAGAAAAGGAAGCGTTACCCACATTTTTACTGCTGCGAAGAATCGTTCGGTTTGCCTGGCTTGCAGGTCATGCGGACAGTGATACGGCAGGCACTGTTACAGGAGATTACCTTTTGGAGACCGTCAGAATGGCAGAGAGATATTGTGAGGAACATCGTAACCGGGTTGTGACTTGCTATTAAAACAAGATAATTCGTTACATAGGATAAAAGATAATTTACAATTATTTTACGAAGAGAAAACAAGGAAAAGGCTGTTTCAACTATAATAGCAAGAGCCAGGTGAGTACTTGCCATTACGTTGAAACAGCCTTTGATATCTTATTCTATGGATTGATATTTGCCGGAATCTCAAAGCTCCAGGGTCCCTTTAATATGGTATACAGCTTCTCGAATTTTAGTTTTAATTTCTTCTGCTTTGGATTTACATAAAATTCAAAGAAATCGGAGGTGTTCTGATCTGTCAGATTCCAGTGGTAATAATCCAACTTCATTTTTTCCATATCAACCATAAGATAGTTGATATTCTCCGGAGCCTCCTCTCTGTAATGTGTATCAATAAAGACAGTAACAAGATCGCCCTTCCTTATGATTTTGGTGATGGTAAGAGGAAAGCCCGTGATACTTAGTTCCTGATTTACAATCGTTTCTCCTTCCTGTGGCATAGGCAGGGTGAGTTCGTTATCCGCAGGATAAACCAGAGTTAGCTTTGGAATCTGTATGAAGCAGGTGGCTGTATCGTCTTTTGGTGTAAAGGCGAAGCTTGATAACACACCCATATAACTCGCAGTACGAATCAGATCATAATTCCTGCCAAGTTGATCATGGATAGAAATGCCAAATTGAGCGTGACCTTCTAAATCACAGGTACCATATAAAGATACAGCACTTCGATTTGTCTGATGTTGTACAAGATCGAAATGGATCTGCTGATCCAGCTGATAAGGTACCAAAGTCAGACCAAACGAATTCTTAATATCGGTAGGTCCCATCTGAGAATAATCTTCAAACTGCTCCGCCTTGGTCAAGGTAATGGGGATATAATCCGTATCCGTCACATAAAGGTCAAATTGCATGATATCCTCCGGAAGGGAATAGAAATAATAAACACCGATGTGCGTGCTTCGGGTAGAACTTGTTGAACGGTAGGTTTCGTCCCCGGACTTGATGGTAAATCCGGAAGAGGGGAGAGGTGTTGTGCCGGAGTAACGAATACTTAAGACCTCGGGGGTCCTGATGATTGATTCGATGGTTAAGCTACGGTTGCCATTTTCATAGGTCACTGGTTTTGCCAGAATATAGGTATCTTCTCCCTGTTCTACATCAGCTTTGCCAAGACCGGGAATAAAATATAATTTCTTTGCGATTTCGGCAAGCGCCTTATTGCCGATGGGTGTAAACAGGGAAAGGAACACACAGACTAGAATACCTGCCGCCAAAATACCGATTGCCCTTCCGGAATGTCCGCGAGATTGATTAAGTTTTGCCAGGACATTTTCTTTGAGTTTGATCTGCCTGATGGGAGTAAGTGAAAAAACCTCTTCTGCAGGAGTTTTGGTGGTATCCGTCAGATTATCATCATTCAAAATATCGTCATAGGATATTTCCTCCAGGTAGGACATGATGGTTTTATCTTGTTTCTTCATCTGAAACACCTCCTTCTTTTGACTTTAAAACGTCTTTTAAGTACTTTCTGCCTCTCCATAATCGGTTATCGATTGCCTGTCGGCTTAATTTCATGATATCTTTAATTTCATTAAAGCTCTGTTCCAGGAGATACCTTCTGATGAAAATCTCTCGGTCCACCTCATTCAGATTATTCATGGCGTTTAGAATTTGACTGGTGCCCTCCCGGATCAAAAAGGCATCTTCCGGACTCTGTTCTGAGGATAGCTGTGATTCATCCAGTTCAGTTTGCACTAAATTTTTTTGAAGCAGTTGTTTTCTTGTCAAGGCCTTATATTTACACAGGACCAGGATCCAGGTTTTGAATGTCCCTCTATCAGGATTATATTTATCGATTTCCTCCCAGACAGCCAGAAAAGTGTCCTGAACACATTCTTCAATATCCTCCTCAGATGCGATGACATAAAGAATACTTTTGGCAAGATGATAAACAGAATTCATATAAAGATCCATCACCTTTGCCAGTGCATCAGATTTTCGTTTTTTGATTTCATTGATCATAAGAACAATTTCCGGTTCCATCAGTCGTCCCCCGTTACAATTTTGTTACTTGCGTTGTTATATTCATTACTACAGTATTGGGATTACAAATCTCCCATAAAAAATAATTTTTATTTAAAAAGTTAGTAATGAGCTATCTGGTCGGCCATTTTCGGGAAAGGGAAGACCGAGATTCGCAGTAAGGATTGGATAATACAAGAATTATAGCAAATGACAGGAAGAATTGGTATCAGAAATCCCGGAATAAGGATGTATATGCCTTGACAATATGTGATAATTGCATTAATATATAATATACTTACCTGATATACCAGTATCTCAGGAAGGTTGTTAATTAAAATGTATTCAAGAATTATTTCTATCGAGTACAACCTGATACATTATCCCATCAGGGGATGTAAAGGTTTCGACAGGGCTTTTATACTCAATTGTAAGCATGTAGTAGCTGAGGAAACTACTTAAAAAGTTCTCACAAAAAATAATTAACAACAATAATAGCGCTTTAGTAGCAGCCTAAGTCTACTGCCAGAGGAATCTGGTTAAACTCTTATGAAACGTCCTCTACTACTAAAACATAAGGGTCAACGAAAGTAGATAAGCAAGTCTGTAAAAACTGTTATACAGTCTTGACGAAAAATGATACAGTCCACGATGAGAGGTTTGCTTGTTTTAACAGCTGAGTGGTACTAAAAACAAGATAAACATGTAGAAAGCATTGATGCGAGGTTTTGGACACGGGTTCGATTCCCGTCATCTCCATTACAAGAGTCTTGATTGATCAGGGCTCTTTTTGTTTTGTGTTGCATTTCGTGCTGCCATATCGGCTTGTGCAGTATCTTCTTATGAAATTTATCATGGTGAAATCTATCATGAATATTTTCATTTCATCTATATCTTGTATTAATTCAATATTCGTGCTATAATCCTAGTTATTCGGGGATATAGCTCAGATGGGAGAGCGCCTGCATGGCATGCAGGAGGCCGTGGGTTCGAGTCCCATTATCTCCACTAAAAGATAAGCCGCAGGCATGAAAGCTTGTGGTTGAATTGTAACTGATAGAAGAGGGATATGAAATGTGTAATATGATTTTGAAGGAAAACAACAGAGACATTAGAACGTACTTATAAAAAGCGATTAAGTAAAAATACTTAGTCGCTTTTTATTTTCTGTATATCAAACGAAGCTAAACTACTCTTACCGGATCGGGAACAGGAACTTGCCTACTCTGTACAGGGTACTCAATTCGGTATTAGAAATTATTAATTAAAAATAGTGCAAAATCAATTAATCGATAGTTCATTTGTATCAATAACAATTTTACTGATTCGGTCCAGATCAATCACATAGGGAAACAGGGCATAAAACGTGCAAATGTTATTTTGAATATCTTCCATACTGGATAGATAATTCACCTTAGTACCATCTTTCAAGATCAAATAAAGATCGGGCCCATCTTCTAACCAATTATTTTCAAAGAGTGCTCTGTTCTCGGTACTCATTGGTTGATCTGTCTGATATTTGATTTTCATCGACATTGGCGATAGTTCAATTGTTTTTATGAAACCGGTAAATCCGGAAATGGCAGCTTCTTGATTGATGGTATAACTTCTGGAGGTATCTTCATAGGTTAAATTAAACGAAAGCTTCCATTCGCCTTGATTGATAATTTCCTCAGACCCATATCCGCCAATGGCCAGATAATAGTCCTTAAGCTGTTCCGGTGATGTTATTGCATGAAAAACAACAAAATGCGCAGACAATAACTTGCCATTTTCATCGCCTTCCCACTGATCGATATCCATGGTTGTGCCAACACAAGCACCTGTTTTGCGGTTTACCAGCGTCAAATGCTTTGTATTCAAATATTGATAATCCAATTCATCATTCAAATTGATGTTAAAGGTAAAGATATTATTCTTAATTCCCATATTCGTAATTTCCATCTTTGGGTATTTCGTGCTAAAAGCAGTTTTGGTCGGAGTTTCTGGTAAAGTATATAATGGTTCTAATAAGCCGGCTTGTATCAATTCTTCTCTGCGCTTCAGGAACTCATCACCTGCTAACGTTCCACTTTTTCTTTGTAAATAATATTCCTCCAGGATTTTATTCTCCGCATCCGTATGATTGCCATTGCTTCTGACGCTATAAAACTTGTAATCATCTTCCGCCGGTTTATCATATTTGGTAAAGATATCATATAGGGATTCACTCATTCCGATATCTTCTAAATGATTGGTTGTTTGAAGTAAATTTGTTAAAGTAATCGTTAACTGATGACTGCTGATGTCATTAATATCAGGGTTGCCGGTAATCATATCATGAATTAAAAATGTTGCTTTTCCCTGTTTGGTGCCATCATCAATTCTTATGCAGTTACTGTATTGACCTAATACATCATGATCTAATTGCAGCCTTACTGTCTGAAAACGAAGTGCATTAAGATTGTCTTCCTGCTTCGTTGTAAAATCCTGACCATCCAGGGTCTCAACATCAATCGCAGCATAAAGAGCACGGTTATCACCGACAATACCTCTAGCTGTTAATTTAAGGCCGGCTTTTATATCGGTAGATTCAAGGATTGCTCCGGCAGTATTCAGAAAGGTAGAATCATTGGTAAGAGACTTTGTTATGGGAGAGGAGGCATCTTTGTCTGTGGAACCCTTATTTCCCTGGCTTTGGTGATAATCCCTGTTAATTGAAATGATTTCTCTAAGATATCCCTTAAAGATATCGACAAGGTTCCGGCCGGATGCCGCCGCACTAATGCTTGTTATCGAAATGAGAACGATGCAAATTGCGACAAGCCGGATGTTATATCGCTGATGATGGACTGCCTTATCCTTTGCCGTATGTTTTAATAACTGATTCACAATCTTATCATTTAGTTGACTGGAGGGCCTGATTTCATTGAATGCCTCCTTATAATCGTAATTATTCATAACTCAAACCCTCCTTAAGCGCTAATCTCAGACGATCTCTTCCTCGCTGAAGCTGTGTACGAATCGTAGTTTCTCTCCGATTCAGAATTGCTGCAATTTCATTAGTAGAATAACCTTCATAATAGTAAAGGTGAATTACTTCACGGTATTTTATCGGAAGACTTAGCACAGTTTCCAGTAAATCATTGGAGTCCTCCATATATACTGCTTCTGCCTGATCTTCCGTTAATGGGAGCATTCGCTTATGCCAGCTCGATCGTAAGAAGCTTTTTGAGAAATTGATGGTTACCCGTATTAGCCAGGCTTTTTCATGGTTGTTACTTTCAAAGGGCTTTGAATTTTGAAAGTATTTGGTAAAGACATCCTGATAAATGTCGTCGGCATCAGCATAATTTTTGCAATAGGAGAAAGCGATTTTGTAGACGGTATCACCGTATATGCTGATTACTCTTCGAATATCATTTTCATTTAAATATGGTTCAGGTTTCATCCCATTACCTCCTTCACTGGTAATACGCCTTAGAATAGCAAGATGTCACATAATAAATAAATTTATTGTCATAAGGTGAATTGAAATGGACTTTATTATCCGGGCTATGTTTTAACACGGATAAATCCATTCTATATTAAGAGAAAGAGTTATGGAAGCTAAAATATCGAACTAAATTGACATACCTCAAATTAATTGGCATCCATTAGAAACCATGTTACAATTATGATAAATCTATTCCCGTAATTGCGATGCAACCTAAATGCAACTGATTGTTGCGTGATAGTTGGTTCAGCCAACAAGGGTTTTTTGTTAAACTGAATCAGGAAAGGGGGCATATTAAATGAATCTAAGCATTCCATTATTACTGGGAGGTTTTATTATCTATCTGGCAATTACTGTAACTATCGTTTATCTTTTGTTATTGACGATCCGGGCACTTCTAAAGTATATTCGTTCCGCTAGTGTGCGAAAGGAAAAAGAAAGGGTAACAAGATCGCTTGGCGAAGCGTTGAAGGAAAACCGTACCCGTTGTAAGATGACGCAGGAATTTGTAGCGGAAAGTATCGGCGTTAGTCGGCAAGCTGTATCAAAGTGGGAAAGCGGTGTTTCAGATCCAAGTACATCAAATCTTCTTGCACTGGCCAGACTGTACGGTATTTCAGCAGAAGAGTTGTTAAAAGCAGTGGAATGAGTAACATTTAGCTTGAGAATGAAATTATGCTCAAAAGAAGGCATGCGGGAAGAAACCTGTATGCCTTCTTTTGAGGTGCGAAGAATACACATTGACACATCGTGATACTTATGGTATCGTGATACATATAGTATTGTGATGTATATTGTAATACGAAGAAAATTATACTTGACGAAGCAATACCGGGCAGCACAAATCAATAGAAAAACAATAGAATTGGAGCGAATAATGGCAGAATCAAGAAAAGAAAAATATTTGGAGCAGAGAAAGCTGCTTATGGAGGAAAGAAAAAAAGATGTGATTGGAACGGCAAAAAAGCTGTTCCTTAACAAAGGACTGAACAATGTAACCATGAATGATATCATGAATGAAGCGGGATTGAGTAAAGCTACCATGTATCGTTATTATGACAGCATTCATCCCATTGCTTTTGAGGTGGAATATGAGATGCTGCAAGAGATTTTTGAGGACCTGAAGCTGATGGATACGACAAATCTTAATGGTAAAGATGGTATGAAGGCAGTCTTACTGAATATGGTTGACGGGTTTCTTGACCATATCATGGCCTACCGCTACATCAGTATGTTTGACTTTCTTTATTCGGATCAATATCCCAATGATAATCTCTCACAGGAATATAATAAGGTGCTGCAATCCCTTATTAATGACAACACAAAGGGTGAGCGGGTGAAGGATCAATTTGATGAAGCGCTGACTTACGTAAGTGTCATCTTTGCCTATCTGCAGAAACTGGCTCACCGTAAGGAAATCATTGACAAGGGTGAAATTGATGTGTCAGAGCGACTGGCTATTGTTAGAAAAATGATCCACCAGCTGCTGAAATAATGAAAAAGAGGATGAAAAAGAGGAGGCTTCTGATGAAAATTTTTTTGTCGATACTGGCTATTGTCATCATCGTCCTGCTGATTGCCGGCAGTGTGCTCATTCTTCCCTTTCTATTAGGAAGTAAGATAAAAAGTCCGGTATCAAGAAAGAGTCTGGAAGAATATTACGCACAGGAAGGCAGTTATGAAGTACAGACCCATGTGATAAAGAATGAGAATGGGGAGGAACGCTTTATTTTATATGTACCAACATCGATGGGGGAAGAACTCCCGGCCGTTATATGGGGCAACGGAACGGCTGCACTGCCCCGTGACTATGATGGACTTCACAGGCATCTTGCCTCCTGGGGATTTATCGTAATCAATACCTTTAACAGTACGACGGGGACAGGCGAGCCCCTAAAGGATGCTCTTTCCTATCTTTTAGAGGAGAATGAGCGTCAGGAGAGTATGTTATATCAGCATCTGGACAAGGAGAAAATCGGAAGTGCAGGACACTCCCAGGGATCCACCGGTGCCATCAATCTGTATACTAATTTTGAGGAAGGAAGTTATGTGAAAACAATTGTCTCAATTGCTCTTCCTGCGCTTCGCTGGTGTGATCCGGAGGATGTATATACGCCGGAGAAGATTAAGGTACCGTTTCTGATTTTAACGGGAACCCTGGATTTTATCATCTCTCCCTGGAAAAGCGGCCTGGCCGCTTTAAAGCGATTGGACAGCAATACGGAGGGATGGTTTTTGCAGGCACGCTATTGTTCTCATAATGAAAGCCAGGAGAATGGCGGTAAATACAGGGGGATTCTTACAGCATGGTTTCGATATCAGCTGATGGAGGACAAGAGAGCAGGATCAATCTTTGACAGACAGGGGGAGATCTATAAGAATGCCGGCTGGAGGAGAGTATTTCAAAGGAGGGACTTTGCGGAATAATCCGTCACCAATGAAGGAGGTTTATAATACAAGAATGAGACGAAAGGCACAGATATGGGATTGCATCGAGGCATTTGGAAAGAATTATAACAATCATCATATGTACTGTATCATTGATCTAGAAGCCCATATCAATGAAGCACTTTTAGAGAAGGCGATTAAGAAGAGCCTTCCTGTATTTCCAATTCTAAAAAGCAGTTATAAAACAGGAATTTACAGGGCGTATTGGAGCGACAGCGGGCGTTATGACAGGGATTTTAGGCTTATGATATCCGAAGAAAATGAGGAAGAAGCGATCAACAGCTTCTTGAAGGATGAAATCAGGGAAACTTCAGACATTCAGCTTAAGGCTAAGATCGTTAGGAAGAAAGAGAAGGACAAAATATTAATTGCAATCAATCACATGGTATGCGATGCCTCCGATTTTAAGAGATATCTCTATGTCCTTAGCGGCATATATACGAAACTGCTGGATAACGGCAGCTATATACCGAAGGAAGTCTATGATGGCAGCAGAAGTTCAATTGGGGTATATCTGAGCTTTATGAAAGGCTTAAAGACCGGGAAAGAGAAGCTGAATGCCTTGTTTCGCATGCAAAATCACGCAAGTTATCCCTTGGCTGTGAAATTTTTGGATCAGAGTATTGTGAAACCGTTTATCGTCAGTCACAGCATTGATAAAGAGCGCTTTTTAAATCTGAAACAGTATGGTAAACAGCAGGGAGTAACCATAAATGATATCTTTCTGGCGTCATTTCTCCGAACGATCCGTAACCATTTGTCTGATCCATGGGAGGAAATCAACATTCCCTGTATGGTGGATCTCAGGCGTTTTCTGAAGGAGGATTTTCATTCAATTAAGAATTTGACTTCCACACTGGTTGTTGGCATGGAACATGACATGGGTAAGGATTGTCATGAGACAGTTCAAAAGGTACATAGGAAAGTCGCAGAACTGCTGGATCACTTTCCGGCATTGGACGGATATCTTTATCTTATCCTGCTTTTTAAATTACTTCCGATTTCAGTAGTTCAGGCTTTCATTGACCGATATTTTAAGAGTTTTCCCATAGCCTTTAGTAATCTTGGGATCATTGATTCAAAACAGCTTAAGTTTGGTGAACTGGTGGTGGAAAACTGTAGGATGACCGGTTCCATTAAGCAAAAACCATGCTTTTGGCTTGCCATGTCGAGCTTTGATGATAAAGTGACATTAACCATTAATCTGGAGGGCAGCAGGGAGGATCAGAGCTTTGCCGAGAGATTTCTGCAAGAACTGGAAGGGGAGCTTCCGGCATGATGCTCATGATACAGGAGATTTTGTGAACAAGGAGGAAGAGAAAGTTGGAACATACATTTCAAAAGGTTCTCATACTGGGAGCCGGATATATGGGAATACAGATAGCGGAGCTGATTTCACGCCATGGCATCCGGACAGTTTTGTATGATATTAATCAAGCATCACTGGAGACAGCCAACAGAAAGCTGAATTCTCCCATGGTAAGCTATATTCATGTTCTTGATTGTGGAATTAGAGATTGTGACCTGATTATTGAAACCGTAACGGAGGATCTTAAGCTAAAGCAGAGGCTTCTTTGCGAGCTGGAGGTATATACGGATGAAACAGCCATAGTGACCACAAACTCATCACTCTTGTTGCCATCGAATATATCAAAAAAACTAAAAAGAAAGGAAAACTTCTGTGGATATCATTTTTATTGGCCGGACAGGGGGGCCAATATCGTTGATATCATGCCGACAAAACGAACAGAGAAAAGCATACCCCAAAAGCTTATCGAATTTTCGAAAGAGGTTGGATTGGAGCCGGTCCTTGTCAGAAAAGAGCATTATGGATATATTTACAATGATATTTTTTCCGACATTACAGGGAAAGCAATTACACTGCTGCTCCTGAAAATCAGTACCATAGAGGAAATAGACAAATCCTTTCGGGTCAATACCGGATGTGAAAAGGGACCTTTCGAAATGATGGATGAAGTCGGACTGGATACGGTCTTGCATATTACCAGGAATATGGCCAGAAGGAAGCCGAAAGCATATTTTGGTATATCTTTTTTGAAACGGTATGTCCAGGCAGGAAAGTTGGGGGTAAAATCCGGAGAGGGTTTTTACCGATATGAACCGTGATCTTTGTCTGTGTAAGTTAGGGTATGAATGAAATAAACGTTAGAAGGAGAGAAGGTTATGAAAAAGGGGCATTTTTTTCATCAGGAACTAAGGGATGGAATATATCTGATTTCCTGCAAGGAATGGGAAATGAGCGCGGCAACCATTAATTCGTACCTGATTATGGGCAGGGAAAAGGCTGTATTGGTGGATGCAGGGTTTGGGGTATCGGGTTTGAGGGAATATGCAGAAAATCTTGCGAAAATTCCTGTCAGGCTGGTGCTGAGTCACGGCCATTTTGATCATACCGGTGCTGTGAATGAATTTGAGGAGGTGTGGGTGCACCCGGCGGATGCTCCCATGGTTGGCAAGGGATTTATTAAATTTTTGCCCCCGAGAAAAATAACGGCTAAGATATTTGAGCTGGTTGAGGGAGATGAATTGGATCTCGGCGGCAGAACATTAATGGTTTACGGTATTAAGGGCCATACCGGAGGAAGTATTGTCTTATATGATCAAAAGACGGGAACTTTGATATCAGGGGACAGTATCTGTCGGAGGGTTTTCTACATCGAGGGGAACAAATACCCCATCAATCAATTCTTCACCGATCTGCTAAAGCTGGAGAAGCTGGAGTATACAGGAGTCTGTTCCGCCCATGATCGATTTGTCCTGCCAAGGACGCAGGTACGGCATATGATAGATGTTATATCGGAGGGCATTTTTCATAGCAACATCACCATAAGAATTCTTGGGCGCCGATACTTTCAGGTGAAATGCGGCAACGGACCGGAGGATCAGGAGTTCATTGATTTTTCGGCACCCATTACATGCAGGGAGCAGCTGAAAATAGAAGTGAAGGATTTCTTCGAAAAGAGCGGGTATCAGCCCGGAATGAAGGAGGGGAATGATGAATAAAGGGATTTTAATACTTTATTTTCTCAGCATAAAGCTGAAACGGTCGGCATTAAAGGTAAGAAAGCTGTTTCATAAGAAGAAGCCGGTGGGAACGTTTATCACCCCGCAGGATACCGTGGATAGTATCGTGGAGCATCCTGTATTGATAGAAGAAAGAGCAAAAATATATACACAATCAAAGGATAATGATATTATGGCGATCCAGACATTGAATCAATATGTATTTGGTTTTTCAAAATCAACGGGACAAAGCTATGCGGACGGCTTAAATGCCATCATTCGAAACCATAATAACAAGGTCAAGGTATATCGTCAGATTTACACAGAAGAAGAGATTCGGGAGGATGCTGCCAAATCTCATGTCAGTCTTCATTATTTTCCATCCGGTAAGAAGTCTAAATTCATTATTGTCTGTCCCGGAGGTGCTTATGTAAATTGTGAAGCTCTTTCAGAGGGCTATCCGGTGGCGCTTCATCTGAATGAACTTGGGTATACTGCATTTGTACTTTCCTACCGGGTAGGGAAGGAAGCGGTTGATCTGGCGCCTCTGTCGGATCTTGCGGCGGCGGTTAAGTACATTATAGACAGGGCCGATGAGCTGAATGTGGATCCCGGAGATTATGCGGTACTGGGCTTTTCCGCCGGCGGGCATCTGGTAGGGTGCTATGGTCTTGACAATATTGGATATCAGAAGTTTCTTCTTCCGAAGCCAGGAGCAATTATCATGGCTTATGGGCTCATATCAACCGAAAAGTTTCCCCATTGCAATCAACTGCTGCTTGGAGAGAATGCGGCCCCGCGTGCTGTAAGCGCAATCAGTATCGAAAAGAATATTACCGGAGATTATCCACCGGTATTTTTCTGGGCAGGAAAGAACGACTTATTACTGGATTTTCGCCAGCATGGCAATGAATTGGAAAAAGCGGCAAGAGAAAACAAAATACCTTACGAATACCACTTATTTGAAAAGGCACAGCATGGAATATCCCTTGGCATGGGGACGCAGGCGGAGGGTTGGATTGACAAGGCTGCCACTTTCTGGGAGAAGAATACGACAAAATAAATATGTGAGAATGGAGCACAGAAAGGAAGAAATCTATGTACAAGGACTTGATAGATCAAATGTCATTGGAGGAAAAAGCCGGGTTATGTTCAGGTGACGATTACTGGCATACAAAGGCAATCGAGAGATTGGGTGTTCCTTCGATCATGATAACAGACGGACCTCATGGCCTTCGTAAGCAGGAGGGAGAGGCTGACCATCTTGGATTGAATGAGAGTGTTGCTGCGGTATGCTTTCCTCCTGCCTGTGCCGGTGCGTCAAGCTTTGATGAGGATTTAATGCATCATATGGGAAGAATTCTTGGAGAAGAATGCAGAGCACAGAACATTGCCGTTTTGCTGGGACCGGCGGTTAATATTAAAAGAAGTCCTCTTTGCGGACGTAATTTTGAGTATTTTTCGGAGGATCCTTATCTGACAGGAAAACTTTCGTCAGCTCAAATCAAGGGAATTCAGGAATGGAATATCGGAGCATGCGTAAAGCATTTTGCTGTTAATAATCAGGAGACCTGTCGTATGATCTGTTCCTCAGAAATTGAGGAACGAACGCTTCGGGAAATCTATCTGTCGGGTTTTGAGATGGCTGTAAAAGAAGCAAAACCCTGGTCCGTCATGTGCAGTTACAATAAAATAAACGGAGTGTATGCCTGTGAAAATAAGAAATTGCTCACTGATATACTTCGAGCGGAATGGGGATTTGAAGGATTTGTAATGTCTGACTGGGGGGCTGTTAATGACAGAACTTTAAGTCTGGAGGCAGGTATGGAGCTGGAGATGCCCACCTCCAATGGAATTCGGGACGCTGAAATTGTGGAGGCGGTCCGGGAAGGACGGCTTTCGGTCCATGTATTGGATCAGGCGGTGGAACGCATCCTTAATATGATCTTTCGTTATAGCGGTGTAAACTATGGAAAGATGAAGTATGACAGGGAGGAGCATCATAGGATTGCTGTCGAGATGGCCAAGGAGTGTGCGGTACTCCTGAAGAATGAGGGTGCTTTACCGCTTAGCAGGGAGAAAAGGGTTGCATATATCGGTGCATTTGCCAAAGAACCACGTTATCAGGGAGGCGGCTCCAGCCATATTCATGCTTGCAGGGTTACCAATGCTTATGATGCCGGAAGCAGGAATCAGGTAACTATTGATTATGCCATGGGATTCCCAGGTGACAAGGATGAAAGGAATCAGCAGCTCTTTGATGAAGCCATAGCGGCAGCCTCCGGGGCGGATGCAGCTGTGATCTTTGCAGGTTTACCGGAATCCTTTGACAGTGAAGGGATTGACAGAAAGCACCTTAGGCTGCCAGAGTGTCAGAACAGGTTGATTGAGCTGATCGCTGGGATACAAAAGAATACCATTGTAATACTTCATAATGGTTCGGCGATTGAAATGCCCTGGGCAGATAAGGTAAATGCCATACTGGAAATGTTTCTGGCGGGCCAGGGGGTTGGTGAGGCAACGGATGCGCTTATCTATGGTGAGGCAAATCCCAGCGGCAGATTGGCAGAAACCTTTCCAATACGTCTTGAGGATACCCCGTCCTACCTGAATTTCCCGGGTGACGGACAAAAAGTAAATTATTCCGAGGGAATTTATGTGGGTTACCGCTATTATGAAGCCAGGAAACTACCGGTATTGTTTCCCTTTGGGCATGGGCTTTCTTATACAGATTTCACCTATCATGATCTGAACGTATCCAGCGAACACTTTATGGAAGGAGAAAGCATCACTGTTACTGCTCAGATAACCAATGCGGGAGAAAGATGCGGTAAAGAGGTGGTGCAGCTATATGTAAGGGATTGTACCGGGACAGCCCAAAGACCTGTAAAAGAGCTGAAAGGTTTTGTCAAGGTAAAATTAGAACCTGGCGAGACGAAACAGGTAAGCTTTGCTATTGACGCGAGAAGTCTCTCCTGGTATAAGGAACAATCTGGTGACTGGTATGCTGCCAGCGGAGCCTATGAGATGATACTGGCTCACTCCAGTACAGATATCCGGCTGAGAAAGACCATAGAGTTCAAATCCGTCAAAGTTGTACCCTTTCAGGTGGATGAAAATACGACAATAGGGGCCTTGCTGTTAGATCCCAGAACGTCTCCGGTGATGTCTATGATGATTTCAAAGTTTAGCGAAGGAGTCACATCGGGTTTTGGAAGTTCCAATGAAATATTGTATGAAATGACAGTGGGATTACCGCTTCGTGCATTGTATAGTTTTACGAAGGTATCAAAAGAACAAATGAAGGAATTGATCCATGTGTTAAGAGCACAGCTGTAATCCTGGTAATGTTCCCAATAAAACTCCCCCGAGATGTCTTCGGCAAGGTGAATTACTCATAAACTCTTGAGTGTAATCACCATCGTTGGATAACTCGGGGGTTTTTTATAGGCTGATTATTTGGCCGCATATTATGTAGGAGGGATTATTTTACTTTCTTTTTCAGCGTAATCATACGCATTAAGAATGCGCCTGCTAAGAAAGCTCCTGTTGCGTAGATCGGGGCGTAATTGAGTGCACCGGTTTTGGGCAGATCAGATACTAAATCCTTTGCAGAGCTGTTACCATCTGCATCCAACAGGGTAAAGGTTACATAAATGGTTTTTACCTCTTTGAACACAGAACTGTCAACGATATTGGAGGAGACTGAGCCAAGATCGTTGTCAGGGGTACGTGCACTGTCAGGGAGAACACCGGCCCATGCGTTGTAAATGCTGTAACTCATTGTGGTACCCTTGTCATCTACGCTGGTATAGCCTTTTGTAAAGCTAAGTGTTTCCCCGTTAATTTCAATGGAATCCAACTGAATAAAATATCCGGGGAAGCTCTTTTCCCCCATCTGTATTACAGGAAGAACAGCAGAAGCACCTACGGCTTTACCATCGGTGGTGCCTGTAAAATCAAGACCAATGGTGTACTGACCGACACCGCTCACCGTCTCGGTGGTTGCTTTTATTCCGGTCAGCGGATCACCCAGATAAATGATTTTGTACGCCGCATCACAAAAACCAAGGTATGCAGTATTGTCCGCCGGGGCGGCACTGGCTTCTATGGGTGCATAGCACAAGGCCAGTGTGATGGCACAAATAGAAGCAAATAATGTTTTTGTTACTTTTTTCATAAGAACCTCCTTGAATTTTTTATAATTTGATCTTTGCAGATCATAATTACCCTGAAGTCTAATTTCCGCGGTTGCTGTAACGGTCCTGTGCAGCCTGCTGATAGCTCAGACATTCGTCTAGTCCGTTGGAATGCAGACTATCCTTAAAGCGCTCATAGGAATCCTCTTTTTCCTGACCCATGATATAGTTTGCACTATATTCATGAACCATGGTTTGGATGGCGGTATAGAGGCTGTTATAGGCACTGCCTTCTTCCTCTGTCATAGTGATTCTTCTGGAGAGCATATTGGTTTTCTGGTTATTCCAGATACTTTTACTCTTAAGCAGACCATCTGCACCTGCATAAAAATGTTCGAGATATTCCCAGTTATAAAGACCGAGTCCGTTACCCCTTGCATAATATTTCAGAGCCTCCGTAGCGCTGAGGCCATCAGGATTCCTAAGAATCTGATCAGTAAAGGATAGCGTTTGATCAGAAGCTATCGTGTAGGATTCATTTTCAATTCCGTAGAAGTTAGACAGCATTCCGGCCCGAGTATATTGATAATCCAGCCACATGGCAGCAAGTTCCGGGTTTTTACAACTTGCTGTAATATATGCGGGATTACCGCTGGCACCGTTTGAAGACTTTATGACATAGGAAGCATCATTTTTATTCAGAACCGGATTGGGAACTGCAATTATTTCGCAGTTCTCATTGCTTGTTAATCGATTCAGGACCGCACCGTTGCTTGTATAAGTCCAAACCGTTGTAAACGCCAGAGAAGTGTTATTCATGATATTCTGAGCATCTGCAATACCGGTGGGATTGCTCATAAAATCCGGATCAATTAAACCCTGAGCATACCATTGGCGCATCGTATCCAGCCAGTTTTTATAACCATCTTCAACGGGTCCGTATTTCACGGTATTTTCTGCCTGATAAAATTCAGGGTAAATTCCAAAGGCAGTAATGAAGGATCCGGTAAAACCGTAACCGTTTTGTGTAAGTAATAAGGGTTTTGCCATACCAGAGTTTTTCGCGGTGGTTAAAGCATCGTGCCATTGCGAAATGGTGGTTGGAATCTCAAGGGAGAGGGAATCCAGAATATCTTTTCGAACGGCAAGCCCTGCATATTCCTTCTCTCCTTCTATGGTGGTATCGCTGGAATTTAATCCGAAAATCCCAATGTATTTACCGGAATCTGTCATAACATCTTTTTTCAGGATTGGATCGGCGTCGATAAATCCTCTGTAATTGGGCATGTACTGATTTACTAGATCCGTACAGTCAAGCAGAAATCCATCTTCCACACCTTTCTCACAGCCTCCCGGATAATCGGCGAGACCAGCTCCATAAATAATATCCGGTAACTCGGAGGAGGAAAGCATAAGGCCGAATTTTTCACCGGCTGACGATACGGAAACAGGCACCCAATTGATATGTACATTTGTAGTTTCTTCCATTGCTTTAACGCCAGGGAGATCGTTTGGGTCGGGATAATAATTATTATCATAAATAGTCCAGACGGTTAACTCCCCTTTCTCTGGTGTCAACGGCAGCAAAAGCTCAGACAAAGCGGATGGTTCAGGAACGTCAGTTGGTTCCCCTGTCACACCGGTAACCGCATCTGATGTACGGTTATCGTCATTGCCTTTCTGACATCCGGTGAATAAGGCGGTAAGCAATAAAAAACTTAAGGTCAGTGCTGTCATCCTGCTTAGGACTTTACAAAACTTTTTTTTCATAAATAATCCTCCGAAAATGATATATTAGTAAGTGAATACTTACATAATAAAAATACTATTATATTGTTAAAAAGTCAATATAAAAATTTTAATATAATTTGAATAAAACCAGTAATATACTAAGATATATGTATTTAATGTAAGTAAATACTTACTAATTTGATGCATATAAATATCACCATAAATATTGACAAATAATGAAAAAGCGTTTATGATGGTTTTTGTTGAGTAAGCACTTAGTTATATAGGAGGAAATTATGGAGAGAAAACAAAATAAGAAGAAAAAGTCTCAGGTATATATGGAAGGAAAGGGGTTGCGTGCTCTTCCATATAACATAGCAGTTGATTTTAGAAAGAATAAGCTGTTTTATCTCATGGGTCTGCCAATTGTGCTCTGGTTCCTTATATTCTGCTACATTCCGATGGGTGGCATCCTGATGGCTTTTGAAAAATATTCTCCTGTAAAGGGGCTGTTCGGAAGTGACTGGGTGGGACTACATAATTTTATGACTTTTTTTCAAGGTCCGTATTTTCTGAGGCTAATGAAGAATACAATTGTTCTTGGTGTTCTTGATTTGGTTGTTGGCTTCCCCGCACCTATTCTATTTGCATTATTATTGAATGAGATAACTTCCCGAAAATTTAAGAAAACAGTACAAACCATCAGTTATATGCCATATTTCATTTCCTCCGTGGTATTATGCGGTTTAATCACGGATTTTTGTGTCAGCGGAGGCGTTCTGTCCAATCTGGTTGCAGCCATCAGCGGCAATGAAGGACGTAATCTGCTGGGAGTATCGGGGTATTTCAGACCGATCTTTATTCTATCCAATCTGTGGCAGGGGCTTGGTTACGGAAGTATCATCTATCTGGCTTCACTTAGCAGCGTTGATCAGGAGCTTTATGAGGCAGCGGTCATGGATGGTGCGAACCGGATAAAACAAACCATACATATTACACTGCCCGGGATAGCGCCGACCATAATTATTATGCTGATTCTGCGCATCAGTACGCTGATGCAGGTAAGCAGCGATAAAATCCTGCTATTGTATAATCCGTCCATTTACAATACAGCAGATGTTATTAATACCTATGTCTACCGGGAAGGACTGCAAAATTATAATTATGGACTCAGCGCAGCTGTGGGATTGTTTAATTCCTTGATTGCTACAGCTTTACTGCTAGTAACCAATAGAATCAGCGCCAAATGTACAGATACAAGTCTGTTTTAGAAAAGAGGAGGGATTATGGTAAAGAAAAAAAGTTTGGGTGAAGTAATTTTTACATTATGTAATTATGTGTTTATGTTAGCTCTTTGCTTTATCTGTATTATCCCGGTGTGGCATGTTGCGATGGCTTCCGTCAGTGATCCTGCTTTGGTTGGTGCAACAAGCGGTCTGATCCTGAGACCTCTTGGTGCAATGTCTGCTACTGCCTATAAGATTATACTGACCTACAGGGGATTATTAACAGGCTATGCCAATACCATTTTCTATGTAATTGCTCAATGTGGAATTACCGGCATTTTATCAGTAATCGGAGGTTATATCGTATCGAGAAAAACATTCCGGTACAGGAATGTTTTCATGTTATTTATGATATTTACCATGCTCTTTAATGGAGGTATGATCCCTACCTATATGGTAGTGCGTAATTTGCATATGATTGATACCAGATGGGCCATGTTAATTCCCGGCGCGTTAAGTGTTTTTAATATTATTATCATGAGGACAGCCATTCAGGCAATTCCGGACAGTCTTGAGGAATCGGCCAAACTGGATGGTGCCAATGAATTTGTCATTATGCTTAAGATTATATTGCCGCTTAGCAAGGCGTCCTTCGCCGTGATCATGCTGTTTACCGCAACCGGGAAATGGAACGAATGGTTTAATGCCATGATTTATCTTCCCACAAAGACTTCCTTGTTTCCGCTTCAGATGTTTATGAGGGAGCTGTTGATTAAGTCATCGGGCGATGCCGTTAACCAGGCAGATATGATTTCGGATGCACAACTATATATGACACTGGTGAAATATGCTGCCATAATAGTTTCAACGCTGCCTATTCTATGTATTTATCCTTTTGTGCAAAAATACTTTGTAAAGGGTGTAATGATTGGATCGGTAAAAGGTTGATTACAAATGATAGTCAGGCTGATTAACCGCCTGAATTTAAGTTCAACTGCCAAAGGGCAGTAGGTTGGAGGCTAAAATGAAGTTATTTATAAAAGAACTATTGGAAGAAAAGGAAGCTAATTATATTCTGCCATTTTTCTGGCAGCATGGGGAAAGTGAAGAAAAACTTCGTGAATATATGGAGGCAATACAAAGCTGCGGAATAAGGGCAGTTTGTGTGGAAGCAAGGCCTCATCCTGATTTTCTTGGACCCGGTTGGTGGCATGATCTGGACATTCTCATTGAGGAAGCCAGATCACGGGGAATGAAACTCTGGATTTTGGATGATGCTCATTTTCCCACCGGATATGCTGCGGGAAGAATTGCAGAATCGGAGGACAAATACTGTAAGCAGTATATCAATCAGAAATACGTGGATGTTTCCGGTCCGACTCCGGAGACGGAGGTCAGTCTTGCTGCTATGATGATGCCGTTGATGCTGCCCTCCGGGATAAATCTGGAGATGTTTGGTATAAGTACAGAAAAGAAACGTTATTTTACCGATGATCGTATTTTGTCCGTACGTGCTTATCCCATTGGCAGGAATTCTGCCTTAATAGGGGAGGGAATTAACCTGATCACAAATGTTGTGGGCAAAAAGCTGATATGGGATGTGCCGCAGGGAACCTGGAGAATTTCTGTTCTTTATATTACAAGAAATGGTGGAGGCCGATGCGATTATATTAATATGATGGATGAGGCCTCCTGTAAAATCCAGATTGATGCGGTTTATGAACCTCATTACGAGCGCTACAAAGATGAATTTGGAAAGACCATTGCCGGTTTCTTCTCCGATGAACCATGCATCGGCAACAGTATGGGATATGATTTTGATGAATCCATCGGAAGGAAAAAGATGCCCCTTCCCTGGAGCAGTCAGCTGGAAGCAATGCTGGAAGAAAAGCTTGGAAAAGAGGCCCTTCCATACTATCCGGCGCTTTGGATGAACATGGATACCCGGGTGAATGCGAGCGTACGATATGCCTACATGGACTGTGTGACAAGGCTTGTGGAAGAGAATTTTTCCAGACAGATCGGCAGATGGTGTGAGGAAAGAGGTGTGGAATATATCGGACACATCGTTGAGGATAACAATCAGCACAGCAGACTTGGAAGCAGCCAGGGACATTTCTTTCGTTCCATGATGGGACAGCATATGTCGGGAATCGATGATATAGGCGATCAGGTGATTCCAGGAGGAGAAAATCATAAAAGGGAGTCTCTTCTTGGTGCGGATAAGGATGGAGAATTTTATCATTTTGAGCTTGGAAAGCTGGGTTCATCACTGGCTCATATAGATCCCAGGAAACAGGGAAGGGCAATGTGTGAGATATTTGGAGCCTATGGCTGGAAGCTTAATATACGAACGATGAAATATCTGACGGATCATTTTTTGGTAAGGGGGATTAATGTATTCGTACCCCATGCATTTTCACCAAAGGAGTTTCCGGACAGTGATTGTCCGCCTCATTTTTATGCCGGAGGAGAAGATGCTCAATTTGAATACTTTAAAAAACTGATGAAGTATATGAACCGTATGTGTCATCTGCATAGCAATGGATTACATGTCGCAACAGCTGCGGTTTTATACCATGGGGAAGCGGAATGGACGGGGGATTATATGCTGGACCAGAAGGTCGCAAGAAAGCTGCTTGAGAAGCAAATCGATTTTGACATACTTCCTTCTGATGTCTTTGCGCAGATGCAAACCTTTCAGGCAGACTTTGATGGTAAGCTGAGTGTAAATGGTGAGCATTATGACTGCCTGATCATACCGTATGCCAGGTTCATTACAGCGAAAGTGGCCGAATTTGCCTCACTGTCTTCACAGAGTGGATTTCCTGTATTCTTTGTTCAGGATCTGCCGGAGGGTATCTGTAACTGTAAGGATATGGAGGAGGAGAGAGGCCTTTTAGAAGAGCTCTCCCGGTGCAGGGTGGTGTTACTGGAGGAACTGGCAGAAGTTCTCAGACGAGAAGGTCTGTATGAGATCAGCAGTGACAGAGGATTTCCTGCTTTGCGATACTACCATTATCGTAAGGAGGGAATCGATAGTTATATGTTTTTCAATGAAAGCGTCGGAGAGGTATATGATGGTTGGATATCGGTGAATTCATCCGGAACAGTCAGCTTATACGATGCCATGGACAATCAGGTGAATCCGGCAGAATATAAAAGCAGCAAAACGGGAACCAGCCTGCATATCAAATTGTCACCCTATCAGAGTGTGGTGGCTGTATTTGATGACCTGAAGGAAGCTGAGGCAGCGGCAGCGACAGCAACAAAACCTGTGATGAGATTGAAGGAAGAATGGAAGGTCTTAAGTGCAGAGGCCCGCCAATACCCTGATTTCACATTTGTTCAGCGAACGAAGCAGTTAAAGAGTATGGGCAGAGTTTTGCCCGATTTTTCCGGTTATTTTAGGTATGAAACCAGTTTTGCGTATGAGGGTATAGTGGATGGCGATGAGATACTTCTCATCACTGATGTATACGAAGGAGCTAAAGTATGGTTAAATGATTGCTATCTGGGGATGAAATTTTGTCCTCCTTATCAATTTCCGTTGGGTAAGGCGCTTCATCGGGGAATAAATCAGATCAGAATCGAGGTTGCTACAACGTTGGATCGAAAGGTAAAATCCCTTCCGCAGGATATGCGTTCCCTTATGTTTTATTCCAAGGTAACGGGACCTACAGGTCTCATAGGAAGTGTTGAAATCTGGAAATAAAAAAGATTTGGCCCCCGTATCAGAAATGAAAAGATTGAAAATATGGGTTCATTGTGATATATATAAGTAAATAATTAGGAAGACGAGGGGGGATTGTAAATAATGGAAGAACTTGAAAACAAAAAATTTATACGAATGGGTAATGAAAAGAGAAGCCGACAGATACTGAATTCAGCGTGCAAATTATTTGCAAAAAAAGGGTATGATGCGGTTACGACGAAGGAAATAGCCAAGGCTACAAACTGCAGCGAAGCATTAATTTTTAGATATTTTCCAACGAAGGAAATTATATATCAGGTATTGTTTGATGAATGGAAGGCTGGTATGAAGGATCCGGTGGTGTTAGAGATCATCGATGGTTCCCCATTAAAGACACTGGAAAAATTTTATACGGATATTACCGGTAACAAGTTTGTTAAAAATACAAAAATCACACCTAGATTGGAAGGAGCCATATATTCCAGAGTCAGTAAGCATAAGGAGATTATCAAAATAATTGAGAGCAGTCCGGATATGGTTAAGGATACAATAGAACCGGTTATCATACAGGGACAAGACACAGGTGAGATCAAAACAGGCAGCAGCTTTGAGATGGCGCTTGCCTTTTGGACACTGATTGCAGGTGAATGGTATATATCGAGAAATTTTGCAGCAGTTCATCCGAAATTGTCCTTTGATTATATTAAGGGTATGATATTTTAAAATGAATGAGAAATGTTGATCATAAAATAAGTGTGGATAAAAGAGCCGGCAAGGGATTAATCAATCTGCCGGCTCTTTTCCTGCGGTGGCAGTGTCTGATTCTCGTGGAATCGTATCGGTGCCTTAATCTTTCCCGCGTACAGTGCTTAAGCAGCGTGCTGGAAGCAGTAATTAAACTTTTATGCAGGTATACTCACTTTTTTATTAAATCTAAATAAAATTATCAATATATTGATTTGCCACTGGAAAAATATCTATATATAGTGTATCATATAGTAATGATTATTATTACTATAGTTACAGGGAGGGAACAATATGGAGATTAAAATTAAAAAAAGGGATGGAAGTTATGAGCCTCTTTGCGTGGAAAAGACAAAACGAATGGTTGCCTATGCCTGTGAGGGGATAGAGAATTGTAATCCAATGGAATTGGAAATGGACTCGAACCTTGAGTTTCGGGATGGAATGAGTACAAAAGAAATACAAAAAATATTAATTCAGACCGCCGTCGAAAAAATGATCGGTACAACCAAAGACAGCTTTGGAAATGTGATCAAAAAGACGAATATTAACTGGCAGTATGTGGCGGCCAGATTATTAATGGCGGATTTGTATAAAGAAGCGGCGATAAACCGGGGGTATCAATATTTTGGTTATGGAGATTTCTCAAAGCTGGTACGTCAATTAACCGGTTTGAATTATTACGGAGCTTATCTGCGCTTGGAATACAGTGATGAAAATCTGACGGAACTTGGTGCATATATCAGATCAGAACGGGATTTGTTATTTAATTATGAGGGATTAAAGCTTTTGGCGGACCGATATCTGATTCGCGGTTTTCATAAGGAAATACTGGAACTTCCACAGGAACGCTTTATGGTGATAGCAATGCATCTTGCAATTCCCGAAGGTGATAAGAAAATGGAATATGCCAAGAAATTCTATGATCTGCTGAGCGAATTAAAGATGACGGTGGCCACACCGACGTTAGCAGGAGCAGGGACACCGTTTCACCAATTAAGCAGTTGCTTTATTTCTGTGGTTGGTGATAATCTGTGGTCGATTTATGATGTCAATCAAAAGTTTTCAAGCGTATCAAAGCATGGAGGAGCGCTTGGTATCTATGTGGGAAAAATAAGGGCTCTGAACAGTGAGATCAGAGGATATAAGAATGCATCCGGCGGCGTGATTCCGTGGATCAGATTATATAATGACACGGCTGTGGCAGTGGATCAGTTGGGCAGGAGAAAAGGCGGTGCATCTGTAACTCTGGATATATGGCACAAGGATTTGTATGAATTTCTGGATTTAAGAACCAATAATGGAGATGACCGCAGAAAAGCTCATGATATATTTCCGGCGCTGAGCATTCCTGATTTATTCATGGAGCGATTGGAGAAAAGAGAACAGTGGACCCTTTTTGATCCGCACCAGGTACAACAGAGAATGGGATTTTCTCTGGAGGATAGCTATGATGAGGTTGATCGGAAGGAATTCTCCAGGCGCTATCTTGCCTGTGAGGCCGATAACGAGTTACATAAAGTCGAAGTGCCGGCACTTGACATCATGAAGAAGATCATGAAAAGTGCGGTGGAGACAGGAACACCGTTTATTTTCTTTCGCGATCCGGTGAACCGGGATAATCCGAATAAACATGCGGGGATGATCTATGCCTCCAATCTGTGCCATGAAATTGCACAAAATGTCAGCGAATCGATTCTTGCCGGTGAGCAGACAGAGAGGGCCAATGGACAATCTCAGGTTGTGACACGGGTAAATGCAGGAGATATGGTAACCTGTAACCTGAATTCAATCAATTTAGGAAGGATCCGGCTGGAGGATCTAAAAGAAACAATACCGCTCCAGATCAGAATGCTGGATAATGTAATAACACTGAATCAGTTACCGGTCTCAGAGGCGAAGGTTACCAGTGAAAAATACCGTGCCATAGGACTGGGAACCAGTGGATACCATCATTATCTGGTGAATCATAAGATACCATGGGAAAGTGAGGAACATTTCCTGGAAGCTGACCGGCTTTTTGAAGAAATTGCTTATCAGGCAATATCGGCTTCCATGGAAATTGCGAAGGAAAAAGGTGCCTATCCGGCTTTTGAAGGTTCACAGTGGCAGACGGGTGAGTACTTTAAACGAAGAGGATACCATTCAAAACGGTGGAAGAAGCTTCAGGAGGATGTGAAACAATATGGAATGCGAAACGGGTATCTGATGGCCGTTGCTCCAACGGGCAGCACCTCCAATATAGCGGGGACCACAGCAGGAATTGATCCCATTTTTAAAAAATTCTTTATAGAAGAGAAGAAGGGGAGCTTTACCCCGAAGGCAGCGCCGGATCTGAATGACGATAATTTCTGGCTTTATAAGGAAGCGCATCATATCAACCAATTGGACAGTATCAAAGCATGCGGCATCAGACAAAGACATATTGATCAGTCTCAGTCTTTCAACCTTTATATTACGCCGACGATGAAGGCAAGGGATATTCTGAATCTGTATCTGGAAGCATGGAAATCCGGTGTTAAGACCATCTATTATATTCGAAACCAGTCCCTGGAAATGGATGAATGCACCAGCTGTTCCAGCTAAACAGATGAAATGGATTTTTTTGTGTACCGCTATCACGCAAAATGATTGGAAACAGGAGAATGAAGATGAAAAAGAAGATGATTTTTAACGAGAATGGGATCAGGGGAACCGAGCGCCTGATTTATGGAAATACAACGAATCTAAGAGAGTGGAATCGCATTAAGTATAATTGGGCAAACACCCTGTATCGAACGATGCTTAATAATTTCTGGATTCCGGAGGAAATAGCACTAAATGAAGACATTAAACAATTTCCGCTTTTAACAGACGGGGAGAGGAATGCGTTTGATAAAATTATATCGTTTTTAAATTTTCTGGACTCTATCCAGAGCGAAAATCTGCCCAATCTCTCCAGATATATTACAGCACCTGAGGTATCTTCTCTGTTAAATATACAGGCGTTTCAGGAAGAGATCCATGCACAAAGCTATTCTTATATTCTGGATACAGTGACAAATCCGGTGACACGGGATAAGATTTATGATGAATGGAGGGAGGATAAAAACCTGCTGAAACGAAATCAATACATTGCTGATACCTATCAGCGCTTTAATGAGGAACCAACAGAGGAAAATTTTATTTACGCGGTTGTCGCAAATTATATTCTGGAGGGTATTTATTTTTATTCCGGCTTCAGTTTCTTCTATACCCTGGCCAGACAGGGGAAGATGACAGCAACCAGTACCATCTTTAAATATATTAACAGAGATGAAGTTACGCATCTGGTATTATTTCAGAATATCATCAAAGAATTACAGAAAGAAAATCAAGAATTATTTACAGAGGAGCTGTTGGAAAGCATACGAGAGATGATTCGCATCGGAGTGGAGCATGAGATCGCCTGGGGACAATATGTTACCAACAATGAAATTCTGGGAATGAACGATGAACTAATCGAAAAATATATTAAATTTATCGGGAATCAGAGATTAAAAGCAATCGGACTGGTACCCTTATATCCGGAGGTTGAAGAAAATCCACTCTCATGGATTGAAGGATTTTCAAATCTGAATAATACAAAAACAGATTTCTTCGAAGCAAAGGTAACGAGTTATACAAAGGCCGCCGCATTTGATTTTGATGACCTGGTTTAAGATGAGGCAGTAATAAAGAATTGTTATAGCATGTTTTTTTAGTAATTAGTACTTGAAATATTTAAAATTTTCGTTACTATATACTAAGAATAGTGACGGGAGGTTTCAGACATGTTAAGAAGAAAGATAAGCGTGATCAGCTTATTCGCAGTGTTACTCGTTGTCATGACTTTATTGATCAATGACAATTTTACCAGCGCTGCCGCAAAAACAATGAAATACAAAAATAAATCATACAAAATACTGGTGGTTGACGGCAAAAGTATGTCCGGAAAAAGAAAACCAAATGTTGCGGTGGATATCGGGTATGGGGACAGAGTATACTGGGGATTTACGAATAAATATGGACAGCTGGTGTATGTTGGTGCAGATAAGATTACGTTACAGGATGATGCAACTGAACCGGTAAACTCAGCCGGCAGATATTATGATGATGAAGCTGATGTTCCGGGGACAGAGCAGAAAGACCTGGACAAGGGACATGTGATTGCAGATAGTCTTGGAGGAGTTGCAAATGCTTATAATATTACGCCTCAAAACAGTACGCTGAATAGATCCGGAGATCAGGCTTATATGGAAAAGGTCATCAGAGATGCAGGAGGATGTACCCAATTCACTGCAACCATTACCTACCCAAACACCAAAACGCAAATCCCTTCTCATTATAAATTCGAGTATAAAATACGTGGAAAGAAAATTGTTGATGAGTTTGACAATGTGAATCCCGACAAGTTCAATCAAAAAAAGATAAAACAGGAACAGGAACTGGACAAAATTGACACCAATCATAACGGCAGGGTAACAATCGCTGAAGCGAAAGCGGCAGGGTACAAAATGCCGATAACAAAAGAGGATTGGTTGTATCAATATATGGAGGATAGAGACAAAGACGGATTGGTCGGAGAGTAACTTGATTCTATCATTGCCGGACGGATCACTGTGGTTTCATACATAATTCGCGGTTGCATGGGAAACCTAATGTAAGAAAATCTACAAAAGGAGTTGAAATCATTGAAACATGCAACCGCATTACTCATAAAATTTATTCTGGCAGCAGTTGTGTTAGAGGTGGACTTATTAATTTTAAGCGATTTGAATTTTATTCAGATCCTGTATCTTGCACTGCTGATTGCAGTAGCATCCTATCTGGTGGGGGATTTGTTGATCCTTCCTGCAACAAATAATATCATTGCTACCATATCCGATGTGGTAATATCGCTGATCATAGTATTCCTCTTTAATCGTATCTGGATGAAGGGGAGTATATCATTACTGAGTGCCGTTGTCGCAGCAGTAGCCATCGGGTTTGCAGAATGGTTCTTCCATAAAGCTGTAAATCACGGGAGCAATGATTCAAATTGAATTAACTATAATTACCAATTGATAATTTCCAATCGATAATTTTCAAAAGCGGGTGCAGCTCAGTTACTGAGGCACCCGCTTTTTAGGCTCCGTCAGTGCGATCTGAATTGATTTTCTGTCATTGCTTATTTATCAGGTGACAGCCTTTTCTTGGACTGTTCTTCCAGATACTTTCCCAAAAGCTTGTATATTTTCCAAAAAATTTAATTTTTAATTGACATATATTTATGACTGTGATAACATATATATCATAATACATACAAATCATATATGTTTAGAATGAAATTTAAAAACGGATGGGATGAATAAAGTATCATAACTCATCTTAATCAAGCATGTAAGATTTTAGAATTCCAAAATAAGATCATAGTAAAGGGAGGAAATTTATGAAATTAATTTTGAAAAAAGCTGCTGCCGGGATGATTACCTTAGCGCTTGCTTTTACAGTACTGCTTCAAACAGTGACTGCTTCTGCCGCAGTTACGAATACCCAGCCTTATCCGTGGAGTAAGGTGAGTGGGGGAACAACCGGAGATTATATAGCAGATGCCTATGATAATATTACTTCCGGTCACGTGTTCGAGTCTGTGACGCAGGAACGATTACTGGATATTTTAAGCAGCGAGGGAAATTATTATATTGTTTTTGGGAGCCCTAAACTCCTCACCAGTCAATCAGTCCTTAGCAAGATTAACGAGCAGGCAAAGAAGGATGGAATAACTAAGATTTATCATTTTGATCCATTTATTGACGGTTATCAGATTGACATAACCAAGAGTGATACTCCTTTTAAGACGGCCAATGCAACCTCTGTAAATGAGCTTTGGAACAGAATAACAGCATTGCTGCCGGCGGATGAACCAATAACCAGTTATTCTTCCAACGATACCTTACTTTTTTCTTATAATAAAGAGAGTGCTTCCAAAATCAAGGCTTTTTACAGTCTTAAAGATACAGAGGGCTTTCGGCTCAAATCAGCGGCGGCTGATATAGCGAAGGTATTTAGAGACGGCAAAAGTTCCGGTGCCGTGGTACCATCCAGTATCAGAACAGACTTTGAATTCTTTAAGAGAGTATATAATGCCTCTGCTACCTATTTTAATTATAATAATGGTGTGGTGGATCCGTTAGGAAACAGAACAGGTGCTGCAACTACAGAACTATTTACAGAAGCTGATAAAGATGGATTTGTTTTTCATCAAGTGAATTTTGCTGAGCTGATTAATCTGTTTAATTCACCGGGGGATCACCTTATATTTTTTGGAGCCTCCTGGTGCCATAACACACAGGCGATTATTGGAAGTGTCGCTGCGAAGGCTAAGGAATACGGCTATAAGACAGTTTATGTATATGATACAACACAGGGGAATCAGTTAACCTTTGGAACCGGCACTGATATTAATAAAGTAACGGCATCATCCAGTGCTTTTAATTCCAGAAATAATGTGAATATCGAAACAGGAAACGGCAATATCAGCTATCTTTACGGAGAAGTTGCAAAATATCTGGGAAACTTTATTACAGAAAACAACTCAAAGAAAAACAATAGCATATCCTATTATCCGAATGGTAATTTAAATGGTAAAGTTACCTCAACCGTTCCCTGGGAATCAGGATCAGACGTTAATGCAATTCGTCTGCAATTACCGTTCCTGATCAACTATAACAAGGATAAAGCGGAGCCTGTCACAAAACAATGGCTGCACAAAAATGCTGCAAACGATGGTACTTATACAGAGTATATGCTTGAACTTGCCTGGGTTTTAAAAGCGCCCAATGCAGTAGCGGCAGAAGGTACTATTGATGGTCTAAGTAAAGTTGATTTTGCCAGTGAAGCAGTGGAAGCACTTGATCAGGTATTAAAGCCTGATCAGTATGCCATCTCGCTATCCAAGACCGGAACCTACAGCTTTCCGAAGGTTTCTGCAGGTTACCCGGAGCAAAATCCTTACACTGTAACAGTGAATAATGTAGGGGGACCCACAGGGGAACTCTCAATAACCTTGAAGGGAAATGGAAGTAAATATTTCAAGCTCTCCAAAACATCCATTAGCAGCATAGCACCAAACGGCAAGGATTCCTTTACCATTCAGCCTGTCACAAAACTGAAAGCAGGAACTTACAAAGCCACCGTAACTGTTACCGGAAACAATAAAATCTCATCCTCCTTTAACGTGAGCTTTCAGGTTAAGAAATAATTTTTAATAGAGCAAAGTTACTAATTTCGTAAAATTATTAACGAACTCCAGTGTGAAACTGGTAGAAAAATCATGATATCAGAGATGGAATATCAGGAAATGCATTCCGGCATATCCTGATATTTCATTCATGTAAGACATGAAACAGAATATGAATTACAGACAGGAAAGGAAGGCAGAAGAATGAATATAGACTGGTTATCGGCAGCTGCGCTGGCGGTTATACTCGTATTATATATTTTGATCTATCAATTACAAAAAAGAAAAGTGGATTTTACAGTGATTATTTTGGGAGCTTTGGCAGCAGGTGTAGTGATTGGATTTATATTTTCCGGGCACACGTCATGGGTTATGCCTTTCGGTAAAATCTATGTCAGTACACTGAATGCGATTGTAAGTCCTTTGATTATTGTATCAATCCTTAGCAGTATAACGTCTCTGGGTTCCACGGCACAACTAAAGGGAATCGGGGTACGTTCCATCTTCTGGCTGTTAATGTCCACCCTCCTTGCCATTGTTCTGGCATTGGGGCTGGGATTGACCTTTGGTATCGGAAGAAATTCATACCTTTCGCTGGATGGAATTGATGCACAGACCTTTGAAAATAAAGTGGTTCCTTTTACACAGGTACTGATTGGATTCTTTCCGCGTAATGTGATCAGCGATATCGCCGAAGAGCATACAATTCCTATGATTTTGTTTGCTGTGTTGATCGCAGTCTCCTATGTACTGGTTGCGAATCAGAATCGTGAGAAGGTAGCAATATTTAAGAATTTTGTCGAGGCTGTAAAAGAAATCATCTTCAAAGCTGTGGAATTTATTATAAGTCTTACGCCGTATGCAGTACTGGCATTGATTGTTACTGCAACCGGGAATGGTGTCAGCCGGTCCGGTATTATGTGGTCGTTATTGGTATTACTTATTGTTTCCTTTATAGCCTTTGCTGTGGATACCTGGTTGATTAATGCCGTACTGATCAAGGTATTTGCCAGGATTAGTCCCTTAAAGTTTTTCCGTAAGATTTTACCGGCACAAATTGTTGGATTTTCTACACAATCCAGTGCCGGAACACTCCCCATTTCAACCGGGATACTTGTAACAAAAATAGGGGTAGATCCTAAGGTGGCAAATTTCACAGCTCCGCTGGGAACGACAATAGGAATGCCTGGATGTGCCGGAATTTGGCCTGTTTTAATTGCAATCTATGGAATCAACGGATTAGGGATTCATTATGGGTTAAAGGACTATATATTGCTGGCACTCATCAGCTTATTCGTATCGCTTGGAACCGCAGGAGTACCGGGAACAGCGACGATTACAACGGCAAGTGTTTTGACCGCAATGGGCTTACCATTGGAGCTGATTGTTCTTAGCATTCCCATCTCTGCCATTGCTGATACAGGACGGACGGCAACGAATATTACAGGTGCGTTGGTAGCTTCCGCAATTGTGGGACGGCAAGAGGGCAGTCTTAATGACAACATATTTCATGATATTGAGGTTTATGAATCAGAGGAGATTGAAAGCAGCGGGAAGGCGCAGGAGAATAATGACACGGAACCTGACAATGTAATACCCATCGGAGCGGGATGCCGTCTGTAACTCATCGTATCATGAAAGGAGAATATGACCATATGAAATATATGCTGAATGCAAACATAGATCAACGCAGGAAGATGCGCTATAAAGTGATTGCTGCAATCCTTTTGACTTTGATTATAGCAGTTACAGTGCCAAACGGGTTTCAAGTTGTTTATGCGGCGCCTCTGGAAGATTGTGACTTGGATGGATTTGATGATGCCACCGGTGTCCCTGTTCCATGGCCGGGTTATGATGAAACAAAAGGTGATACACCGGATGGACCTGCTGGAAGCAAACTACCCTCTGCTGCACCGGTCAATACGGACAGTAATGGAGCTGATCCTGATCAGGATAGCGGGTCAAACAGCAAACCCTTCAAGGAAATCACTGAGATAACAAAGAGTGAAGCACCAGCAGATACAACGGTTAAAAATTCAGGAAAAGTAAGTGACGGGAAACCCGGTAAAACGAACAGTGAAGGATCGGGCAAAGAAGTAAAAGCTGAAGATGGGAAGATAAGCAGCGAAGGATCCGGTAAGACAAATAATGCTGAGAAAAACAATACCGGAAAAACACAAGCTCCTGCTACAGACATTACGATACAGGCAGGCCCCGATAATAATGATGCAAAGGATACCACTGCAGCAAGTATCACGAAGGAGGATATCGCTGAGCAGGAAGACAGCCTTATCTCTGATGATAACGAGAAGACAGCTTCTGGGGACGAGGATGAGCAAATACAGGCAGATTCATTGGAATCCATAGAGTTGGATACCGTCATTCATACGAAGGGTACACTGGAAATAACTGAAGTTTCAGGAAGTATGATTTATGCCGGAAGTACAGTAATGATCTCTGGTACCGGTTTTGCCGGGAATATACAGAACCTGGAGCTTGAACTTCAATCAGAGCCAAGACAATTGGGGGTGGTTCAATCATCTGAAAATGGGTCTTTTGAGTTAAAACTCGATATACCTAAAGATCTGGAAGCAGGGGAGCACAATATTGTTGTCCTCTATCATGGGAACGAGATTATACGTCAGCAGATTGAGGTTGGTCCCAAAGCGGCAGACAGTTTTATAGAAGCGATTACAGTAGGCTTCTCAAAAGAGAATAACGGATTGATTCCAGGCTTGTTGATACTGCTGGGACTTTTCACATCCGGAATCATCGTTTTAGCAGTCAATTTACTGAAACGCTCCAATAGCAAAGGTACGAAAGTGTTTCCGGGATGATCCATCCATAACCACAATCAATCAAATTTCATGTATTGATCAAATAGGATTAACATAAGGTGTGTTTTTGTTTCATGAATTCATAGGAAACAAAAACACACCTTATGTTACGTGATGGATGGCCATCACGTACACTTTTCAAGGTACTAATATTTTATTAAATATTTTATTGAGCAAATGTTCAATATTTCTTGACATAGGAATTGATAAGAGATATTATCACATTGAGCAAATGATCAATGAATTAATACAGGATAGTCGTATGAAAGGATAGGAGGGATCAATCATGTCCAAACAGATTTTAATTCTTGGTGGCGGTATATCGGGTCTTGCAGCTGGTATTTACGCACAAAAAATGGGTTTTCAATCCCAAATATTTGAAAGAAACCTGGTACCGGGTGGTGAATGCACCGGATGGGATCGAAAAGGATATCATATTGATGGCTGTATTCACTGGCTCACCGGTTCGGGAGAAGGATCGGAATTGGGTCGGATTTGGAGGGAGACAGGGGCACTGAACCAGGGAATTAAGATTCTCCAGCCGGAAAGTTTCGGTACGGTAAATGCAAACGGAGTTATTGTTTCCCTTTACTGTGACATAACAAAGCTGCGTACCCATTTGCTTGAAATTTCACCAGGGGACAATGTTGAAATTGATAGGCTTTGCCAGGCGATTAAGATATTTCAGAATACTGACATTCCTGTAACCCCTCCAGATATGATGAGGCCCCTGGAACTGTATCATTTCATAAGAAGGATGTCCGGCAGTAACAGGATGATGAAGCAATTTCAACTTCCCCTCTCAGAATATGCCAGTCGTTTTCAACACCCTGCAATTCGACAGGCACTGACGGCATTTCTTCCCTCTGATAACAGTGCGTATATTTTGCCCTATAATATGGGGGTTGTGAGTTCAGGAAACGGGGGGCGCCCTGTCGGCGGATCACGGGCATTGGCTCTGCGTATGGCAGATCAATATCAGTCCATGGGCGGAGACTTGCACCTTGGGGAGGAAGTGAGCCGGATTCAGATACAGAATAAGAAGGCAACAGGAATTGCTCTTTCTGATGGCACAATTGTATCTGCTGATTATATGATACCCGCCATGGACATTCATATCACACTTGAAAAGCTCCTTGAAGGGAAATACCCCAATCACAACATAACGGATAGGGACGGGGATCCAACAAAATATCCGGTGACAACCTGCGTGTATGCTGCCTTTGGGATAGATGAGGATCTTTCTGATATACCGGTGGATGTATCATTAACAGTACCTGTCTTTCCCTTTGAAGACAGGGAAAGAAACCGGATCACATTCCGGCATTACAGCTATGAGCCTGGCTTTGCGCCCGATCATAAGTCGGTGGGAGTCGTATGTCTGTATGCGGATTATGACTGGTGGAAGAATAAGCACATAAACCGGGAAGCGTATAGGATGGAGAAAAAAAGACTTTCACAGGCACTGAGTGATGCCCTGCAAACCACCATTCCTAAACTTAAGGGAAAAATAACGACGCTGGATGTCGCAACACCGATTACATATGAACGTTATTGCGGAGCCTGGCGCGGAGCCTGGATGTCCTATGGACCCTCGCAAGGATCAAAACCGATGTTGTTGAATGGCAGAATCAAAGGGATAGATAATCTCTTTATGGCAGGCCAATGGCTGATGCCTCCCGGTGGACTGGCCATTGCCATGCTTACGGGAAAGTGGGCAATACAACGTCTTTGCAAAAAAGAAAATCTAAACTATAGGTGGTAAGATATGGGGAAAAGAACAGAGCAAAAAGAAAACAGGAGACAGCAGATACTTTTGAGCAGTCTTGAATTGTTTGTAAGAAGAGGGTTTCACAAAACTACGGTAAGAGATATTGCAGAGAATTGTAAGATCAGCGTGGGGCTGTTGTTTCACTATTTTCCTACAAAGCAGGATATTCTCAAAGAGCTGTTTGAAATGGCGCAAGAAGGTATCACCTATTCCATGGAACGGATGCGGGACGCAACAGCCCCGATGGAATGTTTTGAAGAGATTACCAAACATATATTGAATGCCTTTCAGGAGTCTCCCTTAGCTGCAAGTATCTTCATGCTTGCAAATCAGGCACTGACCTCCAATTGGCTTGAGGATACCGGGGATCTTATTCCTTCATCAAAATCAGTGGAGGTTACAGCCCTGCTCATTCAAAAAGGACAGCAGGACAATAGCATCAAGCAGGGAAATCCGTATTCCCTTGCTCTATGCTATTGGGGGGCGATTCAGGGAATCGCTGAGGGCCTTGTTCATTATCCTCAGATTCCGCCTCCAAAAGCACAATGGATTATAGATATTTTACGTAGTTGATTATTGTAAAGACAGAAAGCATTCGATCTGAGACAGAAGCAGGCAATATCATAAACCTCCCATACCGGAATACAGGAAGGCAGATGTAGCGCGGCTTCAAAATCAATGTGTTCATTGTTATATGGGGAGTGAGTAGTTACCCTTGAAGGGCATAGGGAACATCCGTGCTCCGGACAAACTTGACATTAAATAGCAAAATGTATATAATATCAGTATAGATTGCTAGAAAGATAAAAAAGATTGAGGAGAATGGATATGAAAAAAACATTTATTTTACTAGGCATGGCACTGATAGCAGGTATGCTGTTTGTTGGCTGTGGCACAAAAGACGATACAAAAGATAGCGCAAAAGGTGATTCCGGTAAGAAGTGGGTCATCGCAACAGACACAGTATTCAAACCTTTTGAATACACCAATGAGAAGAATGAGTTTGTCGGAATTGATGTTGATTTACTTGCAGCCATCGCAAAGGATCAGGGATTTACCTATGAGCTGCAAAGCTTAGGCTGGGATGCGGCAGTTGCGGCTGTACAGGCCGGACAGGCAGACGGACTTATTGCAGGAGCCACCATTAAGCAGGAGCGTAAAGATTCCGGCTGGATATTCTCCGATGGATATTTTGATGCTACCCAGACCTTTGTAGTAGGCGAAGACAGCAGTATCGCAAGCTTTGATGACTTGAAGGGTAAGAATGTTGCGGTGAAGAATGGAACTGCCGGAGCAGATTTTGCCGATACTTTTAAAAATCAATATGGATATACTGTGACCGTATTCGAAGATTCACCGACTATGTATCAGGATGTAATTCTTGGTAACAGTGCTGCATGCGTGGAAGATACACCGATTATGGCAGCTTCTATTAAAGAAGGCGGCCTGAAGCTTAAGATTCCTTCAGGCATGGAAAGTGATGGCGCACCCTACGGATTCGCTATTATGGATAAGGACAAGCAGGAATTATTGGATATGTTTAATAAAGGATTGGCCAATATTAAATCAAACGGAACTTATGATGAAATCCTTGATAAATATTTAAAATAATAGTATATTTAATATGATTGCGAGCGTGGGGGACCTGTTGCAGGTTGCTCACGTTCTTGCTGTCAGGGTGGAAATGATACGAATAAAAGGAGAAGGATTGAATGGTTGCAATAATTCAAACTTATGGTTCGATGCTGTTGGGAGCATTGGGAAAAACGTTACTGCTTACGCTGTTGTCATTATTTTTTGCGATGATAATCGGTTTGATATTTTCCCTCATGAATGTCGGGAAAAACCGGTTGTTTAATTTAATTGGAACGGTATATGTTGATGCGGTTCGTGGCGTACCCTTGATTGTACTGGCATTTTATATTTACTTTGGTGTACCCACCGGAATTAAGCTCATGGGGTTTCAGGATTTTAGATTATCAGCACTTCAGGCAGGAACCATAGCACTGTCTATGAATTGCGGTGCTTATATGGCGGAAATCATTCGTGCCGGTATTGAGAGCATTGATAAAGGCCAAATGGAGGCCAGCAGAAGTCTGGGAATTAATTATCGGCTGAGTATGCAGACAATTGTACTTCCGCAGGCAATCAGAACGATGATACCCTCTATCATCAATCAGTTTATCATAACATTAAAGGACACCTCTATTCTTTCGGTTATCGGTTTCCCTGAACTTACCAATACAGGCAAAACCATTATGGGAAATACCTTTAAAAGCCTACAGACCTGGACAATTGTAGGTATTATGTATATGGTTGTAATCATTACGTTAAGTAAGATTGCAAAAAGGGTGGAAAGGAGGGTAAACCGTGGAAGATAAGAAGGTCAAAATCCATGTTGAGAATTTAAAGAAGAGTTTTGATAAATTGGAAGTGTTAAAAGATATCAATATTGATATTACAGAAGGCGAAGTTGTTGTCTTATTAGGACCATCCGGAAGCGGTAAGTCGACCTTCCTCCGATGCTTAAATCAATTAGAGATTGCCACCGGCGGAACCATCGTTGTGGATGGAAGCGAGGTTACCAATAAGCATACGGACATTAACAAAGTGCGGGAAAATATCGGAATGGTATTTCAGCACTTCAATCTGTTTCCCCATAAAACAGTAATACAAAATATTATGCATGCTCCGGTACTGCTCAAGAAGGTGACGAAGGAAGAAGCAAAGATCAAAGCCATGCAGTTATTAAAGAGGGTCGGGCTGGATGCGAAGGCAGATGCCTATCCCTCCCAATTATCCGGCGGGCAGAAACAGCGCGTTGCGATTGCAAGGGCGCTTGCAATGAATCCGGATGTCATGCTCTTTGATGAACCTACCTCAGCTTTGGATCCGGAAATGGTAGGAGAGGTACTTGCAGTTATGAAAGAACTGGTAGCTGACGGCATGACCATGGTAGTCGTTACACATGAGATCGGATTTGCAAAAGAGGTGGCGGACCGGATTGTATTTATGGACGGCGGATTTATTGTAGAGCAGGGCAGCCCGCAGCAAGTCTTATTAAATCCCAGGGAACCCAGAACAATTGATTTCTTAAATAAGGTTTTATAGTCTGTTTTGGAGGAAATTGAATGAAAAAGATTATAACAATTAGTCGCGAATTCGGAGCCGGAGGCGGAGAAATAGGCAGAAAAGTGGCCAAGGCTTTAGATTACGAATATTTTGATAAAGAGATTATCTTAAAGGCAGCGAGAGAATCTAATATAGATGTGGAACGTATGTTACGGTGGGATGAAAAAGTCCCCATGAACTTTGGCTTTGCACAAAGTCTCTTCGACTTTTATAATAAGCCATTAAGTGAAAAACTTTTTGATGCCCTGCAGCAAATCATAAAAGAAATCGGGGAAAAGGGAAACTGTGTAATTGTCGGACGTAATGCCAATTCCATCTTAAAGGAATTTGACTATGGACTGCATGTGTTTGTCTATGCCGAGCCTTACTGGCGCTTGGAACGAATGAAGACTAAGATGCCCGATGCCACGCAGGCAAAAATAAGTGAACAAATTCGTGTGATTGATAAGATGAGAAAGCGCTATTGCTCCTACTATACGAATACGGAGTTTGGAGTATCCGATTATTATGATCTGTGTCTAAAGACATCAACCCTTGGGATTGATCAATGTGCAGAGATCATATGCAGTCTGGCGAAGCAGTAAATGAACATTACCGGTATACACTGATATACAACATTTCTTCCGGACATCGAACATGAGAATTGTTCGATTGCCCGGATTTTTTGTGTCCGGTGATTCCCATGTACTGACGGATGCAAATACTACTTTACGGAATTATTTATTGAAATCATTATACCTTATTCCTATGTGGGGAACGATTAGTAATAAATTGTCGACATTGGCATAAAATAGTCGATATAGTACTTTTTATTTGGAGAAATTTGTGTTATTATTGTACAAATATCATATTATTCCGAAGGGAATATGGGTATATACTTAAAACTATTGGAAGTATGTATCTGAACTTATACAAATTAGATAAGGAGATGGCAAATGACTCATTCATTATCACGAAAAGTTATATCAATGATCCTGTTGTTAATCACATTCAGTGCTGCTGCCTTTATAGGGGTATCCTCCTATGAGCTTTATCGTGCAGTAACAAGCCAGATGAAAAGTGATGGATCAACATTGATCGCCAATGTAAAGAGGGAGATTATATTAAATCAGGTTTCGAAAATGAGTGATATTCAGCAGATATTTCAGGATATTAAGTCAGTTGGCGATGGAAATATTGAATACATCTCCTTGTCAGATGAAAATGCAAATCTGGTAGTAGCTGATGACAGTATCATATCAGAAGATCAAAAGATCGGCGATGTGGATCTGGTTTCCTCAGCCAGCAGCAATGGAAATGTATCGGAAGTAGTCAGCAGCAATGCCACAATGGGGCATATTCTGGAACTGAACTCAGGCCAGAAGGTCTATAATGTCTCTACTCAGTTAATACTGGGAGAAGATTTTTCCGGAGCATTAAATTTGGGAATCTCTTTAAAAAGTATGTATGAGCAGATTTATCATTCTCTGTTGAATACGGTGTTCCTGTTACTTGGCATAATTGTTACCGCATCAATTGCAGGAATTGTTTTGTCAAGAAGGATCATCCGGCCGATTGTATTAATGTCATCAGGGATTAAAACATTCTCAGAAGGTGATTTTACCATTGGTTTCAAGCACAAAAGCAAGGATGAAATCGGCAGAATGGGAATGGCATTGAATTTGATGCAGCAAAAACTAAGCAATATGGTAGTGGGGATTAAAAAGAATACAGCCCAGGTATCAAATAGTTCACAGGAGCTTGCACTTTTGAGTGAAGAATCTGCCCAGGTTGCCAATGGCATTGTTAAGGCATCAGGTGAATTGACCAATGCATCCTCGGATCTGGCCAGAAAGACCCAGGAGAGTTTTGAACTCCTCAACCAACTTGCAGATCAAATTGATGGGATCAACCAACGAGCGGATGCAATGAAAGAGGATATCGATAAAACAGTGAGTGTGGAGCGTGAGGGAACAAAACATATTCACGATCTGCTTGTTTCTATCGATGATAATGTAAAGGTATCCCGAAGAATCAACGAATTCGTTGAGATCCTTGCGCAAAAGTCCGGGGCTATTACAGAAATCGTTTCCGTAATCAGATCAATTTCTGATCAGACGAAGCTTCTGGCACTGAATGCAATGATAGAGAGTGCCAGAGCAGGGGAGAGCGGCAAAGGATTTACCGTAGTGGCCCATGAAATAGGAAAGCTATCGGAACAAACCGGGCAATCGATAGCCGGTATTGAAAAAATAGTGGATGAAGTGGAGAAGGCAATCCGTCAGACACAGGAGCAGGTGGTACTTGGTGGCGATGTAATTAATAACAGTGCCAGAATATCCTCTGATGCGGGAAGGGCTTTCGACCAGATTGAAGCATGTGTTGAAAATATGATCAAAGAAATTCAGAATATACTTGACGGGATCAACAATGTAAATCAAAATAAAAACGAAGTAGTGGGTGCGATCGAAAGTATCTCTGCCATCGCACAGGAGACAACTTCCTCTACGCAGGAGATTGCTGCTTCTCTTGAAATTCAATTGTCGAAGCTGGAGTATTCGTCTCATTCAGCCAATGCATTAAAGAATATTGTATTGGAATTGGAACAATTGATGAAGCAGTTTAAGGTGGAATAATATCGATACCTGATTTGAGGGTGCCCACTATATGGAGGATTTTGATGGAGCAGGAAATTGATGAAATGAACAAAATAATTCATGTAAAATGCACCCGAGAAGAGAAAGAAAAGCTAATCGCTGAATTATCACCCTACCTTTATGATTATCAATTCAATTTCATTATTATAGAAAATAAACATTGAAATTAAATCATGATTTTCGAAAATGATACATACCTATTACTAAGTCGGAGATTTCACTGCCATGATACAATATCATGAAGAAGTAGCGCCACCCAAAGGAAGACAATGGATTGTTAGGAAAGGAAGCGATGATTTGGAATTTTTGACGCAGTATGTAGTATTAATCATTTTGGGAATATGTTTATGTCTGGGATATATCGTCAAGCATAGTATTACCTTTATACCCAATAAATTTATACCCCTCATCATGGGAATCGTGGGTGTGATTCTAAATATCTGGATGAATGGATGGAAATTTACACCTGATATCTTGCTGGGGGGGCTTGCAAGCGGACTGGCAAGTACCGGAGCGTTTGAGATGGTGAGAAATATAGCCGGTAACAAGGAAGAAAGCAGGAATGGAGTCTGATCGATCCGTCATGGCAGGTTACAGTTCACTCCGTTCACTCCCCATTCAGGTCATGAATATGATTTCGACAAAGATTTCCGAAGCGGAGCCGCTCTCGCTTCGTTGCATCACGTAGCAGTACATAAGGTTTTAAAATACAGAACCAAAGTACTGACGGATGCAGATACTCCTTTTCGGAATTATTTATCGAAATCAATGTGTTCATTATTATATGGGGAGTAAACAGTAACCATGGCAGTGATCCCCTGTACATTCGGATAAAATTTGATTGACTAATCAAAAAAATAATGATAGCATATTAATAAGAAGCAACGAGGCTATGGGAACAGTTCCTATAGCCTTTTTCGTTTTATATCTTCGAATGATGTTGCATCATAGAGGACAGAACAGACTGGTTTGGAAGTGATTGAATTGAATGGAATAACAGAGAATTTTGTATTAAAAGGAAATATTGTATATTCAGATGAAAGCAGAAAGTTACATTGCCAGGAAAATGCATATCTGGTATGTATCAACCATCAGTGTGAAGGCGTTTTTCCTGAATTACCGGAGCAATACGAGAAACTGAAACAGCTGGATATGGGAAATCGTCTTATCATACCCGGAATTACAGATCTTCATCTTCATGCGCCCCAGTATCCCTTCCGTGGACTGGGAATGGATCTGGAGCTGTTGGAATGGTTAAATACCAATACCTTCCCGGAAGAAGAGAAATATTTTGATCTATCCTACGCCAAAGCGGCATATGCGCAGTTCTCGTCAGATCTTAACAGCAGCGTAACAACAAGGGCATGCATATTTGCAACTGTTCATAAGGATGCCACACTGCTTCTCATGGAGCTGCTGGAGCAGACAGGATTGATTACCTGTGTGGGACGTGTGAATATGGACCGCAACTGCAGTGTGGGGCTGTGTGAAGAGAGTGCACAAAGTTCCATTGAAGATACCCAACGCTGGGTGAGGGAGGCAAGAGAAAGGTTTCATCTCACAAGACCGATACTGACTCCAAGATTTATACCGACCTGTTCTGATGAACTTATGCGGGGACTTTCCTTATTGCAGAAGAAATATCATCTCCCTGTTCAGTCTCATTTATCCGAGAATCTTTCGGAGATAGCATGGGTAAAGGAGCTGGTACCCGGTGCAGCCTGCTATGGCGCAGCCTATAACGATTTTGGATTATTTGGTGATCCGGTACCTACGATTATGGCACACTGTGTCTATAGTACCGAGGAGGAAATAAGATTGATGAAGGAGAAAGGGGTCTATATTGCCCATTGTCCCGAATCAAATCTAAACATTGCATCCGGTATCGCACCGGTAAGAAAGTATCTGTCGGAAGGCTTACAGATTGGGCTTGCAACCGATGTGGCGGGCGGATCCTCTTTATCCATGTTAAGATCGATGGCATATGCCATACAGGCGTCAAAAATGTATTGGCGGTTAATTGACCAGAGGGATTCTCCCTTAAAATTTGAAGAGGTATTTTATCTGGCAACCCTTGGCGGAGGCGGATTCTTCGGAAAGGTTGGCTCCTTCCTGAAAGGTTATGAATTTGATGCGGTAGTAATAGAGGATGAGAAGATCAAAAGTCCAAAGTCCGTTACGATAAAGGAAAGAGCGGAGAGAATGATCTATCTCCCGGAAGATATTAAAGTTTACGCAAAATTTGTAAACGGAAGGAAATTATATTAGCCTCATCTGGTGAAATACCGGCATCCTTTCAGGCTGTTAATTGCGAAAATAAGAATCAGATCCGTACAAGATAATTGATTAATCAATCAAATATTTATTGACAAAATAATATATAATGTTATACTAATTTATTATTAAAGGGAACGTGCAACAAAGGGGTTGTATGTATTGGAAAATACATGCAACTTTTTTTTGAAGGGATGAGATTACCCGGACGCTATACAATCGCGCATTTGCCTTAGGGCATGATGTATAAAATGTGTCATCAGACACGCAAATTTTTTTAGGAGGAAATTATGATGAAAAAGGCAGTAAGTTTATTTATGGTGCTTGTCATGATCATGGCATTAGCAACCGGATGCGGATCAAAGAAAGACAGCAATGAGAACACTCCAACACCAACAGAGAGTGCACCTGCAACTGACAACACAGCATCCGGGGATGAGGCAGCGCCAACAGAAGAGGCTTCTAATACTCCGGCGATTAAAGTGGGCGTTATTTATATTGGAGATGAGAATGAAGGCTACACAGCTGCTCATATGCAGGGGATTGACGAGATGAAGACAGCCCTTGGTTTATCTGATGCACAAGTAATCGTGAAGACAAATATCGGTGAAGATGAATCCTGTTACGATGCGGCAGTTGACCTTGCGGAGCAGGGATGCAGCATTATCTTTGCAAACAGCTTTGGTCATGAGTCTTATATGATGCAGGCAGCGACAGAATTCCCTGACATTCAATTCTGCCATGCAACTGGTTTCAATGCTGCTTCTTCCGGTTTAGCAAATATGCATAACTATTTTACTGCAGTATATGAATCACGTTATGTATCCGGTGTAGTTGCAGGTTTAAAATTAAAGGAAATGATCGACAAAGGAGAACTTACAGCTGATAAAGCGAAGATGGGTTATGTAGGCGCATATCCTTATGCCGAAGTTGTTTCCGGTTTTACCTCTTTCTATCTCGGAGCAAAGAGCATCGTTCCTTCTGTAACAATGGAAGTACAATATACCAACAGCTGGGCTGATATGGCCGGCGAGAATGAGGTTGCCTCCAAATTAATCAAAGACGGTTGTGTATTAATCAGCCAGCATGCCGATACAACAGGTGCTCCTACTGCATGTGAAGCTGCAAATGTTCCATGTGTTGGTTATAATGTAGATATGATTTCCGTAGCTCCTGATGTAGCATTAACTTCCGCAACAATTAACTGGGGTCCTTACTATACCTATGCCGTGAAGAGTGTAATTGATGGCACACCGATTGCTACCGACTGGTGCCAGGGTTATATCGACGGCGCGGTTGATATCGCACCTTTAAATGATAAGGTAGTTGCAGCAGGAACTGCTGATAAGGTTGCTGAAGTTGTAAGTAAGATCAAAGATGGTTCTTTAAAAGTATTTGATACCTCCACATTTACCGTTCAGGGTAAATCAATCGAAGATTTAATCGCTGAGGGCGGTGACTTTGCTAAATATGCCGATTATGTGAAAGACGGTTATTTCCATGAATCAGAGTTAATCTCCGCACCTGCTTTTGATTTAAGAATTGATGGTATTAAAGAATTAACAGAGTAATTAAGAATAAAACATAGTTTGTAAATAGGTAAATATTAGTGCGGAACTGCGCAGTGCGCAATTTGGAATTGCTCATACGCAGTTTCGCAATTTTACTTTATAGGAGGACTTTTTGTGGAAGAGAAAAACGCAATAGAATTGAAACATGTTACCAAGCGTTTTGGGGAAGTGATAGCAAATGACGATGTCAATTTATCTGTCAGAAAAGGTGAGATTCTATCCATTCTTGGAGAGAATGGAAGCGGTAAAACTACATTGATGAATATGCTTTCCGGTATTTACTTTCCGGATGAGGGACAAATTTATGTGGATGGTAAAGAAGTTACCATTCGATCCCCAAAAGATTCTTTCGCACTCAGAATTGGAATGATACATCAGCATTTTAAGCTGATTCATATATTAACAGCAGCCGAAAATATAATATTGGGACTTTCCGGTGCAGAACGTCTGAAGATGAACCAGGTAACAGAGGAAATTAATGAGTTAACAAAGAAATACGGATTCGATTTAAATCCATCACAGAAGATATATAACATGTCGGTTTCACAGAAACAGACAGTAGAAATTGTAAAAGTACTATATCGAGGAGCGGACATTTTGATTTTGGATGAACCGACTGCTGTGCTGACCCCTCAGGAGACAGAGAAGTTATTCGATGTTCTTCGCAACATGAGGAAGGCGGGAAAGTCCATCATAATCATTACACATAAATTAAACGAAGTATTGGAATTATCTGACCGTGTGGCAGTACTTCGCAAAGGAAAATATATTGGAACCGTGGATACGGCACAAGCCAGTGTGGAATCGCTGACAGAGATGATGGTTGGTGAGAAGGTAAAGCTTGATATTGATCGTTCGGAACCGACTGATACCGAGAAGAGAATAGAAATGAGAGGAATCACCTGCAGAAATAAGGAGGGTCTGACGGTATTAAAGCAGGCTTCTTTCTCTGCCTTTAGCGGAGAAATCCTGGGTGTGGCAGGAATTGCAGGAAGCGGACAAAAAGAGCTGCTGGAATCCATTGCAGGACTGCAGCATATTGAAAGCGGAGAAATCCTATATTATGCACCGGAAGGAACTACGGAGAAGATATCTGATATGAAGGCTGCCCAGATTAGAAATCTGAATATCCTGCTCTCCTTTGTACCGGAAGACAGACTGGGTATGGGACTTGTCGGATCCATGAATCTGACAGACAATATGATGCTTCGGAGTTATAAAGAAGGCAAGAAATTCTTTGTTGACCGGAAGACTCCGAAGAATCTGGCGCTTGATGTGGTAGATAAACTGGATGTGGTTACTCCCGGCGTTGATACTCCGGTCAGAAGACTTTCCGGCGGAAATGTGCAGAAGGTCCTGGTTGGACGGGAAATTGCGTCAAATCCCACGGTACTGATGGTTGCATATCCGGTACGCGGACTTGATATTAATTCATCCTATACCATCTATAATCTTTTAAATCAGCAGAAACAAAAGGGAGTTGCCGTGATCTGTGTCGGAGAAGATCTGGATGTGCTGATTGAATTATGCGACCGTATTATGGTACTCAACAGTGGTAAAATAGCGGGAATCGTGGATGCCAGAAAGACAACAAAGGAGGAGCTTGGGCTTATGATGACAGGTTCGGGAAAGGGGGCACACCGTCATGAGTAAAGAGGTTGTTTCTAACGGCGGACTGATGCTTCGTATGACAAAAAGAGATACCATCTCCAAAGGAAAGGCCTGGGGGATTCGTTTTCTTGCAGTGGCAATATCACTGGTTGTCTGCGCACTGGTCATTGTATCCATTACCCATCAGAACCCGATTAATGTTTATCTTGGTATCATAGACGGAGCGGTAGGCAAAAACCGTCGTATGTGGGTAACCATCAGAGAGTCATTAACCCTTTTAATTATTGCCATCGGTCTTACACCGGCCTTTAAAATGAAGTTCTGGAACATTGGTGCAGAAGGCCAGATTTTAATGGGTGGTGTGGCAACTGCGGCAGTCATGATCAATTTCGGTGATGCGATGCCAAACTGGCTGTTACTTGCAGTAATCTTTATCGCAAGCGGCCTGGCCGGATTAATCTGGGGTGTGATACCAGCTTTTTTCAAGGCTTATTACAATACCAATGAGACATTGTTTACCCTGATGCTAAATTATGTGGCGATGCAGATTGTAACCTTTTGTATTGTTTTCTGGGAGAATCCTACCGGCTCCAATACAGTGGGCATCATTAACGGGGCGACCCGTAAAGGATGGTTTGGTAAAGTATTTGATTTACAATATGGTCTGAACATTATAATTGTTTTAGCAATTACCTTTGGTGTTTATCTCTATATGCAGCACAGCAAACAGGGTTATGAGATAACGGTTGTCGGAGAAAGTCAGAATACGGCAAGATACGCAGGCATTAATGTAAGAAAGGTTATTATTCGTACTATGATGATATCCGGTGCAATATGCGGGATTGCCGGAAGCATTATTGTCAGTGGCGCAAGTCATACCATCTCTACCAGTACCGCAGGTGGAAGAGGCTTTACGGCAATTATTGTAGCATGGATGTCTAAGTTTAATCCCTTTGCTATGATTCTGGTATCTTTATTTTTGGTATTTATGCAGCAGGGATCCATACAGATTGCATCTCAGTATGGATTAAATGAGAATGCCTCCGATATCATTACAGGTATTTTGCTGTTTTTCCTGATCGGGTGTGAATTCTTTATTAAATATAAAGTGGAATTACGTAAAAAAAGCAGGGAGGTAAATTAAAATGGGATTATTGTTAACTTTTATCCAAAAAGCAATTGGTCAGGGAATCAGTATTCTGTTTGGAGCCTCCGGTGAAATTATAACTGAAAAGTCAGGAAATCTAAATCTGGGAATACCGGGGATTATGTATATGGGAGGAATTGCCGGGTTGATGGGTGGTTTCTTTTATGAGAAGGCTTCCGCCAATCCCAACGGTTTCATCGGACTTTTGGTCTCCCTTGCGGCAACCATCCTGGCCTCTGCACTTGGCGGGTTAATCTATAGCTTTCTAACCATCACCCTTCGTGCCAATCAGAATGTTGTGGGTCTTGCCTTAACGACCTTTGGTGTTGGCTTTGGTAATTTCTTTGGCGGTTCCATCTCAAAGCTGGCCGGTGGAGTTGGTCAGATCTCCGTAGCAACAACTGCTTCGGCATATCGTGCAACGATACCCGTATTGTCAAAGCTTCCGGTGGTTGGACCTTTGTTGTTTTCCTATGGCTTTTTGACCTATTTCTCGGTGATAGTATCCATTTGCCTGGCCTATTTTCTGAAACGGACAAGAAAGGGATTAAATCTCCGGTCCATTGGAGAAGACCCAGCTGCGGCAGATGCGGCAGGTATTAATGTGTCAAGATATAAATATGTGGCTACGGTCACCGGGGCGGCCATCGCAGGTCTTGGCGGTCTATATTTTGTTATGGAATATCTGGGTGGTACCTGGACCAACAATGGGTTTGGTGACAGAGGATGGCTGGCGATTGCGCTGGTAATTCTTGCCTTATGGAAGCCTGTGAATGCAATCTGGGGCTCCTTCCTCTTTGGCGGTCTGTATATTCTTTATATTTATATGCCGGGACTTACAAGAGCAACCCAGGAGTTATGCAAGATGCTCCCCTATGTAGTAACTATTATTGTATTAATTATTTCAAGTAAGAGAAATAAGCTGGAAAATCAACCGCCTGCCAGTCTTGGTGAAGCATACTTCAGAGAAGAACGTTAATTTGTTTTGTTTCACAGGATATGATAAGGGCTGAACTAATCATGATTTCAGGAGGCAGAAAGGCAAGATGTGGATATGAGAAACGAGGATAAAATTCTGGAAGCGGCATTAATGGTCGTAAAGGAACAGACCATCAGCGGTACTAGAATGCATCTGATTGCGGAGAAAGCAGAAATGCTGCAGTCAAATCTTCATTACTATTATAAAACTAAGAATGATTTGATGTGTGCGCTGCAGAGGAAAGTACTGGACAAGTGTCTTGCGCTTCGAGATGGTATGAGGGAGCATTCCAAGGATACCCTGGAATCTCAACTGGAGGTATTTATCGAACAGAAGCGGGCATTTATCATGAATTACCGGGAATATGACTATGCAGAAGTGGATTTCTGGATACAGGGAAGAATTAATCCGGATATCAGAGCTGGTTTTGCAGCATCTTTTGATGGCTGGAGAACAGAGATTGGCAAAATATTAGATCAATATGTTCCAGGAATGCCAGAAAATCTTAGAAAATATCTTCCCTATCAGATCGTGTCCATGTTGGAAGGTGCCACCCTGCAATATCTGATTGATGAAGAGAGTTTTGACATTGATGAATATTTTAAGTTCGGAAAGAAAATGATGATAGATACCATACGTAATTTTATATAAAGCAGAGGCGAAGATCAGTGAAGTTAATAAAGACGGAAAATGCGGTGGGGCATGTCTTATGTCATGATATGACTCAGATTATACCGGGAATGAAAAAGGACGCCGCATTCAGAAAAGGTCATATTGTTACGCAGGAGGATATCCCGGTACTTCTTTCCATGGGAAAAGAAAATCTATATGTTTGGGAGAAGAAGGAAGGATATCTTCATGAAGATGAAGCGGCACTTATACTCTATGAGATCTGTAAAAATGAATTCATGGAGGGCTCTGAAATAAAAGAAGGCAAGATCTCGCTGATGGCTGCAAGAGATGGTTTATTCAAGGTGGATACGAAGCGTCTGGAGCAAATCAATTGCCTGGGCGAGATCATCATTGCAACCAGACATGGCAACTTTCCGGTGAAAAAAGGAGACAAGCTGGCATCGGCAAGAGTAATCCCTCTCGTAATTGAAGAGTACAAGCTGGAGGAAGCAAAAAAAGCGGCAAAGGGTGAACCGCTACTTGCCATTCTGCCCTTCGGGCATAGAAAGGCAGCTATTATCACCACCGGTAATGAGGTTTATTCCGGAAGAATTAAAGATGCCTTCGGCCCCGTCATAAGACAAAAATTAGCACAATATGATGTGGAAATTATGGAACAGACAATACTGAGTGATGATACGGATCAGATTAGTGCCTCCATACGATCGGCGATTGCCCGGGGAGCGGATCTGATTTTGTGTACCGGCGGTATGAGTGTGGACCCTGATGATACTACACCGTCAGCAATCAGAAATACCGGCGCAAAGGTTGTGTCTTATGGGGCTCCAGTACTTCCGGGAGCTATGTTTTTGCTTGCATACTATGAGGAAGATATCCCGATCATGGGATTACCCGGATGTGTCATGTACAGTAGACGGACCATTTTCGATCTGATTTTGCCAAGAGTTTTAGCAAATGAGAGGATTAGTCAGCGGGATCTGGCCCAACTGGGTGAGGGCGGACTATGCCTGGAGTGTGATGTATGTACCTTCCCTCAATGCGGGTTTGGGAAATAGGGATAACAGAGATAAATTCTAATGGTACAATGACGTACAGAATTGAGGAATAACATGGAATTCAATCATTTTGATCAACAGGGAAATGCAGTCATGGTGGATGTCTCGGAGAAAGAGGAGACACTGCGTATCGCAGTTGCCCAGGGGAAGATCTTTGTGAATCAGGCAATATTTGAGCGAATCAAAGCGGGAGATATGAAAAAGGGCGATGTTCTTGGCGTAGCAAGAATAGCAGGAATCATGGCAACCAAGCATACCAGTCAGATTATACCCATGTGTCATCCGCTGATGTTAACCAAAAGCTCGATAGAATTTCAAATGAATGAGGAAGATTTTTCTGTCACAGCGACTTGCACGGCAAAGATAGTCGCTAGAACCGGAGTAGAGATGGAAGCGTTGATGGGTGTGAACGCAGCGCTTCTTACCATATATGATATGTGTAAGGCAGTGGATAAGCATATGGTGCTGTCGGAGATACAGCTTGTATCAAAGACCGGAGGAAAAAGCGGAGATTATCATGTTCAGGCTTAAAGGAAGGTGCTGCCAGGATGAGAGATCACTATGGACGTGAAATAAATTATATGAGAATATCGGTGACAGATCGCTGCAATTTACACTGCAGCTTCTGTATGCCAAAAGAAAAGGATAAGATCTGTTTTCAGAAGAAAGAGAATTTATTAAGTTATGAAGAGATCATGAAGGCCGTGGATGCTGTGATACCACTGGGAATTCATAAATTTCGTATCACCGGAGGAGAGCCGCTGGTTCGGGATGGGATCATTGATTTTATCGGTGACCTGAAACACCACCATGGGGTTGAACAAGTGTACCTCACCACCAATGGAACACTTCTTGGAAAGCATCTGGATCAGCTGGCAAAGGCCGGGCTGGATGGAATTAACATCAGTCTTTGTTCAACGATGGAATCCGAATACGCCAATATTACCGGGAGTCACGCCATGCATACGGTGATGGACCGGATTTATGAAGCTGTGGGAAGTGGCATTCATACGAAAGTAAATCGTGTGATTTTACCGGAAGCAGATGAGAAGGATCTGATACAGGCCGCATTGATCGCCAGGGATCATCCCATTGAAGTACGATTTATCGAGATGATGCCCATTGGATGCGGTTCTTCTTTTGGACTTACAAGCGGAATAGAGGTCCTTGCAACTTTGACGAAAGTATTTGGAGCACCGGTGGAGGGAATAAAGGTGAAAGGGAACGGACCGGCCGTTTACCATAGGTTCCCCGGGTTTAAAGGAAATATCGGATTTATTAATGCAATGTCCTGCTCCTTTTGTGACCGGTGTAACAGAATCAGATTAACGGCGGATGGATGGCTCAAGCTATGTTTAAACTATGATGACGGAATTGACCTTCGCAGGGAAATCAGAAGCCAAATTCCTGAGGAAGAATTATCAGCAATGATTCGTAATGCGATTCTTCAGAAGCCCCGGCGCCATAATTTCAGGGATCAGGAGAAGGAAAAACATCAGAAGAATACCCGTATTATGGCACAGATCGGCGGTTAGTGTGAATTATGAAATGCTAATTCACACGTTGAATTTATGCGTGCGGGCAAGCAGCACGCGGGACGTTAGTGTGAAGCCCAAAATCAGGGGGTTCCTGTAGTATTTGCAAAAGGGAGGGAAATTGTGGAAGCTGTAATTAATGCACTCTGTATCAGTGAGAAGAAAGGTACTGCAAAAAAGGTGGTAGAAGAGGCTGAGTTTATAGAGGATTACGGAATCAGAGGAGATGCCCACGCCGGTAAATGGCATCGGCAGATCAGCCTGCTCTCCCTGGATAAAGTAAAAGAGTTTAGAAATCGGGGTGTATCTGTACCCGACGGTGGCTTTGGAGAGAACATTCTGGCAGAAGGGATTGATTTTCGCTTTCTCCCTGTGGGAACTGTTCTGGTTTGTAATGAGGTTCGCCTTGAGGTTACACAGATCGGGAAAGAATGTCACTCAAAATGTAACATCTACCAGCAGATTGGTGATTGTATTATGCCGCGGGAAGGAATTTTTGCAAGAGTCCTGACCGGAGGAAGGATAAAAACAGGTGATAAGATCTATGTCAAGTCAATTTAGAGCGGCGGTAATAACACTGAGTGATAAAGGCAGCACAGGAGAACGGGAAGATACCAGCGGGCCTTTTATTATAGAGTTTTTAAGAAATCACGGGTATGAGATTGCAGCACAGGAACTTTTACCCGATGAGCAGCAGTTAATAGAGGAAAGGTTAAGCTATCTGGCGGATGAAGATCTCTGTGAATTGATTATAACAACCGGAGGTACGGGATTATCTCCAAGGGATGTGACACCGGAGGCCACCAGAAATGTGATTGACCGTGATGTTCCGGGAATCAGTGAAGCCATTCGGGCGTATAGTATGACGATTACAAAGCGGGCAATGCTTAGTCGTGCAGTTTCCGGTATTCGAAAACAAACATTAATTATTAATTTGCCCGGCAGTAAAAAAGCGGTGGAGGAAAGTCTAGCCTTTATCATAGATACCTTATCCCATGGTCTGGCAATTATGAGGCAGACGCAGGGGGATTGTGCAAGAGAATAAATCTTTGCGAGGAATTTCTTAAACCTGTATCTGAAGAATACGGTTTCGAGATCGCGGATGGGGAGGTTTGGCATGAAGGACAGATATGCAGAACTACAAAAAGCAATTCATAATAGAAACGAAGGGCAGCTTCTAATTACAAGTCTTCCCGCCAAAACAAGCGGATCTGTGGATGAGCTGGAACATAGCCTTGAGGCAACAAAGTTTCTGGATGAGAAGGAGTGCATTGCGGTCTTTCTTGCCGGAAAGCCCTTATGTTTTCCCAGAGAAGACAGACTGATATTTGCCGAACCCTTTTATCAGAAGGAACGAATGATTATATACGGCGGCGGTCATGTGGCACTGCCTCTGGTGAAGTTTGCCCGGATCGTCGGTTTCTATGTCATTGTCATAGATGACAGGAGTTCATTTGCGTCCTCAGATCGATTCCCGGATGCAGATGAAGTGATCTGTGCGGAATTTTCCCGGGCAATTGAGCGGATTAAGCCTTCTAAAAGCGATTACCATGTAATAATAACAAGAGGACATAAGCATGATACCTTGTGCATCAGAGAACTGATGAAATACGAGGAATCCGTCTATACGGGCATGATCGGATCCAAGAGAAGAACCAGGATTGTACTGGATCAGCTGGCGGATGAAGGATATAACAGGGAGAGACTTTTTAGGATCTGCACACCCATCGGGTTGTCCATTGGTGCGGTGACGACAGAAGAGATCGGGATTTCAGTGATGGCGGAGATCATACAGCGAAAACGGCTGGAATCTAAGGATAATATTGCCGTAGACCGTTCTGACGGCGATGATCAGGTAATGGAATGTCTGGCCGGTATGGACCGGCCCTGTTGTCTTGCCACCATTATGGAGACGGAAGGCTCCGTTCCAAGAAAAGCAGGAGCGAAAATGATTATTTATCCGGATACCACCATATTAGGCAGCGTGGGCGGGGGATGCGTAGAGGCGGATATCATAAGGAAGGGCGCTGCGATGGCAGGCAGCAATACCTATGAAATAATAAATGTCACGCTGGATGATGATGTGGCGATGGAAGAAGGCATGGTATGCGGAGGCAGAGTAAAAATTCTTCTGGAAGATCTGAAAACAGAGTGATTGTTTACGGTTTGGGACTGAGAAAAAACGGTATTTGACATTTTTTATTACTGGTGCTAATATTATTTATTATATAGTTTAAACAATCTCAATGGGGAGAGCAGGCGTAAGGTTTGACTTCCCTTTTTTTATATCATTATTTGATTGATTAGTCAAACAAATCCATGTCTGGAAATAAGGAGGATAATGTAATGTATGATTTGGGCATAGAAAACGGATATGTATATCTGGACGGCAGCTTTCATCAACTAAATCTTTATATAAAGAATGAAAAGATCAGTGCGCTGACCCAGGAAAAACCGGAATGCACCAAAAAAATCAATGCTGACGGGAAATATGTTCTTCCGGGATTTATCGATCCACATGTGCATTTTGAACTTGGTGTGGGGCAGAATATCTCCAGGGATGATTTTTATTCCGGTTCAGTGGAAGCGGTTCTGGGAGGTGTCACTACTTATATCGATTTCCTGGACCCGGTGAAAAGGGCGTTTGAAATTGAGGAAGCATTTGAGATTAGAAATCAGCTGGCAGAGAAAAGCATGATAGATTATTCTTTTCATGCCACGCTGGCAAATCCCACGGATTCCGCCATGGATATCATTAGAAAATGCAAAAAGTTCGGGATCAACTCCATTAAGCTGTTTACCACCTATGCCGATACTGATCGGCGTACTTATGATAAAGAGATATATTCCCTGCTAAAAGTATCGAAGGAAGAAGGGGCTATCATCGTCGTTCATGCAGAAAGCGATGATATGCTGGATAAGAGAAAAGACATTCTGGTGATGGATCATGAGAAATCCCGCCCGGTCATTTCAGAAAATATCGAAGTTATGAAGCTGGCGACCCTGGCCAGAAAGACCGGTGGAAATCTCTACATCGTGCATGTCAGTGCAGGCAGCAGTGTAAAGTTACTGAAAGAGGGATTTTCGGAAGAACTTAGAAAACAAAAAATTATTCTGGAGAGCTGTCCTCATTATTTTTTGCTGAACAGCGATTGCCTCATGAGAGAGGATGGTTATAAATACACAATGACACCCCCCATACGCGTTGAGGAAGAGAGAATCCTTTTGAATCGCTACAGGGACTTTATTTCAACCATCGGGACGGATCACTGTCCTTATACCATGGAGCAGAAGAAACATGCTTTTACCAGCCAGATCCCTATGGGCATTGGGGGAATTCGTTATTCTTTTTTAAATATGTATCAGGAATATGAGTTCTCGATTCTGGATAAATTCACCGGCGCTCCTGCGAAAGCATACGGTTTAAAACAGAAAGGCTCCTTAATTCCCGGTAAGGATGCGGATGTCACCATCTTTGATCCCGGTGCCAAAACTTATGTGGTGGATAAGATGAGTGTATATGATAACAAGGTATTGGAAGGAAGCATAGAAACAGTACTTTCCAGGGGAGCAGTAGCAGCTTCACATGGAGAAGTATTTCCTCATAAAGGTAATTACATTAGAAGAGGTGAAATCAGATGAGAGACATCAGCGAACCGGTAAAAAAACTGGATCATCAAATGAAAATGAGCGGTACGGCACAATATATTGCAGACATGAAGTTTGAAGGAATGATCTTCGGAATGATCGTCCGCTCCACCATCCCATTCGGAAAGATTAAAAGCATTCTGACACCCGAATTGCCTAAGGACTATTATATCATTGGAGCCAAAGACATTCCCGGGGATAACCGGCTGAAGGTGGTAACCAGTGAACAGCCAATCTTTGCGCAAGAAGTAGTACGCTACATCGGAGAATCGATTCTTATGGTGGCAGGACCGGACAAAGAGATGGTTGCAAAGTTTGCCGCACAGATCAGGATAGAATACGAAGCATTTCAACCGGTGTTAAGCATTGAAGAGGCCGTAGAACATGCAGCCGCATATCATTATACCAAAGGTGACCCAAAGCATGCTTTCGAAGAGGCGGACGAAATAATTGAAGAAACCTTTCTTACAGGATATCAGGAACAAGCTTATATAGAGCCCCAGGGCGTGGTAGGTGTTTTTCATAAGGATAAAATCACTGTGATTGGCTCTATGCAGTGCCCTTATTATGTGAAGGGGGCTGTGATGCAGGCGATGAATCTGGGTGACGATCAGGTACAGATCGTTCAGTCGGTGACCGGAGGAGGATTTGGCGGCAAGGAGGACTATCCATCCTTGATCGGTTGTCAGGTTGCTGCGGCTGCGGTGAAAACCGGACATCCGGTACAGTTGATTTTAGACCGCAGAGAGGATATGGCAGTGACGCCAAAGCGGCATCCCGGTAAGCTGACGTATAAAGCGGCACTGAATAAAGAGAAAGAAATAATCGCAATCAGTGCGGATATTAAACTTGATGCAGGTGCATATGCGGGGCTCTCCAGTGTTGTTTTGCAAAGATCTTTAATTGCGGCAGCAGGGGTATACCATTTTGAAAATCTGGATGTAAAAGGAGCGGCTGTACTTACCAATATGGTATCAAACGGTGCCTACAGAGGGTTTGGCGCACCACAAAGCTTCTTTGCCATAGAAACTTTTATGAATCATATTGCAAAGCATATCGGAGTAACGTCTCTGGAGCTTAAGAATAAGTACTTTGTAAAGCAGGGAGATAAGACCTCAACCAATGGGGAATATCATCATTACGTTTCTATTCCCGATCTGCTCAAAAGAGCGGAAGAGCTCTCTGATTACAGTAAGAAGTTGAAGGAATATGAACAAGTACAGACAGGAAGATTTCGAAGAGGCATCGGGATGTCTGTATTCCTTCACGGCTGTGGATTTACCGGTTCCATGGAAAAGGATCATATCAAATCCGTTGTGAAACTGGTCAAGTACGAGGATGATACGGTGGAAATTCTGGCCAGCAATACGGATATCGGGCAGGGACTTAAGACTACCTTCAGTAAAATCGTTGCTCATGAGCTGGATATTCCCATGGAGCAGATCAAAATCCAAAATCCTGATACGGACAGAGTTCCCAACTCCGGCCCTACGGTAGCTTCACGGTCTCTGATGATCGTAGGAAAGTTACTGGAGCGGGCAGCCGCGAAGATGAAGGAGCAATGGGAAGCCGGGAAATCAATTGTCATCGAGGAACATTATCAGCATCCATATATGATTCCATGGGATATGGAGACCTTTCAGGGCGATGCGTATCCAACCTATTCCTATGGCCTTAATATAGTTGAAGTAGAGACGGATCTGCTCCTTGCCACCACGAAGCTATTGGGCGTCTGGGGAATATTTGATGTAGGAAAGGCCATTGATACCGTTATTATGAAAGGCCAGGCGGAAGGCGGAATGCTGCAGGGACTTGGTTATGGCTCCATGGAGAAGATGGAGAATACAGGCGGAAGGATCGTGCAATCCAGTCTTACCGATTATATCATTCCGACGGCTATGGATACGGTTCCATTTGAAGTGGATTTTATTGACAACTTATATGCAGAGGGTCCTTACGGGGCAAAGGGGGCAGGGGAACTGACGCTGATCGGAACCGCGCCTGCTTATGAAGCTGCCATAGAACAGGCGGTTGGAAAGAAGCTTTATGCAATCCCGGTTACACCGGAACGGCTGATGGAGGTAATACAGAATGATTGAATTTGAATTAAATGGATCAAAGGTTATAACAAATGCAAGTCCCAATGCCAGGTTATTAGATATCTTAAGAGAAGAATTTGGAATGACCGCCGTAAAGGAAGGCTGTGGGGAGGGAGAATGCGGCGCATGTTCGGTTCTGGTAAATGGAAAGCTGATCAATTCCTGCATCACTCCCGCCGCAAATGTAAGAAACGCCAGAGTGATAACGCTGGAAGGCTTTCGGGATACGGACCGGTATCATCTGCTGGAGGAGACCTTTGCAAAGGCCGGTGCCGTGCAGTGCGGATATTGCACGCCGGGCATGATTATGGCCGCCGAAGCTCTGTTGACACAAAATTCCAGCCCGTCAGATCAGGAGATACGTGAAGCCATTTCGGGTAACTTATGCCGTTGCACCGGTTACAATATGATTGTTGATGCGGTGAAGATGGCGGCAAAGGAGGGGAATGGATTATGGTAGAAGGACATTATCCGAAGGATGTTAAGGAAGCCCTTGCCTTAAGGCGGGAATTTAAGAACTCCATCATCATCTGCGGCGGCAGTGACGCTATGGTCGTTAAGAAAAGTGCGGAGCATGTGATATTCATCAACGAAGTAAAGGAACTGCAGAACACGAAGATTGAGGACGGTAACTTGCATATCGGAGCTGGGGCTGTTTATTCCCAGCTTCTTTCTGATGAGAATCTTCCGCAAGTGCTTCGGCGAGCCATCCGGACCATCGCCTCTCCGGCGGTCAGGAATGCGGGAACCATTGGCGGGAATATCTGCAATGCCTCCCCGGCGGGAGACACCCTGCCGGTGCTATACGCCCTGGATGCAGTGATTGTGAAGAGCTCCCTGTCCCAGTCAGGAGAAATGATTCAACAGCGTCAGCCAATTGAGGACTTTATACGTGGTGTACGTAAGATAGATCTGGCAGAGAACGAGATGGTCACGTCCATAGAAATCCCGGTCAGAGCATATGAGGATGTATCAAAAACAGTTTATGAGAAAGTCGGAGCAAGACAGGCAGATGCTATTTCAAAACTTTCTTTTCTCGGACTAATGAAATGGGAAGATACAATCATTCGTGATGTAAGAATTTGTTTTGGATCAGTCAGTGTCACTGCGGTCAGAAGAAGAGAGCTGGAAGAGAAGATCATTGGACTTAGTATAGAAGAATTAAGGAACAGGAAACCGGTTATCATCAGCGAATATGCTGAATTTATCCGTCCCATTGACGATCAGCGTTCCACTGCGGCTTACCGCAAAAAGGTCTGTCTCAATCTGCTGGATGATTTCTTAACAATATAAGGGAGGAATTATGATACTCATCGGAAACGGCAGATTGATCACCAGAGACGCAGAGCATTCATATTACAGGAATGGTGCAGTGCTGGTAGAGGGGAATCAAATTAGAGAAGTCGGTGATTTTCAGGATTTAAAAGAGAACTATCCGTCTGCAGAATTCATAGATGCAAAAGGTATGGTCATCATGCCGGGACTGATCAATGCCCATCATCACATCTATAGTGCCTTTGCCAGAGGACTTGCCTTATCCGGAGAACCTCCAAAGGATTTTATTGAGATTCTTGAGGGAATGTGGTGGCATATCGATCGTCATCTTACTCCGGAACAGGTATATTACAGTGCCATGGTTACTTATCTGGAATGTATTCAGAATGGAGTAACCTGTGTATTTGATCATCATGCCAGTTATGGTGGTGTGGCAGGCAGCCTCTTTAAAATCGGGGAGGCCGCACAGGAATTGCAGATTAGAACCTGTCTGGCTTACGAGATTTCTGACAGGGATGGCAGAGAAAAAAGAACGGATGCGCTGAAAGAGTCCATGGACTTTCTGCGGTATGCGAAGAAGAAGGATCCGACAATGTTAAACGCATTAATCGGACTCCATGCTTCCTTTACCCTAAGTGATGAGACACTTGCACTTTGCAGACAGCAGAACACAGACCATGCAGGTTATCATATCCATGTGGCTGAAGGGCAGTATGATGCAAGACATTGTATGGAGACATATGGGAAGACGATTATAGAGCGGCTCAGAGACCAGGAGATCCTTGGGAGAGATTCCATTGCCGGGCATTGTATTCACATCAGTGAATCAGATATGGAAATTCTGCGTGCCACAAAGACTACAGTCGTGCACAATCCACAGTCCAATATGGGCAATGGTGTGGGAAGTCCCGATGTCATTGGAATGCTGGATAAAGGAATTCTTGTCGGCCTTGGCACCGATGGGTATACCAATGATATGCTGGAATCCTTAAAGACTGCGAATATCCTGCAAAAGCACAGAAGAGGAATGCCGGATCGGGGGTTTTCTGAAGCTTGTCGGCTGTTATTTGAAAACAACGCGGCAATCGCATCCCATTGTTTCGGACAGGAAACAGGGGTTCTCAGGAAGGGTGCAGCTGCTGATATCATTCTTGTGGACTATGAGCCCTATTCACCAATGAATCAGCAGAATATAGACGGGCATATTATGTTTGGAATGACAGGAAGAATGACGGATACCACCATAATTAACGGTACGGTGTTAATGAGAGGAAGAAAATTCTTGCAGGTCGATGAAGCAGAGATTAAGAAGAAGAGCAGGGAGGCAGCGCAAAAGCTGTGGAACAGCTTATAGAAGGGAAAGAGAGTTTAATGAGTGACAAGATGATACCGGTTCCTTTCCCGCAGATGCTGGAAAAATTAATAACCGAATATAAAAATTTTGGGACCTTGATGGGTGTGACGGTCTGCCCTGAGGAGTTGTCAATACCCGTAGGACCTGCAGCAGGACCCCATACACAGCTTGCAGGAAATATCGTAGCGGCATATGCGTCGGGTGCGAATTGTTTTGAATTAAAGACGGTTCAGATACTGGAAGGGGAAGACTTACATATCGTAAAGCCCTGTATCTATGCCGGCAATAAGGTATTTAATACAGAATGGTCTACGGAACTTACCATAGAAGGGGCAAGAGATGAATATATTAAGGCATATCTTCTGATTCAGATATTAAGTATGGAATTGCAATTAAGAGACGCTGACCGGCTCTCCTATATTATGAGTGTGGGTTACGATTTGAAGGGGATTCAATCGCCTAAGGTGGACACCTTCATCAATGATTTGATCCATGCATCGGCCACAAAGGAATGGCAGAAGGACATTAGCTATGTAAAGGAGCATCTTTCCGGCTTTCAGAATATTACCATCTGTGATATCAACAAAATAGAAGAAAGAGATACGGTTTCGGATACGGTGACACTTTCCACCATGCATGGCTGCAGGAGTTCTGAAATCGAAGGAATCGCAGTCTATCTGCTGCAGCAAAAGCGGCTGAATACCTATATTAAGATGAACCCCACACTGATCGGGAAGGAAGCGATCCGGAATATTCTGGATCAAAAAGGGTATCATGAGATTGTCTTTGATGATAAAATCTTTGAAAAAGATATAACTCTATCAATGGCAGAAGATATAATCCGTAAATGTCAGACCGTTGCCGATGAGGTTTCAAGAGAATTCGGCGTTAAGTTAACCAATACATTTCCCGTAATAAATACGAAGCAGGAACTGAGAGGAGACGAGATGTATTTGTCCGGCCCGGTTCTATATCCTATGGCCATCGGAGCAGCGGCCACACTGGCACATCGACTGGACGGGAAGCTGAGGATCTCTTATTCCGGCGGAGCGGATCAATATAATATCCGCGAGATCTTAGCTGCGGGAATCGCCCCTGTTACCATATCCTCGCTTCTGCTAAAGCCAGGTGGGTATCAGCATCTGACACGGCTGATGAAGGAGGCAAAGGATGTAATAAAAAGGGATACTCTGGACTTGGTGAAGCTGACACAGATCGCCGGGCAGGCCCTTGCGGATCCGCATTATCAGGAGAAAAAGGAGCCGGTATTTCAGTACAGTAAAAACTATGACAATCTTTGCGCCAAATGTCACAATTGTGTGGATGTATGTCCCAATCGTGCCAATATCAGATTAGAGATGGAGAAACAAAGTTACGTCATTCACCGGGAAAGACTTTGCAATGAATGTGGTTGCTGTACCTGTGCCTGTATTTTGGGGCATAACCCCTATCGGGAGAAATTTACTTTGTTTGAAGAGGAGACAGAATATAATAACAGTGTAAGCGATGGTATTTTATTAATTAATCATACCTTTAAATATAGGGAGAAGGGGCAGGAAAAACCGGTGCCGGAACCCCTGCTGCGGTTGATGCAGATTGCAATAGAGAAAGGAAAGATATAGTATGAAGTTTGAGATTGTTTCCAATGAAAGAGTGCGGGAGGAGAAGCCGGACGTAGAATTTCTGGGCTATAAGTCTGCCGGAAAGGTCAAACAGTTTCATGAGAGCTTCCCGGTTTATAAAGAAACACCGCTTCGAAGTCTGAAGCAGCTTGCCGGGAAAACAGGGGTAGGTGATATCTATGTGAAGGATGAATCTTATCGTTTCGGGTTAAATGCGTTTAAGGTATTGGGAGGAAGTTATGCCATTGGAAGCTACATTGCTAAGAAGCTTGGGCTTTCCACGCAAGAGCTGACTTATCAGAATATTGTATCGGAAGAGACCAGGACCAGGCTGGGAGATATCACCTTTATCTCGGCCACCGACGGAAATCACGGGAGAGGGGTTGCATGGACTGCAAATCAACTGAAGCAGAATTCTGTGATTTATATGCCGAAGGGAAGTGCAAAGGAACGCCTTCTTAACATAAGGGCAGAAGGAGCCAAAGCTGAGATAACGGATCTCAATTATGATGATGCGGTGCGCCTTGCCAGTGAGCATGCACAGGAGAAGGGATGGGTATTGGTTCAGGATACTTCCTGGTCCGGCTATGAAGAGATTCCCACCTATATTATGCAGGGCTATACCACTATGGCATATGAAGCGCAGGAACAACTCATGGGTAAGAAACCTACCCATGTATTTTTACAGGCCGGGGTGGGTTCTTTTGCGACAGCGGTCACAGGATTTTTCTCAGATCTTTATGGAGAGGAGAGACCCATCATTACCATTGTGGAACCCAACGAAGCTGCCTGTATCTTTAAGACCATGAAAGCAGCGGATGGGAAGATACATCCTGTAACAGGAGATATGAATACCATTATGGCCGGTCTTGCCTGCGGGGAGCCGGTGACGGTGGGCATCGACATTCTGCGGCATTACGCTGATCATTATATCTCCTGCCCCGATTATGTGGCAGCCCAGGGAATGAGAGTTTTATCTTCCCCGTTACCCGGTGACGACCGTATCATTGCGGGGGAGAGCGGTGCAGCGGGCTTCGGACTGGTCTATGAGATCTTAACTGAGCCTTCTCTGTCGGAATTAAAGGATAAATTACAAATAGATGCATCTTCCGTACTTCTGTTCTTTAATACAGAAGGGGATACGGATCAGGAAAATTATAGAAAAATTGTCTGGGACGGGGCATATCCACGACCTTGACAAGTTCAATAAGGAAGATTATGTTAAGTAGCAGTCATTATTAAAATGAAAAATGGAACGTGTAGAAAAAAATAAATAACAGGAGCAGGGTTTATGTTGAGGAAAGAAAGAGAAGAGGCTGTGATCAGCCTTTGTCAGGAATTAATCCAGGCAAAAAGTTATTCCGGTGAAGAAAAAAGAGCGGCGGATATTTTAAAGGATTATTTTAGAGTGATGGGATTTGATGATATCATCGTAGACCTGTACGGCAATGTGATCGGTGTCATCAAGGGGAAACGACCGGGAAAGAAATTACTCTTTGACGGGCATATTGATACCGTTCCGGTAGTGAATGAAGAGATGTGGACCCATGACCCTTTTGGGGCAGAGATCTGTAACGGCAGGATGTATGGCAGAGGTACGACAGATATGAAGGGTGCGGTGGCAGCTATGGCGAATGCCGCCGAGTTTTTTGCAAAAGATTGCGACAGGGATTTCGCCGGAGAAATCTATATTGCCGGTGTTGTCCATGAAGAATGCTTTGAGGGAATTGCCGCAAGAAACATTAGCAGTGTGGTTTCGCCGGACTATGTTATCATCGGTGAGGCCTCAAATCTTAATATTAAGATCGGTCAGAGGGGAAGGGGAGAAATTAAGCTGGAGACCTTTGGCGTTCCCGCCCATTCCGCCAACCCGGAAAAGGGCATTAATGCCGTATATAGTATGTGTAAGGTAGTCGAAGAAATCCGTAAATTAAAAGCCACCCGCCATGAAGTATTGGGAGATGGAATTCTGGAACTGACAGATATCAAATCCAAGCCATATCCGGGTGCATCCGTTGTTCCCGAATATTGTATTGCAACCTATGACAGAAGACTTCTGGTAGGCGAGACAAGGGAAAGTGTGTTGGCCCCGATACAAGAGATTCTGGACCGGATGATGGAACAGGATGATAAAATCAAAGCCAAAGTATCCTTTGCTAAGGGAGAGGAGCTTTGCTATACCGGCAATAAAATCGAAGGGGAGCGTTTCTTCCCGGGATGGCTCTATGACAGGGAAGAGACTTATATTCAGGATGTACTTCATACACTGCAGGATATGGGATTTCATCCGGAGATTACCCAGTATAACTTCTGCACCAACGGAAGTCATTATGCAGGTGAAGCGGGAATTCCCACCCTGGGAATGGGGCCTTCTGTGGAAAGTCTTGCCCACACCATTGATGAATATATTGAAATCGAAGAGCTTTTAAAGGTAACACAGTGCTATTACGGCATTATGAAAGCACTGATGAAATAGTTTGTAAGGAGGCAGCGCATGGATTTACTGATAAAGAATGCAACCATCATAGACGGAACAGGAGAAGGTGGTTTCTTTGGCTCTCTTTTGATACAGGGGGAGAGAATTGCAAAGGTTATTACTGATCCTTTGGACGATATGATACCGGAGGACGCAAGTATTCAGATAATTGATGCCACCGGTCTTGTATGTGCACCCGGCTTTATTGATACCCACAGCCATAGTGATCTTAAGGTTTTGTCTAATCCGCAGCTGCTGCCAAAGCTGAAACAGGGGATTACGACTGAGGTACTGGGACAGGATGGGATTTCAATGGCACCCCTTCCCGTTGCCTATATTACTCCCTGGAAGAAAAATCTTGCCGGACTTGACGGAGAGGATGAAACCATAGACTGGAACTATGTAGATTGTGACAGTTATCTGAAGATGATCGCCCAGGCGGCACCCGCACTAAATGAAGCCTATCTTCTCCCCCATGGTAATGTACGGATGGAGGCTATGGGACTGGATAACACAAAACCGACGAAAGATGACATCAAACGTATGTGCGAGATCACACGAAGGGAGATGGAGGCCGGATGTATCGGACTCTCCTCCGGCCTGATCTATATGCCCTGTGCTTATTCCAATACGGAAGAGATAATTGAGATGTGTAAAGTCGTGAAAGAATATAACGGGTTATTTGTGGTTCATCAGAGAAGCGAGGCGGACAATATTTTAGCTTCCATGGATGAAATTATCAGAATTGGTTTAGAATCCGGGGTTGCCATTCATTTTTCCCATTTTAAAGTTTGTGGAAAACAGAATTGGGATAAACTGGAGCCGATGCTTGCTAAATTAGATGAGGCCAGGGAAGCGGGACTTTGCGTCTCCCTGGATCAGTATCCTTATGTTGCCGGCAGTACGATGCTGGGGGTCATTTTGCCGCCCTGGGTGCATGACGGAGGAACGGATCGTCTGGTAGAACGACTTGGAGATCCTTCCTTAAGAAAGAAGATGAAAGAGGATATCAAAAACGGACTTCCCGGATGGGATAATTTTATTCAGTTTGCAGGAACGGAAGGAATCTTTATTACCAGTGTTGTAACAGAGAGGAATCAGGATGCAGTTGGACTTAGTCTGGATGAATTAGGAGCAAAGAGGGGAAAGGATGCACTGGATGCCGCCTTTGATTTGCTGCTGGAAGAAAAGAATTCTGTTGGAATGGTGGATTTCTATGGAACTGAGGATCATGTGACGCGGATCATGAAGCGACCTGAGATGAATCTGTGCACCGACGGTTTGCTATCAGGAAAGCCTCATCCAAGGGTCTACGGTTCCTTTCCAAGGGTACTTGGAAAATATGTACGGGAAGAAGGGGTACTTACTCTGGAGGAAGCCATCTATAAGATGACGGGGAAGGCGGCAGAAGCCTTTCACATGAAGGAAAGAGGAAGAATCAGAGAGGGATATTTTGCTGATTTGACCCTCTTTGATCCCAAAGTAATTATAGATACGGGAACATTTACGCAGCCCGAGCAATTCCCGGAAGGAATTGTCTTCGTACTGGTGAATGGACAGCTTGCAATTGAGAAGGGTACTGTTACCGGAAGAAGAGCCGGTATCGTATTACGCAGAACTTAACATCTGCATCCGGTGTTGTGCGTCGGGGACTGTAATTAATTGAATACAACATTGGGCAGGAAGGAGAAAGAACATGTTTCAATTTTTGGTTAACGCAACCATGGTACAGACAGAAGAAAAGCTAAATCTTTTGGAGTATCTTCGGGATCACCTGGGGATTACTTCTGTAAAGGATGGGTGCAGTGAGGGTGCCTGTGGAGCTTGTACGATATTGGTGGACGGCAGGAAGATGCAGGCCTGTCTTTTAACTACAGAAAAGGCGGAGGGAAAAGAGATTCTTACCGTGGAAGGACTTTCCGCCAGAGAAAAGGAAGTTTATGAGTATGCATTTTCAAAGGCAGGGGCCGTCCAGTGTGGATACTGTATTCCGGGGATGATCCTCAGCGCCAAGGCATTGCTGGATCACAATCAAACTCCTGTAAAGAGGGAGATACAGCAGGCAATCAAGGGAAATATCTGCCGGTGTACCGGATATAAGAAAATTATTGAGGCCATTTTATTGGCTGCCAAGTGCTTCAGACAAGAGGAGCAGCCCGTTCTTTGGGAGGCTGTTGGCGGAGTAGGTGAGCGGAGCATTCGTCCGGATGCAAAGGATAAGATCCTTGGAACCGGCAAATTTGCAGGTGATCTAAAGGTACCCGGTATGGTCTATGGCAGCGCACTGCGCGCGGCATATCCAAGAGCGCTGGTAAAGGCAATTCACATAGAGAAGGCATTGCAGCATCCGGAAACAGTGAAAATCGTTCTGGCACAGGATGTCCCGGGAGAACGCTATATCGGGCATCTTACGTATGACTGGCCGGCTTTAATTGCTGTGGGAGAGGAAACCAGATATTATGGGGATGCCATTGCTTTAATTGCTGCCAGAAGCAGGAAAGCCTTACAGGAGATTAAGGATTTAATTGAAGTGGAATATGAGGAGAGAATACCGGTTTTTGATGCGAAAGCGGCCATGGAACTGGAAGAATATAAAATTCATGAGACTGGGAATGTATACCGGGTAGAAAAAATCCAGCGTGGAGATGTGGAGAATGCATTGAAGGAATCTGCCTATGTGGTGACCAATACCTATCAGACCCCAGCGCAGGAGCATGCATTTTTGGAGCCGGAGAGTGCGCTGGCGGTTCCGGAAGGGGAGAGACTGCTGGTATATACGGGAGGACAATCTGTCTATGATGAATACCGGGAAATTCAAAGATTACTCGGTATCCCGAAAGAACAACTAAGAATCATCAGCGCCTATGTGGGCGGCGGTTTTGGAGGCAAGGAAGACATGAGTGTCCAGCATCATGCGGCCTTGCTGGCTTATCTGGCCAAGGTTCCGGTTAAGGTAACTTTGACCAGACAGGAAAGTCTTATGGTTCATCCCAAACGGCACCCTATGGATATGGAATTAACCACAGGATGTGATAAGGACGGAAAATTAACGGCAATGCGTCTGAGACTGGTAGCTGATACAGGGGCATATGCTTCTCTTGGAGGACCTGTATTGCAGCGTGCCTGTACCCATGCCGCAGGGCCGTATAATTATCAATGTATTGATATTATCGGAACCTCTGTCTATACCAACAATGTTCCATCCGGTGCCTTTCGTGGTTTTGGTGTCACCCAGACCATGTTTGCTACTGAATGTAATCTGACCAAACTGGCTGAATTGGTCGGCATTGATCCTTTTGAGATTCGTTACCGCAACGCCTTAAGGCCGGGTCAGGTATTGCCTAACGGCCAGATCGCCGATGAGGGAACAGGAATTCTGGAAACATTGGAAGCCGTGAAGGAAGCATATTACGAAAACTATCAGAATGCAGGAATTGCCTGTGCCATCAAAAATGCCGGTGTCGGTGTGGGAATTCCGGACACGGGCAGGGTTAGATTGAAGATTGTGGATGGTAAGGTCAGCCTTCGCACCAGTGCGGCCTGCATGGGACAGGGAATTGCCGCAACCATGCGCGCCATTTGTTGTGAGACCACAGGATTGAAGGCGGGCGAGGTTATTGTTGCAGGACCCGATACGGATATTACGCCGAATTCAGGAACCAGTACTGCCTCCAGGCAGACGGTAATCACGGGTGAGACCACCAGACGAGTCTCCCTGAAGCTAAAGCAAGATCTTCTGACCAGATCTCTTGAGGAACTGGAAGGAAAGGAATATTATGAGGAATTTGTGGGGGTAACAGATCCTATGGGATCGGACAAGGCTAATCCAGTCAGTCATCTGGCCTATGGATATGCCACTCAGGTCGTGATTCTTGATGAAGAGGGCAAGGTTGCCAGAGTGATTGCAGCCCATGATGTGGGCCGGGCGGTAAATCCTGTGAATGTAGAGGGGCAGATAGAAGGCGGAGTCGTTATGGGTCTGGGATATGGCTTGACAGAGAATCCCATGATTGTCAATGGAAAACCCACTGCCAGATACGGCACGCTGGGATTATGGAGGGCCACTGATATTCCGGAGATTGAGACCATTCTCATTGAGAAGAATAAAGCCGAGCTTGCCTATGGTGCAAAGGGAGTGGGTGAGATCCCTCTGATTCCCACATCACCGGCTGCTCAAGCCGCTTATTATAAGCGGGATGGAATCTTTCGGACGTCACTTCCACTGGCGCATACGGCTTACAGAAAATAAGAAGAAAATAAATAGCAATGTAACTTTATGAGAAGAGGAGAAAGAGGTGGAGGTTATGAAAACAGGTGCAGTCATTGTTGCGGCAGGAATGTCCTCCCGTATGAACGATTTTAAACCGCTGATGCAAATTGGCTCCATCTCTATAATTCAAAGGGTAATTACCACCCTCCTGCAGGCAGGAGCAGATCCGGTGGTTGTGGTGACGGGACACAACGGCAGACAATTGGAAAAACACTTATCAAAGCTGAAGGTACTGTGTATTCAGAATCCGGAGTATGAGACAACCCAGATGTTTGATTCTGCTAAGATCGGTATGAGATATCTCTTTGGAAAATGTGACAGAATTTTGTTTACGCCTGCGGATGTACCGCTTTTTACAGTTAATACTGTTAAAAAATTGATGGATACAAAGGCAGAGCTGGCAAAGCCTGTTTATCAGGGTAGAGGGGGACATCCCCTCCTGCTGGATGCTTCCCTGCTGCCTGTGATCCTGGGATATGAAGGACCCGGCGGATTGAAAGCAGCATTAATGAACTGCGTGGGGAGCATGGAACGGATTGAGGTGGAAGATGAAGGAATCCTCTTTGATGCAGACACCAAAGAGGATTATAAGATGCTTTTAAATTATCATAATCAGCAAATTCTTCATCACGAGGTTAAATTCACTCTGTCCAGGGAAATTGCGTTTCTTGATGAACGGGGCGCCAGACTGCTTCATCTCATCAAAGAGAATGGTTCTGTCAGACATGCCTGTGAGCAGGTTAATATCTCTTACCGCAAAGGGTTTCATATGATTGGTGAGATGGAGCAGCAAACCGGCATTACAATAGTCGAGCGATATCAGGGTGGTATTGACGGAGGATATTCAAAACTGACACCACAGGGAGAACAATTGCTGCAAAAATATGATGCCTTCGTAACGGAGGCTGTGGAAGCAGTTTCAAAAATTTACAATCGCATTTTTCACGAATATCTTACGTAGCCCTCCTCAGGTAATATTTTTGGGAACCTCTTCAGGGATTATCTTTCGGAATATCCTAAGTTCTATGTTTCAGAATCATCCTGAGGTAAGATCCCTTCGGGAATAGCCGTGGAAAAGATCCTGTTATGCCTGAAATAAAAAAGTGTGGAAGGAGTGGGGGGATAGTCTGGTGTGAAAATATTCCCCTTTATGGGAGAAGGTAAACTCCTGCTCCTCATGCTGGGCATTTCCTGCGATCACCGCAATGGTCTGATCCGGGTTTAGAAACACACTGGAGGCCGATGCCCAGGGTCCCTTTGTTTTAAGATAAAGGGCACCCGGTTTAACCGCATTGGAGAAATGTTTCATCACATAATACTCCGGATTATAGGTAATGGAACCATCTGCATTAACCGTAGTAAGGCTGTTCTGAGGCCAGGCCCAGGTGCTTAGTCCGCCGGGCTTTAAAGCCATGTTCCAGTAGATATAAGCACTGGCACCATAACGGAAGTAGTGATTCATCAGACTGAATACATATTCCGCATGCCGCCAGTCATTCTCACCCATTCCGCATTCACTTTCCGTCTGCATCAGTTTTAAATCAGGGAAATCCTGATGGGTTTTATCAATGGCAGCCTTTCCTGCCCATTGATAGCCGACGCCTTTGATATAGTTCATGGCTTTTTCATCATATAAAATGCTGCTGACATAACGCTCGTAATTAGAATCAGGGAGGGCAACAGCAAGATCACGCTCTTCCATGGAAGCCTCAAAAGGACCATTTAGAGTACCAAGCCAGATCTCTGTATCCAGGCCGGCTTTTTCAAAATGAGGTCCCAGATAGTCCCCGATAAAGATACGAAGCTGTTCCGGTTTCCACAGACAGGAAGGGAAATTCTGATTGGCAAACGGCTCATTCTGCACATGAATCTGGTGGATTTGAATTCCTTCCGATTCATATGCACGTACAAATTTCTCAAAGTATAAAGCATAGGCCCTCAAAATGTCGGGCTCCATACGAATCGCAGCCCCCGTATTATATACCGGCCTTTCCTTCATCCAGGTCGGCGGGCTCCAGGGGGAGGCAAACATCTTAAATTCCTTCTTATACTTCTTTGCTTCTTTCAAAAAGGGCATTAAATACGTTCTGTCCCGCTCAATGGAGAAATGTTCCATGTCATAATCGTTCGGGGTTTCATCAAAACTATACCAGTCCTTGGCGTAATCATTAGCACCAACCGGCATACGACAGAAGGAAAAATCCAGTCCCTGTGCGCCAAATAAATTTTCCAAGAGCGTTCTTTTCTCTTCTTCCTTTGCATTATTTAAGGCAATCCATGCAAGTTCGTTAAAGCAGGCACCAAAGCCCTCCATGGTCTGATCCGTCTCTCCCGTAGTTTCTACGAATAAACGGCCCGATTTATTCGATAACTTCACTTTTTGTTCCTGCCATGGATGATCATGAATGGAACAAAACCAACCAATGTTTTTCATTTTTCTTCTCCTTACAAATGTAATGTTAGATTCAAACCATTATATCCGGGCTTTGCTATCGAAATAATCACTAACGTTTCCCCTAGGCTTTTGTCATAAGGATAGTCTAATCCTTTTGAAGTGATTTTATAAGGGAAGAAAGTAACAACAAATAGGTCGATGGTATCTTTTCTAATGAATTCATGTATAATGGGATTAGAGTGTGACTTATGGAAAGCTAATTCAGACAAAAGCTTGAGTTTGCAAAATCCCCGGCCCAAACTTATCTGCAAACGATGTTGAAAAAAGGAGTAGCGATGCGAAGGGAAATATCTGAACCGGTCTATGAGACTATGAATTTATTAGCGCATGAAAATATTGTAGTACGAACCAATCATTCAACCGGTGATTACGTTGTCAGCCATTGGCATGATGCAATGGAGATTATCTACATCAGCAGAGGGGATCTGACTGTTACCATGGCTGAGCAGGATCATCATATGACAGATGATACATTTCTGTTGATTAATTCAAGCATGGTGCATTCTACAAGATGCCTGCATGAAAATGATGCCCTGGTACTTCAATTACCCAATGAATTTCTGGTTCAGCATATGAAAGAGATGGACCAACTGATATTTCGTGTACCGTTTCTTACGGAGGATCCCGGGGAGATGGAAAATCTGGCCAAGGTAAAGGGAATACTTCAAAGTCTGAATGAGCTTTATCAGGTCAAGCCGGAGGGAATGCGGCTGAAGCAGAACAGTCTGATCTTTGAGCTGCTATATCAGCTTTATTGTAATTTTAAGCTGGAGCTGCCTGAGGCAAAATTTCTGAAACATACAAAAAATTTATCCATATTAAAGAAGATCATGATATATTCAGAGGAGCATCATGGGGAAACGATCAGAATTGACGAGATTGCGAAAGTCGCAGGATTACAGCCAAAGTATTTCTGCCGGTTTTTTAAAAACAATGTGGGTGTAACTTATTTAAATTATCTGAATGAGCTTCGGATCAGTGAAATATACCAGGAATTAATATCTACGGATCTGCCGTTATTTCAGATTTTGGATCAGCATGGCTTCACCAATAGTAAGTTGTTTCGAAGAATGTTCAGAGAACGCTTTGCCAATACCCCCATGCAGATCAGAAAATTGAGAAAATTATAATTGCAGCAGGGTATTTTGGTATATGAAATAATCTTGCTGCTATGGTATAATACAAAAGGTTGTGCATTCGGAGGACCTGTCATAACCTTAAAATGTGATAGGAATATGGAGTGTGGAGTCAGGGAAGAAAAAGGACGAGGTAAAAGAATATGATAAACAGTGAAATCTCAGAAATAAAAAAGCAATTTAACCATGAGAATTGTTCCATTACCAAGGTAAGCGGCTGTTATGTCGATGGAGAAAAAGAGATCAAGACCAAATTTACAGAATCTTTCCTATGCTTACCGGAAGAAGAAACCTTCAAATACTTTGAGATATTTAGGAAAACACTATCCGGAGGGATCGGGAAAAACTTGCTTAACATGGACTTCCCCATGGAAACGGAATTTAACGGCGGAACACAGGAGTTTTTATTAAAACTAAGAGACACGGAATTAAAAGAGGAAGCCCTGGTTGACGAATTCTATCAGAAAGTAATTCAAATGTATGATTATGTTGGAAACTATCTAATCCTGTTACTTTATGCAGCATATGACGTCCCGGGTAAAACCAGGGACAAGATTATGATGGAGGACGCTTCGGATGAAGTATACAGCTACATACTCTGTTCTCTGTGCCCGGTTAAGCTCTCAAAACCGGGACTAAGTTATAATAGTGAACTGAATCAGATTACAAAACGTATTCAGGACTGGGTGGTAGGATTACCGGAGAACGGCTTCTTATTTCCGACCTTCAACGACAGAAGTACTGACATTCACAGTGTTCTGTATTATTCCAAAAATTCTGAGGAATTACATCAGGATTTTGTAAAGCAGCTTCTTGGATGCGAGCTTCCTCTTTCCGCAGGGCTGCAAAAGCAGACCTTTCAGACCCTGATTGAAGAGACGCTGGGTGAGGATTGTGAGTATGATATCGTGAAGAATATTCATGAAAAACTCAATGAGATTTTGGAGGAGCATAAGCTGCAGGAGATTCCTGAGCCGTTAACCCTCGATAAGAGAGAGGTTAAGAATTTGCTCACCGACTGTGGGGTAGTAGAAGAAAAACTGGTTGATTTTGATAAAAAATATTCAGATATGGCGGGGGAACAGGTTTCCCTACTGGCAGCCAATCTTGCCAGTACCAGGTCTTTTGAGGTAAAAACACCGGATGTTATTGTAAAGGTTAACCCGGAACGAACGGATCTGGTACAGACAAAAATGGTGGATGGACGCAGATGCCTTGTGATTGAGATTTCGGAACAGGTGGAAGTAAACGGAATTCTGGTAAAGGCATAACAATAAATTGAAAATATTTTTGATCATGGTATAAGCATCCATTTTTTGCACATAATATTTGAAAATTAAGCAGGTAATGGAGGTTATTATGGCTAAGAACAAGAATCAGACGACAAACGGTGCTGAGAAGAAATCCCTTAAGAATCAGGGCAATAACGCTGCAAACAGTACCGCAAAGAGTAAGAACAAGAGTTATGACAGCAGTTATGATTATGTAAGCGGTGATTCAGAAAGAACTTCCTATGGTCATACATTTGATGAGGATTTTTAGAACTGTAGCGGCAGATTTATTTGTCTAACGGATAAAGATACAGCAAAGAGACGGTATATATACCATCCGGTCGATCTCATGCTTCTCCATACTGGGAAGGAAGAAAGACTTGGTGGTATGGGATACCGTCTTTTTTGCTGTAAATCAATATAAGATAATTGAAAGTTAGTGTATCAAATTGTTATTTTCATCGTAACCTATCAGATTCGATCGATCTCCATCTATTAATTTCTGCTTTGATGATGTTACTTCTGCTTTGATGACTTTTTTGCTCTCGAAAGAGGGAATTCACCGTTCTCTTTCAGCTTCTTAAATTTTTCAGCCATATGAGCTTTGATATGATTTGCATCATCTTCCCCCATTACACCAAGGTCACTCAATTTATCCATTAATTTACCTTCTGCAATCATTTCGTTTTCAATTAATTTATAAACCTCGTCCTTTTGTGAAGACGAGAGGGCGTTCCACTTCTCATGAGCCTTTTTCATCTTTTCATCAAAAGCAGCTCTGTTTTCTTTTTGATTTTGATTTGCCTGGGACAGTGTTGCCGATTCGGTATTCTTTTCAGATGCTAAGGCGGCCGATGGGCTTAAGCCGACCAAACCTATCATACATGCAATAGCAAAACCAGATAATTTCGCTCTGTACATTATGCTTCCTCTCTTTCTAAAAGAACAATCTGCACACTAACTTTCAAATTTAGTATTTCCAAACCCTGTGAAGAAATTGTGAAAAATATCTGGTAATATTAGTTTATTTCCCTTCTCTGGCGGGCATTTCGATGGGAATTTCAGGTGTTGCATTAGATGAACTCGGCTGATTGATATCGTAAGAATCCCCATCACCGTATTCTCTATGAGAATTCTCGTACGAAGAAATGTCGTTTCGAGTGCTGGAGCCTTTGGTAGGTGTTCCCTTGTTTTGATTTATTTTATCCATAAATTCACTCCTTTCTTTATACCCTTTAGTGTCCGCAGCTGAGATTGAAACTATGCATTTTTGATAAATTCAGAGTAAAATCAACCAGCAACCTGATGAATTGCCTCATTGACTTTTGCCGGAGGATTGATTAAAATAAAAATTAATATTTTTGAATAATTATGCGTAAGAGTGAATATTGGGAGGAATGAATATGGGGAAGGAACAGAATGATTCCATGATTAAAATTGGAAAGAAGACATTTATTACCGCAGTCATCATACTTGGGCTGCTGATGATTACTGTGGGAGTCTTAACAAAAGTGATTCCTGCGGGAAGTTATGAAAGAATCATAACGCAAGGACATGAGACCATTCAACAGGGGACATTTCAATTCACAGAAGGCACCGGATTTCCGGTATGGAGATGGTTTAGTGCGCCGATTGAGGTATTATGGAGTTCGGATGGAGCGGTTATTATAGTAATAATATTCTTTCTGGTTGCGGTGGCAGGTGCCTTTGCATTATTAGAAAGCAGTGGTGTTATGACACTGGCAATTACCAGGGTAGTTGACAAATTTTATCATATGAAATATTTGCTTATGGCAATTATGGTATTCATCTTCATGATGCTGGGCGCGGTTTTGGGGACCTTTGAGGAAAACATTGCCCTGGTACCTATGATCATAGCGCTTTCTTACTGTCTTGGCTGGGATTCTCTGATCGGACTTGGAATGAGTATTCTGGCATCTTGTTTCGGATTTACCTCTGCCATCACCAATCCCTTTTCAATTGCAATTACACAGCGGATAGCGGGACTGCCCTTGTATTCAGGAACGGGACTGCGGATTATTATTTTTATCAGTTATTATGTTCTGGTCCTGATATTTTTATTGAGATATGCAAGAAAAATTGAGAAGGATCCCAGCAAATCTCTGGTGTATGGGCAAGATGGTGCCCTTCGAAGCAAGTACTCTTCCAGAGACAGCCTGGAGTTGATCCTTGGTGCAAAATCCAAGGAAGAATTACGTAAGTTAAAGAGCGCAGCATATACTTTTTGCATTTTTCTCTTTTTCATCTTCGCAATGATTCTGACCGGTACCTTACTACCCTCCTTGTCCGATTTGGAACTGCCTTTGATCGGACTGCTTTTTCTTGTCGGAGGATTTATCTCATCAGGCATTGCCGGTATAAAGGCGAAAGAAAGATGGGTGATATTTGGCAAAAGTGCCGCGGGAATCGCACCGGGAATTTTATTAATCCTGATGGCAATGAGTGTTAAATATATCATTACCCATGGCGGGATTATGGATACCATATTATATTACGCTTCCAATGCCATATCCGCCACCTCTCCCTACATAGCAATTATCATGATATATGCACTGATACTGCTGCTGGAACTTTTTGTGGGATCTTCATCAGCTAAGGCTTTTCTGGTAATGCCGCTCATTGCTCCACTTTCTGATCTGGTGGGTATTACAAGGCAAACCTCGGTACTGGCATTTTGCTTTGGAGACGGTTTTTCCAATGTGCTGTATCCAACCAATCCGGTCCTGCTGATTTGCCTTGGATTGACCGTCGTTACCTATACAAAATGGATCAAATGGACGTATAAGCTTCAATTAATCGCCTTTGCACTTGCCTGTGCGTATCTGTTCCTTGGGGTAGCAATCGATTTTGGACCATTTTAATCAACGGTGGAGATAGGGGATTAACCACAGAATGGAGGAAAGAATGGCAGAAATTATCGTTTTTTTATTTTTGATTCAATTCATCATAATGCTGCTTGTAATTATGATTGTGAGATATTACCGGTTTCGGCCCCACGAAAGTTCTGATACGGAATCCTATATCCCTCATGAGGATATCACAGGAGCCGAAAAGCTCTCCCGGGCGGTACAATTAAAAACCATTTCCCATATGGATGGGACACAGACGGATTGGGAGGAATTTCTGGAATTTCACCGATTACTGGAAGAAATGTTTCCGCTGGTTCATCAATATTGTGAGCGAACCGTAATCAATGAGTACAGCCTGGTATATCATTGGAAGCCAGAGGCACAGCCGGAGCAGGGGCCAATGTTAATTACAGCTCATATGGACGTCGTACCGGTGGAGGACGGAACACAAAAAGATTGGAAACAGGACCCATTTAGCGGAAGAATAGAAGATAATATGGTATGGGGCCGGGGAACGCTGGATGTTAAAGTACATCTGATCGCGGCAATGGAGGCAATGGAACGTCTGATCAGAGAGGGCGTAACGCCAAAACGAGACATCTATCTTGCCTTTGGACATGATGAGGAAATCAACGGAGAAGAAGGAGCCCGAAAGATTGCAGCATATTTTTTGCAACAAGAGATTCACTTTGATTTTGTATTGGATGAGGGCGGCTGTGCGGCAACTCATTTATTGGAAGGCATTGACCGGCCGATTGCACTGATTGGCGTGGGGGAGAAAGGGTATGCCAATATACGTCTTACGGTAACAAAGGACGGTGGTCATTCCTCAATGCCGGACAAGAACACTTCTCTGGGAATTCTTGCCCAGGCAATCTGTCGCGTGGAGAGAAATCCCTGCAGGTCGAAATTAATTCCTGCGGTCAGAGAATTTTTAATGAGGATAGGACCGCATATGCGTGGATTAAATCGTCTGATATTATCCAACCTGTGGATATTTAAGCCGGTTTTTCTTTCTGTTTTTTCAAAGATGAACAGCGGGAATGCCCTGCTACGCACCACAATTGCCGTGACAATGGCAAAAGGCGGTCCGGCTCCCAACGTAATTCCACAGATGGCATCGGCAATGATAAATTGTCGAATTCTTCCCGGTGAGACGGGAGAAGAGTTAATAGCCCACCTAAAAAAGACTTTAACGGGTCTGGATGTGACAATTGAGCCGGTAGTCCTTGATGAGCCGTCGAAACTATCCTCTGTGGCAGTGCCCCAATACCGCCAAATTGAGCAATTGGCAAAGTGGTTTTGTGATAATTGTATCGCGGCGCCGTATCTGGTCATGGCTGGAACGGATGCCAGAAAATATGAGGTTGTATGTGATCAGATCTATCGCTTTACTCCATATATGATCGATCAGTCCGAGCTGAATAAAATTCATGGAACCAATGAGAATATCACCATACAAAATGTGAATCGATGTATTGACTTTTTTATGCAGCTTTATCGGTCAGAGCAATAAAATAGAATGCCGCCATACACCAGGTTTGTATATGGCAGCATTCCCATCCTTCTTTTTATGAAGACAATGATTTAGTAATACCATTGAATCTGATGCTTCTTCATATCGATGCACCCATTTTCCAGAAAAGTAATTCCTTCCCCACGTAATATCCTGCGCTGCTTTTCTTCACCACCGAAGATATTACCCGGAGCCATCTCACCTGCCTTATTTACCACTCTGTGACAGGGGAGATTTCTTTCGGAAGGTGCATTGTTCATGGCATATCCCACAACTCTGGAAGCTCTCGGATTGCCAAGCATTCTGGCAATCATACCATAAGTTATCACGGACCCTTCCGGAATATCGGCAACAATTTTATAAACCTTCTCAAAAAAACCTTCGTCTTCTTTGATCATGCAAAACCCCTGCTTTTCTTAACCTGCATTTTTGTTACGATAGGTAACCTTTACACCGGATCGCTTCTTTGCGGGAAGTAATCCACCACCGGTAAAAATATGACTGCCGGAGTGAACCCTGACCGGGAAAGGATATTTTGGAAAAATCAGTACCGGCGGAGGAGCATTTTCTTCTTTTTCATATGCCCCGTATCCGGAAAGTATGAAAAGAAACAGCGGCAGGGTCTGTACCCATAACAGGGTAAGATCGACCATGCCATGGACCAAAGCTGCCCCGGTCACCGACAGAATCAGAGTAGTAATCAGTAGTTGCTTTTCTTTAAAGCAGGTTCTTAAAACGGATAAGTAATAGTCTGCAAAGTACCATAAAAACAGGAGTACACCTAAAATACCGTAATTTAAAAAGGAATCCAGGTATAGGCTGTGGGCATGCATGACAAGCGCACCGCTCCTATAACTTTCAAATGCATAGGTCATTGATCCATGTCCGATTAACGGATTCTCTCTGATCTTATCAACCGCTTTTGCCCAGATATGGATTCGGAGCTTTGTTGTAAGATCGGCGTCGGATAACCGGGGTATCAATTCAAGATTGAGCCCCAAAACAGCCGCTACCCCTCCCAATGCCAGAATCAACCACAGTAAAAACAGCCGTTTCCTATGATATAACACAAGAAGAACTGCGATTCCTATAAAAACTTCGACGAAGGCGAACATGCTTTCACATAGATAAAGACTGATGACATTGACAGCGCCAATCAAACAAAAGAACCATCCAGATCTTTGCGATAATACCTTATAAGCACAAATAATAATTACCGTTGCTGCTATGGTACCAAAATAATTCGGATAAAAAAATACGGCAGAAATTCTATTTGCATTAAAATCATGGTCAATCAGCGGGATCAGAAACTTGTCAATCAACGCACAAACCGCGGAAGTCAGACTCAATTTGCAGACAAGCGTAAGAAGGTTTTCAAATAACTCCCGTGTCATGACACAGCGTTGAAATTGTCCCAGAACGAATGCCAGTATTAAGCCGATTCCGGCGGTAATTCCGATCCAGTTTCCGTAGGCCATTGGAACAACCAGTAAAAATGTAAATAGCGTCATTAATAATTTATAGCATTTATGTATTAAAAGATAAGCTCTCGTGCGTTTATTGATTAATATATAGAGTGCTAAAGAAATTAATGTAATTCCTGTCAGGTAATAAGGTAAAAAAATAGAGCTGACTGAGATGGTTACAATGTTTGTATCCGTCAAACATTCCTTCCATAAAAGTCCATGTTTTGTCTTAATTATTACGATCTTCCTCTTTTCAATTTACGTCATAGTTTCGTTGCTTTTCAAGCGTATCCCCCAATATGCCAAAACGAAAAACTGAAACTGCTTTATAGTCATTTTAAACATGCGGATCACCTGCCTCCGAAATGTTTATTTCAGTAACGTATTCTAGCACAATGAGGTCATGCAAGCAAGCATTTCTTAAAAAACAAAACAATATAAATCAAATATTGACATCGATAGCAATAGAAAACTTAAGAAGATTAATTTATAATATCCCTATAAATTAAGGGGGTATGCCTATTTATGAAATACGGATATTTTGATAATGAACATAGAGAATATGTGATTGAAAAAGTCGATTTACCGACATCCTGGACGAATTATCTGGGTGTGAAGGAATTATGCGCCGTAGTAAATCATACAGCCGGAGGATATCTGTTTTATAAGACACCGGAATACCATAGAATCACACGTTTTAGAGCTAACAGCATTCCGATGGATCGGCCGGGACATTATGTATACATCAGAGATGATGAGACAGGTGACTACTGGAGCATCTCCTGGCAGCCGGTAGGAAAGCCGCTTGAAACAGCAAGGTATGAGTGCCGTCACGGACTATCTTATACCACTTATTCCTGTGAGTACAGCCATATCAAAGCTACGCAGACTCTTTTCATTCCCATGGAAGATACGGTTGAGTTGTGGGATGTAAAGTTAAAGAATCAGGGAGAAAAGTCCAGAAGCTTAAGTGTCTTTTCCTATTGTGAATTCTCCTACCATCATATCGATATGGATAATCGTAATTTTCAGATGAGTAATTATGCCGCCGGGTCTTCCTTCGCTGACGGAATTATTGAACATGACCTTTTCTATGAAGAATTCGGATATCAATATTTCACTTCAAACCTTGAACCGGATGGTTTTGATTGTCTCAGAGATAAATTTATCGGACTGTATCATACGGAGGATAATCCTGCGGCTGTCGTGAACGGCAGATGCAGCGGTTCCTTTGAAAAGGGAAATAATCACTGCGGCTCCTTACATAAAAAAATAATTCTTCAGCCGGGGGAGGAAGTCAGACTGATCTTTATGCTTGGGGAAGGGAATAGAGCCGTTGGAAGCAGGATACGGGAAAAATACTCTGATTTGGGGCAAGTGGACCAATCCTTTGCTAATCTTGCTGAGTTCTGGCGTAATAAATTAAATAAGCTCCAGATCAGTACCCCCAATGAAGGTATGAATACCCTGATTAATACCTGGAATTTATATCAGGCGGAGATTAATATTATGTTCTCCAGATTTGCTTCCTTTATCGAAGTAGGCGGAAGAACCGGCCTTGGATATCGGGATACGGCTCAGGACTCGATGACGGTACCCCATTCCAATCCCCAAAAGTGCAGACAGAGAATCGTGGAATTACTGCGGGGACTGGTTTCGAAGGGGTATGGACTTCATCTGTTCCAACCGGAATGGTTTGATCCTGACAATCGTGTAAAACCTTTTCGATCTCCTACCGTGATACCGACTCCGAATAAAGATGACATGATACATGGAATTGACCAGGCCTGCTCCGACGATGCGTTATGGCTCATTAGCTCTATCGTAGAATATATCAAGGAGACAGGTGAAATTTCCTTTGTTGAGGAAGAGATTTCCTATGCGGATGGCGGCAGCGGCACTGTTTATGAGCATATGAAGAAAATCCTGGATTTTTCCGATGAACAAGTGGGCGGCAGCGGGATCTGTAAAGGACTCAGGGCGGATTGGAATGACTGTCTGAACCTTGGCGGCGGAGAAAGTGCTCTGGTATCCTTTCTTCATTATTGGGCGCTGGGCAATTTTTTGGAGGTTGCTTCTTATCTTCATAAAGAAGAGGATGTCATCAAATACACGAAAATGCAGGACAAAGTCAAATCGGTTTGTGACCGCGAGCTTTGGGATGAAAACTGGTATATCAGAGGTATTACTAAGAATGGCAGAAAGATTGGTACCTCTCTTGATAAAGAAGGAAAGATTCATCTGGAATCCAATGCATGGGCCGTACTTTCCGGTGCAGCTCCTGAGGACAGGGGAAAAGCAGCACTGGATTCTGTGGAGGAGTACTTGTATACCCCTTATGGAATAATGCTCAACGGACCGTCTTATACCGTACCGGATGAGGATATCGGTTTTGTAACAAGGGTATACCCGGGACTAAAAGAAAACGGTGCCATCTTTAGTCATCCCAATCCATGGGTCTGGGCGGCGGAATGCAAGCTTGGACGGGGCGACAAGGCGATGAAGTTCTATGATGCCCTTTGTCCTTATCATCAAAACGATCTGATTGAGATCAGAGAAGCTGAGCCTTATTCTTATTGCCAGTTTATCGTGGGAAGGGAACATACAGCATATGGACGGGCAAGACACCCGTTTATGACCGGTACCGGAGGCTGGGCCTACTTTTCCGCCACCCGTTATATGCTGGGTGTCAGACCGCAATTTGATACATTGAGCATTGATCCTTGTATTCCTCCGGATTGGAAGGAGTTCTATATAGACCGGGAATGGAGAGAGGCCAGGTATCATATCAGTGTGTTAAATCCGGATGGTGTTATGAAGGGAGTTAAGAAAATAAAACTGAATGGGACTGAGGTTTCTTTTGTCGATGCACAGCCCGCAGGAAGTGAAAACGAGATCGAAGTAATCATGGGTTAGCATAGACCGAAGGAGGTTGCAGGATGATTAAATTTGGAACGGGAGGCTTTCGGGGAATTATCGGTGATGATTTCACCAAAGCCAATATACAGAAGCTGGCAAAGGCGCTGGCCTTGAAAATGAAAAACGAAGGGGTGACAGAAAACGGGATTGCCATAGGGTATGACAGGAGGTTTCTATCAAAGGAGTCGATGCACTGGGCAGCAGAAATTTTTGCTGCGGAGGGGATTACCTCCTATCTGATTAATCGTTCATCACCCACCCCACTGATCATGTATTATGTAATGAAGCATAAATTACACTACGGTTTAATGGTCACAGCAAGTCATAATCCTGCAATTTATAATGGGATTAAAGTCTTTACCTACGGGGGACGAGACGCGGACGAGACGCAGACCAAGGACATAGAGAATTATATTGCAGATGTAAAAGAGGATGAAATTAGCGTCATGGAATATGAAGAGGGGTTGAAAAAGGAATTCATTCTGGAGCTCAATCCATTGAACGAATATCTGGATAATATCATTAACTCCATCGACATGCAGTCCATCAGAAGCAGGGCACTTAAGGTGGCATTGGATCCTATGTATGGTGTGAGTGAGACTTCCCTGAAAACCATTCTCCTGACGGCCCGATGTGATGTGGATACCATACACGAACGACATGATACGCTGTTTGGCGGGAAACTGCCATCCCCATCTGCCCAGACCTTGAGAAGTCTGATTAACCGGGTAAATGACCGTAAATGTGATATCGGTATTGCAACGGACGGAGATGCGGACAGGATTGGTGTAATTGATGATACCGGCAAATTTCTGCATCCAAATGACATATTGGTCCTATTATATTATTATCTTGTCAAGTATAAGGGATGGCATGGTCCTGTGGTCAGAAATCTTGCCACAACCCATATGTTAGACAAAGTTGCAGAAAGCTTTGGAGAAAGATGTTATGAGGTACCGGTAGGATTTAAATATATCTCAGCAAAAATGAATGAGACCAATGCGATTATCGGGGGAGAGTCGTCAGGAGGTCTGACCGTAAGAGGTCACATCAATGGAAAAGATGGTATCTATGCAGCTGCACTTCTAATTGAAATGATTGCAGTTACCAATAAAAAACTCTCAGAGATCATGAAGGATATTGAAAGGGAATACGGTTCCATCTTCATGGAGGAAAGAGATTATACCTTTAGTCATGAGAAGAAGGAAGCAATGTATCAGACCTTGCTGGTTAATAAATATCTTCCGGAGATGCCTTTTGATATTGAGAAGGTATCCTACCTTGACGGCTGTAAAGTATATTTTAAGAACGGAGGCTGGATTATTACCAGGTTTTCGGGGACGGAACCTTTGCTGAGAATATTCTGTGAAATGCCGGATGCAGAAGATGCCGGTCAATTATGTGAGCTATTTGAAGAATTTTTACAACTTAAATAGACGTTGCATAAAAAGCATAAGAGGGCAGTAGATTTATCATAGATGAAACCATTCAGCTGCTTCTCCACACAAACGTGGCAATCCTATGCGTGGCTTTGAATGGGGAGGGAACCTGGAACTGTAGCTGAAACCGGGTTACGATATCAATTATTTAGCAAATGGTACTATAAAGAGGAAATGGGTTATGATAAAATAGCAAAAAGAGGGTTATCTCTTAGGGGGTAACCCTTTTGTGCAGAATAAATGGTATGCCGTAAAAGGGAGATACAAGCGAGGGGAAAGAGCAGTATCATTCTTAATTTGCTTTATTCTGGCAGAACGGAGGGGCAGTATGGATCAGGAAGAACTGAATGTGGATGAGAAATATTATCAGAGGGATCCCATATCCTTAAGAAGAAGACTTTTGATATTGGTTGTCACTTGTTGGAGTGTTCCGGTCATATTTATATTTTTATTTGTTGCAATCTCTTATCGTAACAGCATCATCAATAAGACGGAGCAATTAATGGAAGACTGGGCGAAGAATTTTACCACCCTTTATTCCCAGAAAATTGATGAGGCAATTACCATATCAAAGAAGTCCTCCTATGAACGTGTGATTGAAGATAATTGGAAGAAATACAGGACAGGGTCAATCAATGAAACGGATTTTTACAAAGAGATCATCGGTAATCTGAAAACAAAGTTCTATAGTGACAACCGTTTTGTCATGGCAGTCTTTTATTTGAGTGAGGAGCCGGATAAACTGTACTACACATCACGCCAGCCCACGGAATATATTAACATCTTCAAAAATCAGGTAAAAGAGGAAGCGATGAAGATAACGGGAGAGGATACCTCAGACGCCCATATCAGAATAATACAGGACAAGATTTATATCATCCGAAATCTCTATACTACGACAAAATATACAAAGTTTGGTACACTGGTAGTAGAGCTGAACAAGGACAAGCTATTTGACGCGATCTCCAAAAATGACGACTATGAACTTGGTTATTATATCAATAATACGAACTCCATGATTTATTGTGATCAAGCATTAAAAGAGGACAGTAAACAAAGAATTATCAAAGATTTAAGCTATTATTATTCTACAAAAAACAATCGAAAGCTGATCATGAAGGATGAGGATACCTTCACCGGCTTACTGTATCAGCAGAAATTCAATGATTACCATTTTGGTGCAATATTAGTGGCGGACAAGGGTGTCATTTATGCTGAGTTAAATGATGTAATAAAAATTATCGTACTGATTCTCATCATCATCATTCCCGTATTTATCTATATGCTTTATTTTATTTCGATCCATATATCTGCCCCCATCAGCAGGCTGATTGCAGCCTCGAAGGAGTTGGAGAAGGGTAATATCGGGATGCAGATTGAAGGCGATCCCATGCCGAATACCGAATTCAATTATATGCTGGAATCCTTTAATCGTATGTCCTCAGAGATTAAGTACATCTTTGACTATGCCAACAATGAAGAATTGGCGAAAAAAGAAGCTAAGATCATTGCACTGCAATCTCAGATCAATCCCCATTTCCTGAATAATACCCTGGAGATGATGAACTGGCAGGCACGAATGGCCGGGGATGTGGAAGTAACAAAGATGATAGAAGCACTTGGAACGCTGCTGGATTATAGTATGGACCGCTCAAACAAAAAATTGATCAATCTTTCGGAAGAACTTCGCTGTGCCGATGCATATTTTTACATTACCTCCATGCGGTTCGGACAAAGACTCAGGGTAGAAAAAGAGGTTGATTCCTCCCTGCTGCAAATTCAGGTTCCCCAGTTAATCCTCCAGCCAATCATCGAGAATGCTGTGGTACATGGAGTGGAGGTAGTAACGAGCGGAACGATTACCTTAAAGGTGTATAAGGAAGTGGACAATGTTATTTTACAGGTGATCAATACAGGAAAGGATATGACGAAGGAAGACATTGAGCGGGTACAAAATATCCTGGAGGGCAGAATTACAAATCCGACCCAGGGAGATGGAGTGCGGGTTTCGCTTGGAATACGTAATGTCAATGAGCGCATCAAACTAATCTACGGCGAGGAATATGGACTGACTATCCGACCCATCGACGAAGGGATGATTGCATCCACAATCACGATACCATGTGAACCGCACATTACGTCAAAAGATGACAAATTACTGAAAATTCTATTTGACAAATCAAAATAATAGCGAATATTACTATAAATAAGAAGTAATTTGTTGGGAACATAACAAGTTTGAACAAATAATATCAAGATAGACTAATGCTTTCTAAGGGTAATCTATTTATAATATTCCTATACCGAATAGTAACATCCAGGAGGTAAAAAAATTATTATTTTTAGGGAGGAATAAGGAATGAAGAAGATGAGAAAGTTTCTGTCCGTGTTACTTGCAGTTGTAATGATCGTATCCATGATTTCTGCATGCAGCAAGGATGAGAAGAAGGATGAGACTCCGGCATCAAATGATGCGGTAGCTACTCAGGCACCAAGTGACAGTGACAATGCTGCGGCAACAGAGGCTCCGAAAGAGAACAATCCGGTTACATTACAGACCGTTTCCATGTATGGCGGCACAGATCCGAATGCAGCGAACTACCAGGACAATATAGCCAAATTTATGGAGACATATCCCTATATTACCATCGAAGATGATTCTCAGACATCCGATCAGGACTGGAAGACAAAGATTGCAGCTGACTTTTCTGTTGGGAATGAACCGGATGTAATTCAGTACTTTACAGATGCCAATGCAAGTGATGTTCTCGCAGCTGATAAATTTGTTTCAATTGATGAAATCAAAGCAGAATATCCTGATTATGCGAAAGATACCCTTGCCAGTGCATTAAAAGCAGCAGCAAATCCTGACGGTGTTGAACGTGCTGTTCCTACCACAGGATATTGGGAAGGATTATTCTGTAACAAAGACTTATTTGATAAGTACGGACTTGAGCTTCCTACAGACTGGGATAAATTAACGAAAGCAATTGATACATTTAAACAAAATGATATAGTTCCTATTGCAGTTTCACTTCTTCAAGTACCTCATTACTGGGTTGAATTCCTGATGTTATCCTCAGCAGGTCCTGACGGATATGCACAGGTTCCTACAACCGTACCCCAGGAATGGGCAAAAGGTCTTGATATGTTTAAAACCTTAAGAGACATGGGAGCATTTCCGGTGGATACAGATACCATTGATAATGATATGGCCGGAGAATTATTTAAGAATAAACAGGCTGCAATGCAGTTAGACGGTTCCTGGTATGCAGGTGGTATTCCGGATCAGGATAATACGGTAGTTGTAAGCTTCCCTGTTATTCCGGGCGGAAAGGCTCAGGCCGGCGCAATGGTTGGCGGTATTTCTGTCGGTTTCTATATTACCAAGAAAGCTTGGAATGATCCCGATAAGAGAGATGCAGCTGTCAAATTTGTTATGGCACATACCAATAAAGACGCGGTTCAGACTTATTGGGGTGGCAATGGTCAGGCAGCAGCAGCTGTGGATCCTTTGGACAGCATGACACCACTTGGTGTATCAGGGCTTAATTACAGCAGTGCGGCAACCAGTATTTCATCTCCGACAGACTCCAGATTGTCTCAGGAAGCATATAATACGTTAATTGGCGGTATTGTTGATGTTTCTACCGGAGCTAAGACCTCCACTGACTTATTACAGGAAGTTTTAAATATTAATGCAAAATAGTTTTGATTACAGATTTAAATGATAAAATGTTTGGCAGAGGGGTTTTATAATCCGCCCCTCTGCTTTTATACAAATAGGCAGGGAAGAAAGGCGGGATATCATGCTTTACAAAAAGAAATTACCTTTACTGGTTTTTTTATTACCTGGATTTATCTTAATGATTGTATTTTTGTACATACCATTTTTACAGAATATTACCAACAGCTTTTATGACATGACTTCAGTGGTAAAGATGCCGGGGCAGGAATGGAAATTCATAGGAATGACTAATTTTAAGAATTTGTTCTCAGATCCCAAAATCAGAATCGCATTGCTGAATTCATTAAAGATGATGGGACTTACCATCGTATTTCAGGTAGGCCTGGCTTTTATACTGGCTGTAATGGTAAATGCAATCAAACGTGGAGCGCAATTCTTTCGTACCGTATATTTTTTCCCAATTGTAATTTCAGCAACAGCAATTGGTCTGTTATTTAAATTATTTTACGCCTACAATGGCGGTATGTTAAATCAATTATTGAAATCACTGGATATGAAGCCTATAAACTGGCTTGCTCCCAATTTGGCATTTATTATGGTATCAATACCCACTCTCTGGAGCTATGTGGGCTTTTATTTTGTTATATTACTGACGGGTATCAGTGATATCCCGGAGGATGTATATGAAGCGGCATCAATTGATGGCTGTACGAAATTCAAGCAGGTTTTTTATGTTACGATACCGCTGCTTCGCGGTGTCATCTGCACTTGTATCACATTAGCGGTGACAGGTGCGTTAAAAGTATTCGATTTACCCTGGGCCATCGTACCAAAAGGTGCACCGCAGGGTGTCACTCATTTTTTGGGAACCTATATGTATGAACAAACCTTTACCATCGGTAATATTGACTATGGTTCTGCCATCGCTCTGGTCATTGTTTTATTTGGGGTTGTGGTATCTCGAATTGTAAACATTGTACTTAAGCCGGATGCGAATCTGTAGGGAGGATGTATATGAGAGCGATGAAAATAAAGAAAAAGAAAGTATTCTCCATGGCAAAGCTCGTAATTTATCTTATATTAACTTTATGGGCCTGTACAACCGTGTTCCCATTCCTCTGGGTGCTGGTCAATTCCTTTAAGCCTTCCAGGGAAGTGATTAACAGTTCCTTTTCACTACCAAAGGAATTTACGTTTGATAATTATACAAATGCTTTTGAAAAACAAAACATTTTAGTTTCATATAAAAACAGTCTTGTCATCTCCGGAAGTGTTACAATCGCGGTTATGCTTCTTGCCACCATGATGGCATTTGCCATGACAAGATATAAGTTTAAGGGAAAGGGCATAGTGAATGCATTAATCATATCAAGTTTGATGTTTCCCGCCTTTTCCACTATTATCCCGGTATTTAAGTTAATGACTCAGATGAGTCTTTTGAATAAGCCGCTGAGTGTAATATTACCGCAGGTAGCCGGGAATCTGAGTTTTGCGGTGATTGTAATGATGGGTTTTTTACGGGGACTGCCCCTGGAGATGGAAGAGGCAGCTTATATGGAGGGAGCAGGCGTTGCCAAAGTCTTTACCAAAATAATTATTCCGCTTTCCAGACCATCTTTAGCAACGGTGGCAATTTTTTGTTTCTTATGGTCCTATAATGATTTATTTGTTCAGTTGATCATGATTCGTAAAAGAGCCAAATATCCCATCAGTACGTTACTGATAGAAATCAGTTCCAAGTACGGTACGGATTACGGTTTAATGGCATCTGCGGTGACCCTTATCATCATACCAATTCTTCTTGTATATATTTTACTGCAAAAGAATATCATAAAAGGATTGACAGCCGGAGCAATAAAAGGATAAAAGAAATTGACTTTCATGGATTGTGGATATAAAATTGTTTTGTGCCAGAAAGGGGAAGGAAACAATGTATAAAGTAATTATCATTGATGATGAACCTATCATTGTAGAAGGATTATCCAGAACAATACCTTGGGATAAGTTTGGCTGTCAGATTGTGGCTACCGCTTATGATGGAATAGAAGGCACGAAAGCAATCAGAAATTATAAACCTGATATTGTGATTTCTGATATTGCTATGCCGGGTATGGATGGACTCAGTATGGTTGCAGGGTTAAAATCCGAATTCCCTGATCTGCAGATTAGTATCTTAACAGGGTATCGGATCTTTGATTATGCACAAAAGGCAATTAAGCTTGGTGTAACCAGATTTTTATTAAAACCTTCCAATATGGAAGAACTGGAAGAAGCCATTGAAGTCATGGTAAAGAATCTTAAGGATACGAATACTTCTGATCAAAGTCAGAACAGTCAGCCGGAAGAAAGCAAACTGGATAATGCTGCCAGCAGCTTCATCGTGAACAATGCAATTAAGTATATAGAGAAAAATTATGCCCGAAAGCTGACATTATCAGATGTTGCAGAAAAAACATATGTGAGTCAGTGGCATTTAAGCAAATTGCTGAATCAGCATATGGGACAGAACTTTTCGGAAATTTTGAATGATGTGAGAATTCGGGAAGCCCAAAAGCTATTGAACGATCCGGCCTTAAGAATCGGTGATATCGCCGAGATGGTTGGATATATTGATATGGCTCATTTTTCACGTATGTTTAAAAAGATACTTGGGATACCGGCTACGGAATATCGCAATACCATTTCTTCCGGGAAAATGGAAGCGAAAGAGTAACGAAACAGACGATTATACATGAGTATAGAACAGAGAAGAGGAAAGACATGATTATTTATAAGGCAAAAGATTATAAAGATATGAGCAGAAAGGCGGCCAATATTTTGTCCGCCCAGGTCATTATGAAACCGAATTGTGTGCTGGGATTGGCGACAGGGTCCTCTCCAATCGGTACCTATCAACAGTTAATTGAATGGTATATCAAAGGTGATTTGGATTTTTCGGATGTAAAAACAGTCAATCTGGATGAGTATAAGGGACTATCCCGCGAAAATAAGCAAAGTTACTATTATTTTATGAGGGAGAACTTTTTTAAACATATTAATATTGATCCTGGCAATACGTTTTTGCCTGATGGTATGGCAGTGGATGACAGCGCAGAGTGTGAACGATACAATCAAATCATTCACTCCTTGGGAGGGATTGATTTGCAATTGCTTGGTCTTGGTCATAACGGCCATGTTGGATTTAATGAACCGGAGCAGGCGTTTGAGAAGGAAACCCATTGTGTAGCTTTAACAGAGAGTACCATCAATGCCAATTCCAGATTATTTGATCATTCGGAAGAGGTACCAAGATACGCCTACACCATGGGAATTAAAACAATTATGCAAGCCCGGAAGATCGTTGTAGTAGTGAGTGGAGAGGATAAGGCGGACATTGTGAAAACTGCATTCTTTGGTGCGGTAACACCTTCCGTACCCGCATCCATCTTACAGATGCACAATGATGTCATTTTAGTTGGTGACGAAGCAGCATTATCAAAACTATAATTCGCGGAAAACATAAAGGGAAGTAATTGTAAAATTACTTCTTATGAATATATAATACGTTAAGAAAATAATGGACTGAAAGAGGTGTACAAACATGTTGATTAAGAATGCGAAAGTCTTTCAGGATAATCATGAGTTCGCAATCGGGGATATAGTGATAAATGGAGATCGTATTGCAGAGCATCTGGTGGAGGATGATGTGATCATTGACGCAGAAGGCTTATATGCGATCCCGGGTTTGACAGATCTGCATTTTCATGGATGTGTCGGATATGACTTTTGTGATGGAACACATGAGGCATTGGAACATATTGCACATTATCAGGCAAGCAATGGGGTAACTACCATTTGCCCCGCATCAATGACATTGGAAGAAGAAAGACTGGCTGAAATATTTCATGCGGCAGCTACCTTTGAAAGCGAAGGGGGAGCCATTCTTTGCGGGATTAATATGGAAGGACCCTATTTGTCCGAAAAAAAGAAGGGGGCCCAGAATGCCCGCTATCTTCATAAACCGGATATAGAGATGTACCGCAGATTACAGGAGAAATCAAATCACCTGATCAAGCTTGTAGCCATAGCACCGGAAGAAGAGGATGCGATGGAGTTTATTGACCGGCTGAAAGGGGAAGTGGTGTTATCTGTTGCACATACCAATGCGGATTATGACACAACAGCTGAGGCATTTTCCAGAGGTGCTTCCCATGTAACCCACTTATTCAATGCAATGCCACTTTTTACCCATAGAGCACCGGGCGTAATCGGAGCTGCATTTGATGCACCGGACTGCAAAGTAGAACTGATCTGTGATGGAGTACATATTCATCCAAGCATGGTAAGAGCTGCTTTTCAAATGTTTGGTGACGAACGGGTCGTATTAATCAGTGATAGTATGATGGCAGCAGGTATGGCAGACGGAGAATATGCCCTTGGAGGACAGGCTGTGCATGTTGAGGGAAATAAAGCGACACTCATTGACGGAACCATTGCAGGTTCTGTTACCAATCTGATGAAATGTATGGTGAATGCAGTGAAAACCATGGGAATTCCATTGGAAACAGCTGTCAGATGTGCGGCTGAAAATCCGGCAAAGGCCATTGGAATCTTTGATCAATATGGCAGCATTGCACCCGGTAAAATTGCAAACATTGTATTGCTGGATGAGAATCTGAATATAAAGGCAGTGATACTAAAAGGAAAAGAGATTCGTCAGAATTAGAAAATCACAGATGGGAGTTAAAGTCATGGAACAATATGTGATCGGCGTTGATTTGGGCGGAACATCTGTTAAGATGGGTTTGTTTTCGTCAGCCGAAGAGCTGGTGGAAAAGTGGGATATACCGACCAATACAACCAATCAGGGAAGTTACATTCTGAAAGATATATTGCATTCAATAGAATCAAAATTAACCAAAAGATCCATTCAAGAATCTGATATTAAGGGAATCGGAATGGGAATTCCGGGAACTGTAATCGGAGAAGGATATGTGGGAGCCGCCGTAAACCTTGGTTGGAAGGAAAAGGATGTTGTCTCTGAATTTAAACAAATGTCTGCTATTGGGATGAAAGTTGCCAACGATGCCAATGTTGCTGCACTCGGCGAGATGTGGAAGGGCAGTGCCAAAGGATATGATAATCTGGTGCTGCTGACGTTGGGAACCGGGATAGGCGGAGGAACTGTTATCGATGGAAAGATTGTTACCGGGTTGTTTGGGGCCGCAGGAGAATTCGGCCACATTCCCATTGTCGTGGATGAAACACAACACTGTGCCTGCGGGAAGATCGGCTGCCTGGAACAGGCGGCTTCTGCCACGGGAATTGCTCGTTATGCCGGCATCCTTCTGGAGCAGGAAAATGATCAATCAATCCTGCGGGACAGCGGAAAAATTACCGCCCAGTCCGTATTTGATGCGGCGAAGGCAGGAGATGACCTGGCAATCAGGGTTGTGGAAAGAGCAGGAAATTATCTTGGTCAGGCACTTGCTGTTATTACCGGAGTAGTTGATCCACAGATCTTTATCATCGGTGGTGGAGTCTCCCGGGCAGGGCAATACCTGATTGATAACATTCAGAAGCATTATCAGGAGAAAGTTTTATATCTCAGTAAAAAAACAGAGATCAGATTAGCCAGTCTTGGAAACGATGCGGGGATTTATGGTGCAGCGAAGCTGGTGCTATAACGATAATCAGAACATTTTTTTTAATATACGTGTTCCAGGAAATGTGAGCAGCGATCAGGGTATGAGCTTTCATAAGAGCATGATATTTTGATATAAACAGCAGGATACGTTTAAAGAGCAAGATACGTTACTTATTGTAAAGAGAATAAATAAGAATAAGATAAGACGAATAGAAAAATAATCAAAAGAAAAATAATCAAAAGAATAATAATCAAAAGAATAATAATTAAAAGAATGATTATTAAAATAATAATAATATAGGAATAATAAATATAAGAATAAAGAACAAGAGACTTCCTCATAAAGAATAACGATCAAATGATATCCGCATATTCCGGGGTGATTTTATCGTTAGTCATATGGGGAAGTCTTTTTATTCATGACAGATGAAACAGCTTAATGATTCATTTGTTGCTTATAGCGGAGGATTTATGGAATATACACGATAATAGGATTGGGGATTAAAACATACTGGGCAAATTTCAGGCGCACAGACGCCATTTAATATATTGCCGCAAGCCATACAGATCCATAATACCGAGGTATCTTTACAAAAGACCTGACCCCGCAGGATATTATCATACTGAATCTGAAAATCCAGGGTGTGGTTTAATTCAATGTTCGCTACGCCATTAAAAATGGCTGCGATATCATCAAAGCCCTCATTCCTTGCTGTTTGTGCGAAACTGCGATATAAGTCATTGGCTGAGGAGGTTTCGGAATCAATTGCATTGGACAAATTCGTTAGGGTGACGGGAAGTACTCCGTTATTTAGAAATCTAAGCCAGGTGACAGCCTGGGTTATCTCATTCCTTGCTGTGTCATCAAAGATATTACCGATTTCCCGGTAGCCATCCTGTCTGGCGATGTCTCCATATATTAAATACTGGGTACTGGCCCTTAATTGTCTATCATAAGCCTGAAGAAGATTTGCATATGTTTGGCTTTGTTGAAAATCCATAACTCCTCCAAAGTAGTATTCTTTTTATATCATATGAGGGATGTATGGGAATTATGTAATAAGGGAAGGGGACTTGATTGGTGATTATTCATAAAAATGAGTAATTACTATATTATGACTTCATAGAAAGACAAATCATGGTATAATGTTCCATAAGATAACAAGATAATCAGTAACAGAAATAAGGAAAGGATGGATTAACATTTATGATGGAATTAACAGAAGCGGCAGTGTGTTCAGCACAATTAGATCAGGCAGTCAGCGGTAAGAAAATTGTAAATGTAATAGCTGCTCAGTCACCCCATAAATTTGCCTGGTATTATAAAGACCCTGAAGATTATAAAGACAGACTCCTTGGCAGGAGAATTCAGAATGCGGTAAGCTTTGGAGGGATGGTAGAACTTCGGGCAGATGAAATCAGAGTACTGTTTGGTGAAGGAGTATCCATTCGCTATCATCAAAACAATGAGACTCCTTTGACAAAGCATCAGCTACTGATCACCTTTGAGGATAATACAGCGATCAGTGCATCCGTTGTTATGTATGGTGGACTATGGTGTTTTACTGAAGGTGAATTTGACAATCCCTATTATCTGATTGCGAAGGAAAAACCCTCCCCTTTGTCTGAGAAATTCGATCTGTGTTATTTCAAGAAGCTCTTAAGCAGCACTGGGACCAAAAGCTTAAGTGCCAAGGCCTTTCTGGCCACACAGCAGAGAATACCCGGACTGGGAAATGGATTGATTCAGGATATTTTATTTCTGGCAGGAATACATCCCAGACGGAAGATGCAGACATTATCTGACGAGGAATTTAATAAGTTATATCAGGAATTGAAACAACTATTATCTAAAATCATAATGATGGGCGGAAGAGATACAGAGAAGGATATCTTTGGGAACTTTGGAGGATATGAGACAATTTTAAGTAAGAAAACACTGGATCAGCCATGTCGGAGCTGTAATACCACGTTGACAAAGGAAACGTACCTTGGAGGGAGTATTTATTATTGCAGTACTTGTCAGAAATAACAGACAGGCTCCTCGCACCTGCTGTATGATCTATGAAATTCCCGGTATTTTGCGTAGTAGAATTTCACTGATCATCAAGCAGGTGTAAAAGCTTAGGAGCATAGCGTATTTTATAAAAAATATCAATTTTCTACCCTTGGTCTTAAGGGGTCATTATCCGGTTTTCTCATATCTTTTGAAGACTGCCACAATTTCCATAAATAGTAACAACCCTCTCTTGCCATATGATCAGTCAGCAAGGGCGTTAATGATCCAAGAATTCTACCATCCAATCTCTGATCTCTTAAACTCTCCAATAATTCAATAAATCCTGTCATTGCCTGAGTCACCTGTTCATTTAGCCGGTCCAAAGACGGAAAACTGTTTAACTGTGTCCTCAGAAATCCGTGCAACGTAATTGCTTTTGTATGCAGCGTTTGGAATATGGTCTCGAATTGGCATAGCCGTTCCTGCTTATCCTTCTCCGTGGAATCCAATTGAGATTTTATGATGTCAGCATGCAGATAAGCATCCATCAACCATAACAGGTGATAGTGAACAGGATGAAAAACTGGAGGTTTCTCTAGCGTTAAGGCATTAATCACCTTAAGATATTCATCGGATTCATTTAACATATTATTATAGAAGGAAGATGTTAGTCCGGATTTCAGATTTGAATTAAGGGTCATAGCAAGTAATTGGAGAAGAAATCCACGAAACTGCAGGGTGAGCTGCAGAGCTTGCCCCTGTAAGTATGCGATGTCGAGTGTGGGGGATACTTCGCGGAAGTATTCAAGCAGCTGGTCATACTGTATGATATATTCGTGTGAAATTCGAATGAATTCGGCTTCCGCGGGGGCCAGAGAAAGCAGGACGAACCGGGCATGATCACCCATGATTTGAAGCCAGAAACGATTTTCAAACAATACGGGGTTACTGAGCGTATGTTCCTCCAATAGACACCTCCTGATGGTTTATTATAGAAATATATGCAATGAACAGGCCCTATATTCGGAAACCCCTCCCTATGATTTCACTGGTATTGGTGATCAGCAGAAAGGCATCCGGTTCTGTTTGTTTGATGAATTTTCTGAGATTAACCGCCTGGGTACGGTTCATGACAGCCAATATAATTTTTTTGTCTTTATTCGTAAATGCACCTTTGGCGTCAAATACGGTAGCACTCCGGTGCAGCTTATTCAAAATAAAATCACAAATTGGCTTTGGGTTCTCTGAAATGATAGTAAAATATTTATTCAAGTTCAAATTCTCAATCACACTGTCTATCATGGTGGATTTTAAAATCAAGCCCATCAAAGAGAAGAAACCGGTGGTGAGATCAAATACCAGAAATGTTATCATGGTTAATAAAAAATCGGAAAACAGCAAGGCATTGCCTATATTGAGACTGGTATACTTATTTAACAATTTTGCTATCACATCTGTCCCGCCTGTGGATGCTCCGATATTAAACAAGATAGCAGAACCTACGGAAGGTAATATTACAGCAAAAGCCAGTTCCAGAGTAGGTTCCGTGGTCAGGGGATGCTTCATGGGAGCTATCACTTCCAGCAGCTTAAGGGAGACGGATAACAAGATACTGCCGTAAGCGGTGCGGTTTGCAAAACTCTTTCCCAAGAAAATATAAGCAACTACTAATAAGATCAGATTAATAACAAGTACGATGGTACCGGAACTGATGCGATAAGCAACCAATCGGCTGAGGATCACTGCAATACCGGTTACGCCACCTATAGAGAAGTTATTCGGGAACTTAAAAAAATAAACTCCAATTACAACCAATAGGACACCAAGTGTGATATAGGTATAGTCTTTTATTTGTACTTTGATTGATTTTGGCAGCATGTGACCAGCCTCCTTATGTTTGTAAGTGATCGGGGACGAATCATGATAGGAACAAAAACTATGGCAGGTAAAGTACTTATAATATTTGCCTTAATAATAAATATATTCCTGCTATGATCAGTATACCTTGAAATACTACATAAGTCACTAGTACCAAGAAGATCCCTCCTGAATTTTTGTCCGGTTGCTGCTATTCACTCCCCATATAAGGCCACGAATATGATTTTGTCAAAGATTTCTGAAGCGGAGCAGCTCGTGCGTAGTTTCCAAAAATACCTTGAAGGATATTTGCCATATCTAAGATTCGCATTTGCTGGAGAACGGGATAGTGAGTTACTGGCATATATTTTCATTTATAAATGGGAACGGTTTATCATAGTATTCCGTCTAATCATTGTAAAGAGATAACAGATACAATAAAACATAGGCTAGAAATAATTCGGTCACTATGAATCTTAAAGGAGGTTGTAAAGACTAAGTCTTTTCCGGTACCAAAAGATTTAGTTCATTAAACAGAATCGAGAATTTAGTAATCATTTCAAGGATGAGAGTGAAACTTTAAACATATTAGAAATTAACAGGAGGTTTATACTATGGTAAGGAAAAAGTTAATTAAGATAGTTACATTAGGTTTGTGTATCTCAGCTTTCTATACAGGGGTGGCTTTTGCACAATCAACAGAAGGAAGCGGTAGTTCATCCGTATCCAGTACATCTGCATCGCAAGGGGACAATGGACTATTTGATAAGCAAAGTGAGATTGATCAGTATATTTTCAAAGAACATGCAAAGGATATTGAGAAAAAAGGTTTTCAGGTAGTATATACCGGAGTTGTCAATGATGCTGTAGAGATTGGTATCACACCTTATTCTAAAGAAGCTGCAGATTATTTATATGATATCTTTGGGAAAGATGGAGTAAACGTAATAAAAGGGGAGGATACCTTATTGTATACCACCCAGATTGCTCCTGATATGAATATATCAGAAAATTCTATAGACCCGGCAGCGCCTGATACAGCGGTAACAAATGATAATGTGGATAAAGGAGTTGCTGCAGATGCCGCCACAGTGGAAGCAAATGATGGAAGAGTCTACAAGGGAAGCGGTGAGATGTATACCATGGAAGAACCCTTTGTTGAGGAATCACAGTTGGAAGATCCCTCTATGATCTATCAGACCACAGCACCTGATATGAATGCCAAGGCAGCAGATGTAGCAGTAGTCTCTGCACAGGATAAATCAGAAGTAGCTGGCAGTGTTGTTGGCAGTCAGTTTTTCTCTTTACCGGTTGTAATTCTTGCCGCTGTTTTGGGTACCATGTTAATTGGAGCATTCGCAGTCTTTTTTAACAAACGTAAGGAGTTAAGATAAGGAAGTTAATTCCGGGTAAAAATTTATAACTTAGGGATAGAATTAACCAGAGGAGAGGTAAGGAATCCGGGAATGTGAAGTCTAATTTGGCTGCATCCCCGGATTCTTTTTTAAAATCTTTAAATAAATGGGTTTTTGGTTTTGCATTCCAAACATTCTGAGGACAAAAATATCATATAGACGCCATATTTTCTTATTTGTTTCATATTCTAAAGATATTTCTCCGTAACGTGGAAAAGATGAAGTTTAAAACATGATATAAAGGGAAAATTAATGTTATAAAGGTTTATAAATGAAGATTGGCGAAATCAGTAAGTTAGTGCAGGAATGGGGATAATAGATGGAAATAAAAGAATATAGAAGTGCCATTATGTTTTTAGAAGAGCATGAAAGCATTTTATTGGAGCGTGAAGCTGTGAGTCAATTAATACTTTATGATGCGTATCAGAATTCCGACCACATTGCGTGTGACCAATGCTTGTTTGGTGCAGTTCTGGAAGAAGCGGTTGTACAGCTGATTTTTTGTAATGTATATCCGTATAATTTAGTAATTTACACTGCGAAAACAGATCATGTTGATAAGGAAGTTCAATTGTTAGCAGATTATATAATAGATAATGAAATTGTGATTAATGGATTGAATGCAAGGAATGATGTATGTCAGCATTTTATGGAACACTATAAGAAGATGACAGACAGTAAGTTTATTGAAAGGATGGAAATGGATATCATGGAGATCCGGTCCATAAACGAGATGAAATATACGGAAGGAATTAGCCGCCCCGCTTTACCGGGTGAAATAAAATTAATTACCGACTGGATGATACAGTATCAGATCAATACTATGGATACGGAGATGGATTATGAGGATGCGTTGAATAAAGTAACCAATTTTGTACGTGATAAGAAGGTACATCTTTTTGAAACGGAGGAGAAAGGAATTGTATCTATGGCAATTGCCGCAAGGCAGCTGGCCCATGGAATTGCGATCAGTTATATCTATACACCGGAAGAATTCCGGGGGAAAGGGTATGCGGCGGCAAATATTTATTATGTAAGTAAACATTATCTGGAGAATGGCAATGAATTTTGCTCTCTGTTTACAGATAAAAATAATCCTGTCTTAAACCGTGCGTATGAAAAGATAGGCTATTATTTTCTGGAAAAACAATCTGAATATAAGATAGTACTATCATAAAATATGAGAAAAGCGTTCTTTGACAAAGCCGGATTTAGAATCAGGGGAAAGGGCGCTCTTTTTATATCAAAATGAAATACGGGACTTGAGAATATTTTACTGACGGAACTTGTTTTTCCCGCGGTGAAATAGTAAGATGAAACGAAGAAGGAATAAATAAAAAAATTTTTATCGTACACGATTTCATCATAATTAGCTGTTATAATTAATACGAAAAGTTAAAATGGAGGTGCCAAATGGATAAGCTGAAAATATTAGTTGTGGATGATGAAAGTAGAATGAGAAAGCTTGTAAAAGACTTTTTGGTGCGGAAGAATTATGAAGTCATTGAGGCGGAGAACGGGGAACAAGCGGTGGATATTTTCTTTGAGAGGAAAGAGATAGCGCTCATTATCTTAGATGTTATGATGCCAAAGATGGATGGCTGGCAGGTCTGCAGAGAAATCAGACAATATTCTAAAGTTCCGATTATCATGCTGACGGCAAAAAGTGACGAGAAAGATGAATTACTGGGATTTGATCTTGGCGTGGATGAATACATATCCAAACCATTCAGCCCTAAAATTCTGGTGGCCAGAGTAGAAGCTGTACTGAGAAGAACCACAGCAACGGATGAAGAGAGTATAGAGGTAGGCGGGATTGATTTGGACAAGTCTGCCCATCAGGTAAAAATTGACGGAGAGAATATTGATCTGAGCTTTAAAGAATTTGAATTGCTGTCCTATTTTGTGGCGAATCAGGGAGTAGCATTATCAAGAGAAAGAATTCTCAATAATGTTTGGAATTACGATTATTTTGGAGATGCGCGAACCATTGATACCCATGTTAAAAAATTAAGAAGTAAGATGGGACCTAAGGGCGATTATATCAAAACCATTTGGGGTCTGGGCTATAAATTCGAGGTGGATGCATGAGGCATTCCATCCGATTTAAATTAACATTATTTCTAACCATCCTGCTGGCATTCACCATTTTGGCCGCGTGGCTGATTAATTGGATTTTTCTGGATGATTATTATTTATCCAGTAAAATGAAAATGCTGGGAAATACATTTCGAGAACTTGAGACGATTTATCATGAGGATGGTGATCATCAGAACCTATCAGCAAAGGCTACGGAAAAAATCAATCGATTGGAAACGAATAAGAACGTTCAAATTTACGTTTATATGACAGATACCTTAGCGTATAGCTATCCGGCATACGATAATATCAGTATCATAGAAAAAAATCAAATTGAATCGATTCTTTACAACTACTTATTTGTTAAAAATTATCGTGTGCTTCAACAGAAGACGACTTATAATATTACCAGCATGTATGACAGAAGCATGGATTCTAATTATATTGATCTGGTTGGCAATCTCAATAATACGAAGACTGTCATTATGAGGACTAACTATGAAAATATCAGGGAAAGTGTTGCCATCGCAAATAAATTTCTTGCTTATATCGGAGTCATTGTAACACTGATTGGAACTATGGCTATGTTATTGATCACCAAAAGATTCACCACACCTATTAAGATCTTATCCAGTATTGCCAAGAAAATGTCAGATTTGGATTTTGATATAAAATATCAAATAAAAACCAAAGATGAGATTGGGGAATTAGGAAACAGCATTAATACATTGTCTGAAAAACTGGAATCTACTATCTTGGAATTAAAAACTGCCAATAACGAGCTGATGAACGATTTGCAAAAGAAAATAGAAATCGATGAGATGAGAAAGGAATTCCTCTCCAATGTATCCCATGAATTAAAAACACCCCTTTCCTTAATACAAGGTTACTCGGAAGGTTTGAAGGAAAATATCAATGAAGATGAGGAAAGCAGGAACTTTTATTGTGATGTCATTATAGATGAAGCAGATAAAATGAATAAGATGGTAAAACGTCTGTTAAGCTTGAATGAACTGGAATTTGGAAATAATCAAGTGAACTTCGATCGATTTGATATCGTAACATTAATCCGTTCTGTATTAAACGCTACAGAAATATTATTCAGACAAAAAGAGGTTATACTCCACTTTGCAGCGGATGAGCCAATTTATGTTTGGGCCGATGAATACCTGATAGAGCAGGTGGTAACCAATTATATCAGCAATGCTCTGAATCATGTAGCCGGATCCGGAATCATCGAGATTAAATTAATTAAACATAATGATGTGGTTCGCGTTGCTGTATTTAATACAGGTGAGAATATTCCTGATGACGAATTGGATAAAATCTGGATTAAATTTTATAAAGTTGATAAGGCCAGAACCAGGGAATATGGTGGTAATGGAATTGGACTGTCTATTGTTAAGGCCGTCATGAATTCGCTGAATAGAGAATGCGGGGTAAACAATCATCCGCAAGGCGTAGAGTTCTGGTTTGAACTGGATACAAAAATTTAATGATAGAAAAGGGGATCTTCTTTAAACTGTTTTGATCTGGTAAGGTGCATGGCCATAATCATAGCAGTTGATCAGGGATCCCTCTTTTCTTGTAATCCATTCAAAGCCGGTAATATGATTTCGACAAATGAATCTGATGCAGGGCAGCTCGTGCTTCATTATTATGTCACATTATTATGTGGGGAGGGAATAGTACCTCTAAATTAACAAAAATTACATAAGTTCGATATTTTTTGTTGCTGAATGGTGCAAAAAATGATAAGATGTAATTTGTAATATTATGCAAAAATCAGTTCAGTCGGCATATTGCGCTGCTGGGAATGGAGGCATAAAGATGAAGAAAATAGGACTTATAGTGATCGTGATAATAGTATTTACATTAACGGGATGCATGAAATCATATCCTCTGACAGACCAGCAAAGTGATATCATTGCTGAATATGCAGCTGCCATCGTACTAAATAATGATAAGGATTATGCAAGTAGTCTGACACCGATGAATGTGATAATGGATAACGGTAATGATGCGGCAGATCCGGAGGATACACAGGACGCTGATGATCACCGGGATGCATTATCTGCCAATTCCACTTTTAACGAAGGATCAAATCAGACGGATGGACAGGCAGGTTCTGGAGTTGTGACAGGAGAGCAGGTAAAGCAATATACATTTTCAGAGGTAATAGGTAATTTAAATTATGATATCAAGTATCAGGGATATGAATTGTGTGATATTTATCCGGAGGAAACAAAAAATCCGTACTTTTCCTTATATCCAAGAGAAGGTAATCAATTATTGGTGGTGTCCTTTCGCGCAGCAAATATCAGTGAGAAAAAGAGTCGGTTGAATTTAAATGATCCGAGTATTGTTTTTCGTATGATCGTAGATGAGAAAACATCATCAAAGCCCTTATTATCATTGCTGGAAAATGATTTGCAGTATATGGATGTCACATTAAAAGCGGGGGAGTCTGAAAACGGGTTACTTATCTTTGAAGTGCCTAAGGAAACAGATATGTCAAACATTTATCTTAGCATCAAAAAAGGTGATAAAGTAGATAAGATTATGATGAAATAAAGTTCAAATAGCGGAGGGGCGGATTATGAATTTTTTAGAAAGAAAGCGAATAAAGTTTTTTGGACTACCATTTAGTTTTACAAAATATGCAATTAACGAGGAGAAACTGACCATCACATCCGGTTTTTTAAGCATTACAGTTGACGATGCTTTCATGTATAAAATTCAGGATGTAAGATTAACAAGAAGTCTGATGGAACGGTTATTTAAGCTGGGGACCATCACTTGTTACACGGGGGATACAACACATCCGGAGTTAATATTATTACAAATTAAGAATTCGATCATCATCAAAGATTTTATTATGGAATCTTCTGAAGCTGCAAGAAGAAAGCGTAGAGCATTGCATACACTCAACATAGATGCAGAAGATTTAACAGAGGATCTGGAATAAATATATGTGAATAAATTATAAATCCTGCTTGACATACGTCGATAAAGGTAGTATTATGTAACTCCGGCGTCGTTGAATCGAACACGAAAAAAGGAAATAAAATAAAAAAAATGAAAAAAGTGGTTGACATAAGACGGACGGCATGATATACTAAAAAAGTTGACGGCAAACAGCTGACAGCAACAAACGAAATAAAAGACCAACAGAACATTGATAATTGAACAGTAAAACAACCCTGAAAATTCTAAAAAATTGAAGGCCCATAAAGAGCAATCGAAATGGACTTCGAAAAAGAAATTTTCATTAAATGAATCGACAGC
>JAEXNR010000053.1 GCA_023439505.1 Bacillota bacterium
GTATTATAGTGGTACGTGCAACATATATTTTTAAAATTGACAAAAAAATAAAGCAATTACTGGCTTTGAAGGATTTAATCATATGGGAAGGTGTCAAACACCCGGGTGTGGAATGTGGTTCCTGCTGTCAACATATTATTCATCAATGAAGAAGTATCCGAGCACACCGTCAATATGGAATGACTACACCGGTGAACCAATTTGCTCACACTGTTCCAAGCGAAAAGCTTGCACCGGTCAGGCGAAATTTGCAGGCGTTTTAAGAAATTTGATGCGTGCTGAACTAATGGAATGAAATTTATTGAGAATACTGACGATTAATAAAAGTTTTTAAAATTTCCTTTGAAATATTCGGAAAAAACGTATATAATATATTCGTATATGTTTAAGTTGCCGAGAAATGGAAGAAAATATTAAATAGAGATTAGATATGAATTCAGATTGATTACAATTTATCAGATTAGATATGATCATAATAAAGAAGTTTGTTCGTGAACACGCACGAAAAGGAAGGAGACACATTATGTTAGGCAGTGATATCGGAATTGATTTGGGTACAGCAAGCGTATTGGTTTATATAAAGGGCAAAGGAGTCGTATTAAAGGAGCCATCGGTAGTAGCATTTGACAGAGATACCAATAAGATTAAGGCAATCGGAGAGGAAGCCAGACTAATGCTTGGCAGAACACCCGGAAATATTGTGGCGGTACGTCCTTTAAGACAGGGCGTTATTTCTGATTATACTGTTACGGAAAAGATGTTAAAGTATTTTATTCAGAAGGCGGTTGGCAAGCAGAGATTCAGAAAGCCTAGAATTAGTGTGTGTGTACCCAGTCAGGTAACAGAAGTTGAGAAGAAAGCGGTAGAGGATGCTACTTATCAGGCTGGAGCACGGGAAGTTGCGATTATTGAGGAACCGATTGCGGCAGCAATTGGTGCAGGAATAGACATTTCCAGACCTTGTGGTAATATGATTGTTGACATTGGCGGCGGAACCACAGATATCGCTGTTATTTCTCTTGGTGGAACGGTTGTAAGTACCTCCGTTAAAATTGCTGGGGATGATTTTGATGATGCAATTGTGCGCTATATGAGAAAGAAGCATAATCTTTTAATCGGAGAGAGGACAGCGGAAGATATTAAGATTAAGATTGGCTCCGCTTATAGAAGACCCGAATCCGTATCGATGGAAGTCAGAGGTCGTAATCTGGTTACCGGACTCCCAAAAACCATTGCAGTTACATCGGAAGAGACAGAAGAAGCATTGAAAGAAACCACATCTCAGATCGTTGAAGCGGTGCACAGTGTATTGGAAAAGACGCCGCCGGAACTTGCAGCGGATATTGCAGACAGAGGAATCGTATTAACGGGCGGTGGATGTTTGTTATATGGCTTGGAAGAATTAATAGAAGAGAAAACAGGGATTACAACGATGACTGCGGAGGATCCTATGACAGCAGTTGCGATTGGTACAGGCAAATTTGTCGAATTTTTAAGTGGGAAAAGGGACTAATAAAAGTTGCAAATGAAGAAAAGAGGTTGCATATGGTAAGAGGGCTATTTACAGCTTATACCGGTATGGCAAACGAGCAGAAGAGACTGGACATTGTTTCAAATAATCTAGCTAATGCAGCTACCGTAGGATATAAAGAAGAGAACGTTACAAATCAATCCTTTGATAATCTACTGACAGTTAAGATTAAAGATGCATCAGAGGCTTACCATAACCGACCGATTGGTCTGATGACTCCGGGGGTAAAACTGGGAGAAGTGTATACAAACTTTGGACAGGGGTCTTTGAGACAGGATTCAGGTACGTATAGTATGGCATTAGAAGGAAAGGGTTTCTTTACCCTATCCGTAACGGACAAAGCAGGTAACATTAGTACACAATACACACGAAATGGTTCTTTTACCATGACAAGGGATGGTCACATCGTGGATGAGGATGGAAATCGATTAATGGGTGAGAGCGGAGAGATTATTGTACCACCGGAAGCCGCAGATGTCGCAATCGATGAAAGTGGAGACATTACAGCGGATGGGGTATATATAGACCGGCTTAAACTCGCCGATTTTGAAGACTACAAATATCTGACCAAATCAGGAGATACCATGTATCAGGCAGTGGATGGAGCAGTAGAGGTTCCTGTTGGGGCACTGGTAAAGCAGGGATATAAGGAACAATCCAATGTGAATGTAGTATCCGAAATGGTAGAGATGATTTCAATCACAAGAGCCTACGAGGCAAACCAAAAAATCATCCAGTCAATGGATAAAACATTGGATCTCGCAGCGAATTCGATTGGAAGAGTCTGATGATTTTATCATGACTGAATGAACTAATTGGGAGGAAAGCTTATGATGAGAGCCTTGTGGACCGCGGCGTCCGGTATGATTTCTCAACAAACCAATGTTGACACGATATCAAATAACCTGGCTAATATTAATACAACCGGTTATAAAAAGGAAACGGCAGAATTTAAATCTTTGTTATATCAGACAATGCAAGGGAAATCTTTCGACCATAACGGAGAACCAAAACCCGTGGGAATTCAGGTGGGTCTGGGCGTAAGAAACTCTGCTGTCACTTCCCAATATACACAGGGAACGGTTTCCGAAACAGGAAATGATTATGATTTTGCTATTTCAGGGAAAGGCTTTTTTATGCTTAGGGGTTCGGATGGAGGTACCGTTTATACAAGAAACGGTTCATTTAATCTGTCAAGAAGTACCAATGGAGTCATGCTGGTTAACTCAGAAGGAAACCCGGTTCTTGATACAAATGGCCAACCGATAGAAATTGATGATACCCAATATGATACATCTAAAATAACGGTGAATGATCTGGGCGAGTTTTGTTATCCGAATGAGAATAACATGTCAGAGTCCATCGGGATTCAAATTGGAGTAGTACAATTTAACAACCCCAATGGATTATTAAAGATGTCAAACAGTTTTTTAAAGGAATCTGATGCATCCGGTCCGGCCAGACTTGAGATGATGGAAGAGGGACTCCAAAAGAGTAAGATTCAGCAGGGCTATATTGAGGGTTCCAATGTACAGGCAGTTGATGAGATGGTAAATCTAATCGTTGCACAACGAGCTTATGAGATGAATTCAAAGATTATAACAGCATCGGATCAGATGTTACAGCAGGCGAATAATCTGAGATAGCAGCGAATAAGTTGGAAGGGAGATTGGCTATGGGTATTGCAATTGGTGCAGATTCTTTGTTTTCTTTATCTGCCAATATGGCGGGAGATACTTCAAGAGTAGATGGTCTGGAGGAAAAATTAAAAAAGTCTGCAGCGACAGATGAGGAATTAATGGAGGCGTGTAAGAGCTTCGAGTCCTATATGCTGGAGCAGGTATTTAAGGCTATGGAGAAAACAGTGCCGGAAACAGAAGACAAGGGTCCTTATGTGGAACAATTTGGCGATCGGCTTTATGAGGAATATTCTAAGCAGGCCACTCAGGGTAGCGGATTTGGGATTGCACAGATGTTATATGATTCTATGAAACGTAATACCAATGGTTAGTCCTTACATAGACAGAACGGATGAAAACAATAGAATTTAGGAGACCTAGTAATGTCATTTCGAAATGAGATCCGGTTCGTGAGGGTTGAAGTTTGAGATGACTTTTTTTACTGCAAAGACCGTAGGAGGTATAGAGTTTGGCTGAATCACTGGAAGGATACGTGAACAGAATTGTCTTTCGGAATGATGAGAATGGATACACCGTATTAAGTATACAATCCGAGGAGGAAGAGTACACTTGTGTTGGCAACTTCACATTTATCAGCGAAGGTGAATTGATCCATGCGGTCGGAAACTATACCGAACATCCGGTTTACGGTCAGCAATTTATCATAGAGAGTTATGATATGAAAGAACCGGAAGATTTATTTTCCATGGAACGCTATCTTGGTTCGGGTGCCATCAGAGGAGTTGGTGCTGCATTGGCGGGACGGATTATAAAGAAATTTAAGAAGGACACCTTTCGTATCATGGAAGAGGAACCGGAGCGTCTTTCGGAAGTAAAAGGGATCAGTGAGCGAATGGCCAGAGATATCTATCGCCAGTTTGAGGAAAAGAGAGAAATGAGAAATGCAATGCTTTTTCTGCAACAGTACCATATCTCGGGCAATCTTGCGGTAAAAATATATCAGGAATATGGTCAGCGAATGTATGAGATTATTAAGGCAAATCCATATAGACTGGCAGAAGATATTACCGGGGTGGGATTTAAAACAGCAGATGAAATTGCAAAGCACGTGGGGATTCATTATGACTCGGAACACAGAATAAAGGCGGGATTATTATATACTCTGCTGCAGGCAAGTGCGGACGGTCATGTATATCTTCCTGAAAATGAGTTGATACAAAGAGCGAAGGCCTTATTGATGGCGGAAGAGGAGGATATTCAGAGACAGATACTCTCGTTGAATGTTGAGAAGAAAATTATGGTCAATCAGAATGACATGGAGCGGCATATTTATTCCTCTGTTTTCTATTATATGGAATTAAACGTTGCAAGAATGCTTCATGATCTGAATATTCGTTATGATCTGCCGATGGCTGAAGTACGAAGAAGCGTGAAACAGATTGAAAACCAATTTCAGATTGAGCTGGAGGAACAGCAACGAACTGCGGTTATTGAGGCGGCCAATAACGGATTATTGGTTATCACAGGAGGACCCGGTACAGGCAAAACAACAACAATTAATGCGATTATTAAATTCTTTGAGTCCCAAAGCCTGGATCTTTTGCTGGCGGCTCCAACAGGCAGAGCTGCGAAAAGAATGACGGAGACAACAGGCTATGAAGCCAAAACCATACACAGATTATTGGAATTGACCAAACTCTCAGACAGTCAGGAGAATAAGTTTTCCTTTGAGCGCAATGAGCTAAATCCTCTGGAAACAGATGTTATCATCATCGATGAAATGTCCATGGTGGACATCAGTCTTATAAATTCCCTGTTGAAAGCCATAACTGTCGGTACCAGATTAATTCTTGTGGGAGATGTGAACCAGCTTCCAAGCGTCGGACCAGGAAATGTGCTGCATGACATTATAGATTCTCACAGTTTTAATGTAGTAAAACTAACCAAGATTTTCAGGCAGGCAGCAGATAGTGATATCATCGTAAATGCTCATAAGATCAATGCGGGAGAGAATATCAGTCTGGACAATAAGAGCAGGGACTTTTTCTTTTTGAAGAGGGAACAGTCTAATATCATTGCAGCTGTAACGATTAATTTAATTAAAAATAAACTGCCCAACTACGTAAATGCAACCTCCTATGATATTCAGGTTCTGACTCCTATGAGAAAAGGGGAATTGGGCGTGGAGCGGTTAAATCAGATATTACAGCATGCGTTGAATCCTCCGCAGGAAGGTAAGAAGGAAAAAGAAATTCATCAGATGATCTTCCGGGAAGGTGATAAGGTGATGCAGATCAAAAACAACTATCAGCTCACCTGGGAGATCAGAAATAAATATGGTATTGTAGCCAATACCGGAAGTGGTGTATTTAATGGAGATGCGGGTATCATAAAAGAAATTAATTTATTTTCAGAGCATATGATTGTTGAGTTTGACGATCGCCTGGTGGATTATTCGTTTGGGCAGTTGGACGAGCTGGAACTGGCTTATGCCGTGACAATTCATAAATCACAGGGAAGTGAGTATCCTGCGGTTATACTTCCGATTCTGGATGGACCCAGATTGTTATTTAACAGGAATTTATTATATACGGCAGTAACAAGGGCGAAAAGTTGTGTTATGATTGTTGGAAGCGATACGATGCTTCAATTTATGATTGATAATAAAAATGAGCAAAACAGATATTCCGGTCTGGTGGACAGGATTAAAGAATTAAGATAATGCTTGCGGTCAGGGAACGAAGCAACCTTATGTTCCATTGGATCCCGATAAAATAAGACCTCATATGAAATTCATAGTGCAATATTAGAAAATTTAGGTTATAATAATTGACATAAAAGAGAAAAGCTAAAAAACCTATAGGAGGGATATCTTGTCAGAAACAACTTTAGTTATTATGGCAGCAGGAATGGGAAGCAGATTTGGGGGAATTAAACAATTAGAACCGGTGGGACCCGGAGGTGAGATCATCATGGACTATTCCATCTTTGATGCACTGGAGTCAGGATTTAATAAGGTGGTATTTATTATTCGAAAGGATCTTGAAAACGACTTTAAGGAAATCATCGGCAACCGGATAGAAAAACAGGTTAAAGTGGAATATGTATTTCAGGAGCTGGACGAATTACCCGAAGGTTTTGTAAAACCTGAGGACAGAACGAAACCGTGGGGAACCGGACAAGCTGTATTATGTTGTCAGGATACCGTTAAGGGACCGTTTGCGGTTATCAATGCAGATGATTATTATGGCAAAGAAGCATTTCGTATTCTATTCAATTTTTTGCAATCTGATCAATACAGTGACAATCAATATTGCATGGCAGGATTTATTCTGGGCAATACCCTTAGTGAAAATGGTACTGTAACACGTGGGGTATGCCAGGTAGGTGAGGATGGAATACTTCAAAATATTGTGGAAACATCCGGCATCATTCCGGAGGGGGATCATGCAGCGGCAGCAGGCAGTCTGGGGGAAAAGATTGAAATCAGCCTTGACAGTGTAGTATCAATGAATATGTGGGGATTTAAACCGCAGTTGTTCCAGGCGCTAGAGAAAGGCTTTGTAGAATTTTTGTCCGGTTTATCCGAGCAGGATTTGAAAAAGGAGTTTTTGTTGCCTGTTGTTGTGGATCAATTGATTAAAGCACAGGCAGCGCAAGTTGTAGTATTAAAATCCAGTGACCGCTGGTTTGGTGTTACATACAAAGAAGATAAAGAAGTTGTTGTAACATCCATCAGGGCACTAATTGATCAGGGAGCATATCCTGAGAAGTTATTTGCATAGCAGATATGGCATATTCTTTTGTTCAGTTAATTCTTGATATTATTTATCCGGTACGGTGTCCGATCTGCAAAAAGGTCGTATCGTCCAAAGAGATAAGGATATGTGAAGATTGCAGGAAGAAGCTTCCGTATATACAGGAGCCGAGATGCAAAAAGTGCAGTAAACCTATAATGATCGAGGAAAAAGAATACTGTAAGGATTGTGAACATAAGAAATATCATTTTATCAAGGGCTATTCCTTATGGATATATGATGAGGTTATGAGGCAATCACTGGCAGATTTTAAATATCATAATAAAAAAGAGAATGCCAGATTTTACAGTAGTGAAATACTTTTGCAATTTGAAAAGCAAATGGAAAGGATGTCTGTGGATGCCATTGTACCTGTACCGATACATAAAAGCAAATATCGGGAACGAAGTTACAATCAGGCCGAGATTTTAGCAAAAGAAATCGGCAGGAAAATGGAGATTCCGGTGATCTCAGATTTACTGATACGTACCAAAAAGACCTTACCTCAGAAGCAATTAAGTGATAAAGAGCGTTTGAAAAATCTGGAAGAAGCATTTGCGATTAATCCGCTGCATTATGAGGTGCATTCGGATAGGTTAAAGAAAATACTTCTGGTTGACGATATATATACTACTGGGAGTACGATAGAAGCATGTACAAAGGTTTTGATCCAACATGGCTTCCATGAAGTTTTTTTTGTCACGGTTTGCATAGGGAAAGGTTTTTAGCAGTCCTGCAAAATCCCCGGACCCAATTTATTGAATATGAAATCAGGCATAAATACTTCGTATGATAATTTAACCGATAAACGGATAGCACCAGATTCAGGGTGTTTTGACAGAATGGAGGAGTATTATGGAGATTAGAAATTGTAAAGGCTGCGGGAAAATATTCAATTACTTATCAGGTCCGCCATTGTGTCCTAACTGTATGAGAACACTCGATTTAAAGTTTGAGGAAGTGAAAGAATATGTATATGATAACCCGGGTGTCGGAATACAAGAAGTTTCTGAAGAAATGAATGTATCAGTTCTTCAGATCAAGCAATGGATTCGTGAAGAAAGACTGTCCTTTGCAGAAGATTCCATGATAGGTTTGGAATGTGAATCCTGTGGTGTGACTATTAAAACAGGACGATTCTGTAAAGCCTGCAAGGACAGACTTGCAAAAGGATTATCAGATTTATATCAGACCCAGAAACCATCATCAAAAGAGAAACCGCTGAATGATAATGGTTTGTATTCTGAGAATCGGAAGTATAAATATCTGAACAAAAATAAACCAATCTAAAGGTGTTTCAAAAACAGCTGGCACTATCCAATTAACTGGATTCCTTCTTCGGTGATTGTGATGGTGCCTGATTTGTATAGTCTGCCAATTGCGCGCTTAAAAGCATTTTTACTAATGTTAAATTCTGATTTAATTTCTTCGGGAGCAGAACCATCATGAAAGGGAAGAAATCCATCTGCCTTTTTTAGTTTCTCAAGGATCATTTCTGTATCTGAATCCATTTGAAGATAGGCCTTTTGTCTGGTGGATAAGGTAAGTTTACCGTCCTCCCGTACTTGGATTACCCGTGCCTGAATGGTGTCTCCCACCTTGATTGGGGAGAATACTTCGTTTTTGGGAAGCATTGCGGAATACTTATGATCTACAGCGACAAAAAGGCCGAAGGCTTCAATCGCTTCATAGACAAAACCGGTCACTGCCTCATCCTTTTGATAAGGAGAGTCGGTGGATAAGTCATCATAAACTTTCATCGTGGCACAAAGGCGTTTGCTCTTATCAAGATAGAGCTTTACCAGAACCTTGCCTCCTTCCTTTACCGGATAAGTTTGCTCCTTATAGGGAAGGAAGAGATCTTTCATCAGACCCCAGTCCAGAAAGGCACCGATCCGGCCTACTTCCTTCACCGTAAGAACGGCAAGTTCGTCAATGGTCAAAGGAACATTGAGTGTTGTTGCAATCTCCCGGTCTTCAGAATCCTTATAGATAAAAACTTTGATTTTATCACCTAAATCAAGTGTGTGGTCTACTTCCTTTATCGGAAGAAGGATTCTGTGTTTTCCGTCTGTCCCCGGCTCGCATAAATAATAACCGAAATCCGTCTTTTTTCCTACCTCCAGAGTCTGGAATTTTCCTAATTCTATCATACTATAATTTCCTTTCTTGTGATTCATTAAAAGATAATTGGCGGCCACTAAATTCAATGATCGTATAGGGACTTTGTAACATATCTGCAAGCACAATCGTAACAATATTCTGATTAACTGCAATTTTTGGTTGAATAAGATCTCCGTAAACCGCCTGTTTTTTATATTCAACGCGCATACCTTGTACAACAAAATCGTCAGGAAGGAACTCTTCTGCCATTTTTATGTATTGCCCATTGTTCACATGGTTATACGTATCGATATTTGCTTTCATTACCGGATAGGCAGAAAGATCAACAAGATTTCCGGGAATGGTAATTTTCCGGTCAGCGTATTCCATGGGGAAAGCCGGTTCAAGCTCATAACCAAGGTGATGATCAGGAATTCTCACAGGACGACCTGTTTCTGTATTGAGATATACCCAGATGGAATTGGCTATAGACAGGACTTCATTCTGATTATTCTTCATAATAAAATTACGATAGCCATAAAACCCATGAAAAGCATGGGGCCAGGTTCCAACGGTAATAATATCACCCAAATTTACAGGCTTTAAGATCTGCAGCTGCCAGCCGTTCATAAGCCACATTCGCTTCGAACCCTGAAGATAATCAATGCCACGATTAATATCTTCTGAATGAAAGGTGCTGCAGTCTTGAAAATAGTTAATAATTGATGAGATTCGAAATGAACCGAGATGATGATTCATCTCACTATAACGAGCTCTGCTCTCGAAAGTATACATGATTTAACCTTTCTTCACTAAAACATAAAATTCATTCGCATTTTTGTATTATAACACTTTATTAATATTTTATATAGTTTTTTTTACTCATGCATTATGGGGGAATCTTAGAAAACTACTGGAATTTCTATTTTTGTTTTGATATAATGGACTTGTTTGGAAGGGAGGAATCTGATTGGAAACGATTGCGTATTATAATCGTCATGCAACAGATTATTTTGAAGAGTCAGTTTATATAGATATGCAGGAAACGCAGGAACGATTTATGGAGCTGCTTACAGAAGGGGCGAGCGTTTTGGATCTCGGCTGCGGATCGGGACGGGATAGCGCCGTATTTATGTCCAGAGGCTTTGATGTGACAGCGATGGATGGATCTGAGGAGCTATGCGAACTTGCCTCTATACATATAGGACAGGGTGTACTGAATCTTTCGTTTGAACAACTGGACTTTGAGGAGGTATTTGACGGTGTCTGGGCAAGTGCTTCACTGCTTCATATTCCAGGAGAAGAAATCGGAACTATTATGGATAAAATAATCAGAAGTATGAAGTCAAAAGGTATCCTTTATATGTCATTTCAGTATGGAGATTTTGAAGGAATACGGGATGAGAGATACTATAAAGATTACAGGACCAAGGCGCTAAAGGATCTGATTGCCGGATTTGATGCATTGGAGCTGATTGATATAAGAAAAAGTGAGGATACAAGAACAGACAAAGACATCTTTTGGATTGATGCCTTTGTCCGTAAAATATAATGTCATATTGCCGTAAATCAAACTTTGATATCAATGTTGCGCCCAAGTGTTGGATTTACAGACAGCTCCATCATTTTTATCATGTCTTCTCCGGTCTGATTCAGCGTATCCAGGTTTTTGCGTAGTACCGCGATACCTATATCAGAATTTGTTATGGAAGTTGATACAGGGACTGTGAGTCCGGATATGTTCATAGGCGTTCCTTTCATAATTCATACAGAACATGGGAATGATCGAATGAAAAATCGAACATAATGTAATCATCTATAACATACCATAGCCGATAAAAAATATCAATTTAAATTTATGAGTCAAATGGCTGGAAATATTTTAAACAAATTTAACTATCAGGAATACATTATTTTTATGAAAACTATACTTCAGGGAGGACTTTAATATGATTTATGATGTTGTCATTATTGGTTCCGGACCGGCTGGACTGGCTGCGGCTATCTATGCCAAAAGAGCGGAACTTAGTCTTGTGGTAATAGAGAAAGCAGCAATCAGCGGCGGACAGATTATTAATACGTATGAAGTTGATAATTATCCGGGAACACCGGGAATCAGCGGATTTGAACTTAGCACGAAGTTCAGGGAACATTGCGATAAACTGAATACAACATTTATTACCGCTGAGGTTGTTGATTTTCATCTGGAAGGTGAAGAGAAGGTGATTACACTTGATGATGGATCAATATACCATGCAAAGACAGTGGTTATAGCTACTGGTGGGGTACCCCGTCGTTTAAATGTTGAGGGAGAAAGCAAGCTGTCAGGTATGGGGGTATCCTATTGCGCTACCTGTGACGGAGCATTCTTTAAGAATAAATCGGTTGCTGTAGTTGGAGGCGGGGATGTTGCAGTCGAAGATGCTATTTTTCTCGCGAGAATCTGCAGGCATGTTTATGTGATACACAGAAGAGATCAGTTCAGAGCATCGAAAAGTATTACCTCCAGACTTACGTCGATGGACAATGTTACAGTTCTATGGGATAGTGTTGTAGAAAGAATCGATGGGGAGGATAAGGTAGAGAATATCAAGGTTAAGAACATAAAATCAGATGAGACAGCTGAGTATGAGGTGTCAGGTGTTTTTATTGCGGTGGGGTATATTCCTAATTCCGAAGTATATGGAAAAGTCGTGGATTTGGATCAGGGAGGATATGTGATAGCTGGAGAGACCTGTGAGACGAATGTTCCGGGAGTTTATGCCGCAGGAGATATCAGAACGAAGGAGCTTAGACAGATTATTACAGCTGCTTCTGACGGGGCCAATGCAATTACAGCAGTAGAAAAATATTTAAATTTGCTGTAAGTCAAACAGGTATTGGCTGATATTCGATAAAGACTAAAAAAATGAGAAAATTATGATAAAATCGATGAAATTTGCGATCCTTGTACATTGACACTTTGTGTCAAATTTGTTATAATTATCACGTTGATTGTAATAAATTCGTAATATTTGAGTGGAAAGAGATTTGATATAACAAAGGAAAACGGTGATTTATTGCTTGCGGTACTTAGGAGGTAAAATACATGAGAAAAGATAGGGCGATGAAGGTTGCTGCCTGTATTGCAACTACGACGCTTGTTCTATTCCTTCCCGCACACTTAGCCAAAGCGCAAGGTTTGATCGGCCAGGAACAGGGAATAGCGGGCATAGCCACATCCTTAGATAATTATTATCAGGGGAATGGTTCTAAGGCTCCGGATGATACACTGATTAAATTATTACAGACAGAGATTCTTTCCCCTTATGAAAATAAGGGAATTTCTATAGCAGATAACTATGTAAATGTAAGGACACAGCCTACTACTGACAGTGAGGTGGTAGGGAAACTGTACCGTGGTTGTGCGGCAGATATATTGGAGCGGTTAGAAGGGGATTGGGTAAAGATAAAATCAGGTGATGTACAGGGTTACATTGCTTCTAACTTTCTTGTAACGGGTTTTGATGCCAATTCAATGGTGGATCAATATGCTACCAAATATGCTACCGTAAACACACAGACGTTAAGAGTAAGAGAAGAGAAAAGTGTTGATTCTAAGATATTAACTTTAGTCCCTCAGGGTGAGACCTATGTCGTTAAGAAAGAATATGATGAATGGGTAGAAATTATCTTGGGCGTTGATGATGATACAGGAAAGGACTTTACCGGTTTCCTCTCCAAAGATTTCATAACGATTACAGTTGAGTTTGAACATGCAATTTCTGTAGAGGAAGAGAACAGAATTAAAAAAGCGCAGGAAGAAGCGGAGAGAGCCGAGCGAGCTCGTAAGCAAAAACTGGCTGAAGAAGAAGCCAGGAGGGCGGAAGAGGCAAGAAGAGCTCAGGAAGCAAAGGATAATGCGCAACAGCCGTCAAAGTCGAATACGCCACCTCCTGTTGATAATTCCGATCTGGCATCAGTTCGGAAAGAAATCGTCAATTATGCCTTAAAGTTTGTTGGGAATCGGTATGTATGGGGAGGTACCAGTTTAACAGGTGGTGCCGACTGTTCCGGATTCGTACGTGCCATATATGGTGATTTTGGATACGGTCTTCCCAGAGTATCAAGGGATCAGGCAGCCTCCGCCGGAAAACGGATCAACCTATCAGAACGAATGCCGGGCGATTTGATCTTCTATGCTAACAGCAATGGAACAGTAAATCATGTCGCACTGTATATGGGGAATGACCAAATCGTCCATGCTGCAAATACAAGGCAGGGGATTATCACCTCAAGGTATAATTACCGTGATATTTACTGTATTAGAAGAATTGTATATTAATTGAAGTACATAATCTTAAAACACTGTCAGGATCTTAATTTACGACAGTGTTTTTTGATATTTTAGTTTAAAAAGATTGGGAAATATGTTAAAATTAAGTTGAGCCCATTGACAATAATAGTAAGGAGTTGGAATATGTCGGATATGGAAAGAAGAAGATTTAAAAGGCTTCCCATTGAACTTCGTCTTGAGGTTGATGAGATATTTAAACAGGATAATATTGTGATTAATCATATTGGTGCATCCATATCAGTCTTTGATATCTCAAAAAACGGAATAGGTTTTATGAGTGAAGCTGAGCTGCCGGTTGGATATTATTTTCGTGGACACATAAATCTTGGCGACGGAGATTTTTTTCGGGTGGTGATCCAGATCGTAAGGTCGGTTACAGAAGATGATAAACGGATATATGGCGCAGAGTTTATTGGACTGGCACCATTTCTTGCAGACAAAGTTGATAAATTTGAAAAAAAACGAAATACAGAAAACCATAAAGTATAAATCAAAAAGGTTTTGTGCGTTATCAGAGTCGATGAGACAATAGAGACTATTTAAAATATATTGATTATTAAAATATATTTTAAATAGTCTTTTTTCATAATTTTTATAATAAGAATGGGTATTAAGGTATTGAATTTATGATTCCATGAGATAATATCAAAATAATATGATATATTTCATAATTATTGTTAAATTGATTTAATTTGAGTGAATTTTATATGAGATATATTATCTTTTAAAATTATCATAAAGGCCTATTGACAAACAGCAATATGTACAAGATGCACAAAATAGTCATAATGTATTGAAAATAATGGGAAAAGCTCTAATGCAATTTTTCCCAAATTAAAAAGTTATCCACATAAAGAAGACCCCAATTTTGAATAAAATAAAGTTATACACGAATTTATCCACATTATCCACATTGAGAAACTACGCCTGTCGCATCCAATAAACAATGTCAATATCGAAAATGCGTTTTGTAAATTATGATAAATTTAGATTTTTAATAATAATTACAAAGATTATACAAAAAATCATAATTGTCACATAATTAACGATTTTGCGTATTAAATTGAGGTGTGTTATCAGGATTTGTTATATTTAGACGAATATAATGCGATAAATGTAATATTATGTAATATAGAATGCATTGTATGACTTATTTTGGGTATTATGATGGGCCCTTGCCAAATACTGTGAAAGTAGCTTGTCACTTTAAAGGCGTTATGATATAATAAATCAAGCATTCATTGATGCTACAAGAAAGTTAAAAAGGAGTTGGTCACTATGCGTTATATCATTAGCGGTAAGAATATTGACGTAACAGAAGGCTTAAAAACTGCGGTATATGAGAAGATCGGAAAACTTGAGAAATACTTTACTCCTGATACTGAAATTCATGTTACCCTTAGCGTTGAGAAGGAACGGCAAAAGATAGAAGTAACGATTCCGGTGAAAGGAAATATTATAAGAGCTGAGCAAGTAAGCAACGATATGTATGTATCAATAGATTTAGTAGAAGAGATCATTGAGCGGCAGTTAAGAAAATATAAGAATAAATTGATTGACTATAAACAAGCTGCTGCAAACTTTAATCAGGCATTTATGGAAGACGATTATTATGAAGATGATGTTATTAAGATTGTAAAAACCAAGAAATTTGCTATCAAACCCATGGATGCGGAAGAGGCGTGCGTACAAATGGAATTATTAGGTCATAATTTTTATGTGTTTCGTAATGCGCAGACCAATGAAGTCAATGTGGTATATAAAAGAAAAGGTAATACCTATGGTCTCATTGAGCCGGAATACTAAATATTTCGAAAAAAAGTTATGGGTTTGTTGAATTTATTCGTAAAAGAACGAATTAGAGTATCAGGAACAGGAGCTGTCCCAATGAAACTTTCTGGGACAGCTCCTGTTTATTCCTGACAAATGAGACGACTGCTGTTCTACACCCCATTCAAAGCCATGAATATGATTCAACAAAGATTTCCGAAACGGAGCCGCTCGCACTTACTTGCATAATGCAGTAAAATACTCCTTTTCGGAATTATTTATAGAAATCATTGTGCCTTATTTTTATCATAGAGAGGGAGTAGTAACCAGATTCATAGATATATTTTTACAGGAAATAAAATTAAGTTGAATAGTATCGAGGTAGATGTTACAATGATAGTTGAATTGTTAGTGATAGAATTTGGAATAGTACAGGAGTGAAGATAGAATATGGGAATTTTAGAAAAAGTATTTGGCACTCATAGCGAGCGGGAAGTGAAGCGAATTATACCGATTGTTGACAGAATAGAAGCACTGGAACCTGAATTTGAGAAGCTATCAGATGAAGCATTAAAAGGCAAGACAGTAGAATTTAAGAATAGATTAAAAAATGGCGAAACCCTGGATGATATTTTACCGGAAGCTTATGCGGCTGTAAGAGAAGCATCAAAAAGAACACTTGGGATGAGACATTATCGTGTTCAGTTGATGGGTGGCGTCATATTACATCAGGGAAGAATTACTGAAATGCGTACAGGGGAAGGAAAGACGCTGGTAGCGACCTTGCCATCCTATTTGAATGCCCTGGAAGAGAAAGGCGTTCATATTGTTACGGTTAATGACTATCTGGCAAAGCGTGACGCGGAATGGATGGGGAAAATCCATGAATTTCTTGGACTTACTGTAGGCGTTATCTTAAATAGTATGGAAAAGGATGAACGACGGGAAGCATATCATTGTGATATAACCTATGCAACCAACAATGAACTGGGATTTGATTACCTGAGAGATAATATGGTGATCTATAAAGAACAGCTGGTTCAGAAAGAATTACACTATGCCATCATCGATGAGGTCGACTCCGTATTAATTGATGAAGCAAGAACGCCCCTTATCATTTCAGGACAGAGCGGGAAATCAACAGAATTATACCGGGTATGTGATATCCTTGCCAGACAATTGACCAGGGGAAAAGCCAGTGGTGAATTAACAAAGATGGCTGCTCTTATGAAAGAGGATGTTGTTGAGGACGGAGACTTTATAGTTAATGAGAAAGAAAAGAATGTTCATCTTACGGCGGATGGTATTAAGAAGGTGGAGCGTTTCTTTAATCTTGAGAATCTTGCCGATCCTGAAAATCTTGAAATACAGCATAATATTATACTTGCTCTGCGTGCTCATAATTTAATGTTTCGTGATAAGGATTATGTGGTTAAAGATGACGAGGTTTTAATTGTTGATGAGTTTACCGGACGTATTATGCCCGGCAGACGCTATAGTGACGGTTTGCATCAGGCGATAGAGGCCAAAGAGAATGTAAAGGTAAAAAGAGAAAGTAAGACCCTGGCTACGATTACCTTCCAGAACTTTTTTAACAAATATAAGAAGAAATCCGGTATGACAGGAACTGCATTAACAGAGGAGCAGGAATTTAGAGAAATCTACGGTATGGACGTGATAGAAGTACCGACCAATCTTCCGGTGGCTCGTAAGGATCATCAGGATGCGGTATATAAGACAAAGAAGGATAAACTATTCGCAATTATTCGTGAGGTGGAGGAATCCTTTAAGAAAGGACAGCCGGTACTGGTTGGTACGATTACCATTGAATCCTCCGAAGAGATTAGTGGATTGTTAAAGAAACGTAACATTCCACATAAAGTTTTAAATGCGAAGTTTCATGAGCTGGAAGCCGAGATTGTTGCGGATGCAGGTCAGTATGGTGCCGTAACGATTGCCACCAATATGGCGGGCCGTGGTACTGATATTAAGCTGGGAGAAGGCGTTGTTGAAACTGGTGGGTTAAAGATTATTGGAACAGAACGCCATGAAGCAAGACGTATCGATAATCAGCTTCGCGGTCGTGCCGGAAGACAGGGTGATCCGGGCGAATCCAAATTCTTTATTTCCCTGGAAGATGATTTGATGAGATTATTTGGTTCCGAGCGACTGATGGGAATATTTAATTCTCTTGGAATGCCGGAAGGAGAGCAGATTGAACATAATATGCTTTCCAAAGCAATTGAAAGAGCACAGAAAAAGATTGAGAGTAATAACTACGGAATCAGAAAGAACCTTCTGGAGTATGATCAGGTAAATAACGAACAAAGAGAAATTATTTATGCGGAGAGAAGAAGAGTTCTTGATGGCGAGAGCATGAGAGATACGATTTATCGCATGATTACCGATACAGTGGAAGATTGCGTGACTACCAGCATCAGTGATGAGCAGTTGCCGGATGAGTGGGATTTGAATGAATTAAATAATTTGATAGCACCGATTATTCCGCTTCCTAAAATAGAATTATCCCAGGAACAGATCAATCATATGAAGAAGAATGATCTGTTGCAGCAATTAAAAGAAGATGCGGTAAAGCTTTATGAAGAGAAAGAAGCGGAATTTCCTGAAATTGAGCATCTGAGAGAAGTTGAGCGGGTTATTTTATTGAGAGTGATTGATCATAAGTGGATGGATCATATCGATGATATGGATCAGCTTCGTCAGGGAATCGGCTTGCAGGCGTATGGTCAGCGTCAGCCGATTGTAGAATATAAGTTCCAGGGATTTGAGATGTTTGATGAGATGATCAATGCGATTCGTGAAGATACTGTCAAAGCATTATTACATGTTCGGATTGAACAAAAGGTTGAAAGAGAACAGGTGGCGAAGGTTACCGGTACCAACAGAGACGAAACTGTTCCCAATGCTCCGGTAAAAAGAAGCGGTAAGAAAATTCAGCCGAATGATCCCTGCCCATGTGGAAGCGGAAGAAAATACAAACATTGCTGCGGAAGAACAGTTTAATGGTTTGTGAATCATGTTAACATTCAATATACAAGTATTATGTTATAAAATAGAGAAATTAATGATAAGAGGTGATTTGGTGGTAGAATTAGATCAGTATAAATATGTGCTGGGGACTTATGAAAAACCATTGATTGAAGTGGGGGATTCACTTTGACCTGGCTGTAAAAGAGGACAGGGTCAAAGAAATCGAACTGATCATGGAAGAAACAGGTTTCTGGGATAATGCAGATAAAGCACAGGGTTTTATGAAGGAATTAAAAAATCTGAAAGACACCATTGAAGAATATGGACATCTGAAAAGCAGATATGAAGATGTACAGACATTAATTCAGATGGGATATGAGGAGAACGATGAATCCCTGCTGCCGGAAATTGAAGAAGCCCTACAGTTGTTTATCCACGATTTGGATGAATTAAAATTAAGAACATTATTGTCAGAAGAGTATGATAAATACAACGCAATTCTTACCCTGCATGCCGGAGCCGGCGGTACAGAAAGTTGTGATTGGGCAAATATGCTCTTTCGCATGTATCAAAGATGGGCGGATAAAAAAGGGTTTCAAACGGAAGTACTTGATTTCCTGGATGGGGAAGAAGCGGGATTAAAATCTGTAACTCTGCAAATTAACGGAATGAATGCTTTTGGCTATCTGAAATCGGAACGCGGTGTCCATCGTCTGGTGAGGATTTCACCTTTTAATGCCGCAGGGAAAAGGCAGACGTCCTTTGTATCCTGCGATGTAATGCCGGATATTGAAGAAGATACAGGAATTGAGATCAATGATGATGATATCAGAATTGATACGTTCCGCTCCAGCGGTGCAGGTGGACAGCATGTCAATAAGACATCATCAGCCATTCGTATCACACACTTGCCCACGAATATTGTAGTTCAATGTCAAAATGAACGATCCCAGCTTCAAAACAAGGATAAGGCTATGAAAATGTTGAAAGCGAAATTATTTTTGTTAAAGCGTCAGGAGAATCTGGATAAAATTTCGGGGATTCGAGGCGAAGTGAAGGAAATCGGCTGGGGAAATCAGATCAGATCCTATGTTATGCAGCCATATACCATGGTGAAGGATCATCGAACAAATGAAGAAATCGGGAATGCGGCAAGTGTAATGGATGGTAATATTGATCCGTTCATTAATGCCTATTTAAAATGGAATGCACAAAAATGACAAAGATAAACTTTCAAGGAGGGATACCTATGGAGAGTATGAAGCAGGCAATTTTTAAGCTGGGAGACGAAGAATACGGAATGAATATTATGGATGTCAATATTATTGAAAAATTTATTCCGGTAGAACCATTAGCCAATGCTCCTAAAAACTTAAAAGGAAAAATTCAACTAAGAGGAGACGTCATCCCGGTATACAGTCTCAGAAAAAAATTCGGACTGGAAGAAAGAGATGCTGATGGAGAGACCAGATTTATTCTATCTACATCCAAGGGAATGACTATAGCTTATGAAGTAGATAAGATGAATGAAATTGCACAACTTGAAGCTCATCAGATTTATCAGGTTCCGCAGATTCTTGAAAGTAAGGATACATCCTATATTGAGAATTTAACAAAAATCGGAGATCGATTAATCCTTCTCTTGAATCACAATGACTTAATATCCGAGGAGGAGCAGGAAATAATAAAGGCTCTGATTAAAAAATAGGATGCAGGTAAGAATGTCTTTCATAGGTGTAAACCTATTAAAAGAAAGGAGGAGTGATTCTCCAATATATCCAGGAGGAAATATGTTTATGAAGAAAAGTATAATCGGATTGCTGGTAATGGTAATGATAGTTGCCGGTTTATTCACAGGATGCGGTACCAAAGAAGATACCGTTAAAGATAATGGTGCAAATAACACGGATACGCAGAATAATAATGATACCGATTCTAAAGATGATACTGCTGCCCAGAATGACACACTGATCGTTGGCACAGAAGCCGGATTTGCTCCCTATGAGTATCTGGAGGGTGATAAGGTAGTTGGTGTGGATATGGATATTGCACAGGCAATCGCGGATCATCTCGGTAAAAAATTAGAGATTAAGAATATGGACTTTGACGGTGCCTTGCTTGCAGTTCAACAAGGATCCATTGATCTTGTTGCAGCGGGAGTGTCTGTTGACGCTGAGCGGGCAAAGGTGATGGATTTCTCCAATGATTATGTAAATTCAACAGAGGTTGTAATTGTGAATAAAGATAATCCTATGGTGACAAGTATTGAGGATCTGGATGATAAAATCATCGGAGTTCAACAGGGAAATATTGCTGATTTCTGGGTGGAAGACAATATTAAGGCTAAAAATATCAAACGTTATACAAAATTTGTACAGGCAGCGGATGATTTAAAGAACAGTAAAATTGACTGTATTGTAATGGACCAGTATCCGGCACAAGAGATGGTTGCTGCAAATCCGGAATTAACAATTTTGGATGGAACTTTATTTGAGGACAAGTATGCCATTGCCGTTAAAAAAGGAAATCAGGAGTTGCTCGATGAGATTAATACCGTTATTACAAAGTTAAAGGATGAAGGTAAAATCGAGGAATTTTATTCAAAACATACAGGAAAATAAGGAACAAGTTCAGATTAAGCATAGGTGCAGGGTGAATTAGCGAATGAATTCACTTGTAATGAACAAGAGGTACCGATAAGTTTTAACTTGTCAGGAACAAAAAGGGGCTGTTATCTTCTTTGAAAACAGCCCTCTATCTATGCTTTAACACATCCGCTTATTATAGAACGGAGGGATACAATTGGAGCGGCTTCAAAAGATATATGAATCCTTTTATAATGCCATTGTGCCGGATCAGCGTTACATGGCTTATCTGGAAGGTTTAAAGGTTACCTTGTTGATTTCCCTTATGGCAATCATACTGGGTGTTATCATTGGTGTTGTGGTAGCTGTTTTAAAGGTTACATCCGTTAATTACCGGATGAAACTATTGACAATGATATGTAATGCTTACATTAATGTCATCAGGGGGACCCCGCTGATGGTACAGTTATTGATCATATATAATCTTATATTTACAGCCCGGGGTACCAATGAGATTATGGTTGGTGCTGTATGTTTTGGTATCAATTCTGGAGCGTATGTTGCTGAGATTATACGGGCGGGGATAGAGTCTATAGACAAGGGACAGATGGAAGCAGGTCGATCCCTGGGTCTTAACTATCTTCAGACCATGAAGATAATTATCGTCCCCCAGGCGGTCAAAAACATATTGCCGGCCCTTGGCAATGAATTTATAACACTGATTAAGGAGACTTCCGTGGCCAGTATCATAGCGGTTACTGACCTTACAAAGGCTGCACAGTACATTGGTTCAAGAACGTGGCAGGTACTTCCTCCGTTGGTCATAGCGGCAATTTGTTATTTGATTATTGTTTTCGGACTTTCCAGATTATTATCGTTATTTGAGAGGAGGCTTGCCAGAGGTGATCGTCACTAAGAATTTAACCAAGGCGTTTGGTTCCCATGTGGTATTAAACGGAATAGATGAAACAATCCAAAAAGGGGAAAAGGTAGTTGTCATAGGACCTTCCGGCTCCGGAAAGTCAACATTTCTTCGATGCTTGAACCTGTTGGAAGAACCTACAGATGGCGAGGTATGGTTTGAGGGCAATAAGATTAATGATAAAAAGGCCAATATTAATCTGCTTCGCAGAAAAATGGGAATGGTATTTCAGCAGTTTAACCTTTTCCCGCACATGTCGGTAAAAGAAAATATTACCATGGCTCCGGTAAAACTGGGAATTATGACAAGTGAAGAAGCAAATCAGAGAGCAATGGAATTGTTAAAGCGCATCGGACTGACAGAAAAAGCCGATGCATATCCGAATCAATTATCAGGGGGGCAAAAGCAGAGAATAGCAATCGTCAGAGCGCTTGCCATGAATCCTGACGTTATGCTCTTTGATGAGCCGACTTCCGCCCTGGACCCGGAAATGGTGGGGGAAGTGCTGGAGCTGATGGAACAACTTGCTGATGAAGGGATGACTATGGTTGTGGTAACACACGAGATGGGATTTGCCAAGAAGGTCGCAACAAGAGTACTATTTATGGATGAAGGAAAGATTGTGGAACAAAATTCACCGGATCAGTTTTTTGACCATCCAACCCATCCAAGACTGAAGGAGTTTTTATCAAAGATTTTATAAAAGGTAAAAAGAGAAGCGTTCATTGAAACAAGAAGTCAAAAGAGACATCTTGTCCATAATGGGCGCTTTTTTAAAATAGTAGTTGCATATTGCAGAATAATATGATAATATATCTTTCTTAGAAAGACAATTGTATTCACAATGCATACAATATAGGATGGTAACCATGAAATATAATGTAGGATGTCTGCAGGGGGTGCAATGGCATGAATAGTGATCAATATTTTATAGTGAAAAAGAAGGCAGTACCGGAGGTGCTCTTAAAGGTTGTTGAAGCAAAGAGACTGCTTGATTCAGAGCGCGTGATGACCGTTCAGGAAGCTACCGATGCAGTAGATATCAGCAGAAGTTCCTTCTACAAATATCGTGATGATATATTTCCGTTTTATGAGAATACCAGGGGGAAGACCATAACCTTTATGTTACAGATGGATGATAAACCGGGGCTTTTGTCCAAGGTTTTAAATCAGGTGGCGAAGTGGGAGGCTAACATTCTTACCATACATCAAAGTATTCCGGTGAATGGGATTGCACTGTTGACCATCAGCATTGAGATATTATCACAGACGGACAGCAGTACGTCTGCTCTAATAGAAGCAATTGAAGTTATGGACGGTATTCATTATGTAAAAATCGTTTCCAGAGAGTAAACAATATCATAATCTATCATTAAATATCATAAGAGATTGTTACACAATGAAATGGAGGAGCAAGAATGATAAACATAGCAGTTTTAGGATACGGCACCATTGGTACCGGTGTGGTTGAGGTACTGAGTACCAATGGAGACAGTATCAAGAAGAGAGCCGGAGAGCAGATTAATATTAAGTATGTACTGGATCTTAGAGAGTTTCCGGGTGACCCGATTATGGAAAAACTGGTTCATGACGTTAAGATCATATTAGATGATCCTGATATTAAAATTGTTGTGGAAGTAATGGGAGGTGTTGAGCCTGCTTTTTCTTTTGTAAAAGAAGCCCTCATGAGGGGAAAGAGTGTTGTAACTTCTAATAAAGAACTGGTAGCCAAGCACGGAGCCGAACTCCTTACCATGGCGAAGGATAGAAATCTAAACTTCCTTTTTGAAGCAAGTGTAGGTGGAGGTATTCCAATTATCAGACCATTAAATCAGTCACTTACCGCCGATGAAATTATGGAAATCACAGGAATATTAAATGGAACAACCAATTATATCCTGTCCAAGATGGGTGATGAGGGACTCGATTTTGAAACAGCGCTGAAAAATGCACAGAACAATGGTTATGCAGAGCGAAATCCGGCTGCAGATGTGGAAGGCCATGATGCCTGCAGAAAGATTGCGATTCTTTCCTCCCTTGCATTTGGAATGCAGGTGGATTATGAAGACATTTACACGGAGGGAATCACTCACATCACGGATGTAGATATTAAATATGCGAAAGCGATGGGAGCAAAAATCAAGTTATTTGCAACCAGTATCAGAGAAAGTGATCAAAGTGTTTATGCAATGGTGGCGCCTATGTTAATTAATGGAAGTCATCCTCTGTACAGTGTTAATGATGTGTTCAACGGTATTTTTGTCAGAGGCAATGTAATCGGGGACGTTATGTTCTATGGAAGCGGAGCAGGCAAGCTGCCTACAGCGAGTGCAGTTGTAGCAGATGTGGTAGATGCAGCGAAACATCTTGGCAAAAATATATGGACTATCTGGAGCAGCAAGAAGCTGGAACTCACCGATATCAATCGGGTAAAGAATAAGTTTTTTGTTCGTATGCAGAATGTTGATGGTGCTTTAAAACATGCAATGGAATTGTTTGGAGACATTGAAGTTATTAAGGGCGCAGAGGTAGAAGGAGAACTGGCATTTATTACTCCGATCATAACTGAACTTGAAATGAAGGAAAAGAAAGAGCAGTTGTCCGGCATCCTTAATGTAATCAGGGCAAGATTTTAAATATGAATAAAGAAATCCTGCGTTGGAATAGACAGGGGCAGGATTTTATGCCGCCAAAGCGGCAGATGGAGGAAGTTATGAAGTACATTGTAGTTCTTGGAGACGGTATGGCAGATGAACCTCTGGCCCAGCTGGATCATAAGACACCTTTGATGGCTGCTAAAACTCCGCAACTTGATGAGCTTGCAGCTAAGTCTGAAATCGGACTTGCACATACCATACCGGAAGGTATGAAGCCGGGAAGTGATACGGCAAATCTGGCGGTTCTCGGTTATGATCCCAGGGTATATTATTCCGGAAGATCACCGTTAGAGGCGTTAAGTATCGGAGTAGATATGAAAGATACGGATATTGCTTTAAGATGTAATGTGGTTACCTTATCAGACGATGATAAGCCTTACGAGGAGAAAACCATTCTTGATCATAGCGCGGGTGAGATTTCTACTGAGGACGCTGCTGTTTTGATTGAAGCGTTAAGGAAAGAGTTGGAAAATGACATCTATAAGTTTTATGTAGGAACCAGTTACCGCCATCTAACGATTTGGGATCGGGGGGATGTGGTTGATTTATCACAACCACATGACATCCTGGGGAAAGTAATTGGGGAGTATCTTCCCATAGAGCCGGAGTTAAAAAAGATGATGAAGAGAAGTTATGATATTCTTAATCAGCATCCGATTAATGTGGAGCGTAGTGCAAAGGGGATTAACAAAGCCAATTCAATCTGGTTTTGGGGAGCAGGAACAAGACCCGCACTTTCTTCTTTTGAGGAGAAGAATCATAAAAAGGGTGCCATGATTTCAGCTGTGGATTTATTAAAAGGAATTGCTGTGGGTGCCGAGATGAAGGTAATCGAGGTAGAAGGAGCGGACGGAACACTTCATACAAATTATGAAGGAAAAGCCTTGGCAGGCGTTAAGGTATTACTGGAAGAGGATTATGATTTTGTTTATATCCATGTGGAAGCCCCGGATGAAATGGGGCACCAGGGCAGCATTGAGAATAAAATAAAAGCAATTGAGTTTTTGGATCAAAAGGTGATTAAGATAGTGGTAGATGAGATGGAAAAATCCGGTGTCGACTATCGAATGCTCATTATGCCGGATCATCCTACCCCCATCCGATGCAGAACCCACACCAGCGATCCCGTTCCCTATTTACTGTATGACAGCACACAGAAGAAGTGCAACTCCTGGCATTATAATGAAGCTGAAGCAAAATTAAGCGGGATTGTCATTGAAGAAGGCTATACTGTTATAAATCGATTATTTCAGGCAGAGGATTAATGGCAGGGATATAAGACGTCAAAGCTTTAACGAAGGACCTGAAGTGTTAAGAATGTAACAAGAAACTGGCTTAACGTATTAAGTACTGTGTTCATTAGAGCTGGAATTTTCTGAAAAGATCCGGAAGATCGGATGAAATAACACTGATTATCTACGTGGCGTACTTGGAAGTTAAGTTCATATAATATCATGACGCAAAATTATAAATGCAAGTGATAAAATAAGTAGGAGGCAGCTATGTTAATAGTAAAGAAATTCGGTGGCACATCCGTTGCCGATAAGGAAAGAATTTTTAATGTTGCCAGAAGGTGTATTGAAGATTACAAAAAAGGCAACGAGGTAGTTGTGGTTTTGTCTGCGATGGGAAAACAGACGGATGTATTGCTGGCACAGGCAAAAGATATTAATCCGAATGCATCCAAAAGAGAACTGGATATGCTTTTGACAACAGGCGAGCAGATATCAGTTTCTTTGATGGCAATGGCAATGGACGCACTGGGAGTTCCTGCGGTATCCTTAAATGCATTTCAGGTAGCAATGCATACAACTTCTGTCTATGGAAACGCAAGATTGAAACGAATTGATACGGAGAGAATCCGCAATGAATTACAGAATAAGCGAATTGTATTAATAACAGGATTTCAGGGTGTTAATAAGTTTGATGACTACACGACGCTTGGAAGAGGCGGTTCTGACACAACAGCAGTTGCGCTTGCTGCTGCACTCCATGCAGATGCGTGTGAGATATATACAGACGTGGACGGCGTATTTACAGCAGACCCAAGAATTGTAAAGACTGCAAGAAAGTTAGATGAGATCACATATGATGAGATGCTGGAGCTGGCATCGTTAGGAGCTGGAGTATTGCATAATCGTTCTGTAGAGATGGCTAAAAAATATGGTGTACAGTTGGTCGTTCGTTCCAGTTTGAATTTAACAGAAGGTACTGTAGTTAAGGAGGAAGTTAAAATGGAGAAAATGTTAGTTAGTGGGGTAGCCTGTGATAAAAACACTGCACGGATTGCAGTGATCGGGTTAGAAGATCAGCCGGGAGTGGCTTTCAAATTATTTAATCACCTTGCAAGACATAATGTGAATGTAGATATTATTTTGCAATCCGTTGGCAGAGACGGTACAAAAGATATCAGCTTTACCGTAAAGGAAGATGACCTGGATGAAGCTGTTGCAATTCTGGAAAGACATCGTGAAGGCAGCTTGAAATGTCAGAAGATTGATGTTGAGAGATCCGTAGCAAAAGTTTCCATCGTTGGCGCAGGAATGATGTCCAACGCCGGTGTTGCGGCCAAGATGTTTGAAGCACTCTATGATGTGGGTGTAAATATTAAGATGATTTCAACTTCAGAAATCAGAGTTACTGTATTAATCGATGAGATCTTTGTGGAAAAAGCAATGAATGCAGTTCACGAGAAATTTGTATTATCCCAGGCATAAGAACGGAAATTAAAGATAAAACGAAAGGGCTGCCCATAATGGCAATATCGTCATTATGAGGCAGCCCTTTGTCCACGATACGGAACTAATTTTCATTGGTTTTACGAATAGTAATATGCTCTTTTCCTATGATATAAATAGCCTTTTCAGGGCATTGTGCCGCACATCTCATACAAAAATCACACTTATTTTTGTGCCTCGGAGGAAATCCTTCCTGTATATTTTGCACGGGACAACCATGAATACACTGACCACAATTCAAACACAAATCTTTGTCGGTACTTAATTTAAAGAAGAATCGCATAAAAAAAATGGGGAGACCTGTTCTTCTGGTTAAGAATGATACAAAGCGGGAGCCTTCAAAATCCGTATGATAATAATCCTCTCCGGATACAAATCGTTGCGTAAATTCATCTGCCTGATGAAAAGCTCTCTGTAATCGATTCTTATCGTCCATTACATCGATGGGAGTCATAAGCATGTTATTCGGCATCTGTATGGAAAATGTTAAACATGCAGAATAGCCCTTTCTGCGAAGAAGTGTGCGCAAGGGTTTCATAATATACGTGGATTCATTTAAAGTTACTAGTAAAGCCACCTTTTGCATTCCCCCTTTTGGAAGGGACTTAAAAAACTTCCATACAAAGAGAGGAATGGCCTGGGAATTGGCCGGAAATGCAAATATAATCCTGTGAGGCTGTGACAGCGTAAGAACTCCATCTTCTATGGGTGCAATGATAACTTCAAAATCATTGTGAATTAAATATTCAGAAATTCTGTTTACGATTACTGAGGTATTTCCGGTTGCGGAAAAATAGTATAGAATAACATGCTCTTTCATTAAATCACCTGTCCTTTAAAATACTTTAAAAAATACGATGGAATAATATATCTATTAGATATATTATTCCATCGTATTTGATTTGTCAATACATAGAAAAATATAATGCACCTCAAACGGCAAAAGCAATCATCATCCAATATTTTGAATAACAACGCCGGCGTGTGAAGTGCACAATGTTAATTGAAATCTCATCAGGCAAGCAGATCCACATTCCTCCCAAGTACGAGCACAGCATCAGACTGCATTCTTGCATTATCATAAGGATGATCCGTGTTATACTTGATCTGGGTGAGGGAAGGGTCAATTGTTTTACGGGTAGAATACATTGAAAAAGCAGTACCTGCAGTAGTAGGGGCGATTCTTTTTATCTGATCCACCGGCAAAACGGCTGCATTATTATTCTGATAACCAAAACGAGGATAAATGATTCCTTCATATCGAAAACTGACCGGATTAATCACAGAAGTACCCCCTTTCAAAAAGATGATCCTATCATATGGCTACCTCTATTATAAGACCTTTCATTTCCGATTGCAACCAGTTTCATACCGCTGCCTACTTGCTTTTCCCTTGGCCAAATGGTATGATATAGAATATTTGATATTAAGTAAAAGACGTTAAGGAGTAGAAGAATGGATATTTTAAAGCAGATAAAAGAGGAATTGCAGATTCGGCTGGACCAGGTAGAAGCCACCGTCAAATTAATCGATGAGGGTAATACAATTCCTTTTATTGCAAGATATCGTAAGGAAGTGACAGGCTCCCTGGATGATGAGCAGTTAAGAAATTTATACGAACGCTTACAATATTTAAGAAACCTGGAAGACAAGAAAACTCAGGTTATCAATAGCATAGAGGAACAGGGAAAATTAACAGAAGAATTAAAGAAGCAAATCTTAGAAGCAGGAACCTTGGTGGTTGTAGAAGATCTTTATCGGCCCTATCGTCCCAAAAGAAGGACTAGAGCTACCATTGCCAAGGAAAAAGGACTGGATGGTTTGGCAGAAATTATACTTGCACAGGAGACAGCGCAGCCAATTGCCATGTCTGCACTGGACTATTTGTCCGAGGACAAAGAAGTAAAAACAGTGGAGGATGCCATTGCGGGAGCACTTGACATTATAGCGGAAAGTATCTCCGACCAGGCGCAATACAGGATTTATATCCGGGATATGACCATCAAAGAAGGTAAAATTACCGCTGCCGCCAAGGATGAAAAACAGACATCTGTTTATGAGATGTATTATAACTTTGAAGAGAATATTGAAAAGCTTGCAGGACACCGGGTGCTAGCCATTAATCGAGGGGAAAATGAGAAGATTCTTACCGTAAAGATCATAGCACCGGAAGAACGAATCCACCGTTATTTGGAGAAGATGGTAATCACAAAAGATAATGTAAATACCACCAGCTATCTTCAGGCAGCGATAGAAGACAGTTATAAGAGATTGATTGCCCCCGCGATCGAGCGTGAAATTCGAAGCGATCTGACGGAAAAGGCAGAAGACGGAGCGATTAAAGTATTTGCAAAGAACTTGGAGCAGCTTCTGATGCAGCCTCCCATTGCAGGGCAGGTGGTACTGGGGTGGGATCCGGCATTTCGTACCGGTTGTAAACTTGCCGTAGTGGATAGTACGGGAAAAGTATTGGATACGGTAGTAATTTATCCCACACAGCCACAGAATAAAGTAGAAGAAGCAAAACAGACGGTAAAGAAATTAATTGATAAGTATAATATTACTTTAATCTCGGTGGGTAATGGCACTGCATCCAGAGAATCTGAGCTTATAATCGTCGAACTGCTGAAAGAATTAAAGAAGCCGGTGCGATATATTATTGTAAATGAAGCCGGTGCTTCTGTATATTCTGCAAGTAAGCTGGCAACAGAAGAATTTCCGAATTTTGATGTGGGTCAGAGAAGTGCAGCCTCCATAGCAAGAAGATTGCAGGATCCGCTGGCCGAGTTGGTTAAGATTGATCCATGGTCCATCGGGGTAGGACAATACCAGCATGATATGAATCAGAAGAAATTAGGTGAAATGCTTTCCGGCGTGGTGGAGGATTGTGTTAATAAGGTAGGAGTCGATCTGAATACCGCCTCTGTGTCCTTGCTGGAGCATATCTCCGGTGTCTCCAAAGTCATTGCAAAAAATATAGTGGCGTACAGGGAGGCTAACGGACGTTTTCACAGCCGTAATGAACTTTTAAAAGTGGCAAAGCTTGGCCCGAAAGCGTACGAGCAATGTGCCGGCTTTATGAGAATTCCGGGGGGAGATAATCCGCTGGATGCAACCGGTGTTCATCCGGAATCCTATGATGCAACGGAGAAACTTCTGAACAAATTAAATCTTACCTTGGAAGACATCAAGGAGATTCAGTCTAAGGCGATTAAGAATAAGGGAACATTAACTCCGGTATCAACTGAGAAAAAACCTGTCAAAAAGAAACCGGAGATTAAAATAAGTACACAGGATACTGTATTTGGAAAAGCATTGGCAGCAGCTATGGGAAATCCTGCACCTGCATCGATAGTCAAAGATGATATAAATCAGAGGGAAGGGATTGGATCAGAGGCAGCCATCGGTAAGAAGATCAGAGATAAAAAGAAAATGGCACAGGAACTGGGGATTGGAGAAATAACCCTGACTGATATCGTAAAGGAATTGGAAAAACCGGGAAGAGATCCAAGAGATGAGATGCCAAAGCCCATTTTGCGTACGGATGTATTGGACATGAAAGACTTGGCAGAAGGCATGATATTAAAAGGAACAGTACGCAATGTGATAGATTTTGGTGCGTTTGTGGATATCGGTGTTCATCAGGACGGATTGGTCCATATCTCCCAGCTTTCTGACAAGAAGTTTGTGAAGCATCCTTTGGATGTGGTGAGTGTTGGGGACATTGTGGAAGTAAAAGTGCTTAGTGTTGACCTTGCCAAGAAAAGAATACAATTAACCATGAAGTTAGCGCAGTGACATGACAGGGTAAAGAACCTTGAGAGACCAGCTGCTATAAAGGGGCATAGTGTGAATTATAAAAAACTAATTCACACGGCAAATTTGCGCTGACGCCCAAATTCGCGGGTATTGGCAGCACGGAGGGTTTAGAGTGAAAATTAAAATTTTCACACGACAAATTTGTGCTGACGCCCAAATTCGCGGGTATTGGCGGCATGGAGGATTACAATGAATATAATTTTATTATTATTACTCCTTATCGGAGCAATCAGTTTGATATACTATGGAATCATCGTCTCTTATGCTGGTATCGGGGCATCCTTTTCCTGGGTATGGTTCATGGTGGGGATTGGCTGTATTCTTTTATGTTTTACCATTTGGTATATGATGAAACATGAAATTATCCTCGCCAGGATGTTAAGAATCTCTCTTCTTGTTATTGTGATCATGGCGTTTGGAGTATTTGCACTGCTAGAGGGCATGATCATTTACCACGGGAATCAAAAGGCAGATCCGGGGATGGATTATATCATCGTACTCGGAGCACAAGTACGTGGTACCAGGATTACAAAGTCATTGCAGAAGCGACTGGATACGGCGATTACTTATTTGTCGGAAAATCAGAATACCAAAGTAATTGTATCAGGAGGTCAGGGTCAGGGAGAAGATATCTCTGAAGCACAGGCAATGGAGATGTACCTGGCAGAGAACGGAATAGATGAGAAAAGAATTATAAAAGAAGATAAATCAACCAATACCAATGAGAACATAAGATATAGTAAGATGATTATGCCGGAGGAGGCTGGAAAGGTCGCCATCGTAACAAATAGCTTTCATGTATTCCGTGCAATAAAAATAGCCAGAAAACAAGGCTTGCCTCATGTTCAGGGGATATCGGCACCTTCTGATCCCATACTTCTGGTGAATTATTACGTCAGAGAAGTTCTTGGTGTAATAAAGGATAAGATGGCAGGAAATCTATAAGTGAAAAATATAAAGAGACTCTTGTATTACCGGAAGGCGTCCTGACCTAGGATAAAGTATAAGCTGGAGTATGCTTTCTGTTTGAGAAAAATGGAGCGAGACATTTTTTGATGTATTATATCATAGGAAAAGGCGGGGCGATAGCATGCAGCTTCTGGTATTAATCTTAAAAAAACTGGATTTAGCGAATACCTTGATGAAATGTCTTGTAAAAGCCGGTGTAAGCGGCGGTACTGTTCTCGAGGGGTCGGGGATTGCCGGTGAGTTGATGACCATGGAGGACCTTCCAATCTTTGGAATGATTAGAAACATTCTGGCAGAAGAAGACAAAGAGGGCTGTAAAGTAATGCTTTTTGTGATTAAAGAGGAGCAGCTTCAGGACGTGAGAAATGTCATTCATGACGTAATCAACCTCAGGGAACCGAATACGGGCATTTTATTCTCACTTCCGATCTCCTATGTGGAAGGTTTTAATGAGTAACAAAGAATTAATATTTGGAAATTGTTATGAGGTTGACATTAGACTTTATTTGATGTAATATAGTGAATGAAAAATATAAATGAATAAAGGTAATTCTTCGGGGCAGGGTGAAATTCCCGACCGGCGGTATAGTCCGCGACTCATAGGTGATAAGGAGAGACAGAACCCCTTACATTCTTGATTGATTTGGTGAAATTCCAAAACCGACAGTAAAGTCTGGATGGTAGAAGAGCAGCGATATATTTGATAAGCGGCGTCCCGATTTTTTGATATAAAAAATCGGGACTTTTTATGTGATCGGATTTACCATAAACATGTTTTATGATATGGCCGGTTACTTGACATAAAACAGCATGCCGGATATCATGATAAGCTGCAACCGGGAATTTTCCTTTGCAACTGAAAAGGAGAGATTGATATGAACACAAATGTAATTTCAAAACAAAAAGGTACCGTTTTATCAACAAAACAGATGGTTCTGGTTAGTTTACTGGCAGCACTTTCTTATGTCTTAATGCTGATTCATCTTCCTTATAAGCATCTTGGGTTTCTGGAAATTGAGTTCAGTGATATTCCGGCTGTGTTTGCGGCTTTGCAATTCGGACCCTTTGCCGGTGTGTTTGTAGAATTAATTAAAAATATTATAAAAGCAATTACGGCATCTACAACCAGCGGAATCGGTGAATTAGCCAATTTTATTATCAGCATCGCTTATATTATTCCGGTGGGTATATTATATAAAGTCAGAAAAGCCAGACAAATAAAGCACGGAAATTCGAAATCATGGAGTGGTATCTTTATGATATTCCTATTTTTTGTGGGGACTGCAGCGATGGTTATAACAGGAGCTTTACTCAATTATTTCGTCATGATCCCCCTTTATGCAAGATTGTTTGGTGGTATGGACGTCGTAGTTGGCATAGCAGCAGCCGGTGTACCGGCAATTAAAAATCTTGGAAGTCTGGTATTGCTTGGTATCACACCATTTAATATAGCGAAAGGAATTGGTATTTCTATTATTGGCTATTATGCATTTCGTATATTAAACGGAAAAATGAGTAACTTACTAAGATAGAGAGATACATTAAAAGAAGAAATGAATAAGTAATCAAAGAGCTGAAAACTGCTGGGAACATCTTAATCACAGGTGAAGACCACAGGTTTTGGCTTTTTTGTTGGATGCGCCTCTATCTTTTTTAAAATAGATCTGCTATAATTAACGCGATTGGAAAGAGGGAAATGATACAATACAGAGTTCAGTAAAGGATCAGCTATGAAGACAGAGAGTTTTAAAGCCGAGGATACATTTCAAATAGGATATGCGCTGGGCAAGAAGGCAAAAAAGGGAGAATTGTATTGCCTGAATGGAGATCTTGGGGTAGGCAAAACAGTTTTTACCCAGGGATTTGCCAAAGGTTTGGGAATTGAGGATGCGGTTAATAGTCCAACCTTCACCATTGTTCAGGAATATGAAGGCAGTGGGCTGCCCTTATATCATTTTGATGTATATCGGATTGCAGATGTGGAAGAGATGGAGGAAATCGGATATCAGGATTATTTTTATGGGAACGGGGTATGTCTCATTGAATGGTCGGAACTGATAGATGAAATTCTTCCGAAAATCAAAACCACCATCTTCATTTGCAAGGAATTAGAAAAGGGGTTTGACTACCGGAAAATAATCATTGATAAAGCATATGAATAATATCTTATCTAAATAATTTATAATAAAAATGAATGCTTGTTTTGATGATCCATGAATACATCACGCATTAGCAGTTTGGATTGACGAAATGAGCGCTGAAAAGGATGATAGTTTATGAAACTTTTGGCAATGGACAGTTCCGGACTGGTAGCATCCGTGGCCGTTATCACTGAAGATACTTTATTGGCGGAATATACCGTCAATTATAAAAAGACACATTCCCAGACCTTGCTGCCCATGCTGGATGAAATCGTGAGGATGGTAGAACTTGATTTAAACGAAATAGATGCCATCGTGGTATCTTCCGGACCGGGTTCCTTTACGGGACTCAGAATAGGATCGGCAACTGCCAAGGGAATAGGTTTGGCGCTTCATAAGCCGATTGTTACAATACCCACATTGGACGGGATGGCATTTCAGCTATTTGGAACGGACAAGCTGATTTGTCCGATGATCGATGCAAGAAGAGAACAGGTTTATACCGGATTGTTTGGATTTTCAGATGATGAATTTCAAGTAATCAAAGCACAATGTGCGCTTTCTGTGGCTGAAATTCTTGATGAAATCAACCAAAGGAAGCGAGAGGTGATTTTTCTTGGAGATGGTGTGGATGTTTATCGTAATCTGATTATAAACAAGATAACAGTACCCTATTCTTTTGCCCCGTCATTTTTAAACAGGCAAAGAGCAGGTGCGGTTGGAGCTCTTGGGATCCGGTACTTTAAAGAGAATAAAATACAAACAGCAGACGAGCATGAGCCGATTTATTTACGCTTATCACAGGCAGAGCGGGAACGTGCAGAGAAACAGGCAGAGAAAGAGCAGGAAATAACGAAATGCTGATTCGAAAAATGCTGGAATCTGATGTGGTACAAGTACATCAAATAGAAAAAGAGATCTTCTCCCAACCCTGGAGTGAGGAAGATTTTTATAGTTCATTAAAAAATACAAATAATCTTTATCTGGTAGCGGAAATTCATGGTGAAATTGTGGGGTATTGCGGCTGTTGGGGTATTGCCGGGGAAGGTGATATCTATAATGTTGCAGTGAAGACACAATTTCGCAGGAAAAGGATTGGATTAGAGATGCTACAGGAGCTGATCAGGGAAGGGCAGACCAAGGGGTTAGGCACTTTTACACTTGAGGTACGCCGATCAAATCTGGCGGCAATTCGTCTATATGAGACTCTGGGATTTGAACAGGTAGCAATACGCAAGGACTTTTACCAAAAGCCCAATGAAGATGCAGTTATTATGTGGTGGAAACCCATACAGTAATTCCCACTATAAAAACAGTGTATTAGGGATTATAATAGAACCAAGGGCAAGCTATGCATCAGACGGGGAGGAATAATTCATGAAAAAAGCAGAAAACTTAAACAAAGGTATAGATCATCCGATCTACTGCAATTCATGTGGAAAAAGCTTAGATATTGTGAATGGTATACTCAGAGAGGATGCATTCGAGGCAACAAAGGAATGGGGGTATTTTTCAAAACGAGATATGGAAGTTCATCATTTTAATCTTTGTGAAGCGTGTTATGAGAAAATCATCTCTGAATTTAAGATACCGGTAGAGTTAAGAAAAAAATTCGAAGTGTTATAAGAAAGTTTGGAGTTGGCATGAAAGCCAACTCTTTTTTTACGATATCTTTTGACTTCTGATTCACTCGATACTCATAAATTTCTGGACAAAACATAGAAAATCCTGTTAAAATATAAATAATTATGATTATATGTAAGATAGATCGTGGTAGAATATAAGAAAGATCATTGCATGGAGAAATGAAACGTTTGGTTTGATCATAAAAGGATAACTAAAATTAATTCAAACACTCCTATGGCGGGCTGTGTCCGTGTTACAAATACAAGCATAAGGTGGATTTGTAACATCAACGAGGAGTGAAAGAAAGGCATGGAAGATAATGTTAGAAGTATGTTTATTGGGAACGGGTGGTATGATGCCACTTCCAGGCAGATGGCTTACCGCATTAATGACAAGATATAACGGAAGCAATTTACTGATAGATTGTGGGGAAGGAACGCAAATCACCATAAAGGAAAAGGGATGGAGCGCACACGCTATTGATATCATATGTTTTACCCATTATCATGGGGATCATATCAGCGGATTACCGGGACTGTTGCTTTCCATGGGGAATTCTGAACGAACCGAACCCGTCACGTTAATTGGTCCAAAGGGCCTTGAGCGGGTGGTGAATTCTCTTAGGATTATAGCACCTGAGCTTCCCTTTGAGCTAAAATTCAAAGAACTGAGTGAAGCAGAAGAAATCATTGAACTGAATGGGTATGTAATTAAAGCATTTCAGGTAAAGCATAATGTGATCTGCTACGGCTATAGTATACAGATCAGACGGGGCGGAAGATTTTTTACAGAGAGGGCGCTGGAGAATAAGGTACCTCAAAAGTATTGGAACCGTCTGCAAAAAGGGGATACAATTATCGATGCAGATATTGTTTATACTCCCGAAATGGTATTGGGGCCACAGCGAAAGGGAATAAAGCTGACCTATTGTACCGATACAAGACCGACGAAGTCAATTATTGAGAATGCGCAGGAATCAGATTTGCTCATTTGTGAAGGGATGTATGGGGAAAAGGACAAAGATGCAAAGGCCAAAGAATATAAACATATGACCTTTTATGAGGCCGCAAGAATTGCGAAAGCAGCAAATGTGAATGAAATGTGGCTGACGCATTATAGTCCTTCTCTAACCAGGCCGGAAGATTATATTGGTGAGGCAAAAAAAATTTTTAAGAACACCAAGTTGGGAAAAGACAGAAAAAGTGTAACGCTTGAGTTTGATAAGAACGAATAATTCAGGTCAGAAGGGGGTATCTGAATGAAAAACGGAAAGAAAACATTCACTGTGATGCTGGCAATGGCCATGTTGGTAGGTATGATTGTTGTATATAATTATTATCTGTCAAATCGGCAGAGTACGCCGTCCGGAAGTACAGACCGGAAATCAGAAGTAGAATTACTCATCGAGAAAGACTTAAATATCTACTATCCTGATACTGCAAGGGAAGTAATTAAATTATATAGCAGCATGCTGAAAGAAATCTATTCCACAGACATCACAGATGATCAGCGGAAAGAACTGGCGTTAAAAATCAGAAAGCTATATGATGAGGAATTACTGGATAAAAATCCAGAGGATCAATATCTTAAGAATCTGTATTCGGAACTGGCTATCTGGAGGGATGCAGATCGCAAGATATCAAATTATTATCTGGATGATAAACTGGAGGGGCAAAATACAATAGACGGAAATGAGCTTGCCACAGTTTACGCATCCTATGTGATAAGAGATCAAAGCAAAAGTGTAGAGGAATGGAAATATCTGTTGCGCAAAGATGACTTTAATGAATGGCGTATCCTTGGATGGGAAGTCATTTCCAATAAAAACGAATCGTAGAGCAAGTGCATAGCGAAAGACAGGTAAAATCTTTTGCTCTGTAGGTTTGCGTTTAAAACGGAAACATAAATTTTGGACGAGTAGAAAAAGTACAGAAATGAGGTATCATATGATAGAGGACAAATTAATTCTGGCAATAGAAACATCCTGTGATGAGACAGCAGCGGCAGTGGTGAAAAATGGCCGGGATGTATTATCGAATATTATTTCTTCGCAAATTGACCTTCATAAACTCTATGGAGGCGTGGTACCGGAAATTGCATCCAGAAAACATATAGAGAAAATAAATCAGGTGATTGAAGAGGCTCTAAATACAGCCAATGTATCGTTACAGGAGATAGATGCCATTGGTGTGACCTACGGACCCGGTCTTGTCGGTGCGCTTTTGGTTGGAGTAGCGGAAGCAAAAGCAATCAGCTATGCGGCAAAGAAGCCTTTGGTCGGAGTACATCACATCGAAGGTCATATTTCAGCTAATTATATTGAGAACAAAGATCTGGAACCGCCATTTTTATGTCTGATCGTCTCAGGCGGACATACGCACCTTGTGCTTGTAAAGGAGTATGGGATCTATGAGATTATCGGAAAGACCAGAGACGATGCTGCGGGAGAAGCATTTGATAAGGTGGCCAGGGCAATCGGACTGGGATATCCGGGAGGACCAAAGATAGATAAGTTATCAAAAGAGGGTGACAGGAAAGCAATTGTATTTCCAAGAGCCAACATTGAAGGGGCACCTTATGATTTTAGTTTTAGCGGAATAAAATCTGCGGTATTAAATTATATCAATTCCTGTGAAATGAAACAGGAAGAAATAAACTATGCTGATGTGGCAGCATCCTTTCAGGAGGCCGTTGTTGATGTATTGGTTACAAAGGCAATACTGGCAGCAAAGGATCACCATATGGATAAAATCGCCATAGCAGGGGGGGTGGCAGCGAATAGTGCTTTACGTGATGCCATGCTTTTGGCCTGTCAGAAAAATGGAATAAGATTTTATTATCCTTCCCCGATTTTTTGTACGGACAATGCGGCAATGATAGGGGCAGCAGCTTATTATGAATATAAAAAAGGAATCAGATGCGGACTTGATTTGAATGCAGTCCCAAACTTAAAGATCGGTCAGCGATGATACAGATGGGAGTTTCCGATATGAGGGGGAAAATTACTGCAATAATATTGGCAGCCGGGCAGGGGAAAAGAATGAATTCCACTGTAGCCAAGCAATTTTTAGAATTACAGAATAAGCCTATCCTTTATTATTCTTTAAGCACATTTCAGAAAAGCACCGTGGATCAGATCATTCTGGTCACTGGAAGGGACCAAATCGATTACTGCAAAGAATTAGTTACGCAGCATCGGTTCGATAAAGTTTCGGAAATTATCCAAGGTGGAAAAGAACGATATGATTCTGTATATTGTGCATTGCAAAGTATAAAAGATTGCAGTTATGTTTTAATTCACGACGGGGCCCGTCCCTTCATTTCGCTCCGTTTGATAGAGGAGAGCATAATAAAGGTGAGAGAGCTGAATGCTTGCATCCTTGGGGTACCTGTAAAAGATACCATTAAGGTAGTTGATGATAACGGTGAGATCGTATCGACTCCTGACCGTAATACCTTATGGACAGCACAGACGCCACAATGTTTTATGTATTGTCAGATTAGGCAGGCATATGAAAAGCTTATGGAAACAAAGAATTTGGAGAACCTTTCTATTACTGATGATGCCATGGTTTATGAAACCTTTCTAAGAAAATCAGTTCATATGATCACGGGAGATTACAGCAATATTAAAATAACGACACCGGAAGATCTAATCATGGCGGAAAAAATATTAGAAGATACATTTTTGCGATAAATCAGAGTTATAAAATGGAAGGAATGAGGAATAAAAATTATCTTAAATGAATAATAAAAAATCTCTTGACACATGATAATGGTGATGATATACTAGCTAAGCGACGTTTGGAGAGATGCCCGAGCGGCTTAAGGGGCTGGTCTTGAAAACCAGTGATTCTGAAAGGAACCGTGGGTTCGAATCCCACTCTCTCCGCTTTGTAAAATACAGTATTAGATCATTTGATTGGAGAAATACCCAAGCGGCTGAAGGGGCTCCCCTGGAAAGGGAGTAGGTCGTTAATAGCGGCGCGAGGGTTCAAATCCCTCTTTCTCCGTTCTGCTTTTTGAAAATTAGAGAGGTAAAAAACCTCGAAAAATAAATAAAAAAAGTAGTTGACAAGTTAAGAAATGCATGATAAGATAGTCAAGCTGACGTTGAGAAACACAACAACGAAGGCGAAAAAGACCAACAGAACATTGATAATTGAACAGTAAAACAACCCTGAAAATTCTAAAAAATTGAAGGCCCATAAAGAGCAATCGAAATGGACTTCGAAAAAGAAATTTTCATTAAATGAATCGACAGC